>NZ_JAWOUH010000001.1:0-661079 GCF_033339295.1 Vibrio sp. 704 | reverse complement strand
ATGCACTTATCGTCAAATTTATATATTCACGTAAAAAGTGCATAGCGTAAAGGAAGCGGGAGAAATGAGGAAACACAGTTGGGCACGGACACGACACAGGGCTTACCTATCGTTTCTCGCAGCGCAGCTGCGTCAGTCAGCAAAGCGAAGCTGTGCAATACCAAATGGTGGGATGACGTAAGCTATGCACTTATCGTCAAATTTATATATTCACGTAAAAAGTGCATAGCGTAAAGGAAGCGGGAGAAATGAGGAAACACAATTGGGCACGGATACGACACAGTGCCTACCTATCGTTTCTCGCAGCGTAGCTGCGCCAATAAACATGGAGTTGCTGTACAACTATAAGGTTAAGGGGGCACAAGTCGTCATTCATTAGAGACTTGTTACTATGACAATCAGTGCGGGAATTCATGTAATATGTTAGATTTACAAAGCATTTTTATTTTAATAGGACAGTTGGGTGAAGGTACGGAACAGTGTCATTCACGATAAGGTATCTCGCTTTGATTGATAGTAAATACATCAATTTTCATATGATTATAATTTAATGGCAAACAGTAAAGAGTATTTCTCATTACATGGAAATAAAAAATGTAATAAGTGCATCATTGTATTATCAGATATGCTTCCAGAATGGGCTATGTACGATAATCGAAGAGTCATACATATTAAACATGTTAATGATATACAAAGAGTTTTAGAATATCATAAACGAGGTCTTATAGTTAAAAATTGGTTGAAAGCGATTTATATCTCTGATGAAAAATTCTCGTTTTCAATGTTTAATGATTTTTTTATTTATAAAGGATTAAATATATCCAATATAAAAAGCATGCTCTTTCATGATCTTGATGGAAACGTAATATTTGAGTTTTTAAGTAACCCACTTATTGAAGACATAACTTTTAATTACTATTTATCTGTATATAAATTTTTGATAAGGCATAATGCATCGAACTTTTGCACATCAATGGCTATGTTGAAAGCTAGAAAATCTGTAAAAGATCAATTTAGTCAAGAAGATATAGATAGTGCAATTGCATTTTCATTAGATCTAGATTTAACCTCAGTTGTAGAGATTAAAAGAAAGTCAGCCGAAAATTTTGTTCATCATATAGTTGATGAGTCATTGGTTTTTTCAAAAGAAGTGACTGATCCTGGTTCTTTTATTTATTTTGAAGGTGCAATTAATGGCAATAGTGATTTGAATATCCGATATTTAAAACGTTTGCGAGGTATGGGGCGAGGGGATTTGTGGAAGTTCATACCTGATATTACTCTATTAAAATCAGGTACAGGTAGTGGTAAAACTGATTTGGCTCTAGACGTTGTTATTCATGCTCATCGCATAGGAAAAAAAACATCGATAATTTCAAATTTGAAGTCGGTAATTCAGTCTTATGAGCATAGGCTACAAGAAAAAGTCAGTCAGTTAATGGTAGAATTAGAGCCTTGCCATATTATAACATCAGAAGCAGTTCTCTATGAAATTGAAGAAAGTAAACATATTGCTACGACATTAAAATCATTAAGTAAACCGCATATTATAGATTCTGTGATATCATCAGATATAATTATTATTGATGAGGTGGAAAAAGTTTTTGAGGCATTATATTCAAAAAGTAATAGCTATATAGACGACCGTGAAAAATCTATAGTTAGAGAATTACTTCAATATTCATTAAATGACCCTAATACGAAACTGTTGTTAATGGACGCGGATATTACTAACAAAATAACAAAAAATGTCATCAAGAGCTTGTTAAATTTTGAAAGGAACGTATTGCTCGCGAACGCATATAATTCTTGTCTAGAACATGATTTTGGGTCTATAGAGGTATCTCTTTTAAATGGAAGCCATGAAAAACAAACTATCATTGATAAAATCCAAAATGTGAATGAGAACTGTTTTGTATTCTCATCTTCAAAAGATAAAGTTGATGTTATCTTGAAAGAATCGGGATTTATTAGTGATGATGGCAATGTAGATTATATAAGTGCCTTGGATAACCAAATACTTGTAATTGTTGCAAGCAAATTCTTGAAAGAACACCATGAAGAGGCTGTCGAAGAATTTATCCGTAGCCCAAATACGGAAATATTTAAGTATCATACTGTTATATGCAGTCCAGTTTTAAAAGAAGGCTTCAGTATTGAATCGAATTACACGGATACCGTTTATTGTTTGTGTGATAAAGTTTTGACACCCAAAGAAATAATACAATCTTCCAGACGATTACGGAAAGCAAAGAAGATCCGATTTGGCATTTTTGGTCTATCTACACCGATCACGTTAGACCATAATAAATATAATAATTCTCCTGAGGATTGGATAGAGTCCAGTATCGAATTTAGAAAAAAAGTGCTGATTGATAATTTTTATGATGCTCTTAAATTAACCTTAGCTAAGTTGAAGTTCAATATTGTTGAAGATTCATTTGATAATTTACCAAGTGGTATTTATGGTAAGAAAAAAATCCGCACTTTGATAAAGATGTGTTAGAAATTATCATGACAGGGAGAACTATTAGTCAGCTATCCTCAGCAATTGAGAAAACTAAACTCGAAGCAGCTTTACTCCTTCGAAGTATACTTAAGGTTGATTTAGTTCAAGACTTTATTGTTATCTCTAGCAGAGAAGAGTATAAAGGTAAAAATTTTCATGGTTCATTTATAGGTATAGATAAGGAACTATATAACCATAGAAGCATCATCAATCATATTCTTCCAAATAAACTCAAAATTACTGAACGTAAAGATGAAAATATAGGACAAGCTAAAATTACAAGGAAAATTAAAAATATATTCCAATCGCTTGGTTTTAATTCTAAGAGAATTGACTCTGGAAAGTCTTACAAATTTACCTATATGGAAGAGGATAAATAGTAATTTTTAAAATGTTTATCTTATAGACATACAAGGGATAATTAGGATTTTGATTTTCACTAACACTAAAAAATTAACGTCGAAAGTGCTTTTCCGATTAACTGAATCCTTTTCAACTGAAATAGTATCTTAGCTAATCAATCGCGCTTTTTTAACTACTTGTCAGCAAAAGGGGCGTTGCTTAAATCAGTTAAAAAAATTCCCAACCTTGCGATCAGCTCCTTTGTTATGGTTAGAACGCTCGGTGTTGATGTGGGTAAAGTGAAAAAGAAAATAACTAACTGGGGAAAGTAGAATAAGACGGTGTAAACGTGGTTCAGTTACGTACTATATAGATGACTCAGCCATAGATGCATGGCAATGTAAAAATGGTAAGTGTGGTTATTACTAAAGCATATATACGGGGGCTTATATGAAGCATAAAGCTAAAAGGAGTAACAGTACTCAAATGACAGTGATATTGTGCTAACAGAGTTTCTTGACTTGCTTGAGCACGATATTTCGAACTACCAAGATAAGATAGTTGAAGGAACAGCGACCTATAAAAACGAACTTGAAGAGATCATCGGTGACTATCAAGTTGAGCTGGACGGTAAGTATTAAGAAGAATCTTTATTTGCACCTGCACAGCATAAAGCTGTGCTATCTAAGCGGAATATTCCGTAGAAAAGAGGTATTGCTGTCGTGGCTAGCTCAGTACTGTTCAAGACTTAGGACCTATCTCAATAGGTGTTGTTTGAGTTAAATCAACACCTATTGAAAACACTGCAAATGAGTTCAACACAATACCTAATCTCCGATGCCCTCTGGGAAAAAATAGAGCCGCGACTTCCCGTCCACAAGACTAACAATCCTCTAGGTACGCATCGAAGACGAGTCGATAACCGCGATGCGATGAACGGCATTTTTTGTTCTCAGAACTGCTTGTCAGTGGAATGCATTTGTCCCTCTAGCTCTGCGCATCGCCGCTTTCAAGAGTGGCGAGATGCGGGAGTATTTGAGCGATTTTGGCAAAACGGTCTGGTTTACGGTGGAGTTGATTGGCGTTCTCTATCAGTGGATGGGGCTGTCCCCCTTAGCTGGCTCAAAAAACAGGAAAGAACCCAACACACAGAGCGAAACAAGGAGTAAAACGTAGTTTGTTGACGGATGCGAATGGATTGCCACTTACCGTAGTCAGCGATGGTGCCAACGTTCACGATATCAAATTGGTACTTCAAACTTTAGAAGCATTAGAGTGTTATTGACCACCTTTACAAATGCCACTGTATCTAGACAAAGGTTATACAGGCCAGTGGTTACATGTGAACTGGTTACTTTGAACTACATCCCTCATGTTCAATCCGAGTATAAGAGGCTGCGAGGTTAAAACAATCTGATGATTTTAAGGCTCATCGTTGGATTGTGGAGCGAACCCATAGCTGGTTAAACCGCTATCGTAGATTACTTGTTCGTTGGGAGAAGAAAATAGAAAACTACGATGCCATGCTGCATTTTGCTTGTGGCCTCATTGTTTGGAATAAATCCCTTTATGGATAGGTTCTTAGTAACCTGGTCATCTGTTTTTTCTGAAGAAAATTGAAGGTGGAGAGGTGTACCCAAATCTTACAATTAGTTGACAAAATTGCTAGTGCCGATTTTACAGCACAGTGGACAGACTATTAAGGTATACAACAGCCAGCGATCAAAGTGCTGGCTGTCAATTTTGTTAATAGTAATTACATTTTTGAATGAAGATAGGTTCGATAACCGCCTATTAGATTACGAGCTTTGTAACCATTGTTAACTAACTGACGATAGGCAACGTTACCACGTAACCCAACTTGACAGTAAATCACAATCTCTTTGTCTTTTGGTAGCTCGTTCATACGATGACGTAATTGGTCAACAGGAATGTTGATTGCACCTTCAAGATATCCTACCGACTCAAGTTCACCTGGATTACGTACATCAAGAAGGACCTGGTTTTCAGACAATTTATCGATTTCATCATAATGAATCGCAGTCGCGTCACCTTTGATGATGTTGTTTGCGACAAACGCAGCTTGGTTGATCACATCTTTTGCACTTCCGTAAGGAGGCGCGTAAGTCAACTCCAGATGTTGCAGTTGTTCGACCGTCATGCCAGCTCGTTGTGCAACAGCCATTATGTCAATTCGCTTATCAATGCCATCTTTACCAACCGCTTGTGCGCCTAAGATCTTACCAGCCTTTGGATCGAACAACATCTTGAATGAAACGACTTCAGCGCCAGGATAGTAGCTTGCATGGCTTGCGGTGTGGACATAGACTTTTTCGTATTCCATACCTGCTCGTTTTAGCTGTTTTTCATTTTTACCCGTTGAAGCCACAGCAAGGTCAAAGATCTTACAAATTGCCGTACCTTGTGTACCTTGATAAGTCTCGCTACGACCTAGCATGTTGTCGGCTGCCATACGACCTTGACGGTTGGCTGGACCCGCTAAAGGAACAAGTGTCTGCTCGCCAGTGACAAAATCTTTTTCTTCAACTGCATCACCAACAGCGTAAATTGAAGGATCGCTGGTTTGCATGTATTCATTAGTGTAGATACCACCAAGCGTCCCAATTTCTAATCCCGCTTCTTTTGCTAATTTAGTTTCTGGACGAACACCAATAGCCATAACCAGGATGTCGGTGGTTAGTTTTTCACCGTTATTAAGCGTAAGAACCAATTCACCTTCTAAGTGTTGATGTTTCTCACTCTCACCAGCATCCACGCTAGCCACATGTTCATTTGGAATAAATTGTACAGACTCAAGAGCAACGCCCAATTTAAGGTCGATCCCTTTTTCACGGATTTCTGCGTGAGCAAAACCTGCCATTTCACGGTCAACAGGTGTCATGACTTGCTCTGCCATTTCAAGCAAAGTGGTTTTAATACCCAGTTGGTGGAAGGCTTCCATTACTTCTAAACCAATGAAACCGCCGCCTACAACCGTGGCGTGCTCTGGCTTGTTCATCTGGATCGTTTTAATGATGCGATCCATATCAGGGATATTACGAAGTGAATGAGTCAACGGGTTATCCAGACCAGGGATTGGTGGAACGATAGGGCCTGCACCTGGGCTAAGTAATAGGAAGTCGTATGTCTCTTCGTATTCTGAGCCATCAAGAAGATTTTTTACTGTCACTGTTTTGTCTTGACGGTTTATCGATACCACTTCATTCATTACACGAACATCAACGTTGAAGCGTGCTAAAAAGCTTTCTGGTGTTTGTAGCAATAATTTACTGCGATCTTTGATGTCGCCACCGATGTGATAGGGAAGGCCACAGTTAGCAAAAGACACGAAATTACCTCGTTCGAACATAATAATTTCTGCATCTTCACTTAAACGACGAGCGCGGGCTGCTGCTGATGCACCGCCAGCCACACCACCGACAATGAGAATTTTGGTCATATAGACACTCCAACTTAGCGAGTAAAAAACAAACAATAATACACTCGAAAACAAGTAAATTTTTGTTTGTTTTTAAGATTATATTAAGAGCAGTGCTAAACTATTTTTAATGTCGTCTATCATATAGTTGACTAATGACACAAATGGGCCGCGTTCAAACATAATGATTTCTGCGTCTTCACTAAGACGACGAGCGCGAGCTGCTGCAGATGCACCGCCAGCAACCCCACCAATAATCACGATTTTGCTCATGGATTTCTCCTGCTGAATGATCGAAAACGCCTACACCTTACTTAAATAAATTAGCTGAGTCTAATGTTATTTAATCTACATTAGCATTGACTTAATAATATTAATTAGTAATATCTAATAAAATGTAATGTAGTAATGAAGAGGCATAAGAATGGGCGACAGTATGCTACAAAGTGCGACCGAAGCGAGTGAGCTGCTTAAAATTATGGCTCATCCAGAGCGCCTAATCGTGATGTGTAAGCTGATTGAAGGCGAGAAAGGGGTCGGTGAACTGTTTGAAGGTTCATCATTAAGCCAATCTGCTTTTTCACAACATCTCACCGTATTGAGAAAGCACGACATTATTAAAGCTAGAAAAGTTTCTCAGCAGGTATTTTATTCAATTTCTGATGAAAGAGTTGGTCCGCTGGTTGAGGCATTTAAGCAAGTTTTCTGTAAGTAATTAGTTTGGCGGTTGCTATGTTTGAAGTTCCTTGGATGTCGCTTTTGGGCGGCGTCATGGTTGGCGCAACAGCGGTGATATTGATGCTTTTCACTGGTAAGACGGCGGGAATTAGCGGGATCTTAAATGGCGCGATTGAGAATACAGATCGCGCTTGGCGCATTGTTTTTTTAATTGCGATGGTATTAGGTGGCGTGTTTGCTGTTTATGTTCTTGGCGGGCATGTACCAGATCAGTACAGCGGTTCTCTTATTTTAGTTATCGTTGCTGGCTTGTTAGTCGGTGTTGGTACGCGTATCGGCAATGGTTGTACTAGTGGCCATGGCATTTGTGGAATAGGGCGTTTCTCAATCCGTTCTGTGGTCGCGACGTGTACTTTTATGGCCACAGCCATGTTAACCGTCTTGCTAGTATCGTGAGGAATAGTGCCGTTATGAAAACTCATGTAATGAAAAGTATTAAGCAAATGTCCGTTGTTGCATTTTCTGGTGTGCTCTTTGGTATTGGTATGGTGGTCTCTGGTATGGCAGATCCGGCAAAAGTGATCGGCTTTCTTGATATTACCGGTTCATGGGACCCAAGCTTAGCCTTCGTTATGGGCGGAGCACTTGTTGTGTTCGTTCCTGCTTATCTTTTATTAATAAAGCCAAGAAGCGAATCTGTGTTTGGTGATGAGGTTGTCTGTCCGACTTCTAAAACGATAGACAAAAAGTTAGTCGGTGGTGCAGCACTGTTTGGTATTGGTTGGGGCTTACTGGGTGTGTGTCCTGGTCCTGCGGTTGCCAGCCTTTTTACTGGCAACACACAAGTTCTGCTCTTTATAGCGGCAATGTTGGTTGGGTCATTCACCGCTAAAAGAGTGGTTCGTCAATAAAGAAAGTACTTCAACGTTAAAAAGAGTACTTAAACGCTAAAAAGTGAGTGTCGTAGAAACCGGACAATGGTCACTCAGTTTATAGTCGAGTACATCTTGTGTTTTGAAAACGGTTTGAACACCAGACGACGCCTTTAAATCACCACTCGCAATGATGTGGTCTATCACAGAGCGGAATTGGTGGGTTTTATTCGGATTACGATTAGAGCGCACTTTACATTCCGCTTTAGTGTCTTTAGTCACTAGCTTTGCACTAGTATTGTCCGATATCACGTCCCACAACCAATCTCCTTGATAACCCAAGTTGTGGTTAAAGTCGCCAAGCACGACATAATGTTGTTTGTTGTCCTCGCGCGCCTTTATCCACTTAACTAGTGCCTGTCCTTGTTGTTTCACTATCTTACAATCGCGGTTATTACGATACGCGCCACTGCAACCCGCTTTCAGATGTACAGAGAGTAGGTGAGTCTCGTTTTCTTGGTTTGGATTTAAAACAAGGTAGCTCGCGAAGCGCAGCTTGCTGTTGCCTCGTGTGATAGAGAAGTCTGGCTTGTCTAATACGCTTACGACATTGCGCACGGCAAAGCCTGTGTATTGGTTGGTGTCGTTAAACTGAAGGTGTCGGTTGGAGGCGTTTGAACGATCGGAAAGATAAATAGTGAAGTCATTGCCAACGGCTTTTTGGATGGCAGCAGCACTTTCGACTTCTTGAAAAGCAAGAATGTCGGCTTGTGTTTTATCCACATAGTGGGTCAGTTTTTCAAAATCTTGTGGTGTTCTCGACACTTTTCCACCATCTATAGATAACCATTCTATGTTCCAACTGGTTAGATTGATGGAGTTTTGAGCAAATGAAAGAGAACTAAAAAGTAATATTAACGTAACAAAAAGTGATCGCATTTTGGCCTGTTGCACTCCTATCTTTTAGCGTATTCCTTTCCATCCTTTATCCTACAAGACCTCCAAAAATAGCAAGTAGATTTAGTACCAATTTTGCAATTTTCATGGTTTTCTTCGCAACTGAGATCAACGCCAATAAGATCGATTTCTTCTTGTTCGCTAGCCAATCTTTATTGATCAAAATCAATGTTTTCGAGTGGTGCTTCTCGTTAAATACGCCACAATATATTGTGTTGCCAGAATAAAAAATAAGCCCATATAGTGTGTTTGTGGATAACTCTGTGAGTATGCTCGGGTAAGGAGAACAAAGTGAAACCAATCGTAATCAAACGCGACGGATCAAGAGCTCCGTTCAACAGGGATCGTATCCAAGCAGCAGTTGAAGCAGCAGCGGAAAACAAAGATAAGGATGTCGCTATTTATGCTCTTAATGTGGCTCTTGCTGTCGAGTTACAGTTAAGAGAACACGATGAAGTTCACATCCATGAGATTCAAGACTTAGTCGAAAATGAACTCATGCAAGGTCCTTACAAAGCCCTAGCGCGTTCTTACATTGAATATCGCCACGATCGCGACATCGCTCGTGAGAAGCAAAGTGCACTAACTCGCGAAATCGAAGGTTTGATTGAAGAAAGTAATCTGGATCTAATCAACGAGAACGCGAACAAAGACGGCAAAGTAATTCCGACTCAACGTGACTTGTTGGCTGGTATCGTAGCGAAACACTACGCGAAGACGCACATTCTTCCTCGCGATGTGGTTCAAGCGCATGAAGAGGGTGACATTCACTACCACGATTTAGACTACGCACCGTTCTTCCCAATGTTTAACTGTATGCTTATCGATCTTAAAGGCATGCTGACGCATGGTTTTAAAATGGGTAACGCTGAGATTGATACGCCAAAATCAATTTCGACTGCAACAGCGGTAACAGCGCAAATCATTGCTCAAGTCGCGAGCCACATTTACGGCGGTACAACCATCAACCGTATTGATGAGGTTCTAGAACCGTACGTAATCACAAGCTACGAGAAACACCTAGAGATCGCAAAAGAGTGGAACATTGCTGAGCCAGAAGAGTTCGCAAAAGCGCGCACTGAGAAAGAGTGTTACGACGCATTCCAATCTCTAGAATACGAAGTAAACACGCTGCACACAGCGAACGGTCAAACCCCATTCGTTACGTTCGGTTTTGGTCTTGGTACAAGCTGGGCATCCCGCCTTATTCAGAAATCGATTCTGAAGAACCGTATTGCAGGTCTAGGCAAGAACCGTAAAACAGCGGTATTCCCTAAACTTGTATTCGGCATCAAAGATGGTTTGAACCACAAATCAGAAGATCCAAACTACGACATCAAGCAACTTGCGCTTGAGTGTGCGTCTAAGCGTATGTACCCAGACATTCTTAACTACGACAAAGTAGTGGAAGTAACCGGTTCATTCAAAACGCCAATGGGTTGCCGTAGCTTCCTTGGTACTTACGAAGAAAACGGTGAGCTGATTCACGAAGGTCGTAACAACCTTGGCGTCGTGAGCTTGAACCTTCCTCGTATCGCTATCCGTGCAAACGGAAGCGAAGAGAAATTCTACGAGCTTCTAAATGACCGCCTACGTCTTGCTCGTAAAGCACTAGAGACACGTATCTCTCGCCTTGAAAACGTGAAAGCACGTGTGGCCCCAATCCTATACATGGAGGGCGCATGTGGTGTTCGCTTGAAAGCAGACGACTCAATCGCAGATATCTTCAAGAACGGTCGTGCGTCTATTTCCCTTGGTTACATCGGTGTACACGAGACAATTAACGCGCTATTCGGTACAGAAGCGCACGTTTATGATGACGCTGTTTTGCGTGAGAAAGCAATAGGGATCATCAAGCACCTGAAAGATACAGTAAACGGTTGGGCGGAAGATACTGGTTACGGTTTCAGCCTATACGCAACGCCAAGTGAAAACCTATGTAGCCGTTTCTGCCGAATCGATGCGAAAGAGTTCGGTGTAATTGAAGGCGTAACAGACAAAGGTTACTACACCAACAGCTTCCACCTAGATGTTGAGAAGAAGGTGAACCCGTACGACAAGATCGACTTTGAGATGCCTTACCCAGAAATCTCAAGTGGCGGCTTTATCTGTTACGGCGAGTTCCCGAACATGCAACGCAACGTTGAAGCACTAGAAAACGTATGGGACTACAGTTACACCCGAGTGCCTTACTACGGAACTAACACGCCAATTGATGAGTGTTACGAGTGTGGCTACAACGGCGAGTTTGACTGTACAAGCAAAGGCTTCACTTGCCCAAGCTGTGGTAACCATGACTCAACTAAAGTATCAGTAACACGTCGAGTTTGTGGCTATCTAGGCAGCCCAGATGCACGCCCGTTTAACTTCGGTAAGCAAGAAGAAGTGAAGCGCCGAGTTAAACACCTGTAAGGTTTACTACCACTCGTTTTACACTTTGAAAATCAACTTTAAACAGGTTGATTTTCTCTTTCTCGATAACACAGAGACGCATTATGAATTACCACCAATACTATCCAATTGACGTTGTTAACGGACCGGGTACGCGCTGCACGCTGTTTGTGTCGGGTTGTGTGCATCAGTGCCGTGGCTGTTATAACCAGTCGACGCAACGTTTGGATTCTGGTGTACTTTTCACGCAAGAAGCGGAAGACAAAATCATCGCTGACTTAAACGAGACGCGTATCAAACGCCGTGGCTTGTCGTTGTCGGGTGGAGATCCGCTTCACCCTGCTAATGTGCCTCATATTTTGAAGATAGTGAAAAGGGTGAGAGAGGAGTGCCCAGGTAAAGACATTTGGGTTTGGACTGGCTACACGCTGACGGAACTGAATGACGCGCAAAGGGAAGTGGTGCAATACATCGATGTTTTGATTGATGGTAAGTTTGAACAAGACAAGAAAGACCTCAATCTCGAATGGCGTGGCAGTTCAAACCAAATCATTCATCGCTTTACGGACATCTAATCAAGCATTCTCCGCACATAAAAAGAGCTCACGCGTGCAGAACGGGTGAGCCCTTTTGGTGTGAGTTCGTTAATGTCTTTTTGGTTACGCTGTCACCGATTGGTCATCTTCAACCATATTATTTATCCAACGTTTAGATTGAATACGGTAAGTCGTCAGTACGCCTTTCACTAACTCTTCCGCGAGCAGAGACATCAAGACAAAATGCAAAGGCAGCCCTAACACCATGCCTGTGTAATAAGTAAGGGGGATGCCAATAGCCCACTGACCGAACGTGTCGATGAAAATGCTATAGCGAATATCAGCGCCACTCTTTAGTACGCCGCCAATCCCAACCATGTTAAACACCCTCAAAATCATACCTAGCGCCATGACTAAACATACGTTAAGTGCCATGTCTGCATCGGTTAACGGGCTCAGTACCAATAGGTGATGAATCATGGGCGAGCTCAACCACACTAGGAAAAACAGCAAGGTGGCTAAGATTGCGCTGGTTAACACATACCACCACGCCGTTTTCTCGACTCGGTCATAATGTTTTGCACCAATATCATTCCCAAGAAGAACGGATGCAGCGACCGCAAATCCCATAAAGGTTGAAATCAGTACCCCTTCAATCGGTGATAAGAATGAGATGATCGCCAGTTCTGAAACGCCCAATTGACCATAGATGATGCTGTAAACGATCAATCCACCAGTCCAAAGTGCATCGTGGACCAACATGGGTAAAGAAACCTTAAAGTACTTTTTTCGATACTGTTTTAAGCGGCCTTGTACCCAATCGAACTTAGTCGGAATTAGGTAAGCATATCGTTTGTAGAAAAAATAAATCAAGACGGCGGTTTGGAAAAATCGAGAAACAAAACTACCTACGGCTGCACCAAATACGCCCCATTGAGGGAAACCAAATAAACCAAAAATCAAAACATAATTAAGCGCGACGTTAACGACAATGGCGGAGATACTAACGTTGGTTGCCAGTTTGGTTTGGCCCACGGAGCGCAATACCGCTTCAATCGGTACTACTATCGCCGTAGCAATGAGGCTAAAGCCCGTAACCACAAGATAATCACGTGCATAAGTGACGTATTCAGGATCGTCTGACATAAAAGAGACGATCTCTTCATCAAAAATCGCATAAAGAACGATAAACGGCAGCGTCACCAAAATGGAAATAAACCAAGATTGCGCCAACGTTCTGCGAATTCCGGCTAGGTTTCCTGAGCCGTAGTATTGAGAAGCAAGTACGGTAACTGCACCGCACAGGCCAAAGACAACCGCTAGGTTGAAGAAAAAGATACGATTTCCAACTCCAACTGCTGCCGTTGCAGATTCTCCGAGTAGGCTTACCATGAAAATATCCACGACGCCGAGCAAAGCAAAAAGCATGGACTGAAGTGAAACAGGTAGGCCAATCGTAATCAGCTTTTGCCAAAATGCTTTATCGATGTATTCGCGTGTTAAGAGCATCGCATTTCTCCTTAAAGATTAATGCGAGTAGTTTATCCTCATGATTTGGCGCTGTATTTTTCAAAGGAATCCAAAACCTTTGTAAAACTCTCTACTAACGCACATGTGAGCCAATAAATCATGGAAGATAAACAAGAACGCTACGCGATTTCAGAAAAAACTTATCAAGAGTTTATTGATCACAGTCGAGTATTAGCACTTGAGGAGAGAGGCATTGTGCAGTGCGGCATTGCCACTTGTCGTGACTTCTTCACTGTTTATCGTAAAAACCAAAAGAAACACATGCTGCTCTATACGGTGCGTGGTAAAGGGTGGCTAGAGAGTGGGACTTATCGATACGATTTGGAACCGGGCTCGTTGATTACAGTACCCGCAGGTGTTGAAAACGGTTTTGGTATAGAAGAAGAACCTTGGCAGATCGCGTGGCTTTTTCTTGCTCCTGATAGAGAGTGGCCGATATTAGAATGCGATGTTCGCTACCAGCTTTCATCTACACCTGAAGTGATGTATGCATGTATCCAAACGTTACTACGCAGCATTAACCTTCCAATCGATTATGGTGGTGCGGTAGGTGAGCATAGTGTGGCTCAGTTAGAGCTGATGTTAAACATGCCGCCCTCAGAGTCGATATCACGCAGCCAATTGAGGCTTCGGCGTGTATTTGACCTTGTCCAACGTCAGCTCCATAAGGATTGGAGCGTTGAGCAGGTGGCGGCTCTATATCCATGTTCGGAGCCTCATTTGCATCGACTGACTCAAAAGCAGTTTGGTCGAAGCCCAATGGCACATTTAACGCGTATGCGCATGGAATATGCTGCTAGGTTACTTCGTTCAACAGAATGGCCAATTCAGCATATTGGAGAAATAGTCGGATATCCGACCAGCGCTAACTTTAGTACACGTTTTAAAGCGTGGTCGACCATGACACCAAGAGAGTTTAGAAAAAACGGTAGAGTGGATTGGTACAACGAGGAGTGAATCGTTCTTTTTCTGAACGATAGAGCGCACAAAACTCACCGCAATCCAGAATTTTGTTCTCTAATTGATGAAATAAGTGAAAAATCATTTCGTCATTTTTTGCGATGGTGTTAACGTGAGGTTCGGTACTTGAATTTCAAAGGGTTATGACTTTCATGTTTTCTAATCTACCAACTCCCGTATTAGATCCCATTTTGTCTCTTTCCGTCGCATACCGCGGCGATGAACGTCCAAACAAGGTTGACCTTGGTATTGGCGTATACAAAAACAGCGCTGGTGAAACGCCAATCATGAAAGCCATTCAAATGGCTCAAGAAGTGGTTGTCGAAAACCAGAAGACCAAGTCTTACGTTGGCCTTGCTGGCTGTGAAGAATTCAACCAAAGCATGATCGATTTGCTTCTGACTGGCACGTCAGCAACAGATCGCGTGGCTGCGATTCAAACGCCTGGTGCGAGTGGTGCGTTGCGTATGCTGGGTGACCTAATGAAGGTTGCACAACCAGATACAACGGTTTGGATTTCAAACCCAAGCTACGTAAACCACAAGCCAGTGATGGAAGCGGCTGGGCTTAAAGTAAAGTTCTACCATTACTTCTCTCCAGAAACCAAGCAAGTTGATACTGCAAAAATGCTAGAAGACCTTTCTAAAGCCGGTCCTTCTGACGTGGTTCTTCTGCATGGTTGCTGCCACAACCCAACGGGTGCAGACATCGACTTCTCAGCGTGGCAAGCCATTACCGAGCTTTCGCAAAAGAACGGATTTACTCCGTTTGTAGATATTGCTTACCAAGGTTTTGGTGACGGTCTAGAAGAAGATGCAAAAGGTCTTCGTTTTATGGCTGACAACGTTGAAGAAATGCTGATCACGACTTCATGTTCGAAGAACTTTGGTCTGTACCGTGAGCGTACTGGTGCAGCGATTGTAATCGGTAAAAATGCAAAAGATGTGGCGAATGCGAAAGGCAAACTGCTTACGTTAGCGCGTTCAACATACACTATGCCGCCAGATCACGGTGCAGCATTAGTGAAAACCATTCTTCAAGATGCAAATCTTACTTCCGTTTGGAAACAAGAATTGAACGAAATGCAGCAACGCTTGCTGAACCTTCGTCAAACTTTGTGTAACGAATTGAGAAACAACCATAATACAGATCAATTTGATTTCATTGAGAGCCACAAAGGCATGTTTACTGTGCTAGGCTTTAGTGGAAACCAAATGGCGCAACTGCGTGAAGATTATGGCATTTATGGTGTTGGCGATGGTCGAATTAACATTGCCGGACTTACCGAAACTCATATTCCATACGTAGCGGACGCAATTAAGAAAGTATCTCAAGCTTAATTGGAGTGTGGATGAAAAACTGGAAACTGATTCTGCCGCTTATGATGAGCGGCAGTTTAATTGCTTGTACGTCAACTCAAACGACGCAGGAACCTGTTGAGCCAGAGTCGCCAAAGGTCGAAGAGCCCGTTAAAGTCGAGCCAGAAGTGAAACCTGATGTAGATCCAAAGCCAGAGGTGGAGCCCAAACCAGAAGCGAAACCTGAGAAAAAGCCGGAACCAAAGCCTAAGAAGCCAGTCAAGGTCACAAAAACACCCGATGGCATGTTAATTCTTGGTTCTGAAGAATGGGTTTATGTTCCTGAAATTGACCAGACTTTCAAGGCTAGAGTCGATACAGGTGCGACAACATCATCAATTAGTGCGACTGACATTGTTCCGTTTGAGCGTGATGGTAAAGACTGGGTTAAATTTAAGATAGATTTAGGTGACAAAGACACCAAAGAATTTAAAGTACCCGTTGAGCGCTGGGCTAAAGTTAAGCAGTCTTCGTCAGAAGAGGTGGATAAACGAGCGGTGGTAAAAGCCTACATTACCGTTGGGGATCACAAAGAAAAGACAGAGTTTACGTTAGCGGATCGCGGACATATGACGTTTCCAATTTTGCTTGGTCGAAGCTTTTTTAGAGATATCGCCGTTGTAGATGTATCGAAAAAATATGTGCAAGATAAACCTAAAAAAACCGCTAAAAACTGATGTATTACAGCTAGTTTCTGCTACAAGCTAATAATTCGTGATTAACAAAAAATGGCCTCCAAAATTGGAGGCCATTTTTATTGAATCATATGCTTGCTTGTGATGCCCTGGTAGTCATAGTCATGTCCACTAAAATGCAAAACGAGCAGACATTACAATTTGCTGGCCATAGACACCATTATTTTTGAAATCTGCACCAAGCGATAGTTGCTGAGTTGAGTGGAATCGTGCGCCCAGATTGTAAATGGTGTTCGAATCGTCATTATCTATGATTTGGCCGATACGGCCATGTAGCTCAACATTTTGCATAAACCAAATACGAGTGCCAATATTCACTTCCGTGCGCCACTCGTCGCCCACTTTATCACTGCCGTTCTCTTTAATGTTGTGTACCAACATTTGGCCATAAATATCTGCAAATTGGCCTGCTGGCCCATTAAAGCCTATACCACCAGCAATGTCCCAGTCTCCGCTGAATTCACTGTCTGCGCGAGCAATGAAATGGGTATTCTCTGTAAAGTAGGTATTGAACTCGCCACCAAATGTACCAGGGCTAGTGCCCATGCGAAATTCCATCGTGTTGTAGTTGAAATTATTTGCGTGTGCGGAAAGTGGCAAAATAGCACACAAACCAAAGGCTGCAACCTTTAGAGCTTTACCTAGCATGGTGTCTCCGGGCAAGATGATTAAAATGAACAAAAAAATGGTCTGCAAAAAGCAGACCAAGATTGATAAAGCTATCATTTTAAGTGCTTGCCGTCACTATTTAGCTGTAATCGTCACTACATCATGTTGATATGCACAACAATCGGGGTTTGTTTTACATGACCACGAGTTGTTCGACTTCAATCTCTGGTTTGTTCCCGCCTTCAAATTCGCCAAACAGACGGACTTTAGTCGTGTGATCAATCGGAGTATTTAGCTGAATATCGTCATCGAGTTCGACCATCACTTCACCGGAACCATCGCTAAAGACAAACTTATCCGCGCGAACTTGACGCAATAAGTTACCTTCAACGACCACATCTTTTTCAGTAAACATATTGGAGTCGTTTAGCAAGGCATCCAATTTTTCCACAGTGACAGGACCGTTAAACTGCAAGTTTGATTGGTTTTGAGCGTTATCTTTCGCGAACGCGATAGAAGGAGCAATAGCTAAGGCGGCGATTGTTGCGATAATTGTATTCTTTTTCATGTTACATCCTCATCGGTTTGTTTTGATGGGGTCATTAAAACAGGGCTTGTTTGAACCAATGATGATTTCAACATTCATATTCTATTCATTTGCTTGAGTAAGTGGGGACGATGACGTTATGATTGTTCATCTTCCTCTATTCCTTACAAACATTCATGAAATCAGCGATCCCATCTTTAATGGTTCAAGGCACCACTTCGGATGCCGGAAAAAGTGTCCTTGTGGCAGGTTTATGCCGTGTATTAGCACGAAAAGGGATAAATGTTGCCCCATTTAAGCCACAAAACATGGCACTAAATAGTGCGGTAACCAAAGATGGCGGTGAAATAGGTCGAGCACAGGCCGTTCAGGCACAGGCGTGTAATATTGAGCCAACTGTACATATGAATCCGGTTTTAATTAAACCTAACAGTGATACAGGTGCTCAGATCATTTTGCAGGGTAAGGCGATTTCCAATATGGATGCGGCTGGCTTTCATGATTACAAGAAAGTGGCGATGGATACGGTGTTAGATTCCTTCTCTCGTCTGACTCAAGAATTTGATTCGATCATTATCGAGGGCGCGGGGAGTCCTGCTGAAATCAATTTACGAGAAGGCGATATTGCAAACATGGGTTTTGCTGAGGCCGCTGATGTACCAGTGATCATTGTTGCTGATATTGATCGTGGTGGAGTGTTTGCACATTTGTACGGAACACTTGCGCTACTTTCTGAATCTGAACAAGCGCGAGTAAAAGGATTTGTTATCAACCGTTTTCGAGGTGATATTCGTTTATTGCAATCGGGCCTCGATTGGCTAGAAGAAAAAACAGGTAAACCTGTACTTGGTGTACTTCCTTTTCTCCATGGTTTGAATTTAGAAGCAGAAGACGCGATCACTGCGCAGCAAGAGTTGCACTCTGAGGTAAAACTGAATGTTGTTGTGCCTGTTTTAACCCGGATTAGTAATCATACTGATTTTGATGTGCTGCGATTGAATCCAGACATCAATCTACGTTATGTAGGTAAAGGCGAAAAAATAGATAAAGCCGACCTGGTTATTTTGCCTGGGACCAAATCAGTGAGAGACGATCTGGATTATCTAAGAAGCCAGGGGTGGGATAAAGATATCTTGCGTCATATTCGTCTTGGTGGAAAAGTGATTGGTATCTGTGGCGGCTACCAGATGCTTGGAAACTTGATTGATGATCCAAACGGCGTCGAAGGCCAACCAGGTCAAAGAGAAGGACTTGGCTTGCTTGATATCACTACGACACTAACTAACAGCAAACAGCTTACAAACACACAAGCACAGCTTTCTCTTAACGGCAAAACAGCCAATGTAAAGGGTTATGAAATCCACGTAGGGCGAAGTGAAGTACGGGGCCTGCAACCTCTTACATTCAGTTCCGGTGAAGCGGAGGGGGCGATCAGCGAGTGTGGCCAAATCATGGGAACCTACCTTCACGGGTTCTTTGACGAGGCAGATGTCTTAAGCCTGGTATCAGAATGGGTAAACGGCACCCAAATCAAACAACAAGACTTTGAAGAGTTAAAGGAGCAAGGCATTAATCGCATCGCAGATGCGATAGAACAACATGTGCGCCTTGATTTTTTGTTTAAATAGCCCATTAACTGATTGAACTTTATATTTAAATAACCTGTTCTTTCGCTTGCCTTGTATTGGAGTATCTCTATGAAAGCATGGAAACAGTATGCTTGCCTTACGGTAGTATTAAGCATTTCATTTTCAGCAAACGCAGCAACGAACCTAAAAGTGTATGCAGCCTCTTCTATGACGAATGCGATTAACGAGATCGCGCAAAACTTTGAAGAAAAGTATGACGTTTCTATCACTCCCGTTTATGGTGGTTCTTCTTCTATCGCTCGACAAATTATCAATGGCGCACCAGCGGATGTATTCATTTCTGCGAACACGAAATGGATGGATTATTTGGTCGATAAAGACGTCATTTGTCGTGACAATGTCACAAATCTAGTGCGCAATAGCTTAGTGTTGATTGCTCCTCAGTCTTCAGAATTAACCTCATTTAACTTTTCTGATGCAAAGGCATGGGAGAAGGCATTGCATGGAAATCGTCTTGCTTTAGGTAATCCGACGTCAGTACCTGCTGGTATGTACGCGAAAGAGTCATTGACTACACTGGGTGTATGGAAAGCGGTTCAAACTCACGTCGCACCAGCAAAGAATGTGCGCTTAGCTTTGGCGTTGGTTGAACGTGGAGAAGCGCCTTTAGGTGTGGTCTACAAAACCGATGCTCAGTTAACTGATAAAGTCAAAATTCTCGGCGAATTTGCAAGTGATACGCATGCGGCTATTGTTTACCCGGCTGCAATTGTGAATGATTCTACTGAGTCAGAGCAGTTCTTCCAGTACCTAAAATCGGACGAAGCCGCACGCGTTTTTGCTCAATATGGCTTTCAGCAATAAACCGGCCTTCAATTATAGGAACGAAGCGTGACAGAACTGGAATACCAAGCCTTAATGTTAAGCCTCAAAGTAGGCGCGTACGCAGTACTTTGGCTGATTCCTCTCGGCGTTTTTCTTGCTTGGCTACTTTCTCGAAAAACGTTCATTGGTAAATCGATTCTCGATAGCTTAATTCATTTACCACTGGTATTGCCGCCAGTGGTAATCGGCTATTTATTGTTGATTTCTTTAGGACGACAAGGGTTCCTTGGAAAGTGGCTCTATGAAAACTTAGGGGTAGTATTTAGCTTTAATTGGAAAGGGGCAGTAGTCGCTTGTATTGTCGTGGCTTTGCCTTTGATGGTTCGTTCAGTACGCTTAAGCTTAGATAGCGTCGACCCTAAATTGGAGCACGCAGCCTCTACGTTAGGCGCTTCTCCTTTAAAAGTGTTTCTCACCGTCACGTTACCACTGACCATTCCCGGAATTATTACGGGCACGATGCTGTCATTTGCTCGTAGTCTTGGCGAATTCGGGGCGACGATCAGTTTCGTCTCTAACATTCCGGGTGAGACCCAAACGATTCCGCTGGCAATGTACAACTTTATTGAAACGCCAGGTGCAGAAATGCAGGCGGCTCGTCTGTGTATCATTTCTATCGCGTTAGCCTTGTCTACATTAATGATCTCTGAATGGCTAAATCGTAAAGCGGCAAGCAGATTGGGTGCGAAGCAATGACGATTAAAGTCCAATTTAAACAAATGCTTGGTGAGACTGACTTCGACATCAAACTTAAGTTACCTTGTAACGGAATTAGTGCCTTGTTTGGACGATCTGGTGCAGGTAAAACGACGTTGATTAACATCATCAGCGGATTGGTCACTCCAAGGCAAGGGTATGTTGCGGTTGGTGAGCATGTTTTGTTTGACAGTGAACAGGGAATCAACCTACCAACGCACAAGCGTGGTATTGGTTATGTGTTTCAGGATTCACGTTTGTTTCCTCACTATTCGGTTCAAGGCAATTTGTTGTATGGCGTTAAAGAAAAAGATGACGAGTATTTTGATGCAGTCACCGAACTCTTGTCTATCAAACCGTTACTAAAGCGCTTTCCGGTATCACTTTCTGGTGGTGAAAAGCAACGTGTTGCGATTGCGCGCGCATTGCTATCTAAACCCAATTTGCTTTTGATGGATGAGCCACTTGCCTCACTCGATATGCCAAGAAAGCGTGAGGTAATGCCTTTTCTTGAGGAGTTGTCGGAGAAGGTAAATATTCCTATTATCTATGTCACACACAGTCTCCAGGAAATTTTAAGGCTTGCTCAGCACCTTGCAATTATTGACCAAGGTAAAATTTCGAGTTCAGGTAAGCTTGAGGAAGTGTGGGCTTCTCATGCTATGCGTCCATGGCAATCTTTCTCAGATCAAAGCAGCTTATTTGAAGGCCGGATTGCTGAACATCATGAACGTTATGCACTGACTTGTATCAGCCTTGCACCTAATGTATTCCTGTGGGTGCAAAAGATTGACGGAACACCAGACACGCCAATACGCTTGCAAGTGCGTGCCAACGACGTTTCTATCACGCTCGAGCAACCCAAGGCGACGTCGATTCGAAATATTTTGCCTGCTATTGTCGATTCCATCGAGGCGTTTAACGCAGCCGATGACAAGCAGAGTATTAATGTATCACTCAAGCTAGACGAGAAATGTTATTTGTGGGCAACGATCACACCGTGGGCCCTTGATGATCTCAACCTAAAAGTTGGTAGCCGTGTTTTTGCACAAATTAAAGGTGTCAGTGTGACACAAAAAGATATGGCACTAGCGCCTCATTAACCGTTTAGACTGATTTACGCTTCATGATCAAAAAAGGCCGCAAAGTGCGGCCTTTGTTACTAGAAGAATGTCGGAATTACTTCGCGAATACTTCTTTGAATTCACGCTTAAGAAGTGGGTCACGACGTGCTTTCTTAAGTTGCTTAACCATGTCTTTCACACAGTTGTGAAGCACATTATCAAGTAGTTGAGCACGGTATTCTTCTTTATCTTCATCTGTCATGTTTTCTGGCAGATTAAGAGTCGGAAACTCTTCCATCACATTAATACCAGCGAATGCTTGGCCTACAGAAACTAGAGCATGAAACTGTTCAAAGTTGTCTAGAATGTTCTGTGCACTTGCTGGCATTTCGTCCCATGATTCACGTACCGCTTCTTCAGACACTTCATGGATAGAGGTAACCATTTCGAACATTTGCTCTGGAACTTCGTCAAATTCGATAACTTTACGTAGCTCTGGAGAAATGCTGGCTAGATCGATTTTTTTGCTTTCGCTGTTAGTTGCTTCTGACATGGTGTGTCTCTCATTACAAAAAGGCGGGAATATTAATACCAAATGCATCAAATAGCTATACCCATTAATCCACAAGATGACCAAAGTGAATGAGTTTGTTGAACTTCTGCTCACAGGCCATGATTAGATAGGGTAACGTCCAGTCTAACTGCTTTATGCAATGGATTCCGTGATATTCAAACAAAAATATAGCACTTAATTATGAGTCGAATGCAACAACTCTATGAGTATGGTATATGTTTAATAAAGACATAATTAAAAATGGAACGCGTTATGCAACCGACAGGGACATCGATGCGAATCCTTCTGGTTGACGATGTTCAGCTAGACAGGATGCAGTTGGCTATTCGTCTAAAGCAACTTGGACATATTGTAAAAGCCGTAGGTAGTGGACTAGAGGCGTTAAATACCTACGAGAGTTTTGATCCGGAACTGGTGTTACTCGATATATCAATGCCAGATATGAACGGTTTTGAAGTCTCTCTTCATATAAGAGAAACGTTTCCGGATTGGATCCCAATTATTTTCTTGAGTAGTCACGAAGAGCCAGAAATGATTGCTAAAGCCATAGACGCGGGCGGTGATGACTATTTAATTAAGCCGGTAGATAAACTGGTACTGAACTCTAAACTTATCGCAATGCAGCGTATTGCTCATATGAGACGAGAGCTTAAGCAAGCGACAGCTCAATTGGAGCAAGTTAATCAACTTTTGACTCAGCAAGCGAATGAAGATGGCCTAACCAAACTCTATAACCGCCGTTATATCGACCATAAGTTGGAATCGATGGTTGCATGGCATGGCCGTCACAATATGCCAATGGCTTTGATTCTATTGGACGTCGATTTTTTTAAACCGTTTAATGATAATTACGGTCATATTGAAGGCGACCGTTGCTTGCAAGCGATTGCGAATCAACTAAAGGCGACGTTTTGTCGCTCTGGGGAATATGTGGGTCGATATGGTGGAGAAGAGTTTGTCGTGTTGCTAGGGTGTACCGACACTCAAACAGCAGAAAGAGAAGCCGAGCGTATACAAGAGGCTATGTATTTTCTCGATTACCCACATGAGTATTCTAGTGTGTCAAATAGAGTGACAGTGTCACAGGGTGTTTTTGTTTTTCAACCGACAGGGAAAGAAGTGCAATCAGATTTGTATGCGACAGTTGATAAAGCACTATATACATCAAAATCTTTGGGAAGAAACACACATACTGTGGTTAATTCTTTTTAAAAACAAAATCTTATGAATATTACTCCTTTTGTTGCGTTGTCACTTTTTGGTGGTTATTTTAAAGCTAACTCAAAGTAAGATAGGCAAAACAGTGCGAACGGAATGTCGCAATCGGGCGTATACCTTATACCTTTGATTAGATAGATAACATCGGGATAGTGGCAACGATGAGTGCAGTTATTATGCTGATGGGGAAGTTCGGTTTTGTTTTAAACCCGGACAAGCTTGTTAACTTTCACGATTGGTGAGGGTCTAACGAAGCTTTATGCAGTTACGTCCGGCCTTTTTCGCTTTGTAAAGTGCTTCGTCCGCTAATTTAATGACGTCCAGAGGAGCTTGCCCATTCCGGCTATCAGCAACTCCGAAACTTGCGGTAACAAAAACCGACTTTCTTTTCGAGCTGTTGCTACCACGACGTTTTTGTCCTTGTTTATGGTTCTCAGGGCGAGATTCTTCATCGCGTAATATCATCTCGTATTCTGCAATCGATTTGCGAGCTTCTTCCAAAAAGTTCTTACATTCGTCAGCGTATTTGCCTTTAAAAACGATGGTAAATTCTTCTCCGCCAAATCGATAAACTTTTGCGCCGCCTGGGGTTTTAGTGAGGCGCGAAGCGACCATTTTTAGAACGTCATCACCAGTATCGTGACCGTAGGTGTCGTTAAACTTTTTAAAATGGTCAACATCAAGCATTGCGATCGTGAACTTCTTACCCATGTGTTTTAGATCGAGATCAAGTGCACGTCTGCTCGGAATCAGCGTTAGGCTATCGGTGAAAGCCAGTTGATGGCTAGCGGAAGCGGCATAAATAATGATAAGCAGCCCTGTTAGAGTAAACATGGTGCTTGATATGTACTGCACATCAAAGAAAATGAACGTCGCAGACGCCAATACCATGGCAGAGTAGGTCATCGCATGGATAATTTCATTCTTCTTTAAAACAAGAATTCCAAGAAAACAGACAATACCCACGCAATATAAAACAAGAATGAAAGGCAGTTTAGAGACCGTCGGTACAATAAATAAAATACCGCTTGTCCATTGTTCAAACCCTCCTTCAACGTAATATGCTAGCGTTAGATAAGACCAAAGAACGAACATTGCTAACATCAAGATGTAAGTCAACATGGCTCTAGAGTCAAAACCTTCTTTACTAAACAAAAATACCGTAAGAAACGAGACAGGAAGTAACGTGGCTAAAATGGTTAGCTCAAGTAAAGCGGTACCACTTTGAAGCGGGACTTGTAGGCGGTGCTGTATCACGAAATAGGCTAGCAACATTGCCAAGCACACCATGGACTCTCTGCCTTGCTTAAATGAATAACAAAGGAGTAGCGCACAACCTAATAGTATGTACGGCAAGTTTGCGGCAATGCCCCAGTTTGCCTGAGTCATCTGAATAATGCTGTCCATGCCCGAACTCACTATGCCCAGTAGCAAAAAAGGGAATAAGAATCTGAAGCCTGATGAAGTCATTGACGATGAGGACATCTATTACAAACTGCCTGAAAATAGTTGACTATATAATTGGTTAGGTAAATCGTTTTATCAATATGGATATTTATCCGTTATTGAATTTCGAACTTTGAGAACTAGCAAGAATACGTCTATTTGTTCCTTTTCCCAAGTATTTTGGAAGACATTACCGCAAAAAGAGAGAGATTGATTAAATTAAGAGCAATCAATAAGTTGTTATAAACAAGTCGTTGCTATACTCATTTCATAGGAAAAAGGAGATTTACAGATGCAGATAAGCTCAGATGTGCACAATTACATGGAAACATTAGTAGGTCAGGTTCTCAGTTTGCCCGAATTTTTAGAACAGTATGACAACGAACAGTTAGCCGATATTGCTTGCCTTGCGCTTATCCAGCTCAAGCCTGTCTATATCCGTTATGATATTGATTTTTTGTCTTCACTTCCTGAACAAAAATTAAGCCAGTTTAAGCAAAGCGCGGATATAGCGGTGAAAAACGCTGCAGAAATGGTGAAAGAAGACAGGCGTAAGAACCGAGAGTATGATGTGCCTGTAATTTTTTCCCATACTAGTTATGATGATGACAAAGAGTTGGATTGGTATGAAAAACCGATCCTTAACGTTAATATTAAGTAAGAGTCGCTCAGTTGACTAGTGAGCTGACCCAAGGAGGAATCGTGGGATTTTTTTCGCGTTTGTTTGGTGGTAGTGAGAAAACGGTTGAAGCCAAAAATATCGAACCAGTTGAATATAAAGGTTTCCTTATTTACCCAGAGAGCCTTTCAGAGGGCGGACAATATCGCATCGCTGGTCGAATAGAAAAGCATGACAATGATGAAGTGAAAACACATCGGTTTATTCGCTCCGATTTACTTGGCTCAGAGCAAGATGCCAATGACCTTATGTTGAAGAAATCTCAAATGTTTATTGATCAAATGGGCGATAAAATCTTCGACTAGCAATTTACTGCAATTTGATTCCAGTCATCTTAAAAAGAGCCATTAGTGTATATGCTAGTGGCTCTTTCTTTTTAACGCTTAAATCTCTGTTAAGTCAGTATTTAATCGTTACCTGGTTAGACCTCAGTCTAGTACGGTGTTGCGTTGTTATTTTTCGAGCACAGAGCGACAATCATTCATTACTTAGCGTTATATGTAATGAAATTTAGTATTTAAATTACAAAACACTTGAAGTAATGAGACGCGTTCGATACAAACAGAATAATAACAGGGCTGTTAGTCAAGGTGTTATTGCGCAAATGGGTGTCCCCAAACATCATCTTTCGTTTGCAATTGTCTTGCGTGGTAAACAGATAGAAATAAAAAAGAATTAGAGTAGAGCGATGCTCTGTTTTGGGACTAATTTATTGATATGTATACAAGGAGTATGCGTTTTGCAAATCGGTGTACCTAAAGAGATACTCGCGGGTGAATCGCGAGTGGCTGCATCGCCGAAGTCGGTTGAGCAGTTAATAAAATTGGGATTCGATGTCGCGATTGAATCCCAAGCGGGGGTGCTAGCGAGTTTCGATGATGCCGCTTATGAAGCAGCTGGTGCGAAAATCGTTTCTAGTGAAGAAGTTTGGGCATCTGGCCTTATTTTAAAAGTTAATGCGCCAATTGTGGATGATGAGCAAGGCATTGACGAAATTGCGTTACTGCAAGATGGAGCAACACTGGTTAGCTTTATTTGGCCGGCTCAAAATGCTGAGTTGATGGAACAACTTTCAAGTAAGAACATTAACGTTCTTGCCATGGATTCCGTTCCTCGTATCTCACGTGCACAAGCCTTAGACGCGCTATCTTCGATGGCTAATATCGCTGGTTATCGTGCAGTGGTTGAGGCAGCTCATGAGTTTGGTCGTTTCTTTACAGGTCAAATTACGGCTGCCGGTAAAGTACCTCCAGCGAAAGTATTGGTTGCGGGTGCTGGCGTCGCTGGCTTGGCGGCTATCGGTGCTGCAGGTAGCTTAGGTGCCATTGTCCGTGCGTTTGACGTCCGCCCAGAAGTAAAAGAGCAAGTTGAATCGATGGGCGCTGAGTTCCTGACCGTTGACTTTCAAGAAGAGTCAGGCTCTGGGGATGGCTACGCAAAAGAAATGTCTGATGACTTCAACAAAAAAGCGGCAGAGTTATACGCAGAGCAAGCTAAAGATGTTGATATCATTATTACGACCGCGCTCATCCCTGGTAAACCTGCGCCGAAGTTGATCACCAAAGAAATGGTCGACAGCATGAAAGCGGGCAGTGTAATTGTCGACTTGGCAGCTGCTAATGGCGGTAACTGTGAATATACAGTGAAAGACCAAGTTATCATGACGGATAACGGCGTAAAAATTGTTGGTTACACTGACATGGTTGGTCGTTTGCCAACACAATCTTCTCAGCTTTACGCGACAAACCTTGTCAACCTTCTAAAACTGCTGTGTAAAGAGAAAGATGGCAACATCAATATTGATTTTGAAGATGTTGTTATCCGTGGCGTTACCGTGGTGAAAGCAGGTGAAGTTACTTGGCCAGCGCCACCAATTCAGGTTTCAGCTCAGCCGCAAGTGAAACAAGAACAGCCTGTAAAGCCAGAGCCTAAAGTAGAAGAACCTACGTCTCCAACGAAGAAAATTATTGGTGTGGCAGCGGCTGTTGGAGCCTTTGCATGGGTTGCATCGGTTGCTCCAGCAGCGTTTCTTTCTCACTTTACTGTATTTGTTCTAGCGTGTGTTGTCGGATACTACGTAGTATGGAATGTTACCCATGCACTTCATACTCCACTAATGTCAGTAACGAATGCCATCTCTGGCATTATTGTCGTTGGTGCATTACTGCAAATTGGACAAGGTAATGGCGTCGTTTCATTCCTATCTTTTATTGCCGTATTGATCGCGAGTATCAATATCTTCGGTGGTTTCACCGTCACCAAGCGTATGCTTGAAATGTTCCGCAAAGATAAATAGGAGTCACAATGTCTGCAGGATTAGTACAAGCAGCTTACATTGTTGCTGCATTATTTTTCATCATGAGTTTGGCGGGGCTTTCAAAGCAAGAGTCTGCTCGTAATGGTAACTACTACGGTATCGCTGGTATGACGATCGCGCTGATAGCGACGATCTTTAGCCCAGATGCGCAAGGTTTTGGTTGGATCATTATCGCGATGGCGATAGGTGGTGCGATCGGTATTTTCTATGCGAAGAAAGTAGAAATGACCGAGATGCCAGAACTGGTTGCGATTCTACACAGCTTTGTAGGTTTAGCTGCGGTTTTAGTTGGCTACAACAGCTACCTAGATGCGCCAGAAGCAGCAACACATGCTGAGCATGTTATCCACCTTGTAGAAGTATTCTTGGGTGTGTTCATCGGTGCCGTAACTTTCACCGGTTCAATTGTCGCATTTGGTAAGCTGCGTGGTGTGATTTCTTCGTCGCCACTTAACCTGCCTCATAAGCACAAAATGAACCTCGCAGCGGTTGTTATTTCTACGCTTCTTATGATCTACTTCGTAAAAGCAGATGGCAGCATGTTCGCTCTTATTTTGATGACTTTGATCGCGTTCGCATTCGGCTACCATTTAGTCGCTTCAATCGGTGGTGCAGATATGCCAGTTGTTGTCTCTATGTTGAACTCATACTCAGGTTGGGCAGCAGCGGCAGCAGGTTTCATGCTAGCAAATGATCTATTGATTGTAACAGGTGCTTTGGTAGGTTCATCAGGTGCGATTCTTTCTTACATCATGTGTAAAGCAATGAACCGTTCGTTTATCAGTGTTATTGCCGGTGGTTTTGGTCAAGAGATAGTGATTTCAGGTGACGAAGAGCAGGGCGAATATCGTGAAACAACGGCTGAAGAAGTTGCAGAGATGTTGAAGAACTCAAAATCAGTAATCATCACTCCAGGATATGGCATGGCAGTAGCTCAGGCACAATACCCTGTTCATGAAATTACTGATGTACTTCGTTCACAAGGTATTGAAGTTCGCTTTGGGATTCACCCAGTAGCGGGTCGTCTACCGGGGCATATGAATGTGTTACTCGCTGAAGCAAAAGTACCGTATGATATCGTTCTTGAAATGGATGAAATCAATGATGACTTTGCAGAAACCGATACCGTATTGGTTATCGGTGCTAACGATACGGTCAACCCAGCCGCACTGGAAGATCCGAACAGCCCAATCGCTGGTATGCCCGTATTGGAGGTATGGAACGCGAAAAACGTAGTGGTATTCAAGCGCTCAATGAATACTGGTTACGCAGGAGTACAGAACCCACTGTTCTTCAAAGAAAATACATTAATGCTATTTGGTGATGCGAAAGAAAGTGTTGAGTCTATTTTTAAAGCACTTTAACCATTCTTGATTTAAAACTATACAGGGTCAGCAATCGCTGGCCCTTTTTTGTTCCGTTTCAATGTTATAGTAATGCAAATCCTTCTGTTAGCAGATGTCAATTGCTTGTAGATTGATGTATAGTTTTGGCTAATGTAACAAGTGACGGTAACAGTTTGATTAAAAAGTTTTTGCTCGGTTTTGCAACTGTATTGCCGCTTTTTTCGGCACCTGCATTTTCCGATTCACTACCAGAAAGAATAGATACGTTTACAGAGCTATTTAACTATGAAGTAGCTCTTAAGTCGTACGATATTCGTATTCTGCAATCAAATTATCCTACCAAGTTACTTGCGCCAGATTCGCTTCTGCCGCAAACGTCTGACTATCCGTTAAAAGATATCCAACAGCTTTACAGCTTGGCGAATACTTGTCGTGGCAAATTACCATTAAGTCCTTTAATTACTGAGCCTTTAGTATTTACAAGGGCGATTTGTAAAGGGACGCAGCTGACACCTCGTTGGTTCTCGCGTAGTGGTCTCATTCACCCTGGTGGTGGGACGTATGCGGCACGTTATGTGGATAAGTATCCAGAACTCAAACCCAAACTATCTCAGTACATGCATATAAAAGAGCGTGATAACGAGGAAGGGGATGAGTTGCTAGAAAGCTTGAAAAACATGGATGACGACGCCATTAATGCTTTGATTGCAGGCGCGAGCATGTTTATTGAAGGTAACGAACTTTGGTTAAGACGTGGTGACCGTTACTTTGTTTTCGAGAAAGATATCTGGCAAGAGAACGTAGCGAATGCGGGTCTGTCATACGCTCTAGCGTCTCAAAGCAAAAGTTGCTTTGTTAAACGAGGCAATATTTGTTGGGATGTAGAAGATCACTCGCAAGTTTTGCGGATCAGTATGATCATACTGGTAATCGCCAATATTCTTTTGGTGATTGGTTGGGCGGTGTACCGTTGGAATAGCAAGCGAGAAGAACTACGTAGTAGAATGCTCGTGTTGCAAATTTTAACGCATGAGCTCAGAACACCGATTGCATCTCTGTCACTAACGGTTGAGGGCTTTCGTCGAGAGTTCGAGCATTTGCCTGAAAGTGTGTATGACGAATTCCGCAGATTGTGTGAAGATACGCGCCGCCTGCGTCAATTGGCAGAAGCGAGTAAAGATTATTTGCAATCTGATAACCAAATGCTTGCAACAGACTGGGTACCATCCGTTGCAGATTGGTTAGAATTTAAGATCGAAGAAGAATTTGATAGTGCCGTGCTTTTTAACATCAATGAAGATGTGGCTGCTAAAGTTAATGTGTACTGGTTAGGAACTTGTATCGATAACTTGCTTCGTAATGCGCTTAAGTACGGTGTCGCACCGGTTGAATTGGATGTCTCAACTAGTGAAGAAAAAATAGTATTCCAAGTCCGAGATGCAGGAGGCCTAACGGCTAAAGATTGGGCAAATTTGAAGAAACCGTTCGTAAGTAAGAGCGGGTTAGGACTTGGATTAACAATCGTTGAATCTATGGTAGGCCGCATGGGCGGAAAAATGTCCTTAATGGGACCACCTACAACTTTTATATTGGAGATACCTTGTGAAACAGACACTGCTTCTCGTTGAGGACGATAAAAACTTGGCTGACGGCCTGTTAGTAAGCCTGGAACAAGCAGGATATGAGTGTTTACATGTGGAGCGTATTGCAGACGTAGAGCCACAATGGAAAAAAGCTGACTTGGTAATTCTCGATCGCCAACTCCCAGATGGTGACTCTGTACAATGTCTCCCAGAATGGAAACAGATTAAAGACGTACCAGTTATCTTGTTAACGGCACTTGTTACCGTAAAAGATAAAGTTGCAGGCCTTGATTCCGGCGCGAACGACTACTTAACAAAGCCTTTTGCTGAAGCGGAGCTTTTTGCGAGAATCCGTGCACAGCTACGAGCACCGGATTCAGCAGAACAAAGCAACGCTGATAAAGTGATTACAAAAGACTTAGAGATTGACCGCTCGACTCGTGAAGTGACTTATAAAGACGAGCTAATTACGCTTACTCGAACAGAGTTTGATTTGCTGCTATTTTTGGCGTCAAACTTAGGTCGCGTGTTTACTCGTGATGAGCTACTTGACCACGTTTGGGGTTACAATCATTTCCCGACAACACGTACGGTTGATACACATGTACTACAGCTTCGTCAAAAACTGCCAGGACTGGAAATTGAAACACTTCGTGGTGTTGGCTACAAGATGAAAGCATAAGTCGTAATGAAAATACTACTCCCTGTAGTTGTCTCATTAGCGTTAGTGAAACCAGTCCATGCGATGGACTGGTTTCAAACTAACACGCCTTTAACACAGGCACATCAACACTTACTTGAAGATGATCTTGCGGGTATGTTCAACTCTCTTGTTGAACTCTGGCAAACGGAACCAAGTAAAGATTTGACTCCTCACCTTAATGATCTTCTTGGTCAGTCACTATCTAAAAATTGTGGCAAGGCTCTCACTGGTGTAACGCTGCCTGATTGGATAAGTGGTGTGAACGTTATTCGTCAGACTATTCAAAGCCCTGGGCGAGATACATTTAGATTGGTAATCAAGCTAAGAGCTACAACTGACATCGAAAATATTTCATTTAATCGATGGGTGGATGATTCTATATCCGCGGACAGTTCATTCAGCTATGAACAACAGCCGAGCGGGACAGAACTTGCCAACGAGCGTAGCTACTCGAAACGCTATAACTTAACAGGTAAACTTGAAGCTGGTTTATATCACTTAACCGTTGTTTCTACTGATAAACAAGAGTATCGAACTTGGGTAATACTTGGAGATTCAAACTCTTCTCAATATGTTCGTTGGACATCTAAAGAGAATTGGAAAGTAGAAAAGAGCGCACTTCGTAATCCCCATTGTCCATTACCGCAACTTGAAGTCGGTTTGTATGACTACATTGATGGCCAGTACGAGCAAATGTGGAAAAAGACTTACGAGTCTAACTATCCAAATTCATTGGAGCTAGCGGGTGTCCCAAACGATAGATACGTATTGGCGGTAAGTATCAATAGTCGCCGTTGGCAGGGCGATATAATTGTTGAGCAGGCTCAAACTATTAGCCGAACCTATGATCTTTCCCAGGAAGAATAGTTAAAGAAATACTACTTGTGCCGATAAAGGTTCAGGACGAACTAAAATCACAAGTGTAGTATGAAAAACAAATATAAAATTCTTGCCACTTCTGTTGCTACTATTCTTTTCGCTAATGCTGCTTCTGCTGCTACTTATGCGATAGAGGCTCGTAGTGATGCAATGGGGGGCGTTGGTACCGTATCAGCAACTTATCTAACTGCGCCTTTTTTCAACCCCGCTCTTACTGCGATTTATCGCCGAAATGACGATGCAGGAATGATCGTGCCAAGTTTTGGTGGCAGCTACGATGATCAATATGATCTAGTTGATGAAATCGAACGCATCAGCAAATTGACAGACGTCGATGAAATCAAAAAATCGATGGATGCTATCGATGGGAAAAAGACAGACTTTGATCTTGGTGGTGTCGTTGCCATTGGTATCCCCAACAAATTCTTATCTGCAACTGCATACGGTAAGCTATACACTGAATCATTCGTACAACCAAATGTTGATACCTCAGGTACTAATCCATTAGATGATAGCTATGTACAAGGTGTTTCTATTGGCGTGGCTGAAGCTGGTATTTCACTTGCTAAATACACTAATTTCATGAACCAACACCTTTCTTTTGGTGTTACTCCTAAACTTCAGCGTATATACACATACTCATACGCCACGAGTTTTCAGAATTTTGATACTAAAGACTTACGTGAAAATGAGACCGCGGAAACGATGTTTAACTTAGACGCAGGCGCACTTTGGTTCTTTGGCCCATATCGTCTCGGTATTTCAGCGAAAAATTTGATCGGAAGAGACGTTAAAACAAAATCATTCCAATATGGCAGCGATACGATAAAATCATACGAATATAGCATGCGTCCTGTATACACCGTTGGGGCAGGGATTGTTGCCGATTACTTTACGATGAGTGTTGACTACGATCTTAACGAAGAAAAACGTTTTTCATCCTTTGATGATAATACGCAAATGATTCGAGCTGGTATTGAATTTGATATTTTGCGTCAAATGGCATTACGAGCAGGGTATATGAAGAACTTAGCTCGAAGTAAGGACGAAGGAACCATTACTGCTGGTATCGGGTTGTCTCCACTTAAGTTGTTCGAATTGGATATCGCAGCTCAGTACACAAACGAGAACGCTATGGGTGCATCCATTAATTTCCTTGCTACCTATTAATTGAATCGTTATAGTCAGCTCCTCAAAATGAGGAGCTTTTTATGTTTGACGATTTACCCCCTCTATCTCACCAAGAGCAACAACAAGCTGTAGAGAGAATTCAAGAATTGATGGCGAAGGGCACAAGTACTGCAGAAGCTATCAAAATTGTTGCCGAACGGATTCGTTCTGAGTACGCAGAAAAACAACAGCAACAAAACTAATCAATTCATGGACAGGGCATACGCCCTGTTTTTTTTGCCTTTCTATTTTCAATTCCTTTACATTCCCAAACACCACCCTAGTTACGCTGTAACTACAATTTACTAAACCTCTATGATTTTAATCTTGTTCAATTGCCTTTAAGACTAAATAGCGAGTTAGTAAAATTTTACCTAATCGTGTTAACCTTAGTTTTCGTAGCACAGGTAATTAGGCATTTTTTAAAGAACTCATAAATTAAACTCAATAATATCAATTCTTTACCTCGGGCATTTAATCTGCCGACCATATTGGTTGCGATTAATCTTGTAATTTAATTACAAAGTGCGAGAGGACTTCGTTCCCAGGTAGAGGATTATGCTGAAAAAAGAAAAAAGATACACCGTAACTTATAACGGTAATTAAACTAGACTTATTAAATACGCGATATAAGAACAGTAAGCACTCGCAGACATATGTAATAGATGAATCGGAAGTTCATCTTATTTAGCTGCTTTTTTAGCCGAAATACGTCTCCTGGATTTGAGCGGAGCATTACATATTGAACACGCTTAACCTAAAGTAGTTTTACTAAACTAGACGACGTTGAAGTGGGTAATATGAAACCTCAAGAGTAGTAGAAATCAAGAGCAGTAACGCCTATTACAACGTAACGTTTCCTGACGTCCTTCCTGTTAAATAGTCCGATAATTAGAGAAGAAATTGGAAAAACATCGTTGATCTTTGGATGAGAGGAAGCAACAAGGTTGCAATGAAAACTATTTGCCTGTTTTACACTAAACTCCTTTAACTATCATGTAGCAGTAGTTTTGATGTTGTGTTCGCTCTATGTGGACTAGACTTAATATGAGAACAAAAACTAACCAAGGGAGGAATGATGGGTTACAAGCACGTTTTGGTTGCTGTCGACTTATCTAAATCTAGCCAAGCCGTTATCGAAAAAGCAATAATGCAAGCGGATAACTCAAGCAGCAAACTCTCATTTGTTTACGTAGATGTTGATCGCATAGTCATGGAAGCGAAGGAAGAGCAAGAATTGGAAAGAAGGCTGCAAGAGCTCGCTGATAAATGCTTATGCCCAGTAAACGAGACCATGGTAGTAATCGGCGATCTTCATATAAAACTATCGGGAATCGTCAAAAAAGAGGGGATAGATTTAGTTGTCTGTGGTCATCATCACAACTTATTGAGTCGCTTTTTTTCATCGATACCAAAGGTTGTGAACGAAGTTGAAGCTGATTTATTAATCGTCTATTTAGACGAGTGATCGACAACTCTTGTTCGCACTCATCATTTTTTGTCACTAAAAAGCCGAACTTTTATGTTCGGCTTGGTGTATCGGTGATAATAAAAGTTTTTAGCCAGGAATGATTGATGCCTCATGAGATAAAACAGATGCAGACTCCGCGTTTGACTGCAGATCAAAATGTACGTTAACTTGCACGCCTTCTCGCTCAAAAGTGACATCATCAAAATCGGTCATAGCGATTTTGAATCCATTTCTAGCAAAAAAGCCAGTCACCATAGTTCGCTGCTTAATTTCTAATGCAGACGCGAGTAGCTTATCCATGGCATTCTCCTTGGTTATTGTGGGGATATGGGTAGAAGATACACACAGATTGGTATGAAATCAATTTTATATAAAGTTGCTTTTGATGAAAATTTTAATGTAAGTCAATCTATCGTTTACCCCACGTGATTTATTCCACGCAAAACCTTGATAACAAGACGGCAGAGCATCTCACATTGTGATAGCAAGCATAAAGATGGGGGTGTTAATAAATACCGCTGAAACAATATGTTACAAAGATTAGCGTTAGGCCTAGTTGAGTAGACAACGCAAAATTCTAAATCTGAACAACCGCCCTAAAATGACTCACTCTTCAATACTTGTGATAACTCAGACCTAATAAAAGTAGATATCTCGGCTAGCTTTCTTGGCAAAGGGTTTTGATAAGGGTAGGCAATATACATGGAACGTTCTATATCAAAAGTTTGCGATATTCGGATGTTTTTGTCTATATAGTTACTTTTAACAAGATAGTTTGGAATGACACCAACCCCAACTCCCTCAGAAACAAAGTTTATTAAAATAGAGGTGTTATCAACTTCGATAACATCAGTATATTGACTTTTAATTGATTCCTTATTCGAATGATGTTTGTAGATTAATAGTGTTTTGTGGTTGGCATTACTTACCCTAGATATCAAAACATCACTATAATCACCAAGTTTATGTGCAATAAGAGTGTCATCAATAACATTATTAAGCCTAATCGCTAAATCTACATTGCTTTCTAATAAATTTTCTACATTGTTACTTGACGATATTTCAAAATCAACTTTTGGATATCGTTCTTTTAAGTCTTTAAGAACAGAACCAAAAATAGAAGAGGCTATAGAGTTGGGCATTGTGATTTTAAACTTTCCATCAATGCATTCACTCAACGAGCTAGCTCTGTAATTTAACTCGTGCAAACTCTCTAGCGTCTTGATAGCAAGCTCTCTAATGCTTTCGCCATGATCAGTTAAAACGAGTTTCCTTGTTGTTCTGTGGACGAGTGTTACGCCAAGTTGTTTATCTAATGCTGCTAGCTGCCTGCTGACTTGAGCTTTAGACTTTCCAAGTTCTTTTGATGCATCTGTAAGAGAGAGGCGTTTACAAATGGCTGCAAAGCAGATCAGCTCATTGTTCATCAATTCCATGATTGTTACCTTTTTGCAACTCTGAGTCACATTGTCTTTTAACTGGTGGGAAAGTATAACTTGCATCATCGGAGGGGGACAATGATATTTAAAAGCCGCCATGAAATAATGGCAGACTACTATCTTAATAAAACCATATTGGATATTAAGTTAAACCGATATCCTGAAGGAATTAACTCAATCGGATTAAATATAGAAAATAAAGATTTAAAAATAGAAAGTTTGTCTCGTGAAATTACTAAGTTGGATTCGGGTGATTTAATTGTTGATTGTGCATCATTGATAATGACTCATTACATATCGGAAAAAGTAATAATAAAAGTTGAAATTGATTTTTTAAATTATAAAGTTAAGCGTGTAAGGATATTAAAATATGAAGACTGCAATACAAAATTCGAAAAGATCTGTTTATCAGAAAGATACATTGTATAGAATAATAAATAATATTAGTACTTTGTATACCAAATCACTAGTAAAATTATTTGGTGAAGAGCTGAGAATCCATCATTGCAAACATAAGATTAATGTAAGAACCACTAACGAGTTGAGTGAGCATATGAAGAAAGATCTAGGTATAGATTGAAAAGTAGAGAGTTTACACCTGTTAGATTCCTTGTTCCTATAAAGATAATCTAGTACTTACACGTTAGGGTCAAGCAAACGCGTATCCATGTTGATTTATATTGAATGAGCAAGATGCAAAACCAACGTGCATGGTGTCGGACGTAACCAAAGATACAGTTCAAGTTGTCGCTGTGGTGAAATCGAAGTTCACGGTCCATACAAGACAGCTGATGAGGCTTGCAAAGCAGCAACAGCCAAATACGGTGTAACTAAACTGACTTCACCAATGCTAATCTTCTAACTCTTAAGTTCGTATTATGTATATTATGTTAAATCACATATAGCCGTACGCTAAATGTTGTCTGAGTATGCTCCTATTCCCCTGCAGATTTTAAATTTAAGGGCCTTACGGTGAGCATTAAACATAATGGTTATTTACCATAAAATAGCTAATATCGATCTATCAATCTACGATTGCTTGCTCTTCAATTAGCAACTTATAAAAAATGGCGTCTATTTCTTTAGACGCCATTTTTGTTTACTGGAAATATTAAATTAGCCACCGGCTAATTTGACTGTCATGCCTTTCTTTTCAAGATGTGCCTTGATCTTGTCTCTAGCATCACCTTGAATCTCGATATTGCCATCTTTTACAGAGCCACCACAGCCACAGACTTTTTTGAGTTCTGCCGCTAATAACTTTAAAGGTGCATCATCCAAGTCTAAACCTGTAACAATGCATACGCCTTTACCTTTACGGCCTTTCGTTTGGCGCTGAATCCGAACAACACCATCGCCTTTAGGGCGAGATACTTTTTCTTCTTCCGGTTTAATTCGACCGGTTTCTGTTGAATATACCAGAGTCATTCTATTGTTTCTTTTGTTGTTGAGCTTGCATCGCTTTTTGCTTTGCAACCAAATAAGCTTCGATATGGCGTTGAATAGCGGCTTTACTGCCCTTAATCAGTTTACCATTAAACATACAGTACCAAGAGTTAGGTTGGCCTGTATCATTTTGAATAGTATAGCCGTTAAAGACCTCTGATTTTGCAACACCTGTTTGCTGCACTCTCTGTCCGAGTGAAGCAAACTCTTTGGGATCAATAATCGATGCGGTGTCACACCACCAATCAATGCTTTTCTTTACCGCCGTCAAACTTCCCTGTAAGACGTGGTTCTTGATTTTAACCTTCCAAACACTGCCATCTGATCCGACTGACTGCAGGTTAAAACCTCTATAATTTGAAATCGCCATACCACTGAGTCATCTGTTTAATGCGTTGATATAATCATAATTGCTACTGAGCAATATTCAAATACGGCTTGAATAAACCTTGCTCTAGAAAACAACTTGTATCATAAAACGCGTCTCGATAACGTTAATCACTTTGCACTGTTTATACAATCTTCCAAGAACTCATGAAATTTGTGCCCGTTGTTTTGAAGCATTTTAGGGAACATTGAGATCGGAGTCATTCCTGGAAATGTGTTTACTTCGTTTAAGTAAATCTCATCATCTTCCGTTAGGAAAAAGTCGATACGAGATAAATGACGAAGATTCATTTGTTTAAATACCGTCTCAGACGCGTGTTGGATGGAATCTAATTGTATTTGAGTTAGATTCTTCGCCTCAACTTCTGTGAGCGAGTGACTTGAACTGCTGTACTTTTCATCGTACGAGTAAAAAGCACCATCAGGCGCGATGACCTCGCCTGGCTTAGTGATATGTAGTTGGCCATTCATCTCATATGCAGCAACTTCAAGTTCTCGAGGTTTTACTGCTTTCTCAACCAACACTTGGTCAGAAAACCCAAAAGCATCATTTACTGCATTAGAAAGCTTGTCTTTTTCTGTGACACTGTAACAGCCAACGGAAGAGCCTTGGCGAGCGGCTTTAACAAAAACTTTTCCCCACTTTTCAAAGGCTTTATGAGCTTGAACGTGAGCTTCTTCATCGTTTCGCGTTAAGAATAAGTATGGCGTATTGGGTATGCCGATAGCGTCGTACCAAAGCTTAGATGTGATTTTATTGAAACTATTGCTACTCGCTTCTGGCCCGCAGCCAAGATAAGGAATACCTGCGATTTCAAACAGAGATTGAATGTCGCCTGTTTCGCCAGGAAAACCATGTATACAAGGCACGATGAAATCAATGGTTTGATTAGATTCACTTGAGCACAACTGCTTGGTATTGAGATCCAAGTAAACCAACTCACCTTGGTTGGTCATCCAACCTTCGTTTTTTATTTCTACGCGTGTAACGTGAACGTCTTCAATAAGATTTAGTTGTTGTTCGACAAAATTTGCAGACAATAATGAAATCTCGTGCTCAGAAGAGCCACCGCCGCATAGTAAAAGAATATTTTTAATCATGAATCCATCTTTCCGTGACCTACAAAAGATACTATTTATTATGATAAACCTTTGAAGTGTGACGTACAGTAATTTTAATGTGAGGAATGTTGTTCGAATAGGATTTGAGCAAATAAATAAGGGAGCTATTCGCTCCCTTATTTGATATGTTAATTTAATTTGTTAAGCGTTGGGTAAGCTGAGTTTTTGATTGCATCAATGCTTTTAACAAATGGCCTTAACTGCTGAAATTGAGCTGGCAAAGTCGAAATCGCTTGCTTGGCTTCTGCGCTTGTTGCGTAGTCTCCGTACAAAACTGAGAACCACTTAGTACCGTTTACAACTTTGTAGTTTTCCCAAATTGGCTGACCGTTCTGTGGCAGCTTATTTGCAAACTGATCGACTTTCGCTTGGCTACCCACAGCTGCGACTTGAATGGTATAGCCGAATCGTTGAATGCCAGCTTGCTTTTTACTTGGTGGTACGATCTTAACTGGCTTCGCCTGCTCTTTTGGCGTTAGCTTGACTACTTTCTTCTCTTCAGGCTTTGCCGTCATTTTCACAACAGTTGGTTGTACGTCTTTTTCTACTACAGCGTTTTCAGACGCCATAATTGGTTTAGAGATACGATCTGATTTGTAGTCCTCTCGGTAACTTTCTGAGGTCACATCCGTGATGTAAGTTTCAGATGCACAAGCAGAAAGCAGAACTGACAAGCCGATGATTGCGATTTTTTTCATGAAGTAACAAATGCTCTGGATAAATATTACGATAAATCATGCCGATAGCAGGGCCGTTTATCAAGCATCAAATACAATAATCTGTGATTTTGATGTGATGAATAACACAAACTCCATAAGCATCGTACACATTTTCTGCAATGTCTGGTCTGAAGATGTTTTATCAGTAAATTATTCGTTTATGATTGATATGAAACCGAGAAGCCAACGTGACTTACAAACGGCCAGGAGTCAGCATGAATAAATTACATAAACTCTTTAAACCCAACTCTGTGGCCGTTATTGGGGCATCTCAAAAAGCATTGCGAGCAGGACATGTTGTGATACGCAACCTTCTACAAAGTGGATTTGGTGGCGCGATTATGCCAGTAACGCCGCGATATAAAGCCGTATCTGGCGTGATCGCTTACCCTGATGTAGCTTCCCTGCCCTATACGCCAGATATTGCAATTTTGTGTACGAACGTTTCACGTAACGAGCAATTGCTTAAAGAGCTAGATGAGAGAGGCACACCGTTTGCGATTGTTATCTCTGATGACCCTAATCCTTTAGATATCTCATCATTGAACATTCGAGTCTTAGGCCCAAACAGCTTAGGTATCATCCTTCCTTGGCACAATTTTAACTGCACGTTTTCCCCTGTTGCAGCTAAACCCGGAAAAATTGCTTTCATCTCACAATCCGCGGCGGTTTGTACCACGGTTTTAGACTGGGCAAATGATAAGAACATTGGTTTTTCTTCGTTCATTTCGATTGGGCGCGGACAAGATATCGATTTTGCAGATTTGCTCGACTATTTGAGTATGGATGGAAACACTGAAGCTATTCTGCTTTATGTTGATAATATCCAAGACGCTCGCCGATTTATGTCTGCTGCGCGCGCCGCTTCACGTAACCGACGTATATTGGTGCTAAAAGCGGGCCGCTCTAAAGAGATGAATACTTTTGAGCAGCAAGACGGAGATACACTTGACGTAATTTACGATTCTGCTATTCGCAGAACTGGTATGTTACGAGTCAGCAATACGCATGAGCTTTTTGCCGCGGTAGAAACACTCACGCATTCTGTGCCACTTCGTGGAGAGCGTTTAGCGATCATCACCAATGGCGGCGGCCCTGCTGTTATGTCCGTTGATACTTTGATTGAACGTGGTGGCCAACTCGCAACGCTTGATGACGCTTCCATTGAGCAATTACAAGCAGTACTTCCATCCAACTGGCGTGCTCGAAATCCAATTGATCTGTCTGGTGACGCAACCCAAAAACGCTATATTGATACCATTAACGCACTGATGAATAACGACTGTGCAGATGCGATATTGATTATGCATAGTCCTTCTGCTGTTTCTGATCCTCTTGAAACTGCTCAAGTCGTTATTAATGCCATCAAATCTCACCCTCGGCATAAGCATTTTAATATCTTGACCAACTGGTCAGGAGAACAAACGTCGAGAGAAGCGCGACTGGCCTTTACTCAAGCAGGCATTCCAACCTATAGAACACCTGAAAGTGCGGTTGTAGCATACATGCACTTGGTCGAATACAGACGAAACCAGAAACAACTAATGGAAACGCCAACGACGGCAGAGCCATTACATTCTGGAAGTGTGAGTTCAGCAAAAGAATGGGTAAACGAACGACTACTGGATAAAAACACAGTTACCTTGGATACGCATCAAACCAGCCCATTATTTAAGCTGTTCGGGTTTAACGTTTTGCCTACGTGGATTGCATCTGACGACATTGAAGCCGTTCATATGGCAGAAAATATTGGATATCCTGTTGCGGTTAAATTGCGTTCTCCAGACATTCCTCATAAATCGGATGTTCACGGTGTCGCTCTAAATTTAAGAAACAGTCGAGAAGTTTCCAACGCAGCGCTATCCATTTTAGATACCGTAAAGCTCAGCTACCCTTCCGCCAATGTACATGGGCTGTTGGTACAAGGGATGGCAAAGCTCGGCAGCGCTGAAGAGCTACGGATTAGTATTGCAGTAGATAAAGTCTTTGGACCAGTGATCTTGCTTGGTCAAGGCGGCTCTGAGTGGAATATCGCCCAAGATGCCGTCGCTGCACTTCCTCCTTTGAACATGACGCTTGCGCGCTACCTTGTCGTTGTTGCCCTAAAGTCTGGAAAGATTCGCCTGCAGAAACACAAAGATGCGCTCGATATTACTGAGTTGTCGAAGTTCTTGGTTCGTATCTCCCAAATGGCAGTTGAGTTACCAGAAATACAAAAACTGGATATCCATCCAGTGCTAGTGTCCGGAAGCGATTTAACTATCCTTGATGCAGATGTCACACTGTGTAAATACGAAGGAGACGCCCAAAAACGGCTAGCGATTCGCCCTTTCCCGGCAGAGTTTGTCGAAACTGTAACGCTTCGAGATGGCCAACCTATCCTGCTTCGCCCTATCTTGCCTGAGGATGAGCCGCTGCATGCTCAATTCATTAATAGCGTATCGAAAGAAGATCTCTATAAACGTTTCTTTTCTGAAGTTGGAGAGTTCAACCATGAGGCTTTGGCAAACTTTACTCAAATCGACTACGACCGCGAAATGGCGTTTGTTGCGGTAGCGTTTAATACTGACGGACCGTCTATCATAGGGGTAGCCCGCGCATTGATTACACCAGACAATAGTGACGCTGAGTTTGCTATTTTGGTTCGTTCAGATTTGAAAGGAAAAGGTTTAGGCAAAGTGCTGATGCAGAAAATAATCAGCTATTGCAAAATTAAAGGCACAAAGCAAATGTCTGGAATGACCATGCCAACAAACAGAGGAATGTTGATGTTGGCTCAGAACTTGGGGTTTGAGATCGATGTCCAGTTTGCAGACGGTACGGCAGATATGGTGCTCCCTTTAAATTGAAAAGCGCAGCATTAGCGATGACTTTTACTTCTTACATTCGATAATCAATGGGAATCTAAGAAGTAAAAGTTACGTTGTTACTTTAGTTTCCAATTCTTTTTTAAGTACTGAATACACCAGGATTTTGCCTCACCCATAGTGTTCCGGCGCCATGCCAAAATAATATCCATCGGCTGTTCTTCAGTGCCTTCGATTCGTTTCAATACACCACTATCAATAAGAGGTTGTGCAATTTGGCTTGGTAATGTACCAATGCCTAAACCTGCAGTTAGCGCTTCTACTTTTGCCGTAAAGTTGGTGACGGTCAAGCGAGGCTGTTTTTGAATAATATTAATTGAGAGCGCGGGTTGCTCACGTGCGGTATCTGCAATAGCAATGATCCGATACTTTTCTCGCGCTGCTTCATCAAACTTACCACTACGCTTGTGAACATAGTGATCAGCGGAAGCTACCCAATACATACTCATTTTACCAATTTTTTCTGACTTAACTTCTTGAGGAAGCGTATCCAGTGATGGGCAAATCAGTAAATCAGCTCTCCCCGTATTCAACGACTCCCAGCTACCAGCCAGAATCTCCTCTTGCAGCCTGACTCGAGTTGAGCTGACCTCGGCCAGCGCATCAACCATCGGGAAAAAGTTGGATATAGGAATAATGCCATCGAAGGCAATGGTAATATCCAGTTCCCAGCCATTCGCCAATAACGTTGCATCGTTCACTAACTTTTCACTGGCTTGTAAAATGGCTCTTCCTCTTTCAAGAATAAGCTTACCTGCTTCAGTAAAATGGGCTTTGTGACCAGAGCGATCGAAGATAATAATGTCTAAGTCTTGCTCGAGTTTCTGGATTTGATAGCTCAGCGATGACGGGGCTCTGTCTAACTCATTCGCAGCAGCAGCAAAACTCCCTCTTCGATCAATAGCATCTAGAATATGGAGTGCTTCTAACGTAATTGGACTCTGCACATGGCCTCTCTTAATGTGACATTTATCACATTCGTTGTATTTGGATGAACTTATCAAGAACTAACGACAAATTATATAACATATTGATAACTAAAGACTAGGAATGCTAATAGCCTAAGAAGAAGATTCAATACAAATCAATAAATGACAATGGTAATGATAGTAATTACCATTTAGATCCATTAATATCCGCGTGTTGTTACCTATTATGGATCTAAGGTATTGAAGCCAATGTATAAAAAATCAATTTTGTCAGCCTCCATTTTAGTTGCCCTTTCCCATACTGCTTATGCGGAAGAAGCTTCTAAGTTTGAAGAAGTCGTTGTGTCGGCCACCCGTACCAACCAAACCATAAACACTGTTGCTGCTTCTGTTGCTGTTGTATCAGAGAAAGACATCGAAGAAAACATGGTAAAGGACTTGAATGATCTATTCGAGTATACGCCAGGTGTTACTGTTAATGGCACTCAACGCCAAGGCGTCCAAAGTATTAACATTCGCGGGATGGAAGGTAAACGAGTTAAAATCTTAATAGACGGTGCATCTCAACCAGGTGTATTCAGCGGTGGACCATATTCGTTTATCAATTCTAGTGCCGTTACTGTCGACCCCGATATGCTAAAGAGTGTCGAAATTGTTAAAGGAGCAGCTTCTAGCCTACATGGTAGTGATGCAATTGGCGGTGTTGTCGCATTCGAAACAAAAGATCCGAAGGATTTCCTCAAAGATGGCAAAGACTTTGGTGGTCAAGCTAAACTCTCTTATTCATCGGAAGATAACTCTTTTAGTGAGCATGTAGCTTTAGCAAAGCGTTTCGGTAGTACAGAAGCACTTGTAGCCTTTACACGCCGTGATGGTGCAGAGCTACAAAATTTCTCTAAGGCGCCTTACGATAACTATTCTGTGGACAACCAAGATTATTACAAAAACGATCTATTGGTAAAACTTCAATCTCAATTGAATGACGCTCATCGCTTGGAGTTCTTGGGAGAAGTTATTTACAACGAGACTGACTCAGAGATAGCACATAAAAGTTACAAAAACTTCAACGCTGAAGACATAACCAAGCAAAATCGCATTGGGCTCAAGCACATTTGGTTTGCAGATGCAGCTATCTCGGATACGATCACGTCCAAGCTTACATGGATTGGTAAAGAAGAAAACGGCGTCTCTAATCGCTTTATCGAAGCCAGCCCTGGTTACCCACCTTACGTACCGCCTAGTGGTGACAACCAACAGAAAAAAGATTACGAATATACTGAAGACAAATTTGAATTCGAAACTCAGTTAGATAAAGAGATTCAAAATCACTATATTGTTTACGGAATATCGTACAAACATAGTGACATCAGTAATACCAATCGCGAGTTTAATTCCGATCCTGGCACGCCAGATACTGTTTACGTTTACACACCGGATGCAAAAGAAGAAAGCTTTGGTTTATTCTTGCAAGATGAAATTTCGCTTCTTAATGACAAGCTAATTCTGACTCCAGGTGTGCGTTACGATTACTTCTCTACTAATCCTTCAAATACTTCTGAAGAGTCATTCGAGAAGTTTAGCGACTCTGCATTAACTGGTCGTTTAGGAGCAACTTACTCTATATCGCAACCAGGCACGATCTTCGCGCAAGTGAGCCAAGGGTTCCGAGCGCCATCGTTCGACGAGCTTTACTACACCTACGATAATCCGGCTCATGGCTATACCAACCGCCCTAACCCAAATTTGGGATCTGAAAAGAGTTTGTCTTATGAGCTTGGTTACCGTCATAACACTGCAGCGTCGGCAACTGAAGTAGCGTTCTACTACAGTGATTACAGTGACTTTATTGAGCAAACGTCATCAAACAATGGTGGTTTAACTGAATTCACAAATATCAATATTAGTGAAGCAAACATTAAAGGGGTTGAGCTCTCTAACCGTCTTGATTGGCATGCTATTGCCGGTCTTCCATCAGGCGTAACAACTCGCTTTGTTGCAGCATACACAGAAGGTGAAGATGGTGATGGTAATCCTTTGAACAGTGTAAACCCATGGAATGCCGTGGCTGCTGTAAATTACGATTCACCAAATGCACTTTGGGGGACAAGCCTAAAAGTAAACTACACAGCTAAGAAATCGAACAGTGATATCAACTCTGATGGTGATAAAGGCGGAATCAAAGACCAAGTTGCTTTGCCGTCTGCGACAATCGTTGACTTAACGGCGTACTACAAACCAATGAAAGATATAACCATTCGTGCTGGTGTTATGAATCTAACGAATGAAGAATACCATCTTTGGAACGATGTTCGCGGTAAGACTGAGTTAAGTCGAGACAAAACGCAAGCTGAGCGTAATTACAACATTAGTGTTAAATACGAGTTCTAAACCTTAAAAACACAAAAGCCAGCGTAATGCTGGCTTTGCTTTTATGGCTTTCATTTCAAAAATGTAAAGAAAAGTATGAAAAATGAAAGTTTACTGTTTTGCCATCTCTTTTTTCACCATTACTGCTGCTGCAATGATGAAAGTGATGATCAGACCGAGTTCCATGAACTACCCCAATAGCTATGAGAAAATTTATAACCCAAATTAAGAGTCGGGCATAGTTTAACAGCTCTATATATACTTGCTACCTTTTAACCAGTAATTTACGATTTTTTCCGATTTGGATCAAAAAAGACGCAATCACGCGCCTTTTTGTTACTATTATGTAAATTAAAGATTAGGCGTCTGGATAACCTTGAGGGTTAGTAGACTGCCAGCGCCATGTATCGCCAGTCATTTCTTCTAGAGTGCGAGTTGCTTTCCAACCTAACTCATTCATCGCTTTTGATGGATCCGCCCAACACTCTGCAATATCACCTGGACGACGCTCAACAAGTTGGTATGGGACATCTTTACCACTTGCGGCTTCAAATGCTTTCACCATGTCCAGTACACTGTAGCCGTTACCAGTACCGAGGTTATAGATATGAAGGCCAGCTTTGCTACCTACTTTTTCTAATGCAGCAACGTGACCATCGGATAAGTCCATTACATGAATATAATCACGTACGCCTGTGCCATCTTTGGTCGGATAATCACTACCAAACACAGAAAGGAACTCTCTTCGCCCTACCGCAACTTGAGAAACAAACGGCATTAAGTTGTTTGGAATACCTTGAGGATCTTCACCTAGCTCGCCTGTTGGATGTGAACCTACCGGGTTAAAGTAACGAAGAAGTGTAATGCTCCAGTCAGGGTTCGCATTTTGGAAGTCGGTTAAACACTCTTCCACCATTAACTTGCTGCGACCATATGGGTTAGTTGCGCTAGTTGGAAAGTCCTCAGTGATGGGTACAGATGCAGGATCACCGTATACAGTCGCTGATGAACTAAATACCAACGATTTAACTCCGGCTTCGCGCATTGCATCAACCAATACTAAAGTGCCATTAACGTTGTTGTCGTAATACTCTAGAGGTTTTGCTACAGACTCACCGACGGCCTTTAAACCTGCAAAATGGATAACAGCTTCAATATTGTGCGACTTTAGTGCTTCTACCATCGCTAATTTGTCTCTGATATCGGCTTGAATGAAGGTTGGCTTTACACCACATACCTTTTCAATTCGATCTAATACCGTAGATTTACTGTTGTACAGGTTGTCTAGAATTACTGGCGTCATGCCAGCTTCGATCATTTGAATACACGTATGACTACCGATATAACCCATACCACCCGTAACGAGTACTTTCATTTTATTATTCCTTCTGACGCGAATCGGGTTAGTTTAAAGCTTTGACGTTACGATTTAAACTGTCTCTTGTAATTCGCATCCCATTAATATTGCTTGGCCTTTCCCGGCTTTCTTTGCTTGATACATTGCCGTATCCGCACTTTTTAAAACTCGAGTAGCATCGCGCTCATTTACGCCGACTAATTTTACGCCGATACTAACGCCAACTTTGAGTAAGTGACCTTTGTACTCAATTGGAGCACATATGCTCTCGAGCAACTGTTCTGCTATTCGGGTGACCACTTTTTGATTGGCGGGATTAACCAACATGACAAATTCATCACCAGAAAGTCTTGCGATTAAATCACTATGTCTCGTCGCAGATGTTAGACGCTCGGAAACTTTTTTCAAAACTTCATCACCTGCATCATGACCGTAGGTATCGTTAACTTCTTTAAATCCATCCAGATCGAGGTACAAAACTGCAAATTCGTCACGCAAGTATCCAGAGCGTTGTACTAGTTGTTCCAACTCTAAATGGAACTTAGATCGATTTGCTAACCCCGTTAAAGCATCGTGATGAGCTAAATGCTCCAATCGTTCCATCTCTTTTGCGCCGGAAAGGTCGGTAAGAACAATAACCAGATCATAGAAACCATAGTCTTCACACTTAACGATACGATTGACTCGAGCAAACATCGGTACAAACTGACCAATATGGTTCTTCTCGATAACTTCACCTTGCCAAACGCCATAATTTTCTATCGACTCGATGATACTAGGCATCATTTCCTGTAACTTGCGCCACTTTAGCGTTTGGATGAATGACTTCCCAATAAGCTGATCCACCTCTAAGCCGACTAACTTAGTGACGGCAGGGTTTGCCATCGTAATGACACCGCGATGATTAAGAACAATGAGACCATCTTGGCTGCTTTCAAAAACACGTCCCGCAACACGTTGCCGGTTTATGGCTTCTTCAATTTCGGTGATATCTTGAATCGAAAACAGTAAGTATTCATGTGTCGAGAGGCGACGACTGGTTAGGCTCAACTGCTGTTCGTTATCTGCATTTTTGAGGTGAATATCATCGCACTCTAGGCCTCGACTCAGGATCTGACTCAGCTCATTCGGTGTTTTGGTTTTAATTAGATCACGAATATTGGCGTATTTAAGCTCATCTAATTTTTTTTGAAATATTTGCTGGGTCGCCGTATTACAATGAATAACACGTCCGGAATTGTCGGTAATAACTAATGCATGCTGAACAGATTCGATAACCTCTTCTGAAAATGCGCGCTTTTGTTCTAGTGTGTCTAGTGAATGTTGCCGCTGCTTCTCACGTACTGTTAACCTGTTCATCATTTGATTGAAAGATCTCGCGAGCTCTCCAATTTCATCGTTGGCGTAATAGCGTGCTTGATTTTCCGTGCTTCGTCCGTGTGTCACATTCTCTATTACGCGGCTAAGCTCCATAACGGGCTTGAGAACAAGCCTCTCGATACTTATGTAAAAAACAGTGCCACCAGCGATCAGAAACAGAAGAAGTAAAGCGCCATCTTGAAGTAAAGATTGTATGGCTTCTACAATTGGGCGATGAGAAAGCGTAACTCTCATGCTACCAATGACATAGCCATCATGGATAATCGGCTCTAGAACATAAAGAAATTTGGTTGATAAGGCATAGCCTAGAGCGTGCAACCTACTTCTTTCGGTTTGACTTGGAACGGGTGCTAGTGCCCCACTTATCTCCATAACAGCGAATGGTTGGTCATCTTGGTCATAAAGTTTGACCCGCGTTACATTTGGCTGGTTTAAAAAGTTGGCGAGAATAGTTTGAGCTTTTTGCTTGTCCTTTGTTGTCAGCGCATCTTTAATTGAGAAAGAAACATTGTTAATCAGCTTTCTTGTCTGCTCGACCAGTTCATGCTTAGACGATTGGTATACAGTATACGAGGTGCAACCTTTTGAGATAACAAAGATAGCCGTTAAAAAGACCAGAAGAGGCCAAATAAGCTTCGCTCGTAATGACATATATATTCCTGTCGCAGACAACCACAAAAATGACAGAAGAACCATTATGCAATCTATCACCCATGAAGGGCGACAAGATTAACACGATGCTAATGCAAAATAACCTTAAATTCTCAAAAATTGGATGGAAAAGAAACGAAATACCTTAAAATTCGGATCAACTCAAATAACGGCAACATCTTTATGGACTAACGTGATCTTTTTCGTCAGCTATCTGCTCAAAAAGCTTCGTTTTCATGATAGAAGAATGAAGTGAGTCACTGAACCTAGATGCATTTTCCTGCATCGTAAACCCATTGCTTGTGTAGAAATAAAACGTATGACATTGAATAAACAGCAACTTACATTGAACTGTGATATGGGCGAGAGCTTTGGCTCTTGGAGTATGGGCGCAGATGAAGACGTGATGCCCCATGTTGATATGGCGAACATCGCGTGTGGTTTTCATGCCTCCGACCCTAATGTCATGCACGACACTATCACCCTAGCGAATGACAACGATGTTGATATTGGCGCACATCCAGGTTACGCCGACCTACAAGGCTTTGGCAGACGAAGCATAAGCATGACGGGTGATGAAATTACGAACATGGTTATATATCAGGTTGGTGCTTTACAAGCATTATGCCGGGCGCAATACACAGACATCAGTTACATAAAACCTCATGGCGCTCTATACAACGACATGATGAAAAGTGATGCGATATTTAGAGCGGTAGTAAAGGCGGCAGCACTGTTCAAAGTACCGTTAATGATCCTAGCTTCACAGGAAAACGAAAAATACTTAGAAATCGCAGACGATTATGATGTTCCCTTGCTATTTGAAGCATTTGCAGATCGTTTATACCAAGATGACGGCTTACTGACTCCTAGAACACAGCACAATGCCGTGTTAAAAAGCGAGCACGCGATACTTGAGCAAGTCCGGACCTTAGCTGACTCAGGGCGTGTCAAAACCGCTTCAGGCGGTTACATATTATTGGAAGCCGACACAATTTGTGTTCATGGTGACAATGAAGAGTCGATCGCGCTGATCCAAAAGATCCGCCAAAGCCTATACGCTGGAGGAAATTAATGCATAAAGAGAAATTTAATATCTCTTTGATCTCCGAGTGCAGTATTTTCATTAAGTTTGATGAGAGTATTTCTGAAAATGCAGTCGGAGAGCTTGCTCGCAGCATAAGAGAAACTTTCGCTTCAATTGTTATGAACGTTGTCCCCTCCTATCAAACTATTCTCATTGATTACTTACCTTTTCGAATCAACGAAAAGAACTTAGCCAATGAGCTGCAACAAATCGTGAGCCAGTTTGATACTCAATCACTTAAGCTTTCCCAGCCGAATCACATTACTATCCCTGTATATTACTCTGAAGAAACCGCGTTAGATCTATCTCGTTTTAAAAAGCGAGGTCTGTCATTAGACGATCTTATTACCCTGCATACGAAAACCGAGTACGCGGTTTCTGCAATTGGCTTTGCTCCAGGCTTTGCATTTCTCTCGGACGTTGATACTCAATTGCACATGGCAAGGCTTGCCACACCAAGAACTCAAGTGCCGGCCGGAAGTGTAGGAATCGCAGACTCTAAAACGGCCGTCTATCCATCAGATAGTCCTGGCGGATGGAACATTATTGGTAAAAGCCCGCTTGCGCTCTTCTCCGACTCTCCTCCTTTTATACCGTTTGAAGTGGGTGACAAGGTCACCTTTAATGCTATTTCAAAACAAGAGTTTATCGATTTAGGAGGCGTACTATGAGTTACGGTGGATTACTGGTGGAAAAGCCAGGACCGCTCTCTTTAGTTCAAGACTTTGGTCGTTTTGGCTTAGCGCATGTCGGTGTGACTCAAGGTGGCCCGGTCGACGACTATGCTTACAGTTGGGCCAACCATTTGCTTGGTAACGTAGTCAATTGCGTTGCGATTGAAATTACTCTGGGTAACGCTTGTTTTATTGCATTGCATAACTGCCACCTTGCTATATGTGGCGGTGATTTAAATGCAAAAATAGATGGTGAACCTATTTCAAATTGGTCTGACTTTACGTTGAAAAAAGGACAGAAGCTTCAGTTCGGAGTCGCAAGGAATGGACTTCGCTCCTACCTAGCGGTTAAAGGTGGATTCAATGTTGCTCAGCACTTAGGAAGCGCATCGACCGTCTTGCGAGAATCTCTAGGTGGTTATGATTCAAATGGTGGCGCTTTGAAAGCTGGTGATATTCTTCCCTTTGTCCCTCATAACTTACCGAAACGTAAACCAAGGCAAATGACGTTTCGCTTTAAGCCAGATTACAACTTACCCATTAAGCTGAGAGTGATTGAAGGCTATCAGAACGAGGACTTTGATGAAGACGCTCGCCAAGCATTTTATAACAAAGCATTCATCATCTCCCCCAATTCGAATCGCATGGGCTACCGTCTTGAGGGCAATAACATTCGTCCACCTTACGAAGGCGTACTATCAGAGGGAATTGCGTTAGGTTCAATTCAAATACCTAGCGATGGTAACCCTATTGTGCTGCTCAACGATCACCAGACTATTGGCGGGTATCCTAAATTTGGCTGCGTAGCTCGTATTGACTTACCTAGACTGGCACAGGCGAAACCCGGACAAAAAGTCAATTTTGTGAAAGGAGATAGAATAGGCTTGCAAGAAGTATGGTGCCAATGGGCTCAGTTTTTTGGGTATTAATACAACCACTGAGCCCAAACACAGCCGATTATGCAGGCATACCATAACGCACTGCTAAAGCTTGTGGATAGCCTCGCTCTTGAGTGAGTTTAATCGCGTACTGCTCGACCTCTTGTTCAGACCACTTTACAGCGACCGGATGCTGTGTTTCCACATTTTGGTTAGGATCGATGTCAAACCAGAATTGAAGCATTTTTTGCGCTGCGAGTAGTGTCGATGACGCTTTTACCACCTCTATTCTCGCGTAGTGGTTATCTTCAAAAGTCACATCTGCCGCTCTGAGTACTGGATCTGTGCCGGGAATTTGCTGAGCGCCAAATAATGCTTTTCCTCCTTTTACAGCAGAGTGATAGTCGGGAATGAACTGTGCCATGTGTTTGATGGCGTTGTTCGTTCGCTCTTCTAACACTTCTTCTCTCCAGCCGTTACGGATCTTCGAGAGTAAAGGCATAGGCAGTTCAGGTTGAGCAGATGAGTTCGTGCTCTCCACTAAACCATCTTCAAACAGCGTGATTCCTTTTGTCATACCATGAAGTTGAAAGTAACCATCGCCATAAGGCGTCAATTGAGCCATTCCTTTATCGGTTCCACGCGGGCCATGAAAAATAACTTCTGGCCATTGTTGTTGACAGTCTGCCCACCTCGTAACGTAAGCGGCTTTAAACTCCACCAACCTGTCTCGCTTGGCACCAACTGTGTTGTCAATTGAGCCTGTTTCAAAGCCACACGCGTTAACCAAGTAGTCGCATGTCATAAGGTAATCGATACCTTCACGTTCATAGCCAAGTTGCCAGTGTTCCCCCATCCAATCGGCTTGCTTAAACGTTGCTTGTGTGAAGACCGAAGCATTAGGAAGCGTATCTAGTGTTAAGTTGGCAATTGCAGCGAGGCGAAAAACACTCCAACCATATTCTTGAACTGCGACAACAGGATACTTTAGCGCTTCAAGATCAGCATGTTGAGCAAAAGGAATACACCACTCATCGAAGTTTGTAGGATGACTTGGTTGAGTACGTTGCGCGAGAGCTTCTAGCTCCGCTTTTGAATACAGTTTGTAGTATTCGCTTGGTTCGCCGAGCACTTTATTACTCTCATCTTTATCAACGAGCGTTTGATAAGCACTTTTCACAACCTCTAATCGCGGAATTAGTGTGGATGGGTCTCCACCATCGGAATGAGGAACCGCGATGATTGTCGGACGAATATTCAGTGAAAGCGGATACAGGCGAACAGTATCAATAGATTGTGCTAACAAGTCTAAGCATTGTCGCTCGGAAATCTCTCGATATAAATTACCACCAGCATGCAAATGACAAATGGGTGGACCATTTACTAGTGATACGCCCTTCTCTATTACGGAAACTTTAAAACCCAGCTCCGCAAAATGAATTGCTGCTGTTGCACCTGCTACACCGCCACCAACAACAGCGATATGCTTATCTTTATAACTTGGAAACTCAGACTTCATTGCTTCACTAAAAATTTTATAAGGAAAATTCTTTACTAACGGTGAATTCTACTCGTGTTTGGACTTGATTAAAATCACAAAAAGTTCATGGGTTTGCGAAATATCCAACAGCGCCTGTAAAGTGCATTAAAGTAGAAAAAATTTGCGAAAAAGTACTTGACGACATGGTTAAGAAGACACTTTTTTGTGTCTATGTGAATAAGAATTTCACTGTAAGACCCATGGCGCAAAGCCTGCAGAAACACCCCACTTTTTACCCCATTTAGTTATCCCAAAAGTTATCCACTGTTTTTGTGGATAACTAAAATAAAAGTGTCATGGAGTGTTCCAAACTTGATAACACTCGCTGCGATTAAGTGTTTACTGGCGTTAACAATCTTTTCAACAAACTCATCACTACAAGTGCCAACGTAACAAATGTTGCAAGCGGTAAAGCTATCCACAATTCGGGGTGAATTTGTACATTGAGATCGAATCCATATGTCATGACTGCGGCCACACAAACTTCCGCAGCGAATACCGCAACACCACTAGCAATCAACGCCATAATTCCGTACTCGGCCCACAGGGTTGTGTTGATCCGTTTCTTACTTGAACCTAATGTGCGATACAAACGAATCTCTTGTTGGCGTTGGGACAAGCTTAACCTCAGTAGCGTAAAGATGAGCAGCAGACCAGCAACAACGCCTAAAAGAGCAAGGATGGTGATTGCTGATACGATTTGCTGAATCAAAGCCTGAATTTTCTCGCCCATAGTTCGGATATCTAAAACAGAGACCGTTGGGTGAGCACGTGACATTGACGTCAACAACGCTTCATTTCCTTCTTCAATCCTATAACTGATGAGGTAAGAACCAGGTAAATTAGCCATCACGTCAGATGAGAAAATAAAATAAAAGTTAGGCTTCATGTCACGCCATTCGACATAACGGATGGTATCTACTACTGCATCGTAATTCTGACTGTTTATTACAAAGCGCAGCGTATCACCGAGTTTGATGCCTAAGTCATTTGCTACATCCGCTTCTACAGATACACTCCCTTTGTTTGTCCATTCACCCGAAAGCACATCATTATATTCTGGTAGGCTATCTCCCCATGTCAGGTTTAGCTCTCGACGTATCGCGTCAGAACCTTCTCCTTCGTAATCAATCTCCTTGACGTTTTGACCGTTGATCTCTGTTAGTCGTCCACGAATTATTGGATAAGCTTGTGACCGCGTAACTCCATTTTTATCTAGGGTTTCTAGGTAGTTATCGAGTTCATAATCACCAATGTTCAATGCGAACACATTTGGCGCATCTGCAGGTAAGGTTCTCTCCCAATCAGCGAGAATATCGCTGCGCACAAGCCAAATGATAGACAGCAACATTAAAGATAATGCCAAAGCACCAAACTGTAGACCGCTGGTTACTGGCGTCCGGTTGATACGACTCAACGCAAGCTTCATTGCAGGATGGGTTGAAACACGTGCAAACAGCTTTGTGAGTATGACGCTAACTGCTGCGAGTACCACAAACAGTACCGCTATACCAGTGAGCACGATCCAAACTAAGGTGTTATCTGCATACAGTAAAAGCAGTGGAACAACGGGAACTAGAACAAGTAACATTCGCTTCCAAGAACGTTGCGCTTTACCCTGCTGTAGCACTTCTAACGCGGGAGTTTTAATCAAGCCTAACAATGGTATACCGAGAGCAGGCACCGTAATCAAGACTGCTGAGATAAATGCCACCAAAAATGGTGTGACACCGTAACCAGGGAGTGGATCGGGTAATAAGTCTTTGAGTGGAATGCGTAATAAATATTCCAGCCCGCTCCCTAACAATAGACCGACGACACTGGCACTAATGAGAAGGATTGTGACTTGAATAAATAACCACTTTTCAATCCATCGGCGGCTCGCACCAAGACTTTTCAACATCGCAATAGTTTGTGTCCGGCTGTTCACGTAATTTTGACAAGTAAGAACCAATGTTGTCGCCGCCATAATGATGACAATCGCTACGGTCAAAGACAGATACTGCGTCGTGCGTTCAAAAACCTCATTACTACGACTGGCAGTATCTTGCGTGCGCCAGCGATCGCTCGGAGAAAGCTGCGTATCATCTTGTAAGCTCTTTAGTATTTTATCATCGGCTTGTAAAAACAGACGGTATTGAACTCGGCTCCCAACTTGAATTGCTCCTGTTTTATCTACGTCACTTTGATGAATGTATGCAGAAGGCATTTGCCGAAATGGATTAAAGCTCAAGCCAGGTTCCATCAATACTGCGCCTGATACAGTAAACTCGGCATCGCCTATCGTGACACTGTCACCTGGCTTTACGTTTAGTTGAGTCATAATCCGCTCATCAAGCCAGAGTTGGTTCTCTTTAACGCGACCGGCCGGATTATTTTCGAGAACGAGCTCTCCCATTAAAGGGTAATTATCATCCACCGCCCTTACCGAAATAAGCTGCATACCATTATCGCTAAATGCCATAGTGGCAAATCGCGTCATCATCGAACGTTCAAGGCTTTCAGTCGAGGCTAACAACGTGTCCGGAATGGGATTAGCAGACACAAACACCGCATCTGCCGTTAATGCGTCCTTCCCTTGCTTGACGATCACCTGCTCCATTCGTTCTGCTAATGCAGAAAGCGCAAAGATACTCGCAATCACGAGAATAAGAGCAACGCTAATAGGCCAAAGGTTCCCCTGCCTTATTTCGCCGAAACTCCAACGTATCAAACTTTTATTCGGCGAGTGCTGTGTTGTACTGTTTTGTTCTGTGGATGTTGCTTCACTTGATGATACTGCAGACATTATATCTCCTCCTTAAGCTCACCCGCCTCCATACGATAGATACGGTCACATCGGCTTGCTAGATGACCATCGTGTGTTACTAAAATCAGAGTTGTCCCGTGCTGTTCATTAAGATCGAATAGCAGCTCAATCACTTTGTCTGCGGTTTGATGGTCAAGATTGCCGGTAGGCTCGTCTGCGAACAACAGCTCAGGCTGTGTCATAAATGCACGCGCTAGCGCAACTCGCTGTTGTTCACCACCAGATAACTGGCTTGGTAGATGGTCGACACGTTTTTCTAACCCAACAGCAGCTAACAATTCCGCTGCTCTTGCTTCATCTTCGGCTTCACCACGTAAAAGACAAGGAAGCGTGACATTACGTAATGCACTCAAACTCGGGATTAACAGGAAACTTTGGAAAACGAAACCTAAAGAGTCAGCCCGAATTTTCGCACGTGCTTCATCGTCCAGTTTTGATAATTCATGACCTAATAAAGTAATTTCGCCTGATGTCGGCGTATCAAGACCAGCTAGCAACGTCATCAATGTTGACTTACCTGCACCGGAAGTTCCGACGATGGCGATTTTTTCTCCTTTTCGGATGTCAACATTTACGTCTTTGAGGATTGTTAATTGTTCTTGATTAGTAGAGACTTGTTTAGAAACCAAATTGGCTTGAACAATAGGTGCATTAAGTACAGGTGTTTGCATGATTCGTATACTTTCCTTAGTTCTATTTTTTTGTTTTTCCGCTACTTCACATGCGAGCGAAAAGCTACTTGTCTTGGGTGATAGCTTGAGTGCAGGCTATCAGATGCCGATCGAAGAGAGTTGGCCTAGCTTACTCCCTGATGCGTTGTCAGAACATGGTCAAGATGTAACAGTTATTAATGCCAGCATTTCTGGCGATACAACCGGCAATGGCTTAGCACGGTTACCTCAGTTGCTAACTCAGCATAGCCCTGACATGGTACTTATTGAGTTAGGTGCCAACGATGGCCTAAGAGGCTTCCCTCCTAAACTTATTACGTCGAATCTTTCAAAAATGATTACCATGATAAAAGATTCTGGTGCGGACGTTGTCATGATGCAAATTCGGGTTCCACCTAATTATGGTAAGCGCTATAGCGATATGTTTTACGATATCTACCCTAAGCTTGCACAGCATCAACAAGTTGCCTTGATGCCATTCTTCTTAGAGCATGTTGTCACCAAACCAGAATGGATGATGGATGATGGCCTTCACCCAAAACCAGATGCACAACCTTGGATCGCTGATTTCGTTGCTCAAGAATTAATTAAACATCTCTAATTTTAATGGTCTAGCTCAATAAGTTTTACGTAACTTTACGTTAATCTATTTTCAATTCCACTCATCGAGGATAGATAACAACATGCGAATAGAACCGTTAATTCAAGGTGTTGTTGCTCGCTCTGCGCACCCCAAAGGGTGTCATGCATCTATTAAAGAGCAAATTGAATACGTAAAGCACGCCCCACAGATCAAAAAAGGCCCAAAACGGGTTTTGATTATTGGTGCCTCCTCTGGTTTCGGCCTAGCGGCACGAATAGCCCTAACGTTCGGTGGCGCTAACGCCGATACCATTGGCGTCTCATTTGAGCGTGGCCCTTCAGAGAAAGGGGTTGGGAGTGCGGGTTGGTATAACAACGTCTTTTTTAAGCAAGAAGCAAATCAAGCCGGGCGTACCGCAATAAATATTGTTGGCGATGCATTCTCTGGTTCGGTGCGCAATCAAGTGATTGAAGCCATTGAAACGTACTTTGAGGGTGAAGTTGACTTAGTCATCTATAGCTTGGCAACCGGTGTTCGACCTAAACCTGAATCTGATGAGTTTTGGCGCAGTGTCATTAAACCTATTGGTGAACCTGTCACTGGCGCTTCTATCATGCTGGAGAACGATAAGTGGATAGAAACCACCTTAACGCCTGCAACAGAAGAGGAAGCCAATGCCACCATTAAAGTAATGGGAGGCGAAGACTGGGAAAGCTGGATTGACACACTCATCAATAACGACTCTATCGCAAACGGCTGCAAAACCATCGCCTTTTCTTACATGGGCCCTGACATTACGCACCCAATTTATCTCGATGGTACGTTAGGTCGAGCGAAAATCGATTTACACCAAACCAGTCATTCATTAAACCTCAAACTCGCCAACTTTGACGGCGGTGCTTACGCAACCGTGTGTAAGGCGTTGGTGACGAAAGCCAGTGTATTCATCCCTGCGCTAAGTCCCTACCTGTTAGCGCTTTATAGAGTGATGAAGGAAAAAGGTACTCACGAACGCTGTATTGAACAAATGCAGCGGCTGTTTACTACGAAGTTATACGATCAAGAGAAAGTGCCAGTTGACGGCGAACGCTTGATTCGAATAGATGACTTGGAACTTGAACCGCAAGTTCAACAAGAAGTCCACGCTCTTTTAGAACAGATGAATGCTGAAAACTTTAAAGAGATTGGTGATTACCAAGGTTTTAAAGATGAGTTTATGAAGCTCAATGGCTTTAACTTTGAAGATGTCGACTATTCGCAAGACATTTCTATTGAATCGTTAATGTCGCTTAAGCCTTGATACTTGTTACCTGTTTCAAGGATGAGATATGTGACAACTATTCCTAGTCCTGAACACTTTTCAGGACTTTTTTTTGTTTCGAGCCCTAGCCACCCTATACTTAATTAAAAAGCGAGAACAAAATAGAGCAGTCTGCATTTTTAATTCACAGGAAGTGAAACCACGTAAAGGATGACCTATATGGGGAGATTGCAAACATTAGACTACGAAATCCCTGAGTCTATGCGAAGAAGTTGGCAGGAAATCGTCAACTTACTGGCTCAAATAACACACGTACCCACCACATTAATTATGCGTATCCATCCGGATCGCATAGAAGTAAATACATCTAGCGAAACTCTAGGTAATCCTTATCGTACTGGCGATGCAGAGCTGCTTGGTAACGGTTTGTATTGCGAGCAAGTTATAGAACAGAAAGGCGAGCTTGTAATCCCCAATGCGCTTGAAGATGAAGAATGGCAAAATAACCCAGACATCAAACTAGGCATGATTTCTTATTGCGGCTTACCGCTATTCTGGCCAAATGGGGAGACATTTGGAACAATCTGTATGCTTGACTCTGAGAGAAACGAGTACAACGATAGTTACCGTCAGTTGCTTGAAACTTTCAAAGATTCAATCGAAGCACAGCTTTCAGTTGTGTACCAACAACATAAACTTCAGCGACTTAACACCGAGCTAAAGAGTCGAATTGAAAATCGTACCACGGATTTAGCCCAGTTAAGTTACTCCTTAACACAAGAAATTGATCGCCGTAAAGCCGCGGAAAAACAAGTGAGCTACCAAAAAACACATGATCAGGGGACTGGGTTTCTAAATCGCTCTGCACTTGAGAACATTGTCCAATACACCTTACAGTCCCTTGATAGTGATCAGCAATCGCTTGTGGTCATCAACATTGGTTTTAGTAACGCTCGCAGTATTCAGACCAGGCACGGGTTCGAGGTCTTTGACAACATTTTAAAAGAATTTCACTCCAGATTAACCAGACACGGTGCTAGCGGATTTATCACTGGTAGACCAAGTTCGAATGACATGGTTTTATTGATTTGGGGAGAGGATATTGAAGCTCGGTTAAATCAACTATTAGATGATATCACTAAAATTAGCGTAGATGGATTTGTCTTCAACAAAACAGAAATACATTTGCACACGTATATCGGTATAGTTCAAGCTTACAAAGATTGCAGCAATGCTAAGCGTATCCTTCAACATGCATGTTACGCGATGCTTCTATGTAAAGAATCCGGCGAACCTTTTAGTTATTTTAGAGAAAATCATTCGGCGGATCTCAATAGTCACAATGAACTGGAAAGTTACCTTTTACAAGCAGTGCGTAACGACGATTTAGTGTTGTACTTTCAACCTCAAGTAGACTCCAAAACACGTAAATGGATTGGCGCAGAAGCCTTGCTTCGCTGGAGACATCCAATACTTGGCGACGTTTCCAACGAAGCATTGATACATATGGCCGAACAAAACGGGCTTATCTTTGAAGTTGGCTCTTTTGTTCTGCGTACCGCGATAGACAAAGCGAAACAATGGTCTGAGTTAATCGATAACTTCAAAATTGCCGTCAACGTTTCTCCCATTCAATTACAAAACGTAAATTTTGCAGAACAAGTGCAACACCTACTCGACACTTTCCATTTGCCAGCACACTTTCTCGAACTCGAAGTAACCGAGAGCGCTCTAATTGCCGATGAAATAGTAGCACGCACAACGTTAAATAAGTTGCACAAACTAGGTGTGACATTGTCACTTGATGATTTTGGTACAGGATATGCCTCGTTCAGCTATTTAAAGAAATATCCGTTTGATGCCATCAAAATTGATAAAAGCTTCGTCCAGCAAATGGAAAAGTCAGATGATGATCGCGAGATCATTTGTTCAATCATACACATTGCAAAAAAACTGGAACTCCAAGTAGTGATCGAGGGCATTGAATCCCACCAACAAGAGCAGTTTCTTATTGGTGAGGGTTGTGATATCGGACAAGGTTTTCTTTATGGTAAACCTATGCCTTGTAATGAATTTGAGCAAAGTTTGTTTAATCAGCGCCTTTCTGGCGGGCAATACGCCTACTCTTCCTAAGCATTCTCTTTACTATGAGGGCGGTGGTTTCTATAATCGCCGCCCGCTTCTATTAAAAGGCCAATATCTTCATGGATCAGTTGACTGCCACGCTTAAGAAAATTGAAAAGCAGAACTACCGAGCTTATCAGCAAATCAAAGGTCAATACGACTTCACTGATTTCACTTTGTTTATCGATCATGTACAGGGTGACCCTTATGCATCGGCGTCACGTTTTCGTGCGACTCGCGCATGGTCTTTGACTGGTCTTGAGTGGCTAAGAGACGAGTCTCCTGCATTTCAAAGAGCTGCACGTGATTTTATTGCGCGTAGTTTTGAACAGTTTGCTAAACAAGAAAACTCAGTATCAATTTCACTGACAGGCCAAACTGTACTGGATAGCACCGCGGTGTTGTTTACTGAAGAAGGTATTGAACTGCGTTTTCGAGTTAACTTACCAGCCGAAGGTCGTTCAGTATTGGGGAAAAAAGCCAACAACATACTGACTTTCCACCTGCCTAAGTTTATCCGTCGAGCAACTTTAGAGCGTGAACTCGACAAAGCCGCTTTAATTAAGCACTGCCAAGTTGTTGAAGACCAAGATGCCCTACGAGAACAGTTAGAGGCCAATAACTTAGTCGCGTTTGTCGCAAACGGCAGTATTCTTCCTCGAATTGCAGGTAATTGCGACCTTCCAATGAAAGAAGCCGTTGAGTTTAAAGCCCCTGAATCTCTACAAGTCACTTTACATGCGCCAAACAAGGGCCATGTCACAGGATTAGGAATTCCAAAAGGTATCACACTGATTGTAGGTGGTGGCTTCCACGGTAAATCTACCTTATTAAATGCAATAGAGCGTTCAATTTACGATCATATTCCAGGAGATGGTCGCGAATACATTGTTGCCGATAACAAGGCTATGAAGATTCGTGCCGAAGATGGCCGATGCGTACACCACTTGAACCTGTCAAACTACATCAACCATTTACCGATGGGTAAAGATACGGCGGACTTTTCTACTCAAGACGCATCAGGCTCAACGTCGCAAGCCGCTTGGCTTCAAGAGTCTATTGAAGCGGGTGCAAGCACATTATTGATTGATGAAGATACTTCTGCTACCAACTTCATGATTAGAGATGAGCGTATGCAGGCATTGGTGGCAAAAGGTGATGAGCCAATTACTCCTCTCGTCGACCGCATTGGTCAATTACGAGATGATCTTGATATCTCTACCATTATCGTTATGGGTGGGTCGGGCGACTACTTAGACGTTGCCGATACCGTCATTCAAATGCACGACTACCAAGCCGTTGATGTGACTGAAAAAGCGAAAGAAGTTATCGCTCAGCACCCTACTCAACGCCATAACGAGTCAGAAGAACGTTTACAGACCTTCCCACCTCGAGCACTGAACCGCGTTGCGTTGATGAATATTCTGACTGACGGCAAGTTCCGTGTGAATGCGAAAGGCAAAGAGTCACTTCGATTTGGTAAAGAGTTTACTGATCTTAGCGCTTTGGAACAGATAGAGTCAGCCGATGAAGTCAACACAATTGGCTGGTTATGGTTCCAAATTGCTCAACTTCCAGGTTGGTGTAATCATCCGGCGAAGGAGATTGAAGAAATGCTGTCTGGTGAGTGGCATGCCGCTCTTCCTAAACAAGGCGACTTAGCCAAACCACGCACACTAGACGTTATAGCTGCCCTCAACCGCATGCGAAAATCTCAGTTTAAGTCATCATGCTAGTTTTGATACGCTGACAGAGACAGTTCAATCAAAAGGCAGCTATAGTTAGCTGCCTTCCTTTATCTTTATTCTTAGCGAATCATTCGTTTCTCAGTACATTCCACGCTTCACAAAGAACTCTAAATCTTTCTGCATCGCCATTTTCTCGATCAGGATGCCAACGAAGCGCGAGTTTTCGCCATTGTTTTCTAATTTCCGCAGGCGTAGCGTCAGTGTTAAGTTCAAATAGTGACAGTGCCTTTGTCTTATCTACGCTGGCTACTGACGAACCACCGATGAACTTTTGATAAGTTGTCCAAAATTCATTCAACAGTCGACGCACTTCATCTTCGTCCGCTTCGTAATTGCGCCAATCTAAGTAATACTCACGCAAAGGATCATGAATATCGATCTTATGCCTCAAAGCTTCCATCGAAGACATGAGCTGAATATCCATGGCTTCGACTTGAAGCCAGCTATCCGGATACAGAGTGTCTTGCAGTTGATATAATGCATTCATGATCAGGAAGTTTCTTTTGAATAAATCCTTATCGGGAGAGTCGTCCAGCTTTGAAATATAACCTTGTTCACCCAACGAGCTTGCCAAGGTGTGCACTTTCCAATTAGAGGGCTGTTTTCTCAGAATTTCTAACATTGGCCAAAGCAGCGGATTTTCTATTGCATGAGGCTCAATACTATTGACAGTACGTTGTCCTTCCATTCATCCTCTCTGACACGAGTTTAGGGCCCCATTCACGGCACAAAAAACATAGTTTCCACTTTGTAGCATAAATGCAAAAAGGCCGATAGTCATTCACCATCGGCCTTTGTAAGGAGATCACGTAAAGGTTAAATAACCCCTAGCTCACGTAAACGTTCCATAAGGTAGCTATGTGCAGTGTAGCGCTCAGATAACACCACTTCCGGCTTTGGATGCAGGAACAACGGTAATGAGATACGTGACTTTTCTTGACGGCCACCCGTAGGGTTGATTACACGGTGAGTCGTTGAAGGGAAATAACCACCTGACGCTTCTTGAAGCATATCACCAATGTTGATGATTAAGTTCCCGAAGTCACATGGTACATCGATCCAATCACCCTCTTTACTCTTTACTTGCAGTCCAGGTTCATTAGCAGCAGGCAAAACCGTTAACAGGTTAATGTCTTCATGCGCAGCAGCACGAATAGCGCCTGGCTCTTCTTCGCCTGTCATCGGTGGGTAGTGAAGCACGCGTAGTAATGTTTTGTCACTGTTATTGATCATTTCTGACAACGCGATAGAGAACTTCTCTTGAACGTCCTTAGGTGCGTACGCTTCAACCCAACCTAATAGCTCTTGAGCAAATGCATTGGCACGCTCGTAGTACTCTAAGATTTCAGCTTTAAGCTGCTCTGGGATCTGCCCCCAAGGGTAAACATGAAAGTACTCTTTGATGTCTTTCACTTTGTGCCCTTTCGCCACTTCAGACACAGAAGGTGGGAAGTAGCCATCTTGGGTGTCTACGTTAAAGTGAAAATCATTCTTTTGATCTGAACAGAAAAACTCATGCCAGTTTTTGTAAATTGACTCTACAAGCTCTTGTGGAATCGGGTGGTTTTTCAACACACCAAACCCCGTTTCTCGTAGAGAGGTAACGAACTGTTGAGCAGCATCGTCAGCAAGATAATCGACAGTTTCCAGTTTCATGGCTTTACTTCTTTTTTATTAGACTGAATCATGGATTCTATGGATGGGCATGTTGTAAATCAAACTTTAATGAAAAGTGCACGCGCAAACGTTTTAATGTTGAGCAGTTTGCCAATAAATCAACATTTTCAGTGATCAAAAAACCCATTAAAATATCAATTGCACACCGTTCAATTAAGTGCAATCATTAACACAATCTATGGAGTCCCACTGTAAGATAAATTGAAGGATCAAATAACTCTATGAAAAGCACCTCGACACTCTTAGGATTAACGATTTTTTATGCCATCGTGTTTTTATTTTCTGCGTTGGAACCTAACTCACGTGCAGTTTGGTTTGCGGAGATTATCCCGGCGATTGGTATTCTTGTTGCTATTTGGGCGATTTCGATTCGCTATCAGTTCAGTAATACGGCTTACTTTTTAATGTTCATCTGGCTCTGTTTGCACACTATCGGTGCGAAATATACGTTCTCCGAAGTGCCGTTTGACTGGTTTAACGACATGATTGGTTCAGAGCGAAATAATTTTGATCGCGTTGCGCACTTTTCAATTGGCCTTTACGCATATCCGATCGCTGAATACTTGATAAACAAAAAACGGTTCAACAAAGCGTTCTCTTGCTGGTTTGCTTTGTTTGCTATCATGTCACTTGCTGCTGGCTATGAGATTATCGAATGGTGGTATGCGGAGTTGGCTAGTGGCGATGAGGGAATTGCCTTTCTGGGCTCGCAAGGTGACATATGGGACGCCCAGAAAGATATGTTGTGCGATACCGTTGGTGCAGTGTTGTCGTTATTCTTAATGTCGGCTCAACGTCGATTCTCTCAACCATTCTAAATAAGGGTTAAACCCATCAACAATTGGAACCTGTACGATTTGAGCTACCTCGTATTCGTGCAGGTTTTCTATTTTCTCTTCCACCAATTCATAAAGTTCTCGACGAGTTTTGATCACCAGCAACCATTCGTTGTCAGTACAAATCTCCCCTTTCCACACATAGTGACTTTCAATAGGCATCGTTTGAATACACGCGGCTAATTGAGCATCTAGCAAACCTTTAATGATCTGATCTCGATTTTTTTCATTACTGGTTGTACTTAAAACCATGCAATAGTCATGTTTCATACTCATTTTCTAGCCCTTTATTATTTCATCGTCACTTTGCCGCCAATCATTTTGTAAGCGGGGGTTCCTCTTACTAAAGTGTCTCTTGCAAACTCTTGTCCGCAAGCGGGGCAAATACATGGGGTTTGTGTGAAATCGTCAACAATGCGCTCTTTGAAGCATTTAACCAGTGCGCCTTTCCCGCCTTTACGGTACTTAAATAGTTGAGTTTTACATTTAGAGCAAAAGATATCGACGGTTTTCGTCGGTTGTTTTTTATTCGGTTTCGCCATGGTTACTTTCTATATCCGGTTTGACCCATACATTATTAAAATCAAACCAACCTAAGGCATTACACTTTGCATTTTGTAACGCACCGCTGTGGTCTTTATTCACGCCTAGCCAGCAGTGAAACATAGGAATCACCTGACAGCTTTTTACTAATTGTCGTCCTAGCTCACGCGCAGGAAAGTCTGTGTGCATGCCGGCACGCCATTGATCGACAAGTTTAGCCCATTCACTAAAATCGTAACCTGAACTGAACTTCTCAATATCACTGTAATCCAGGAGCCAGCCCGCCAACGCGTCATTTCGGTTCGTTGCAATGCCCATAGCTTTCACCCAGATATCCACTTCCTCCGGTGCGGGCGGTTGAGAATCATAACGAATAAACTCAACCTCTATACCGTGCGGTTTTAAGAGTGTCTTGATGGCCTTGGCAACTACTGGAAACATCGGATGCTTTTTCTGATACGCTACGGAAATTACCTTATTAGCCTGTGGTACGCTGCCCGCTTCCGCTGGCCTGAGATCAATCCAACCGGGCTTAAGGCCAAAGGCTTGCAATACTCCCAGTTCCATCACTTTATCTTGTGGAACATGCGCGTAAATCTGGTGACTGTTGAGGGTTTGCGAGAGGAACTCTGCCCAACGTGGATCTTTTGCAATCCCAGTGTTTTTGTTTAGTAATAGGAATGTACAGCCAGGGTCCAGCTCGACTTCATCGGATGAACCTTGTTTATCCATCTTCGGCTTTGACAGGCTTGGATAAACCATTGAAGAATAGGCTTCATCGATTACCCACACCTCCACTTGGTCAAGTAAAGGGCGAAAACCAAAGTAGCCATCAAAAGCAGTCAAAATAAGACGCTTATCATCATTCATTTTAACTTGGAACGGCCCTGTCCCTATCGGTTGTCTATCGAAGCTTTCAGAACGCAAAGCACTCGGTAGCAAAATTTTTGCTTGCGACTCACTCAGAGCCAGAGGCAGGTAGCGATCAGGACGGACGAGCTCAATATCAACGGTCCACTTTTGTGGCGAAGACACCCGCTTTATGTGAGAAAACAAGTTCAAGCTATTTAACGCAAGCACACTTTCAAGAACACAACTGGTTGTTAACGGTTCACCGTTATGAAAGCGTACTCCACGACGAAGATAAAAACGCCAATGTGTATCAGAAATTGCTTCCCACGTGTGGGCTAAATCTGGTTGAAGTTGTTCATTTTCATCAAGGCGAGTGAGTCCGCTAAAAATTTGTCTGGCGATGTGCTGTTCAGAACGCCGCATCGGTTTCTGCGGGTTTAACATCGACAATGGTCGATAATAAGGCAAACGCACGACCTGCTCGCCCTGTCGATGCTGAAGCCCTAAATAACCTTGGATAACCTGCGTCAATCGTGCCGCATCGTTATCAAGCGCATCTAGAGCCTGACCGATTTTCCCTTCATCGAGATAACGCCTGGCGAGGTTTTCGCTGACATCGCTTCGATTACGTTTAAAAACGAGTTTCGAAAGTTTTCCTCGACCCGCTGCCGGATGCCACTCAATCCAGCCCTCTTCTTCAAGTTTATTTAGAACAATACGAGCATTACGACGTGTACAAAACAACGCTTCGGTGATGTCTTCGAGCTGAACGTCCGTATCGTGACCGGAAAATTTTTCAAACAGTGTTTCGAACTGAACACGTAAACGAGGGCTACTCATAAAGAGGAAATTCTTATCTTGTTGTCGATAAGCTAAGTTTCCTCATTTTTACCAAAAAGTGCAAACATCACACTATAGATTATTGAATATCGATACCAATTTCTCGCGAAAGTTCAGCCAGTTGTTCCTCGTTGTCCAGCTTGATAGACCATTTGCACTCTGCTCCATGAGATAAAACAACGTTCGCTCCTCTACCCAGCAACTGAATTGCATCGGTTTGCGCTTGCAAGGTTACCATTGCACTACCGGAGAGCTTAATCACTATTTCACGCTGGGTTGCAATGATTTTTCCTAATGAAAACTCAATCACCATCTTAGTTTATACCGACTTTGTTTTGTGTTGTTTCACAGCGATGGTCAAGCGACTGGTACACACTAAACGGCCTCGCTCATCAGTGATATCGATTTGCCACACTTGCGTTGAAATACCCAGATGAAGCGGTTTTGCCGTACCAATCACATGACCACTTCGCATGGCTCGCACATGGTTCGCGTTAATATCTAAACCGACGCAGTAGCTGCCTTCATCGACAGAGAAGTTTGCAGCCAATGAGCCTAATGTTTCTGCGAGCACGACTGATGCACCACCGTGAAGCATTCCTAAAGGTTGATGAGTAAAGCTGCATACGGGCATGGTTGCTGTAAGGGAGTCGTCAGTGAAATCTGTATATTTAATTTGTAGGTGCTCGATCAGGGTATTTTTTGACGTGGCATTCAGAATCTCTATGCTTACGGGCTTTTTCCATATACTCATTGTTTTACTCTTAGTTTCACAAACTGGTTTGTTAGGTTGTAACGATGTGCTAGGAAGCTAGCATAGACGCTACTTGGGCATAACTTCAAGACGTAACATCTCACCCTCTTTATTAATCAGATGAATAACTTGATCCATGCATCATGTTACTATTTGGGTATATACTATTGCTTCAAAACAAAAAATTAAATGGAGCCTGTTATGAAGGTATGGATGAAAGCCTCTGCTCTTTTAACTATCGCGGGTTTAACAGCGTGTAGCGCATCACCGACGGGTCGCAACCAGATCCTGATGTTTTCAGATCAGGAAATGTCATCGCTTGGCGCTAAATCTTTCGAACAAATGAAGAAAGATATCCCAATCAGCAAAGATCGCAAAACGAATGCCTACGTTCAATGCGTTGCCAAACACATCACTGACACCATTCCCGCTCAATCTGGATTTAAAGACTGGGAAGTCGTTGTTTTTGATAGTGAACAAGTCAATGCGTTTGCTCTACCAGGTGGGAAGATCGGCGTGTATACCGGGCTTTTAGATGTCGCGAAAAACCAAGATCAGTTGGCAACAGTTATTGGTCACGAAGTCGCTCACGTCCTCGCTGACCACAGTAATGAACGTCTTTCACAAAGTCAGTTAGCAAATGCAGGGTTGTCTCTAGCAAACGTTGCCATTGGCGCTTCCGAGTACAAACAGTATCAACAAATGACGATGGCGGCACTTGGTGTCGGTGTCCAATACGGTGTTATTTTGCCATACGGTCGTACTCAGGAATCTGAGGCTGATATTGTCGGGCTGGAATTCATGGCAAAAGCAGGTTTCGACCCACGTCAAAGTGTCGATTTATGGAAAAATATGAGTGCTGCATCAGGTGGTTCTCAACCACCTGAATTCTTCTCAACCCACCCATCGCACAGTACGCGCATTAAAGATTTACAAGCAACCATAAATAAGCTGCCTGCGTATAACGCGAAAGCACCAAGATGCGGCTAATTGATTGCTACTATCGTCTACCTACTTACTTGCCAAATAACAAAAAGCTCCCTAGGGAGCTTTTTAATGATTCTAATCAAGTGCCCAATATCTGTAGCGGCAGACTTAACAAACTATCTCCGAGAGTGGCAAAATACCAGATGATAGAAACAAAACCTCCGACAGAGACCAAGTACCAAGCCAGTGAGAATAGCTGCCCATAACGGGTTAATGGCAATAAATGGCTTTGATGTCGAGCTCTCCATTCCATCACCACTTCTAACATTCCCATTAACAATAAAAATCCTAGCAACGTCAGACCGAAATAGTAACTGATAAAAATGCCTAATAAAGCGGTCGCAATACTGCCAGCTAACCCGACCCAAGTATTCATTGAGAAGGTAATACTTTTGAGCACATGGCCACCATCTAATGGTAAAATAGGCAGCAGATTAAATAGGTTTAGCAAGGCGTTAAACACAGCAAGCCCAGCGAAGATCACCTCACCAGTCATCCAATAAAACAAAGTAAAAACAACACTAAGTACTAAACCGAAAAATGGTCCCATGATTGAGATAACCACATCCTGCCAGCGCGTGTTTATCTTTTCGTCACTTAGCGCCAAACCACCTAGGAATGGAATCAAATAGATCCCTTTGGTCTTCATTCCAAAATACTTCATCGCTCTAATGTGACCATATTCATGAAAAACCAAACAAGCGATCAACGCTAGCGCGAACTCGATGGAAAATAGCCAAGAATATGCAGCGAGACTTGCAGACGCTAACGCCACTTTAATAACTTTCGCACTTTTAAGTGCTTTCATCCCAAGAGATACGAGGCCTATTACACTTAAACGCTTTTCGGATGGTGGCGTAACTTCTGGCACTTGGCGCTCGATGTCTTTTTCATTTCGACAACCTTCGTTGACGAGCTCACCGTTAATTGTGACCTTGTAACTCAATTCAAACGGTTGCCATGTTAAAGAACACTCTAAATGACAGTTCAGGATTTCCTCACCCGCAGAGAGCCTAAACTGGTGTAGACAAGTCTCTGCGGTATTGTCACTGGCATCGATTTGAGACACCAACGTATTATCCCAATATAACTGCTGCCACCCAGCCATCGATCCTTCGAGCCTTAGCGAACGACCTAAAAATTCAACATTCAGTAATTCCAATGCGGTTCCTATTGCGTCTATTGAATAACTACATAGCGAGCGCGAATTATGCCTGTGAAGTGAAGAAACAGCAAAGCGAGCTATCTCTTGATTTGATCGTTATTTAACTATAAAGCTCGCAAAACAATTCTGGTCGTACCATTCTCTTCAAAAATATAAAGATAATACATGCCCTTACAAGCCATCGTTTGACCTATGCATCATATTTAAAACGCAAAATACGCTCAAACTTTGACAAGTTATTAAACATACAATTAACATTACATTTACATCATCGTTGTATTTCGCGTATTAACAATTGGTGTAAGTACCACACAACAATTACAAGGACTTCGGTCCAGCATTATGACACCCTAGGAGGGTCAAGGATGAACAAGAAGCACTGCTCTCTGCTTACAATTTCAATATTGTTTGCGTGTAATGCCCACTCAGCGGGCTTCCAGGTAGCTGAACATTCGGCATCTGGTCTTGGTCGAGCATTTTCAGGTGAAGGGGCTGTTGCAGATAATGCCAGCGTCCTTGCTCGTAACCCTGCAGCAATGACACTTTTCAAAGAAGCTCAATTTTCGGGCGCGTTATCTATCATCGACCCTGAAGTCGATGTGTACGACACTGTAAACAATGAACACGCGAAAGATGTCGCCCCTTTACAGATCGTGCCAGCAGGTTATTACATCAGCCCTATCAATGATAACTGGGCCTGGGGCATCGGTATGTTCACAACATACGGTGTTGCCACTGACTATCCAAATGATATTTCCGCAGGTGATATGGCGGGTGACACTTCCCTACTTTCAGTAAACATCAACCCTAATGTCGCTTACCGTATCAACGAGTCTTTCAGTGTCGGTGGTGGTATCAACCTAGTATACGCTGAAGCAGAGCTGACTCGTCACAAAGGCGCACTCGCCGGTATTTTAGGTGGTAATAAGTCCGATAACCTTGTCGGCATGGAAGGTGAAACTTTCGCTTGGGGTTGGAATGTCGGCGCTTTATTTGAGCTAAATGAAAACAACCGTTTTGGCTTTGGCTACCGCTCTAAGGTTGATCTAGATTTTGATGACGGTGAGTTTAGTAGTTACGACTCTGGTCGAGCTTCATCACCAAAAGTTGATGGCCGTTTAAAAATCTCTCTCCCTTCAATTATCGAATTATCGGCTTTCCATCAACTGAATGAACAATGGGCTGTACATTACGGCTGGCAACAAACCGACTGGAGCACATTTAAAGAACTAAAAGCGACCAGTAACGAATGTAATGACGGAGTATGTTTCTTTAAACCTGAGAAATATGAAGACAACAATCGCTACTCCGTTGGTGCAACTTACATACTTAATACAGACTGGACATTCCGTGCAGGCTTTGCGTACGACGAACAAGCAGGTGAAGCGACATTGAGTATCCCTGACAGTGACCGTTTTTGGTACAGCGCGGGCCTAACTTACGCAATGAGTGAGAATTTAACTTTCGATGCAGGCTTTGCACTTGTTAAGAGTAAATCAGGCTCTTTCACTGAGACAAATGCTCTGGGTGAAGAGATTAAGTTTGACTCAGAAGGTACTGCTTACATCAGCGCGGTACAGATGAACTACACCTTCAAATAATGGGATTACGGAGTAAACCAATGAAACACACGTTTAAATTATCAATGCTTTGTTCTGCAATCCTTCTTGCTGGTTGTGGTGATGATACCTCCAGCTCTGGTACTTCCGACAAAGTTCAATTTGAAGATGAAGTCCAAGCATTGCTTGATCGCGAAACATCCATCAGTTTTACGCTTCAAGGAGCGAACGCAGATGTACCGGCACCGTCTTACTTATTAATGGACACAAGCGATGGTACGCTTGGTCTGCCAACTGATGGCGATGATGCTTTAACCAACCCTAGAGCCTCAATGAACACGATGGATGGATGGTCAACGTCTATGCCAATCGTTCTTAACTTCAACGGCGACGGTTTTGCAACGGGCATGCTGTCGTCTGGTGTTAAAGTCATCAAGATTAACCAACGCTTAACCGAGTGGGACGGTAAATCTAACCCAATCGAAGAGGTACTCGTTCAGAATCAGGACTACGTAGTTCAAGCAAAAGGTAGCTCTCTATACATCCAGTTCTTGGCTGCACTTGATGAGTCAAGCGAGTACATTTTTGCGGTTACACAAGATGTTACTGACGTGAATGGTGAGCCAATTGGTACATCAGCAAGTTATGCGACTGGTAAATCGAAAGAAATCGTTTATGAAACTGGCGACCTTGCTTCTGTTCAAGCAGTCACTCAGGCGGTTGAAGGCATTTTTGGTCTAGCTCAAGTTGACCCTAACGACATCGTTTACTCCTCATGGTTCAGTACCCAGTCTGTAGGTGATACGTTAGCGGCAGTCAAAGGAGTAACCGCTACTGGTTTTTCTACTGGCGCAAACACACTAAATACCGTTTACAAAAATGACTCAAACGAAGGTTCAGTAGACTTATCAACGGCCTACACAATAACGCTCGGTGAAACCCAAGACTTTAGCACTGCGCTAGACTCTGACGATGACTTTAGTAAATACATTAGCGATCTAGACGCAGCTAAAACGGCAATTAAAGGCCTTTACATGCAATCAGGTGCCGATGTAAGCGTGACACAAGGTGTGGTAAGACTGCCTCATTACTTGGAAAAAGGCGCAAGCTGGAACATGCAACCAATGGTATCTGCGATGCCAAGCCTAGCGAAGCTAAGCGCAGCATTAGCGGATCCGAACGAGCAAGCAAACATGGTTCAGCAGCTATCAACAGGCGTTTTTGCAAATGATCCTGTTGATGTGACAAAGCTTGCTACAGATCCTACAGAGCAGCTAAAACTTGTTGGAGCTAAGCTTACTCTTACCGATGGTACCCAGCTTGATAGTGAGCGTATTATTACTCGCTACTCGCCTGTTCCCGTAGTGAAATCGGTTGAAGATGTCGAAGTACTGGTCTTCACACCTAAATCTGGCGTCGCGACAGACGTTGTGATTTATCAACACGGCATCACCTCTGCGAAAGAGAATGCGTACGCGTTCGCGTTCAATATGGTAAAAGCAGGTGTGGCAGTTATCGCTATTGACTTACCTATTCATGGTACGCGCAGCTTAGATGAACAACGTTCCGCAAATGCGAATGTACTGGCTTATCTAAATCTTTCCAACTTAGCCGTTGCGCGTGACAACCTACGTCAAAGTGTTCTGGATGTGTTAGGTTTGCGCGCTAGCTTGGTAGTATCTGCTCAAGGCGGTCTTTTAGCTGGAGGTCCTCTGCAAGGCTTCAACCCAATGACGGGTTCAAAAGTCAAAATGCTAGGTCATTCACTTGGCGGTATTGTCGCTACATCTGCCGTCGCAGCAGCAAACAATACATTGGGCAGCTCTACTGCGGATGCGCTGTACACCTTTAGTTCTGCATCAGTACAGAACTCTGGTGGACAAATTGGTAATTTGTTACTGGGTTCAGACAATTACGGCCCTCAGATCAAACATAACCTCGCTTATGCAGCATCAAAAGACTATGCGAATTACGCTGATGCATCATGTGCGGATCTAGAAGATAAAACATGTTACGAAGCATTTGAGGCTGCGGCAACGGAAGCTCAAGTAGCAGCGCTAGAAGCAGGTTTCTCACAATTTATCTATGCAGCACAGACTACACTAGACACTGTCGATCCGTTCACAAACGCTTCAGATTTAGTGGCATCTGGTTCGCTAACGACACCATTCTTTATGACAGAAGTGGATGGCGATAGCACAGTACCAAACAGCGTTCCAAATGCACCATTCGCGGGTACTGAACCGCTTGCTAATAAGCTAGGGTTGAAGACTGTGAACAGTACGGACACTACTGTGAATGCAACTGCGAGCTTTGTACAGTTTAATGCTACTGCATCGCACAGTACTTTTGCTTCGCCAAATGGCACTTTGTCTGATATTGATCATCATGTAGAGATGCAGATGGAAAACACTGACTTCTTAATGGATGACGCACTAACAGGTGTCACTAACACTTCTGTTTTGAAGTAATCGCAACGCCCTTCCTACCAAAGCCCAGTTTCTACTGGGCTTTTTCATTTCAATTGTATTCAAACCCACTCATATTTCCTCTGCTATAGTTAAAACGATGTCTTTGCCTAACTCACTTGTTTAAAAGGAAATCTCTATGCGCGTATTGACTGTTATTGCCACTGTATTACTTCTTGCTGCATGCGGAAGTAGCCAATATCTGATGTCGACAAATGAAGGGAAAATTATTACCTCTTACGGTAAACCAGACCTGAACGAGGAAACGGGTATGTACGAGTATGAAGACATGGATGGTAAAGAAATGAGTATTTCAAAAGAGCAAATTGTCCAGATTGTCGAACGTTAACGACAGGCCCTCTGTAAATTAGAGGGCTATGTTCTAGCCACCCTCTCTCTACATTTACCTCTTTTAGGTTTGTAATCGTTGTAGAAATTGACACAACCAATTCATAAACCAAAACAATTAATAGTGTCTTTTATACTTCCGTATTATTTATTTAGCGAATATTTTACATCTTCACCTTAATCAGGTTGGAGTATTGTAAAATCTAATCTTTAATTCGCTAACACCCTTTTATTTCTCAGGATAAAGTGGATAATACCGCCACAAAATAACATTACTAAGGTGAGTCCTTATGTCTATTGAAGCTACTCTGCTTGCGCGCTGCGAGTCAAAATGTGAACTGTGTTCTTCTGAATCTCAACTAACTGCATACGCTGTCCCACCTCACGGTAATGTGACGGTTGATACTGCCATCATGGTTTGTGATAAGTGTCTGGGTGAGATCGATGAGCCAAAAGACATTAACCACTGGCGTTGTCTAAACGAAAGCATGTGGAGCCAGGTTCCTGCTGTACAAGTGACTGCATGGCGCCAACTCACTCGCCTAAACACAGAAAGCTGGGCTCAAGATGCTCTTGACATGATGTACATGGAAGAAGAGCAAATGAACTGGGCAATGAAAGGGATGTCTGCTGACGATAAAACGGTTGACTGTAACGGCACTGAACTTAAGAAAGGTGACGATGTAACAGTAATTAAAGACCTACCAGTAAAAGGCACTAACCAAGTAATCAAACAAGGTACAGTGATTCGTGGTATTAGCCTTGGCGATGATCCAAAGCTAGTTTCGGGTAAGGCAAATGGTGGTCAGTCGATGTACGTGATCGCAGAATACTGCCGCAAGAAGTAATATCGCACTTCAGTCATGTCAAAACGGGGCACCAATGGTGCCCCGTTTTTCTATACAACACTTAATCTACTATCATGTCTACCTCCTCTAGAGTGTTTCTTTTCTAGGGCGTAGGTTGAGTAGGCATGTTTTACAAATAAAAAAATACCGGCTCATAGGCCGGTATTTCTTACACTATTTCAATATTAACGGTACATACCGATGTCTTTTTGAATATGTGCTGACAAGTCTTCTGCGTAGTAACTGCGTGGCGCAGTGTTATCTACAAATAGAATGTCCAGTAAGTGAGCAATCAGTCCTTTGAAGTTAACCGCGTAGGTTTTCTTATCCATAGAGGTTGGTAAAGCTACATTTGTCATTTGCATTGCTTGTGCCATGATTGCCTCTCTTTAAAAGCAGTAGTCTGTTTAGTTGGTTGTATATTAGTCAGTTTCTTATTGTTTAAGAAATGACAAATTTTACCCATTCAAATTAGAATTTCTAATAAAACAAACTCATTACAAAACTCAAAAATACAAATGAATAATAACGGCATAAATAATCACAATTGCTGTAATTACATTGAATAACTGAACATTACCTGCATAATCGCCCCTTAAACAACAACATATATTTAACAATATTTTTCGTTATTTCTTTTGATTTTAGTGCTTACTTTATATTTTTTGATTAGTAATATTAACGCTAGTTTGACGCTTCGCTTTATTTTTTAGGAGTGATGCCACCACTGCCGATGTCATCACAACAACTAAAAATGTGAGAGACCATGCTGTCGGAATCTCATATTCTGTTCCAACCAATAGCATTTTCACCCCGATAAACATCATGATTACTGATAATGCTGGTTTTAAGTACACAAACTTATCTAACATTGCTTGAAGAACAAAGTACAGCGATCGCAAACCCAATAATGCAAATACGTTCGCGGCTAAGACTAAAAATGGCTCTCGCGTTACCGCGAATATAGCTGGTATAGAATCCAACGCAAACATAACGTCCATTACTGCAATGACACCAACAACGATCAGCATCGGTGTTGCCACCCACTTACCAGCTTGCTTTAAGATTAAGTGATTTCCTTGGTAGTCATCTGTAACTGGCAATACCTTTCGAATCAACTGCTCCGGATATGGATTAACCTCTTCTGCTTCGCCTTTGTCGCGAGCTAGCTTAACACCCGTCCAAATAAGGAAAGCAGCAAATAAGTACAATACCCAGTGATACTGTGAAAGTAACTGAGCACCAACCGCAATCATGACAGCGCGTAAAACTAGCGCACCTATCACCCCCCAAAGCAATGCTCTCGGACGAAAATGCTCCGGCACACTGTATTGTGCAAAGATGATGGCAAACACAAACAAGTTATCAACGCTTAACGACTTCTCTAGTAAGTAACCAGTTAAGAATGAAATCGTTGCTTTGTCGTTCGTATAAGCGCTATGTGGCGCGTAAAAGTCCCAGAATAAATAAATAGAACCTGCAAAAACAAAGGCAAGCAAGAACCAAAAAACACTCCAAACGATGGCTTTTTTCATCGTGATAACGCCACCACGTGTTTGATAGATATCAAGCGTAACAAGAACAAGGGTAAATAAACCAAAAGCACCATACATCGCTAATGATTCTTGAAGAGGCACCGATTGGCTCAATTGGGTGGTATTTTCGATAAGAGACATATTTCCTCCCATGGCGGAAGGACTTCGTTTGGTGACCTTCCGCAGACAATAACAACCAACAGCCACATAACGATTATGTGCTGCTAGTCAATGAATGCGTTGGTCTCGTTGAAGTGTTGACGTGAATGAACCACGTAACACCTTTACTTACCGGATAAGCTGATGCTTAACGAGATGACGATAAGTAAACTTGCGCTAACTACTCCCCAAACGCCGACATAATAACGCCGAGCGTCAGGCTTTCCAACAAAAAAGCCTTGTCTTATCGAAATAAAATTCTTATCAAAAATCAGGAAGCACTATAAAAAGAAAGAAATGGATTCAACCACCTGAACTTTAGTAAACAGACAAAAAGCAGCAAATGGCTCAAGACAAACTCTTCATTGGTTAGAGCCCTAACGGGGAAGATAGATACAAAAAAGGAGCATTACTGCTCCCTTTTGTAACATCCACATTCTTAGCAATTCAAAAGCCGCTTAGAGGCACAAAGTAGACCAGTGTTGACCAAATTGCGATCCAGGCAACCACGACTGCCGTATCTGCCCAATCTTTATTCCACATACTGCCATCCTCATCAACCCATGTAGTAAGTGGAGAGCAGCAAAATCAATACCAGTATCTATTATCGACGTCGCTTTGTGTAAAGTTTGTGACTTTGATTCAAACAGTTTGGCTCATCGGTCAGGAGTTCAATAAAACAATCAGCCATGGACAAACTGGTCACACGCCCTTCTCCTTTCATCTCCTGCAATGCGTCGTACCCCTCTTTCCCTTTCATCGTATAGGCAGAAGAAGTCCCTCGATACCAAACATCATCTTGAACACCTACCCATTGTTTACCATCAAAAATCACTAATGATTGAACTCTTTCACCTTTTGGGGCATCTGCGTGGTACTCGAAGTTTAAATTGTAAGTGTACGGATAACTGCCAGATCCAGTGCCTTCTACGCCATTGTTGAGTGCATTATTTATCGCGCCTTCAAGTGCACGGCGAATAGCACTGCCTTTTACATCGTAAAAGCCGATAGGAACGGCAAAAGGCAACAGCCGTCCGGCAATGTCTGCCACTGTAATGTTGCCAGGGTTCAAAGAGGTTCGCACGCCACCCGCATTATGAATTGCAAATTGAACGTCATATCCACGTTTGTTTAAACAGTGCAGAAATGATCGGGCAACGGAGGAAGCCAACTCACTCTCACCAAATTCATCGGGAATTCTCACATGACGCTTTTTGGTGTCAACACTAGCAATGACTTGTGACTGTAACTGCCTAACCTGAGGAATATATTTATCGCTCAGGATAGCTTGAGTTTCCGGGTGTTTCTTACAAACCACGACATTCGGTTGACCATGGATGAAGTCGCACGCGGTTTCGAATACACCTTGGTCGAGCTGTTGGTTTAGCGTCGAGTCCCAAAAAATACGTCGGCCAAGCAACAGTTCATTTTGTCCACTCAACATCGTTGCTTTGCCATGTTCATCAAACTCAATGACGCAGTGCCCCATTGTCAAAGCATGGAAACCCGCTTGCACCACATAGGTATCATTAATTTTGATACCGTAGGGATCGTCTTGTCCTAACCCTATTGATGAAAAATCACCTTGCAACCGGTGGCTGTGTCCACCAACAATTATACCAATACCTGCGACTTGCTCAGCTAACTCTAAATCACCTTCATAACCTAAGTGGCTCAGAAGAATAATATTTTTTATACCTGATGAATGGATTTGTTTTACGGTCGCCTTGGCGGTTTCAATTGCTGAGTGAAAAGGCGTGTCTGCATCAGGGTTTGCGATGTCGCTCATTTTATCTATGGATAATCCGAAAATCGCGATCCGCTCACCATGGAATTCTTTAACAATGTATTGAGCGCTCTGTGTATCCGGTTGGTAACTATATACATCCTTGCAATCACTGATACGGTGAGGTTTTTTAAGTGATTCATTGGATAAATCCCAGTTGCCAGCAAGCAATGGGAACTGAGTACGTTGGCAAAACAATGCAACTGGCTCGTTCCCCATATCTAATTCATGGTTACCTAACGCCATTGCATCAATCTTTAATGCGTTCAATAAGTCGGCATTGGCTTTGCCTTTAAATAGTGAGAAATACAGCGTGCCTTGGAAGCAATCTCCGGCATGGAGGAACAACATCCCATGACCTTGGCGCTGAGCATCATCTCTTAACTGCTCGACTCGGGTTGCGATACGAGAAAAGCCGCCAGCACTGACATAGGGCTCTAGCGTGAGTTCATTGTTTATCTTAAGCTTTAACTGTAATGACGTTGGTTCAAAGTAGGAATGTGTGTCATTGATGTGTGCCAGTTTGATTCTCACTGGCTTATGATTGTTATTCATCTTCATCTTCTCTTTTTTCATTCCTTATAATAATAAGAAGTGAATCATGACAGAATCATGAATTTTATGAAACTGCGATTTAGGATTTCATGTTTAAGTGATCACGATGCTGTCCCCCGGCTTTGAAAGCAAGCCTCGCTTGTAACGGTCTCTATTCAGTAAGAGGCTCTCGTAATTTTGTGAACTGAGCTTAACTCAAAAATTCCGAATTCATATATGCTTAGGAGTAGCAAAATAACTCTCGATAATTCAAATAATTGCAAGGAGGATTGAGATGAGACTAGAACGCATCGAAATCTCCGGGTTTAGAGGCATCAAACGCCTTTCACTCTCTTTTGACGAACTCACCACGCTCATCGGTGAAAACACGTGGGGCAAATCATCATTGCTCGATGCCCTTTCCATCGCACTACCTGCCAATGGCTCATTGTATCAATTCAAACTGAAAGATTTTCACGTTGACTACTCAATTTCTCATCCACAAACACAACACTTACAGATCATTGTTTGTTTTAAAGCACAGGATAAAAACGAAGTAAAAGCGGGACGCTACAGACGCATAAAGCCTACATGGTGCACCAACGAAGATGGTGAGCAAGTCATTTACTATCGTATTAGTGCGTCTCGCGATGTGCACGGCATTAATACAGAGTACGCGTTTTTGGATCATAACGGCAAACCCAAAAAACTTCACCACTCAGAGAAACTCGCTATTGAGTTAATGACACTTCATCCTGTAATCCGACTACGTGACTCCCGACGCTTCCCAGATTTAAACCATGTCAACGGCGATGGTAAAAATGCTCGGATTGAAAAACGAATCAACAACACCTGTCGACGCTTATTGGCTATGCCTGGCCATGTGAATAAAGGTGAGATTCGTAGTAGCCTCGACTCAATGCAAACGCTTGTTGAACACTATTTCGCGTTCAGAAGTGTCAGTAAAGGCAACCCACGCAAACCTCGTGATGGTCTTTTCTATACAAGCCCTTCCTCTGATAAAGGTTTGAGTCAGTTCTTGAAAGAAACCAATGACAAACAAAGCCGCTTGCTCTTAATGGGGTTACTCAATGCCTATCTTCAAGCTAAGGGCCCCACTGATTTAAGGCGCTGTGCGAGACCAATACTGATCATTGAAGATCCAGAAGGTCGACTGCATCCAACTCATCTAGCGAGAGCGTGGTCCTTATTGCAATTATTGCCAATGCAAAAGATATTAACCACCAACAGTGGCACGTTACTCGGTTCTGTTCCACTGTATTCAATTCGACGTTTAATTCGGCTATCAGACAGAACCATCGCTAAGAGTTTAAACTCAACAAAGTTTGGTCGAGATGAGTTGCGCCGAATTGGTTTCCATATTCGTTTTCATCGTTCAGGAGCATTATTTGCGCGGTGCTGGTTACTTGTTGAGGGCGAAACCGAAGTTTGGCTTTTTCATGAACTGGCTCGTCAATGCGGGTATGACTTGGCTGCCGAAGGGGTTCAAATCGTTGAGTTTGCTCAATCAGGTCTAAAATCACTCATCAAAGTAGCAAAAGAGTTTGGTATTGATTGGCATGTCGTTACCGATGGCGACCCAGCAGGGAAAAAGTACGCGCATGCAGTACGAGCACAGCTCGACCATGATCAGCAAAGGCATCGACTTACGGAATTACCCGACCGAGACATCGAGCACTTTCTGTACAACAATGGGTTTGAACTTTTCTTTAAGGACATCATCAAAGTTCCTCATGACCACCCTATCCCTGCTAAAAAAGTCGTAAATCGTGTTTTGAAAAAACATGCAAAACCGGACTTAGCTTTGGCTATTGTTTCTCATTGTGAAGAGAAAGGCATGGAGTGTATTCCTGTTCTTCTGCGCTGGACACTTAAACGCGTTGTTACCATGGCCAACGGCAATACATGAGTTAGGCGTATTTTACACTCAGCGTATTGTCTTGTAATACAAAAAAAGCACACCAATTTGGTGTGCTTGTATCAAACATCATTAATTTTGATTAAGGGTATTGAGAGGGATAAAACTCAATACACAGTGGATACCAATAAGATCGGGGGTTCACTACTGTGCTTGCTCAGCAAGCGAAGATGAAGTAGCGGTTGATTTCGTATGCAACCATAGCCCTGTCGCTTTCATTAGATAGCCAAACACACCACCTAGCAACAACGATGGAATAACAAGTTGCCAGTTTCCGTCAGCCGCAAATGTTGCGCATGAACCAATAAAAGTACCAGGGATGTACGCGAGCCAAGCCTGTTTAGCTTGAATACACATGAAGAATGCCACAATAGCGGTAATCACATAGCCAATAATTTCCAACCCCACGTAAGTGGAACCGTGAATAATTACCATTGCCCAGAATACGCCTGTCATATTGGTGATTAAGCTGATGCCTAGTCCTTTCAATCCGCTCGTTGGCGCTGCAAAGTAGCTCGTGCAACCTAAAAAACCAGCCCAAGAAAGCAAACCTAAAGAGATGGCGATCCAACCCCATACGCCAGATAAAATTCCAGTAGTGATAGAAATAGCTAAAAGTGTCGTCATGGTAGTCATACCTGCTCGGCTATTATCGTACCTATATGGTTCAATAACTGCCTTCATACATTGAAATCAAGGACACATGTTAGATACATCAGATCAGCTTATCGGTGATATTGATCACAATAAGATATTATTATTTTCACAATTTACATTAAAAGTTTGACGCAACCGATAAATCAACAGATTTAGGGAATAAACCCAACTCATCTCGTAGGCATGTTTAATCAACCTTTAAAGAACTGAAGGCTTCCCTTTCATCATTCGCAGTCCCTCTCTTTTAATGCAGTCGACTAATGGGTTTTCTGCCATATCTGAACGCCATATAAATGAAAGCGTCCTTTCCATTTTTAACTCAGGTACATTTAATGCCACAAGATGACCTGCTTCTATATATCGCTCTACATCTAAATACGGTAAGCAAGTAAGGTACTGACCATTAGCAACTAAACTACGTAATACCGGAACATGTTCATATTCGCGCCACACATCCAAATCTTCAATAAGGTGGTGAATAGAACTATCAAATGTTTTTCGTGTGCCAGAGCCATGCTCTCTTAGTACCCACTTCGCTTGCTCTAACTGCGCAAGGCTAACAGACTGATTACGAGCAAAAGGATGATGAGAAGCTGCGACAACAGTAAGATGATCACGACACCATACTTCTTGGTGTAAACGGTTATCATCACAGCGCCCTTCAATAATCCCTAAGTCATACTTGTAATCTAATACCCCATCAATCACCCCTTTTGTACTTTGTACACCGAGGGAAATACGCATTTCTGGAAAGTCATTATCAATGATACTAATAAGGTCGGGAACTAAGTGCTCTGCTGGTGTTTGACTCGCTCCCATACGAATCTCACCACTCAATAAATGTTGCTCATAGAAGCCCATTTCAATCTGCAATGCGTCTTGTAGCAAGCGTTTTGCTTTTGGTCGTAACCACATCCCCCAATGGGTTAACGCCATTTGCTTGCCTTGCCTCTCAAACAACGGCCTGCCAAGCATCTTCTCTAATTGCGCAAGCGACATACTCGTCGCTGATTGTGTCAAAGCCAATTTTTCTGCGGCTTGGCTTACACTGCCGGTATCTGCAACTGCGTCGAAAACCGCTAATTGCTTAAGTGAGTAGCGCAAAGTGTCCTCCATTATTAGTGGGTATTTCCCAATCCCCACAATTGTTAAAGCATGCCCCAATAAGCAATAGAGTTCATTTTACCTAGCCCCGTAAAGTTATCAATTAATTTGATGAGGTTTCTAAATATTATCAATTTTACCTTACTAACCGTTCTCCCTATTCTGAGTACGCGGTTCGGGAACACCGCAAGCCTCAATGGTTTTGAAACCGAAGTCATTGAGGCTCTTAATAAAAACAACAATTTCATTTTTGAGTTAATAACCAAGGATTTTTTATGCGATTACAAATTAAGGAGTCAATATGGCGGTGACCAGTTCTCAAAATCACCAGTATTTTTCTCCAAAAGAGATGATGGTTGAAGCGGAAAAATTTGCGTTAAGTAAGGCAAACAAAACCAGCAGTATGACATTAAGCCTCGCCATTATGGCCGGCGCGTTCATCGGGTTAGCATTCTTGTTTTACATCACGGTGACCACCGGTAGTACGGGCGCTGGTTGGGGCTTGAGCCGCCTAGCTGGTGGACTCGCATTTAGCATGGGATTGATCCTCATAGTGATCTGCGGTGGTGAATTATTTACCAGCTCCGTCCTATCCAGTATTTCTTGGGCCAATAAGCAAATATCGTTCGGTAAGATGCTTTCGATCTGGGGCAAAGTTTACGTTGGTAACTTTATTGGTGCGATGTTCCTACTTGCGCTGGTTACTGCTGCTGGTCTTTATCAGATGGATGGCGGTCAATGGGGATTAAATGCGCTTAACATCGCACAACACAAACTTCACCACACTCTCATTCAAGCGTTTGCACTCGGTATTCTCTGTAACCTGTTGGTCTGCCTAGCGATTTGGCTGACATTTAGTTCTGCAAATGCAATGACAAAAGCAGCAATGACAATTTTGCCTGTGGCAATGTTTGTCAGCAGCGGTTTTGAGCACTGTGTTGCGAACATGTTTATGGTTCCACTTGGTATTGTTATCGCGAATTTTGCACCTGAATCTTTTTGGGCATCTGTCGGTGTGCCCGCGTCACAATACACAGACCTAAACATTAGCCACTTTATTACCGCTAACTTAATTCCTGTCACGCTTGGCAACATCGTCGGCGGAGCGGTATTAGTTGGCCTTTCAAACTGGTGTATTTTTCGCCGACCAGAACTAAAAGCAGCGAATATTTCTTCTATCACTACAACTACAACACTGTCGTCAGTTAAGGATTTCACCATGAAAAATGCCTCTTTTGTTAAAGACATTATGAACCCAAAACCAATCACCATTCGTGCAGAAACGCCAATTGCAGCCGCGCTGGATGTGTTACTTGATAACAACGTAACTAGCGCACCTGTTGTAGACGTACAAAATCGATTAGTTGGCTTCTTCTCTGCTCACGATGTGATGGTAGAACTATGGTGTGAGGACTACATTCCGGTGAAAGACCAAAAAGTCGTCGACATCATGAGCAGAGATGTGGTCGCAATTGACGCTGATGATCGCCTCGTTGATGTTGTGGAATTCCTATGTATCGATAAAGAGCAGTTGTACCCAGCGAGCAGTATGGGTATCGCCACTCGCTTGACGTCTTTGTCTCTCGAAGAACGCGCTAAAAGTATCAAAGTAAGTAAGCCACAAGTGCTTCCTGTGCTTGAAAATGGGCAGATGGTCGGGGTGGTTACTCGTACTGAAGTATTAAAAGCACTACGCCCGATTTTTGGTGAGCGTTTAAACCTAGTGGAAAAAAGCGAGTTAGAAACAGCGTAATTCGCTAAACATTTACAACGTTTATTGGCTTTCAATCGCTATCACTGACGGGTTTATCGATGTTAGTGATGTGATTAAGATAATAAAAAAGCGCTCTTCAAGTGAAGAGCGCTTTTAGTGTATCTAAAAGGAACTAATTACTTCTTAATACCTTCGATATGAAGTTCCATATCGACGTAGCTTGAAGCACCCATTACTGGGATGTCAAAGTCAGCAAGCTCTAGGCGAGTGTTGCCAACAAAGCCAGCGCGCTCGCCGCCCCATGGGTCACTGCCAGCACCAACGAATTCAGCCTCAATAGTAATAGGCTTAGTAACACCGTGTAGCGTTAGATCACCAGTTACATCTAGTTTGCCATTACCTTTATCAACCACTTTTGTGCTCGTAAAGGTTGCTTCACTGTATTTACCAGCATCGATGAAGTCACCACTACGAATGTGTTTGTCACGTTCAGCATGGTTTGAATCTAGGCTGGTTGTATCAACAACAACATTTACTTTTGAGTCAGCAATGTTGTTTTCATCAAAAGAAAAGTCACCAGAAAATGTATTGAAACGACCTTTGATGAAACTGTAACCCAAGTGGCTAACTTTAAAGTTGATTGAAGCGTGAGCACCTTTGGTATCGATGACATAATCTGCAGCTTGCGCACCAAATGGCAGTGCCATAGCGATAGCTAATCCTGTAGCGAAAAGTGACTTTTTCATTTTGAAGCTCCTAACATTTTTCTTAATGTGTTGTCTTTATCGATAAAGTGGTGTTTTAGTGCAGCAATAGCATGTAAACCTGCAATCAGGATGACTGCCCAAGCTGCATAGAAGTGAATCTCACCTGCAATATCTGATTGGCCTGGGAATAACTCTCCCGCTCCTGGCACGGTGAACCAATTAAACACTTCGATGCCGCGTCCATCAGACGTTGAAATGAGGTAACCTGAAACAAAGATGGTGACCAATAGTAGGTACATGACACCATGCGCTGCTTTAGCAGCAAGCACTTCGTAACGTTTGCCTTCTACCTTTGGTGACGCCGTCACATGTTTCCATACGATGCGTGCCAAAGTTAAAATAGCGAGTAAAATACCGACAGAGCGATGGTAATGCGGCGCAGTTCGATACCATTCGCTGTAATAGCTAAGGTCGACCATCCACAAACCCACTGCAAATAGACCAATAATGCACAGCGCTGATAACCAATGCATCACGCGTGCAGTAAGGTTGTAATTCTTTACCAGTGTATCCATCTCAAGTTCCTAGATATATTCCTAAGTTAATGCTGAGCAAGAAACACTACATTAACCTATTTACGTCATATGAAACAGATTATTTACCATCATTTACATCCAGCCAATGGTACCGTATCTATCAAGTTGTTCGAATTTTTTGAAGGAACTTTAAATCGTTTGTAAAACTGAAACTTACAGCTTAACTTCTTGTTCTATCTCATACAGCTCTTCGGAAACTTCTAACATTCTGCGTTCAACCAGTAACTTAGCATCTTCAACACCCTTGTTATAGTAAATTGGCCCTAGTTTTTCTGTAATAAAATCAATTAGAAACTCACTATCGAACTGGCCAATTTCAACATCTAGCTCGTCTTGCATGTAATCTTGAATAGCGGTGGCCAGCGCCTCTTTTTGTGCGCGTTCTAGCTTTATCATTTTTTCCCTTTCAAATTTTTGTTCAACTTCTGCTTCTTTCGTGTTGTTCTATGAAAGATTAGACACGGTCATTTGTGAGAAATTTGGTGTTTAGATCAAGAAGTTGCCGAAGTAAATTAGTCTATTCTCAAAAGACTATGCTAACCTTTTGCAGTTCGTTTTGTAATTATTAAGGGATATTCTTTGCTACTCGACCTAGTTATTCAAAGTGTTAATGATTTTCAAGACGACTGTCTTAAGCTGTGTGAAAAGCATTACCCTGCGGTGCATAACCAAGGCATGAGTGAGCATCATCTTGGTCTCGCGTTTTCAAGAAGGATGGAACATACTTTTCGTCACTTTGGATACAACTGCGTGATAAAGCCAATCGAAGTGTTGGAGTCTCCAGACCTTCCCCATCACTATCGAATTTCATCCGACATCGGCACTGTCTGGGTTCTGAGTCACCATATGGTCAGTGCCGGAAAATCTTGCCGGGAAAACTTACTCTCATCAATTACGGAATGGCAGAGTGAATATGGCTATGCCTTACAGCCTAATGACCTACTCTTTTTGGTTTGCGATCATTGGATAAGTCGCAGCAAAACGAGCCGAGAATTGCTTCATTGGTGGATGGGTGAACTACCCGATCAGATCAACGAATACACAGAACAAGGAATCACACTGTACACCAGCGAGTCGCAACTCACGCAATCTTTGGACACTCGATTCGGTATTAGCCCTTGTTACATTAAGTTTGGGCATCCTTTACGGCGTTCGAACAAACAGCAGTTAGTCAGAAAATATTTGCAGTTGTATGCCGTACTGCAATGGTAGCATCAAATTGAAGTGCTGAGATTATCAATTATTTCATCAATTTGTTTGATATCACTCGACAAAACTACCCATCCATTACCATCGTTCTTGCTTGAGTTAATGAGCACACTTAGATTCATTGCCAATGAAATAGAAAAATTAGCGCGATAACGCTGATGTTGAGACATTGATTTAGGTTGTGGTAACAATGATGAACATCTCGCAACTACTTAGTTGCATCCGGAAAGAAGCCAACGGGCAGTATATTGCGAAATACGCGAACTTCACTCTCCGCAGTGTCTTTCAACCCATATATAAGAACGATATTTCCATCGTTGGCCTTGAAGCACTGGTAAGAATTAGCAATGCCAATGGCACCATGGTTAGGCCAGATCAGTTTTTCCAATCCAAAGCGACTCCCACTCAAGATTTGCTCAATGTTGAACGCTTAAGTCGCCTAATCCATATCAAAAATTTCTCTCAGTCTCGCTTTCACACAAAACAATTGTTTCTCAATGTATTACCGGTAGCTGCAGAGATACTAGTCAAAGACATCACTTATAACCGACTGCTAAAACAAACCATTTATGAATCGCATTTGATGAATGAACAAATCGTCATGGAGTTACTTGAATTGAAGGTGGAGGATGAACTCTCTTTGTCTCAAGCTGCTCGGGAGTTAAGTCTTGAAGGATTTAAATTAGCGATTGACGATTATGGCGTCAATGCATCGACAACTGAGCGAGTGAGAAGCGTTTGCCCAGATATAATCAAGATGGATCGCTCTTTATTGCTAAGGTATGAAAACGGTGATTTTAAAGCGCTTAACGATGCATTATCACTCGCAAAAGCGTTATGCTCTAAAACCGTAATCGAAGGAATTGAAACCGAGCATCAACTTCGCTTAATGAAAAAGCTCGGTTTCGATATGTATCAAGGGTACCTACTTGCTATCCCCCAAACGTTAGACGTCTATGAAGAGGCAAAAACAGCCTGATTATGTAAGAACAAAAATTTGCGCGGTTTAGCGAGAGCTACGTGATTTACCACGATTCTTATGAATCGCCAATTTTGCTTTTAGCTTACGCTTCTCTGATGAACGACTACGACGACGCCCACCCCCATTTTGTTCAGGCTCAATTTCTTCTACAAGACTTGGTTCGAAACCTGCCAGCCATTCTTGGGGTAAGCGTTGATCAAGCAGGTTCTCGATAGCTTGCAACAAGTACTCCTCATCTCTACTCATCAGAGAAACCGCCAAACCTGACTTTCCTGCTCTTCCAGTGCGGCCAATTCGATGGACATAATCTTCTGCTTTGAATGGCATATCAAAGTTCACGACTTGTTCTAGCTCTTGAATGTCTAACCCTCGTGCTGCCACATCGGTTGCAATCAAAGCACGTACCTTACCTTGTTTAAATTCATCCAAAGCTCTTTGGCGGGCACCTTGTGATTTATCGCCGTTGATAGAAACCGCTTTGATGCCATCTAACTTGAGCTCTTTCGCTAACTCATCACTGCCTTGCTTCGTTTTTGTAAATACAAGCACTTGCTGCCAATTCCGCGAGCCAATTAAGTACGCTAGCAATTCACGTTTCCGTTTTTTATCCACTGGATAAACCATTTGTGTTATCGTTTCAGCAGTCGTATTTGCTGGTGAAACTTCGACTTCAACTGGCGATTCCATGAGTTTATACGCAATAGTTTTGATTCGCTTCTCAAATGTCGCAGAGAACAATAGGATCTGTTTCTCAGCAGGCAAACGTCGGAAGATGCGCTGCAAGTCAGGCCAAAATCCCATATCTAACATACGGTCGGCTTCGTCTAACACGAGCATACCGGTTTTAGAGATGTTTACGTTACCATTAAACAGGTGATCCAAAAGGCGGCCTGGCGTGGCAATCAAAATATCAGCGCCCTCTTCTAACTTTCTCTTTTGTACGCCAATGCTTGTACCACCATAAACACACACAATGCGAAGTTCTGTTTCTGCCGAGTACTGATTCAAATTATCAAATACCTGCTGTGCAAGCTCGCGTGTTGGAACCAAAATCAATGCTTGAGGTGTGCCGTTAAGTTTCTTTTGCTGAACGGTTTGTATGATAGGTAAACCAAACGCAGCCGTTTTTCCCGTACCAGTTTGTGCAGCAGCAAGTAAGTTTTTTCCTGCAAGGACGTGTGGAATTGACTTTTCTTGCACTGGTGTTGGCGTCACGATATTTAGATTGCCTAGCGTCTCGATTAGCTTTTGTTCGGTGCCTAAATCAGCAAAATTAACAGACATGTGTAACCTCATTATTTTTGGAGCGCAGAGTTTACCAGAGCCCCTAAAGCCATACTACTTTTCTGTCTCATTGAGTTGAGTCATTAAGCTGTTGCTGAAAATCATACGACTGGCGCAAAACATCTCGATAAAGTGACGAGAACTTCTCTTCTAATTCGGTGTAATCACTTTCAATCACTTTAAATGTTGTGGTTAAGTCTGCCATCCTAGGACTTCTTTGCGACATCCGATGTAGTGCAAATTCTATATTGTCTAGATCTTGATAGGATTGAAGCCATCGGCCATGCCACATTCTGCTGTGGAGCACCAAAAAACGTGGCGGCAAATGTTCATGAACCTCTCGGTTTACTCTCTCGTATGCCGTTTGGACAAAGTGTTCGAGAGGCTCGGAATGAAAGTCGTTCCAGTGTTTTGCGAGGCAATGATCCCAAAACATATCCAAAGCGATAGGTGCAAAACGTCGCGCAACACCAGTGAAATGAGGCTTACATTCGTTGACGATTGGATGATGATCAGTAATACGGTCAACAAATCTATGTAATCTGATGCCGTTTGAGATATCGCGCTCATACAGCTTGCTTGGATCTCCTTTTACGAAGTCTCCAAGCAAGTTTCCCAATAAATGGCTGTTACTGTGATCTGCGATATGCAGGTGGGCTAGAAAGTTCATTCGACGCCAGTTTTGGCCTCTAGGGCTTGGTGTGACATGAACCTAGTATAACGTCAATTACGACGAGATGAGAGTGTTCCGCTATTCGGCTTCGTTGTCTGAGCCAACGTATTCCGACAAGATAATGCCAATTTCAAGCGCATCTAGCAGCTCTAGGCTCTCATCGTTTTGGTATTGGTCGCTCATTGTGACCTCCTTTATTTTAAGCTCTCTTGCTTTTACTTGCTGACGGCCTGACTCTTGCCATATCCACATCAGCAACTCCTTTTTATAGTCTTTATATGACACATTCATGACAGCGAGAAGTAAAGATTTAAAAACCTATGAGCATAATCAAAAGTAAACGATTGCAATTAGGTTTCATATCCGCTTAACACTTTAGAGAAATGACTCTTTTATCAACATTCATGTCAATTTAAAGATATAACATACTGTTATAGGCGTCCTTAGATCTCATTTCTTAAACTAAATTTAGTATTCGTTACATATTTTGCTGATTAACTTCGCATATTTTGTTTCGATATAGCAATAGATTTGGTCAATATCTTTTATCTCTAATGGAGCTTTAAATGAGAGAAGTTGAGTTTAGAACGATAGACAGGCTGTTTATCAAGATGTCTATCAACGACAAAATGTGGGTTATATTCCTACTGTTTTTAGTAGCCCTCACTTCAGTGGCTGGAAGCCGCTACTTCAATGAAATACAACAATTTGAGCAGCAAGCCATCTCGGCGAGCGAAGCGAAGCTTTCTGGTATCGTTGATGCTCAATCAAACCGCGCTACAGAAATTGACGGCGTATCGAAATCGAACCGCGTAAGCGAGAGTTCTTTTGTCGATGGGTCTGTGACCGCTTATGCCAAGTTGCATTCTGGAGAAGTGATTAAGCTGACTCAAAATGTGTCCACACAATACGAATCGTTAAAATCATCAGCTCTATCGTCACTATTACTCAGCTTCTTATGGGTTATTCCTTTTGCCCTATTCTCTTACTGGGTGGCAACGTTTATCGGAGGAGCTCTGTGGGTTTTATATACAACAACCGAAAAAATTGGTGACGGTGACTTAACCTCTCGTCTTGGTTTCCATCCAGGTCGAGATGAATTCGGTACCATCGGCTGTGCGCTAGACAAGTCTATGGATACCTTAAGTGAACTGGTTAATAATGTTAAAAATAATGCAACGATGTTGAGCGAGACATCTTCTGCATTCGAAAAAGATATGCAGTTGAGTGAAACCCAGATATCTCATCAATATCAAACGCTTGATTCAGTCGCGACGGCAATGGAAGAAATGACAGCCTCTGCAAAGGAGGTATCAAGTATTTCTCAACAAGCAACGACGCAGTCAGATCAAGATGCCCAGAAGATCGAACTAAGCAGAAGCCGTGTACAAAACGTGATTGGCGAGATAGAGACGTTATCTAGCTATATTGAACAAGCCTCTACGTCAGTAACCAATTTAAACGAGAATACGACGCAGATTAATGACGTGATCACAACGATTAACGCCATTTCAGAACAAACTAATCTGTTGGCACTAAACGCAGCAATCGAAGCAGCCCGTGCTGGTGAACAAGGTCGTGGATTTGCAGTGGTTGCCGATGAAGTACGTACATTAGCAAGCAGAACTCAACAGGCAACAGTAGAGATCCAAGCCATGATTGAGAAGCTTCAAATTGAGAGCCAGAACATTGCTTCAATCACCAACCGAACCGTTCAGCAAGCTCAAACCAGCAGCCAGCTTATTGATGAAATCGGCCATGATGTTACCTCTATTGCCGAGTCAGCACGCTCATTAATGGACATGAGCATTCAGATTTCCACATCTGCTGAAGAACAAAGCGCAGTTGCTAACGATATTGCATCGGAACTTTCAGAAATTCGTAGTCAATCAAGCACAATCAGAGAAGTGGCGGAGCAATCTACCGCTGGCGTCGCTAATCTCACGCAGGCCTCCGTTTCTCTTGGTGAGATATTACAACGCTACCGCACCGCATAACATTGTGGAACTTATGATCAACAAGGGCTCCTTAAGGAGCCCTTTTCTTTAAACCGTGTTCAACTATTACCTTCGGTATTTTCTACGACATCCAAGTGGATATTTGAAGTGAATCTCAAGTTCTCGCTGTACCGGATGAAATAATGTTCTTAAACAAAGCGTTCCGCTATGCTTGATCTTGCCAATTCCAATTTGCTGCTGGAAAACAATATGAATAATTACAAAGACACAAAAGACATAGAGAACCTGAATTGCCCACTCTGCCAAGGAGATGAATATCTCATTTCATCGGATGGCGAGAAATTCACATGCGCTGCTTGCGGATTTCATACAAAAAACTTCTCATCTATCCAATGTCTACATCAAACGCCTTACCTACAGTCTAAACTTAAGCACATCCACAGCTTAAGTCCGGTTTGCCATTAATAGGTCAAACAGAGCAGCCACACAGCTGCTCTTTTAATTCATCTAAATGATGGATGCGAATTACACGCTCGTCATCAACACGATTGATAGCTTCACCATTAAATAACTGCACCGTTTTGATACCGGCGTTTAGTCCCGCCTCAACTCCTTTAGGCGTGTCATCAATATAAAGACAGTCACTTGGTAAAAAGCCCATGCTCATAGCACTGTACATGATTAAATCGGGCTCAGGCTTCCAACTATTCGCATCGAATGCCGAGAACACTTTCCCTCGGAAAGCATCGAGTAAACCGGTTAACTCCAAAGCGTATTCAATTTTATCTTTAGGTCCATTAGACGCCACACAATATTCGATATTATGCGAATCCAAAAACTGAATTAATCGTTTTGCGCCATCCATTGGCTGTAAGTGACGCACAAAAAGAGACTGGACTTCTTCTCGGTATTGCGGCTCTAAAACATCAATTGGAACTTTGATATCTTTCAATTCTTTAGTATCTAAAAGGATGTCAGCGAGCTTTCCTCCTTTAAAGTGAGAAACGCACTCTTCCATCGTTAACTCAGCCCCATGTTGGTTAAATACATTGACGAGCGCTTGGCAACACAGTCTTTCGCTGTCGACCAACGTACCATCACAGTCAAATATCACGCACTTAATATTGGTAATTGCCATAGCCATCTCCAGACGTCTTAAAGGCTCAAGCCCAAGCTGATTTTAAGAATGTTTGGATTAATCTTATTTGAGTTTGGGATTGTTGAAACGACGAGCTTGGCATTTCATGGAAATAGAAGGGAGCAATTACAGTTTTTCTAAGCAAGATCACCCAACGTCATCTTGCTTTACTTTTTATGCACATTGATGTGTAAGTTAGTCTTCGATAACCACTGAGTCTAACAGTTTTTGCTCGGTGCTTAGTCTTTTAGCCAGATCAGCCACAAACGAGCTTTTGTATTTTGATTCAGAAACAGCAACATCAGAGATGAGTGTATTTCCTTCGAGATGGCTAACAATAGCAGCACCAATTGGGACTCCTGATTTAAAACCAACATATAATTCAAAATCTGGCGTGAGGATAATCTGTGTCAGATATTCAATGATCATATCTTTATCATGCTGCTGTTCCCAGCGCTGAGATTGCAAGATAGAGAACATAATGGTCAGTCGATGAAAATCGACCAGAAAAATGTCGTCGGGGTTAAATTCAGAGTCACTTTCCAGTAGTGTGTCTTTGTCGACTACTTGATACGTTGCTTTTTCTAGCGTTTTGAAATAGACATCGCGCCCTTTCAAACTCTCTGGTGTCGGAAATTCAACTTCGACCAGATCATACAGCCATGTATTTTTACGCTCGATACTGGCTAACTGTTGTTCATTCATCTTGATACCTTCGTTTAGAGCAGTACATTAGCATGAAGCCCGCAACAAACCTAGCGCACATAGACCTTTCCGTGGCTAAATTTTGTTTTAGGTGCAAACCTCTGATAGATTTCATCAATATCTTTCCTAGTTAAGGACAAAAATAATGAAAAAGATGCTGTTAAGTGCATTGCTTGCTACTACTCTAGTTGGTTGTTCAGATAACGATGTTGCTGACGTGGGGCTCGGTTGGTTTACTTTGAAAGACATCAAAGTCGGTGAGTTGAAAGACGAGGTGGTAACAGGTGTCACATGTCACATCGCCTCTATCGAAGCGGATTTCAGCTTAGCAGATCCAAGTGATAGCTCAATATCATGTCGTCAGACTGGCGAAATCACACCGGAAATGATTGCAAAAATAGATAAGAGTAAGTCCGGTGAAATTGTATTTAAGAAGTCAAAAAGCATTTTCTTCAAAACAATGAAGGTTCGCCGTATTTATGATGCCGATAACCAAACCTTACTCTACTTGTCTTATACAACAAAAGAGACCGATGGTAGTTTTAAACATAGCCTTTCGACAGTCCCACTTTGGGGTACCAAGGCTTACGTTGAGCCAACTGAAGTGAAAAAGTAACGCGGGTAAATTTAGTTAGCGCGGAGCAGGCTCTTTCCGGGCGCTGCTGAGCAACAAGTTTAAAAAACAACCCATTGCAATACGACAAGCGTCATAAATTGCAGCTGCTTTGGTTGCTATTTACTCAGCTCGCTGATTTTTTCAGCGAGCAGACTTCTTTGTAATAAATCGCCACGATTTTCATTTTTTTGTGATACAATCCCGCCTCTTTTTTTTCTCACTCAAGAACAAGCATGAAGTTTCCTGGTCAGCGTAAATCTAAACACTACTTCCCAACTCACGCTCGAGATCCATTAGTAAACCAAATCCGACAGGCACCTAAGCTATATCGCCCAACTATTGTTGGTGTCGGTCAAACCATTGTAGATATCGAAGCACGTGTAGATGACGCGTTTTTAGAGAAATACAACCTGAGTAAAGGACATTCGCTCGTTCTTGAAGAAAGCAAAGCAGATGCTCTTTACGAAGAACTGGTTGAGCAAGGCCTGATCACACACCAATACCCAGGTGACACGATTGGCAATACTCTTCACAACTACTCAGTTTTAGCCGATAGCAAATCCGTTTTGCTCGGTGTGATGTCTAAGAACATTCAAGTCGGTTCTTTTGCTTACCGCTACCTTTGCCGTACGTCTTCACGCATGAACCTTAACCATTTACAAACGGTAGATGGCCCTATTGGTCGCTGCTACACCCTAATTTCTCAAGACGGTGAGCGTACATTTGCTATCAACGAAGGTCATATGAATCAACTACTTCCGGAAAGCATTCCTGAAGAGATCTTTGAGAAAGCATCAGCCCTGGTTGTTTCTTCTTACCTAATGCGTGGTAAAGAAGAAGATCCAATGCCTAAAGCGGTACAAAGAGCGATCGACTTTGCTAAGAAGCACGATGTCCCTGTTGTACTTACGTTAGGGACGAAGTACGTTATCGAAGGCAACGCACAGTGGTGGCAAGAATACATTCGCGAAAACATTTCTGTTGTCGCTATGAATGAAGAAGAAGGTGCGGCGCTAACAGGTGAAACAGAGCCGCTAGCTGCTGCTGATAAAGCACTTGAATGGGTTGATCTCGTACTGTGTACGGCAGGACCAAATGGTCTGTACATGGCTGGTTACACCGACGAGAAAGTAAAACGAGAAACCACACACGACATCCTTGAAAGCTCCCTCGAAGCCTTTAACCAGTACGAGTTTAGTCGTGCGATGCGTAAAGAAGACTGTCAAAACCCAATGAAGGTCTACTCTCACATCGGCCCTTACCTTGGTGGACCACTAGAGATTAAGAACACTAACGGTGCAGGTGATGCAGCCCTTTCAGCCTTACTGCATGACATGGCAGCAAACTCTTTCCACCAAAAAGAAGTGCCTAACTCAGAAAAGCACGAAGTACGATGCTTAACCTACTCCTCGCTTTCTCAGATCTGTAAATACGCAAACCGAGTAAGCTATGAAGTGTTGACGCAGCACTCTCCTCGCCTATCGCGAGCGCTTCCTGAACGAGAAGATAGCTTAGAAGAGACTTATTGGGATCGTTAAAACGACAGCTTTAAAGCTAAAAATATATCAAGGTCACCATTTGGTGGCCTTTTTGTTTTTGTCTAGCACTGTAACGAGTAGATTTTGTTAGTATGTCGCACAATACGAAGCAGTAAACTCTTTACAAGCCTAACCGAAACAGTACCATCACCAAGCAGACCTTTGCCTCACAATAATACTCGTTATAACTCAGGTAGTTTTTCAACGCTACCTGAGTACCACTTTGGGGATTATCCATGCAGTCAGATATCGAAATTTGCCGAAAAACACCACTTTCTTCTATTGATGTTATCGCGGAAAAAGTAGGACTATCACCCGAAGAGTATGACACTCACGGGAAGCACAAAGCCAAAGTCCACCCAAAATGTTTGGAACGACTCAAAGCAAATGATGACGGTAAACTTGTACTCGTCACTGCGATCACGCCGACTCCTCTTGGCGAAGGAAAAACCGTTACGACGATAGGCCTGGCGCAAGGTTTAGCAAAGCTTAATCAATCTGTTATTGCATGTATAAGGCAACCTTCGATGGGACCCGTCTTCGGTATTAAAGGTGGCGCAGCGGGCGGCGGTTATTCTCAAGTAGCTCCAATGGAAGAGTTAAACTTACACCTTACTGGTGACATTCACGCAGTGACAGCGGCGCACAACCTTGCTTCAGCCGCTCTTGACGCTCGCTTGTTCCATGAGCAACGCGAGGGTTATGATGCCTTTGAATCACGCACCGGGTTAAGAGCACTTAAAATCGACACGGCAAGTATTACTTGGAAACGAGTGATGGACCATAATGATCGTGCACTACGTAAAGTCAAAATTGGCCTCAATGATGCAGGAAAAACCATCAATGGTTTCGAGCGTGACGAAGGGTTCGATATTTCAGCTGCTTCCGAGTTAATGGCTATAATTGCACTAGCCAAAGATTTAAAAGATTTACGTCAACGTATCGGGAAAATTGTCGTAGCGTACGATTTGAACGGAACCCCCGTCACTACGGAAGATCTACAAGTTGCAGGAGCAATGGCAGTAACACTAAAAGAGGCGATTGCACCAACACTGATGCAAACTCTAGAAGGTGTTCCTACGTTGATCCATGCAGGTCCATTTGCAAACATCGCCCATGGAAATTCATCCATTATCGCGGACGATATTGCGCTAAAACTGTCAGGTTACACGGTAACTGAAGCCGGTTTTGGTTCGGATATGGGATTTGAGAAAGCGTGTAACATTAAAGCTGCTGCCGCCAACAAAGCCCCGGACTGTGTAGTGATCGTAGCAACATTACGCGGCCTCAAAGCGAATTCCGGACACTACGATTTACGGCCAGGTATGGCTATTCCAGATTCCATTTTTAATCCGGACCAAGCAGCATTGGAGGCTGGGTTTGAAAATTTAAAATGGCACATAAATAACGTTCATAAATACGGTTTACCTGCTGTCGTTGCCATTAACCAGTTTCCACAAGATTGTGTGAAAGAGCTTAAAGCTCTTGAAGAGCTGATTCACCAATTTAATCCCGAAGTTAAAGTAGCCATCAGCACCGCTTTTTCGCAAGGCGGACAAGGCGCAACGGAACTAGCTCAACATGTTATTGATGCGTGTACCACGCCTGTAGAGTTTTGTCCGTTATACAACAAAGAGCAATCATTACTCGAAAAGCTCATGGCAGTATGTGAAGCGGGCTATGGAGCAACCAATATAGAAATGACTCCTATCGCGACTGAACAGCTCAAACATTTTGAGCAATTAGGCTTTAACAACTTAGCGGTTTGCATCGCGAAGACACCACTATCTATAACCACGGACTCCGCAGTCAAAGGCGCACCAACTGGTTTTACCGTCCCAATCCGCGAGCTGCGCTTGTGTGCGGGCGCAGGATTCATTTATGCATTATCTGGAACCGTGATGACGATGCCAGGCTTACCTGATAAACCCGCATTTATGAATTTAGATCTTGATGATGAAGGAAATATCGTCGGTCTCTCTTAGTGCAGTGATAACGTATCGCTATCAGTGATAGTGAACATATTCATTGAGTGAGTGGTCTACTTACCTATCCACTCACTCTCAACAACTGTGAAAAGAGTTGTCTCAGGCCTTCTACTCTTGAATTGTTGATACAAAGCTCTCTTGCCTTACATCAACGCGCCTGTTTTAGACCTTTAGAGTTAAGACGCTAACCCTAAGCCTTGTTTAGCCATAGTTATTAAGCTAGAAAACCCTATTTATCTTCTTGTTTTGTAGCCACTTTACATTGTAAATCCATACTTGTTGACCTCTCCTTTCTACAATTTTGCGCCAATTTGATGCACGGGCTATTTAGCGCCTCACTAATATGGTGCAGTTGTCTTACAGTGAAATTTTAACCTCCTTGATTTTTAAGGAGATATTCTATGGCTCGATTCTTGTAGTAGACTTTTCACTAATAAGCACATTAGCACATGCTTTTCAAAACCTCTGCGTTGCATACCACCTCCTTCAGGTTAGCACCGTTTTGATGCATGTCAGAAAAGGGAAAGGGAATACTATGGAAGACGCACTCGCCGTAATTTTAGCAGGAGGGATGGGGTCTAGACTCAGCCCACTCACCGATGACAGAACCAAGCCAGCCGTACCTTTTGGCGGAAAATATAGAATTATAGATTTCACACTAACCAATTGTTTACATTCGGGTTTACGCAAGATCCTTGTTTTAACCCAATATAAATCTCATTCACTTCAAAAACACTTACGAGACGGCTGGTCGATATTCAATCCAGAGCTAGGCGAGTACATTACTGCTGTTCCACCACAAATGCGCAAAGGTGGTGCATGGTATGAAGGAACCGCCGATGCGATTTATCACAACATGTGGTTGCTATCGCGAAATGATGCAAAGTATGTGGTTGTGTTATCCGGCGATCATATCTATCGAATGGACTACGCCGCAATGCTTGAAGAGCATAAAGAGAAAGGTGCTAAGCTCACCGTTGCCTGTATGGATGTTCCCGTAGAGGATGCTTCAGCATTCGGTGTAATGGGCACCACAGAAAACGGGCTCGTTACTTCGTTTATAGAGAAACCTGAAACCCCACCTACTCTTCCTGGAAGCGCGACCAGAAGCCTTGTTTCTATGGGAATATATATCTTTGATATGGATGTTTTGAAAGAAGCGCTTGAAGAAGACTCAAAACTCGATTCATCAAGCCATGACTTCGGAAAAGACATCATACCTAAGCTAATTGATACCGAATCCGTTTACGCTTATCAATTCTGTGGCAGTAAAGGGCGCGTCGATAAAGATTGCTATTGGCGCGACGTGGGTACCATTGATTCCTTCTATGAAGCGAATATGGATCTACTAGAACCTGTGCCGCCAATGAACCTTTATCAGTCTAATTGGGCGATTCGTACTTACGAGCCGCAGTTTCCACCAGCTCGTACTGTATCGTCGGCCACGGGTAATGAAGGCATTTTTATTAACTCCATCATTGCTACCGGTGTCATCAATTCCGGAGGCTCGGTACAGCACTCCATTATTTCCTCTAATGTACGCATTCAAGATAGTGCAACGGTAGTCGATTCCATCATTTTTGATGACGTAGAAGTCGGTGAAGGAAGTCAGTTGGTCAACTGCATAGTTGATAAACATGTTCGTATTCCGCCACATACTCAAATTGGCATCAACAAACTTGAAGATGCGAAGCGATTTAAAATCTCAGACAAAGGTATTGTCGTCATACCTGAAAGTTACCAATTCGATTAAACGACAAACTATCACAACAAAAAAGCGCACGATAATCATCGTGCGCTTTTGTTTAAGTGCCTGTAAACATTAGGCTATAACAAATAATCCATAATAATTAGATGTTACATACCGTTGACCAGCTACCATCTGTACCCGGTTCAGCCGCTGTCCACCAGTTCGCTTGGTAAACCACACCGTTGTGGATGATCTTATCACCTTGGTTAGCGTGGCTTGGATTACCTGCCCAATCCGTTTGTGGCAGAGCTGGGTATGTCACTAAACCTGTCGTATCACACGTACCTGGTTCAGTGGTACCACCACCCGTGCCCGCATTGAGATCACCAATTGGTAGATCTGGCTGTTCAAACTTAAACGCAAACTCTTTACCACCAGAAATCACTGAGTAGTTAGCCGGACCAGAGATTGGTAGATAGTAAACCATATCAAGCTCGTAAGTGCCGCCCGCTGGCAAGTCTTTCCATGCTGGTAGAGAGAACGACACACGGTGCATTACGCCATCTAAGCCACCAATGTTGTTTGCTCGAGTATGTCCAGAAGCAATCACTTTCAAACCACCACCTGATTGGTCTTTCGCATTGTCCGGCGCAGATACTGGGATATCGAATTGGAATTCAGTACCGCCAGGGATCGCTTGACCAGTGTTGTTCGTAAACGTGATTTTCGGGTTAATTGGGTAGTTTTGGTCGCCAACTTTGAAGCCGCCAACACTAACAGTAATGTCTACTGCTTCAGTTGGTGTTGGACCAGTCGCTACTTTGTTACCGTAAGGCGTCGCAGACTTAAACTTGTCGTAGATAGCTTTGGTCATAGTGTTACCCATGTGGTATTCACCATTACCCGCCGCACAAGCTTGTTCAGTTGCATCTACTGCCGTACGATTACCATTTGCATCCAGTACGTAACAGTTGTAGTCACCGGCTAGTTCCCAGAACATGATACCGCCGATCTCTTTATCGATAACGTAATCGGCTTTCACCTCGATAGAAGCTTTATCTTCCGTAGATAGGAATACGCTCTTCTCTGCGTTCCACAACCAAGGTGCCACAGCAACGCTATCGTAATGACGAGTATAAGTACCAACAAACTTATCTGAAGGATCGTTGACAGGGTCAAGACCGTAAGCAGCTGCGTAAGAGCCCCAAATACCGTTTTCTAGGTTCTTAGCATGCCACATTGGGTTAGAACCAGCGCCCATTTCGTTTCCTTTAGGGTCGGTATCATGCCACATGTTGTCGATACCAATAGCGCCGTGACCACAGTTGTTCTTCTCACCTTCACCTGTGCCCGGTTGGCACTCTGCTTGGTTTGGTAGTGCCGCTCGGCCCCAAAGGCCATTGTCGCCACCAGTAACACCTTGCCAACCACGGGTGTAGTAAGGAACACCAATGTTGATACGACCTGCTGGCATAGAGCCACGGAAGTAATGGTAAGCCCAGTCTGTGTTCAAGTAACCGATACCACCGTATGCAGCAGTGCCGTATACGTTCCACTGCGCTAGCTCAGAGTCTTTACCTGTATCGAATAAAGCCGCGTTATGACCAACGTGATCATTCCAAGCCCCATGCAAGTCGTAAGACATGATGTTTACGTAGTCTAGATACTTAGTTACATCGAAGGTTTCCATCCCACGTAGCAAGTAACCTGAAGATGGTGCTGCGATAGTCAGCATATAATGAATACCATCTTGCGCGGATGCCGCATCAAGTTTCTCACGCAATACTTTCATCAGCTCTTGGTAAGACGCCCATAAATACTGACGACGTGGTTCCATGAAGTCTTTGTCGTAAGGGTTACCAGCACCAGCCATTGACGTCGGGTATTCATAGTCAATATCTAGGCCATCGAACTTGTACTGACGCATCATTTCAACGGCAGAAGTTGCAAACTTCTCAATACCAGCATGATTAATAGAACCGTCCGCATTCGTCGTCATGGTGTAGAAGCCACCATCAGCTACACGATCGCCGTTCGTATCGAAGTGACCGCCCGTTTCAGCCCAACCACCAATCGAGATTAGCGTTTTAACATCATGTTTTTGCTTGTAAGTTGCTAGTGCACCAAAATGACCTTTAAAACCAAGAGCAGGATCTACCTCAACGCCTGGCCAAGTTTTACCTGTAGCAGGGTTGTTAGGATCATTTACGTCGCCAACGTTTACTTTGCCGTCAGAACCAATGCTCACAAACGCGTAGTTAATGTGAGTAAGTTGTTCCCAAGGAATGTCTTTAACAAGGTAAGTCGATTGTGGGTCGTCACCTGATCGCCAACTGGTGAAGTAGCCGATTACACGACGTGGGTGATCAGCCCCCATTTTCTCACGGCCTTCTTCGTCATAAATAGAACAGTAAGGAACATCTACACCCGTTGTTTGATAAAGACCATCAGGACGACAATTAGATGTCACTGCGCCGCCGTTTACTGTTAACGTCGCAATTGCAGAATCTGCTGTTGCTCCAGCATCATCGGTTGCTCTCGCATAAACACTTAATGAGCCAGCTTGTGAAGGGGTTACATCCAGCGTGTATGGCGCTGTTGTAGCAGTGCCAGCAAGCACACCTGCAACATAAAAATCAACTTTAGCAACGGTACCATCCGCATCCGTAGCATTTGCAGTCAGTGTTACGGAACCACCCAGGTCAATAGAGCTCGCAGAAAGCGCGACATCCACTGTCGGCGCTTCGTTACCAGGTTGCGCTGATGCCACAGTTAACGTCACAACACTTGCCGTACTAACGGCACCTGCATCGTCATAGGCCTTGGTAGAGAACTCGTGCTGTCCTTCAGTTGCTGTCCACGATGCAGCATACGGCGCAGACGTTGCCTGACCAACTAATACACCATCAACAAAGAACTCTACTTTGCTAACAGTCCCATCAGTATCTGCCGCATCTGCAGCTAGGTTAACAACATCACCCGCAGTCACAGAAGCCGACGCAGAAGGCGATGTCAGAGTAACCGTCGGGACTTCATTCTGAGGTGGTTCAACCGGTCCAGTGCCATCACAAGCGCCAAGTGTTTCCCACTCGCCCCACTCACCAGATTGCGCTGGATTGTTGTTTTGCGTCCAGTAACGCGCTTTATAAGCATTACCTTCATGCTGAACTTGGTCGCCACCGTTATAAACTTTTGATGATTGCCAAGTTTCTAGAGGGGCACAGTCAACTGCTGCGTAGCTATTGAAGGCCATAAGACAAGAAGCGGTGAGTGTGCTTAGTGTGAACACGTTTTTCACTGCGTTGCCGTTTTTAAGGTGCATAATCGCTCTTCCTTAAGTTATTGTTAAAACAATACTAAATGCGCTAAACGAAGCGCATCTATACTTTTATTTCGACGTAAAATAACTTAAGTACAAGTTGGTGATTTCACACTATCTATTTACGAGTTTTCCACACCGCCTCGCAACAATCCACTAAATGATTGCAACAACGTACCTATTATTTGGCACCAGTAACTAATTTTATAACTCAAATAAATATGTCACTCGCAAATTAATAAAAAAGGTAAAAAAAGTCGCCATTTTGAAATAAAGATCACTAAGCCTTTGTTGACCTTGGCGTTTCATTAAAATGCCGCTTGTACTCGCGACTAAACTGTGATGGGCTCGTGTACCCGACCATTCTCGCTGCATCATTAACACGTCTCCCCTCTAACTGGATCAATTCGCGCGCTTTGTTAAGTCGAACTTTCTTAATATATTGCAACGGAGATTCAAGCGTGACATTGCGAAATGCTTGATGGAAAGCAGACACACTCATGTTGGCTTCTTCAGCCAATGCTTGTACGTTCAACTGTTCATGATACGCTTGATGTACACGATTTAGTGCTTTAGCTACCCTCGCGTAAGAACCTTCTTGATGTGCTAGGTCAAATAAAACATACCCCTCTTTGCTCACCAAAGTACGATACACAATTTCCTCAAGAAGCAACTCGCCAAGCATGATGACATCAAGCTCGTTACACATTGCTTTCATTAACCGTTTGCACGCATCCAACATACCTTCATTCATACGTACCGACTTAAGGCCGCAACGGGTAGCATCCAGACACTTATTACTGAATTTTTCAGCCTCTAATTTTTTAACGAGTTTATGAAGAAGCGTTGGCGAAATATCTATCGAAATGCCAAGTAAAGGCTCATTGTTTGTCGCAAACGCTTCGCACTCTAGTGGCATGGGAACCCCGACAACAAGGTAATCATCGGGCCCATATTGCACTGGTGTATCACCAATATGAATGTTCTTATGCCCTTGACCCAATACGATGATGCCGGACTGATAGACAAACGGCTGGCGATGATTCCCTTTGCTACTGCGATAAAACCATACGCCATCTATCGCTGTTTTCTTCATACCTTCTAGGTCATGCAGCCCCTGCTTTTCAACATATTGCTGCATGATATTTGCGAGAGTGTGCATTAGAGCGCTCCATCAATGACCAACGAGTTTGGTCTCTATTATCGTTTCGAGCACTATACTTCCTCTCGACTTTAACTTTCTAGCTCAAGAGCATTAATTTTGTAGAAATAGGCATATTATTTGCAGAAATCGACCTGTTAACCATCATTAATCAGGACTAATATGCATGTATTCAATCTCCTTCACTGGAAGCAAGAGGGCTAATAATGAACTTTTCTTATGTAAACCCAACCAAGATTTTCTTTGGTCAAAAACAAATCGCAGCAATCAAAGAAGCTATCCCATCCGACCAAAAAGTTTTAGTGGTATACGGTGGTGGCTCCATCAAAAAAAATGGCGTGTACGACCAAGTAGCAGAAGCTCTTGAGGGACATGAATGGCTAGAGTTTTCAGGTGTTGAACCAAACCCAACCAAAGAAACACTCGATAAAGCAGTCGCAATGGTAAAAGAGCATGGTGTTGATTTTATTCTAGCGGTAGGTGGTGGTTCAGTCATCGATGGTTCCAAATACGTAGCAGCGGCATCAATGTATGATGGTGATGGTTGGGATATCATGATTGGTAAGCACCAAGTCACTGAAGCGACGCCTCTAGCTGCAATTTTGACATTGCCAGCAACAGGCTCAGAGTCAAACATGGGCGCAGTTATCACTAAAAAAGAAACTCAAGACAAACTTCCGTTCATGTCTCCAGCAGTGCAGCCAAAATTTGCCGTGTTAGACCCAGATGTAATGAAAACACTGCCAGAACGCCAGCTTATCAACGGCATTGTTGACGCATGGGTGCACGTATGTGAGCAATACTTGACGCTTCCTACCGGTGCAATGGTTCAAGATGGTTACGCAGAAACACTGCTGAAAACTTTAAAAACACTCGGAGAACAGTTTGCGGAACGAGACGACGATATGTGGCGCGCAAACTTAATGTGGTCTGCTAACCAAGCATTGAATGGGTTAATTGGTAGTGGCGTTCCACAAGACTGGGCGACACATATGATCGGCCATGAATTAACCGCTCTATGGGGCGTTGATCATGCGCGTTCTCTTGCAATTGTCCAACCATCGTTACTTCGTAACCAAATGCAGTTTAAGCGCCCTAAGTTAGAACAAATGGGTCGCAACGTATTTGCTCTTGAAGCAGGTGAGGATTTAGCAGAGCGCACAATCGAAGCTATCGAAGCGTTTTATCATCAACTTGATGTCGCAACTAAGCTCGAAAACTATGGTGAGAGCCGTGAACAAGCTATCGATGCCATCATTGATCAACTAAACAAACACGGCATGACTGTTTTAGGTGAAAACCAGGCGATCACACTTGAACGTAGCCGAGAAATCTTAGAGTTAGCTGTCTCATAACTGCAACAATTCTTCACTGCCCTTCCTAGGGTTTAACGGTATTGTGACTTAACAGTCACAATACCGTTTTTTTATGCTATTTTGTAAGCCACATCACGTTCAAAACGAGGAGGCTTCTAAAAACAACGATTCCCTCCAGACAAAAAATCGGCCGTGTTGGTTAGTAAAGAGACAACTGTCCAGCTTTACACAAATAAAAATAATTGAGATCAAAGAACGAGTTAACTCGTTAATTAAGTTTTGATTTGTTGTAGTGATGTACTACATAATTTTGTCTGTTCGAGAAAACACTTTATGTGGCTAGTTGTTGTCGTATTAGCATTCATACATATCATCAGTATCCGTAAAGGCTCTAAATGGCTCTTTTACGTTTCTAAACCATTACCAGTGCTCTGTATGCTTGGTATTTTAATTCAGTCCCCGGCTTACCCAATGCCATATGCGCATTGGATTTTGATTGGCTTATCGCTCTCGTTGCTTGGTGACGTGTTATTAATGCTCCCTAGAGACAAGTTCATTACAGGATTAGTGCTCTTTTGCTCTGCCCATCTCTCCTATAGTTATGGTTTTGCCATCATGTCAGCGTGGCATTTTACACCTTGGCTCCCAATTGCCTTGTTCGGACTCGGTATATGCGTCTACTGGTTGTTCCGACCGGATCTCGGTAAAGAAAAACGGCCAGTTGCTAGTTATATATTGGTACTGATGACTATGTGCTGGGCTTCGATCGAGTATTATTTGAGTGGGAAAACACAATCCTCCTCTTTTGCAGTGCTCGGAAGCTTTATCTTTATTATCTCTGGCATCGTATTGGCTTTCGAACGCTTTGGAGGACGGTCAATATTTTCACGACAAGTTGTCATGGTGACCTACTATTCTGCACAGACACTAATGGTTATGTCTGTTGTTGCGATTGTTGTTCGTTATCCGTATCTCGTTGAACTGAGTTAGTCATACTCTAGACTCTAGACTGCACCAACATTAAAGAAACATGGATGTATCTTGTAAGCGATCTGAATAGAGTCTTAAAATCATCGCCTAAACATTAGCTTATTCTTAATGAAATTACGCGCACAACTTGCTATTGTAAAAGGATATTTTTCCGTTATAGCGTGCCCCTTTGAAAGAGAATACTCCCGTCGTTGAGTTTAGCGACGTAAATAAGTGGTATGGCGATTACCACGCTCTAAAAGACATCAACTTCTCCGTGCATTCTGGCGAGATCGTCGTGGTGTGTGGCCCTTCAGGTTCCGGAAAATCAACGCTCATTCGTTGCATCAACCATCTTGAATCGATTCAAGAAGGCCAGCTTCATGTGTTCGACCAGCCTTCTCACGCAAAATCTCTCAAGCCCGGTAAAATCGGCATGGTGTTCCAACACTTTCACCTTTTTCCTCACTTGACTGTACTGGAAAACCTCACCTTAGCGCCGATTCGCACACTCAAATTATCAAAACAAGAAGCTGAAAAACGCGCAAAACATTACCTAAAGCGAGTCAATATTGAAGAGCAAGCGAGTAAGTATCCTATCCAGCTTTCTGGCGGTCAGCAGCAACGCGTCGCGATTGCCCGCTCCTTGTGTATGGAACCGGATTTACTCCTGTTTGACGAGCCAACTTCAGCGCTTGATCCGGAAATGATCAACGAAGTGTTGGATGTCATGGTTGAGCTGGCTCAAAGCGGAATGACGATGATTTGCGTCACGCATGAAATGGGATTTGCCAAAAAAGTAGCGAACCGCGTGGTATTTATGGATGAAGGCCAAATCTTGGAAATGAACTCTCCAGTCGCCTTATTTGAGACACCACAGCATCCACGCACCCAAGCATTTTTGAACCAAATTTTAAGTTACTGATGATAGTTCGCGTAATCAAACCTGTCCTTCAAGCTTTACTGCAAATGACGCTCCTCTTCATAGCGATTGTGTGGGTGTTGGACTCTGGTGCCGACGCTATGGGCTATCAATGGCAATGGGAGCGCGTACCTGATTACATCGCTTTTTATGAAGATGGCGAATGGTGGCCGGCAGAACTTATTGATGGGCTATTGGTCACGCTTAACATCTCGGCTATTAGTCTATTTTTTACCTTAGTGTTGGGGTTGGTCACCGCGTTACTAAGGCTTAGCGATTCGAAAGTCGGCAATGTTATTGGTACCACTTATGTCGAAGTAATACGTAACACGCCGTTGTTGGTGCAAATCTATTTACTCTACTTCGTGTTTGGCCCCGTGATTGGTTTGGACCGATTCAGCACCGCCGTTTTGGCATTATCCCTTTTCCAAGGTGCCTACACCGCGGAAATATTCCGTGCAGGTTTAAACAGTATTCCTAAAGGGCAATTCGAAGCAGCACAAACTCTCGGACTATCACCGTTTTACACCTACAAAGACGTAATTTTGCCTCAGGTTTTACAGCGCACATTACCGCCATTAACCAATGAAGTGGTTTCTTTGATCAAAAACTCTTCCATTGTAAGCGTGATGGCGATTTTTGATCTAACAACACAGGCACGCAACATCGTCTCAGAGACGGCGATGCCGTTTGAAATTTGGTTTACCGTGGCAGCAATTTATCTTGCTCTCACTCTGTCACTTTCTGGGTTGTCTGCATGGCTAGAACACAAACTCGGAGCCAGTTGGCGCAAATTATAAGGAGATAACATGAAGTTATTCAAAGCGACCATTACTGCATTATTAGGGCTAGCCATCGCTATGCCTACAATCGCGAAAGAAGATGTCGCCACAACCAATGTAGATCAAATCAAAGAACGAGGCACTTTGCGCGTTGGTATGTCAACATTTGTACCTTGGGCAATGCGTAACAAGCAAGGTGAGTTAATCGGTTTTGAAATCGATGTTGCCAAACGCTTAGCACAAGATTCAGGTTTGAAAGTGGAATTCGTACCGACTGCGTGGGATGGCATTATTCCCGCACTACTGGCGAAAAAGTTCGACGTGATCATCGGTGGCATGTCGGTTACGCCTGAACGTTCCAAAAGCGTGTTGTTTACTGAGGCCTACTCGCACTCAGGCGTTCAAGTAGCAGCAAACAAAGAACTCGCCTCTGGTTTTAGCGAATTTTCGGATTTTGACTCACGACGCGTAAAAATTGCGGCTCGTCGCGGCGCATTCACCGTTCAAGTAGCCAGAGAAACCTTCCCGAAAGCGAAGATCCTGCAATTTGATGACGACGTGCAAGCGTTCCAAGAGGTGCTGAATGGTAACGCCCACGCGGTCATTGCTTCTAGCCCAAAACCAGAACATGAGACAGTGAAACACAGCGACAAACTATTCCTTCCATTCTCTGAGCGACTATCACAAGGCAACGAAGCCTTTGCAGTTCGCTTGGGGGAAGAAGATAAAAAGGCCTTTTTCAATAAATGGATTGAAGCAAGAACCCAAGATGGATGGTTAAAACAACGTTATGAATACTGGTTCTCGACATTAGATTGGCAAGATCAAGTCGCGCAAGGCCAGTAATCTAAATGGCTCGTGGACGCCGCGAGCCTATACTCTCCAATCATCCATTTTACTTTTCCATAACTTATCGGAGTCAAATTTTTGGGCGAACACACTACCACTCGCACAGCACCCGCGAAATCCAGCACAGGCTACCTTTTACCGCAATTAAACACACTAGACTGGGTACTACTTGTTATGTGCGGTATCGGTGGTGTTTGGCTGTACCATCGGTCCGCTGTTGGTGTGCATTATTTGTGGCAGTGGAAAGAGGCGCTTGAATTACTTTTCACGCCTAGAGCAGGTGGTGGTTTGCCCTACTTCTTCCAAGGTTTGATTTCGACGTTAAGGCTCAGTATTTGGGGCATCAGCTTCGCATTAGTGTTTGGCACTTTGTTAGGCTTAGCACGCTTCTCTCGTTCCGTTTGGTTGCGCACACCTGCCAATGCGTTTATCCAGTTAGTGAGAAACATCCCTCCGTTGGTGTTTGTTTTTATTTTCTACTTTTTCATTTCTAACCAATTGATCCCGTTACTCGGTTTGGAAGATCTTCTACGAAACTACAACGGCGAACCAAATGCACTACAGCGCTTTCTGTTTGGGCCTTCAAACCTTTGGGAAAACCTTGCCTCTGGCGTATTATGCGTCGGCTTACTCTCTTCTGCCTACATTGCAGAAGTTGTGCGCGGTGGTTTACAAAGTATCGACCAAGGTCAGTGGGAAGCGGCTGACTCATTGGGCTTGTCTCGATGGGTGAAATACCGATTTGTTATCGCGCCACAGGTGCTTAAATCAATAACACCTGCACTTGCCGGTCAAACAATCTCTTTGGTGAAAGACACCTCTATTGTTTCACTGATTTCGATACAAGAAATGACGTTTGTTGGGACAGAGATGGCAAATTCATCAGGGTATATATTTGAAATCTGGTTGATTGTCGGCCTTGCTTACTTCTTAATCTGTTTTGGTCTGTCACTTATTTTCCGCCATATTGAAGCAAAATCGGAAGCCATTTCAAATTAACTCAACCGCATATGTAATTAGGCACATTTGATTCTTCAAATCAGAATTGCACCCTGTTACATTGGCAAGATGCTAAATTTTCGGCGTTTTTCATGGAGTTAAAGAATCAATCCGACTACGAGCGATACATAAAACAAGATAATCTTGGTGAATATTACGTAGTTCTCAATCAATTCACTTTTCACAGTGTTTATCAGCCAATTTTTGATAGACGCCAACGTATTATTGGTATGGAAGCCTTACTGCGTATTCGTGGCATTGATGGTTCCCTAATTCGTCCTGACGTGTTTCTGGCCAATAATGCTCTTGATCCCTACTTTCGCTTATGTGTAGAGTTTTTATCCAGAGCAATGCACATTCGAAATTTTGCACGCTATTTCGCAGGGACACCGATCAAACTGTTTCTTAACGTCATGCCTCAAACGCTACTCACGCTAACCAAAGACATGGGCTTTAAAGATAACGGCCTGCTTTACAAACGCCTTTCCGAACTTGGTATGAGCCCATCAGACGTAGTTTTTGAAGTAGTCGAAGAGTCATGCGGAAATACGGATTTATTAATCAAAGCCGTACAGTTAATGAAAGCGAATGGTTTTATCTTTGCTATCGATGATTTTGGCGCCCAACATTCTGATATCGCACGTGTTCAGCAGCTCTGCCCTGACATCATCAAAATCGATCGTTCCTATTTGCTAGACTACTGCGCCGGAGAAACCTTTTCCATACATAGCGCCGTTGATCTAGCGGATCATATGGGAGCAAAAGTCATTATAGAAGGGGTTGAAGAAGACGTGCAACTACAAGCTATGTATCAACTTAATTTGGATTATTACCAAGGCTTTTACTTAGGAAAGCCTTGTGCCATTCATCACTGGACAGATAGCCTAAACATCGAGACGACAGTGCATTAACACTACCCACTTACAGCACAGTGAAACCAAAAAAGCGCCGATATAATATGCTCGGCGCTTTTTAGTTTTACTCAGATGTCACTTATTTAGTTAAGCGTTCATTTCCCTAGAAAAAATCAATAGAATTACGTCCGCTCTTCGGATCACGAGTGGCTTGCGGTTTGTCTTCTTTTTTGCCTTTCTTAGCAGACTGAGACAACGCTTCTTTCTGCGCTTTACGCTCTTTATGTGCCGCTTTACGGCCTGTTGATTTAGGACCAGAGGCTTTGGGTGACTTACTTTGACGAGACTTATCTTTACGAGAAGACTGTGCTTCTTTTTTCGCTTTCTTTTCTGCTTTTTGCTCTGCCGTTTCAGGTTCGGTTACTGGCGCATCGCAAACCACAACATAATATTCCTGGTTAAACTCAAAAAAGTCACCATCATACATCTTGCGGCGCTTACGTGTTTCTAGTTCACCATTCACCGCGACATAGCCTTCCTCGATGATATGTTTTGCTTCGCCGCCACCGCTGACCAAGTTTGCGATTTTAAAAAGCTTGTATAGTTCGATTGGATGCGCATCAACATCGATGCCAATCGCTTCGATCTCAATCTCTTCGCCTTCTAAATACTCTTCGTGGTCGTAATCTTGGGTCATGTTACTTACTCTTACTATTTGATGCCCTGAAGTTTAAACGCAATGCTTAAAAATAGAAACCTCTGCCGATGTTCAATCACCGATTCGCCTTGGCATTTGAGCACCTCTTAACCCATTTAACTTGTCGCTCGTTAGCTTGTATACCGATGCGTAGCTCAAACGAAGCTGCAATTACGCAACCTGAAGGTATATACTCTCTAAGTTATTGTTGAAAAGAGTGAATACTTTGTCTCAACCAAGTAGAATTACCTTTGTCACTGCGAACTTGTTTAATTTTGTCGCACCGCCTAACGCCTACTATGATTTCGAGAACATATACTCGTTAGAGCAATGGCGAGACAAACTTTCGTGGACGCAACGTCAAGTTGAAAAACTGGAAGGCGACGTGATTGGCTTACAAGAAGTGTTCAGTATCGAGAAGACCCAGGCATTCTTTTCAACCATCGGCTACCCCTACTTTGCGACCGTTGACACCCCACATGTTGAGGATGAGTACATTTACTCAAGCCCTGTTGTGGCAATCGCCTCTCGGTTTCCAATAGAAAAAGTACAAGCGGTAGAGTTTGACTTAGCAACGCTTGAGCCTTTTGGAGTAAGTGTTGCTCCAGAGTTCAGTCGCAAACCTATCTATGCCCAAGTAATACATCCTGTACTTGGTCATATCGCCGTTTACGTAACGCACCTGAAATCTCAACGCCCGGCCGACTCAGAACAACCAGAAACGTCTAGCACGATTATTGGGCGCTGGTTATCCACCCAGCAAAGAGGCTGGGAAGCAGCGATGTTAAGAGACGCGATGCAAAAGAGGTATCGAAAAGAACCAATGCCGACAGTGTTAATGGGCGATATGAATCAACCTATCACTCCTATCAGCGTTAACAGCGCATTGGTATCCAATACTGGTGACAGCGTCACTGAATTACAACTCAAAGATGGTTGGTTATTGCAAAGTGCCCCCCTGAAGGATGAACGCCCAGCCACGCACTATCATTTTTCCACTGGGAATGTACTCGACTATATCTTGCTCTCACAAGAGTTTGACACCTTATCAGATATATCGGTTGCCGAGGTTGTTGACTATCAGGTGTCTAACCAACATCTGATCAACCCGATTTATGACAGAGATAAAAACGCCAGCGACCACGCATTTGTGGCGCTGACGGCTGAAGTAAAGCTTTGAGCAACCTATTTAGTTACTTAGTGACGTTTCACAATTTTACGCGGGATAAGTTCTACGCCAGGCTTGTAACGCTTAGCGGAAGCATTGAGTGCTAACTCCATTGCGCTGTCCGCGATCAACTCAAACTGTTGAGGCAAAGAGTTGATTTTCACAGGCAAGAAGTCCAGCAGTCGATTATCACCAAATGTCGCTAAACGCACCTTTCCCATCAGTTCTGGTTTTTCTAGCATTACATCCAACACACCTTCTAACAGTGTGTATGACGTTGTAACAATGGCATCTGGCAATGCGTTCTCTGTTAACCATCTCTCTAAGACTTTCTTGCCTTCTTCCCGGGAGAAGTGTTGTCCATAACCCACTGTTGCCGTTTTACCACCTTGTTGAGAAGCAGATAGAAAACCAAGCTCACGCTCTTTTGAGATTTGAAGATCTTGCAATGCACCGATTAAGCCAATGGACTTTATATCCTCTGACAGTACTGACTGAGTGAGTTCAAGTGCGGCATCAAAATCTTCGCTGATGACACAACAAAAGTGCTCATCATCCATTGGACGGTCTAGCGCGATAACTGGCGTACCAGAATTTTGCAACTTAAGATAATACTCGTTTGCAGTGGGCATACCACTTGCCACAAACAACGCATCAATACGACGACTGACTAATGCTTCCGCCACCTTTTGCTCTGTATCAGGATCATCATCAGAGCAGCCAATCAAAATTTGGTACCCCGCTTTCCGAGAGTTCTGCTCTATCAACTTTGCAAGACGCGCATAACTGGTGTTCTCTAAGTCTGGGATGATAAGCCCAAATGAGCGTGAATTACCTGCCCGCAAGGAAGACGCCGCATGATCTGGCTTATAATTGTACTCATCTACAACGGCCATCACCTTTTTCTGAGTCTTCTCGCTGATGCGGTATTTCTGCGCTTTTCCGTTAATCACATAGCTAGCAGTTGTCTTAGAAACACCCGCTAATTTGGCTATTTCATCCAGTGTCATATTCTAAACCTTATTCTGTGCGCGCGATCATATTAATACATCAACGATCTTTCGATAAGTTGAATTATAAGCTGAACCGATTCAGTATAAAAGCTGAAAGGATTCAGCAAAACTTAAAAATTGACGTAAATCACCTGAATACACAACAAACCAATTTGTAGGCTAGGCTATAGGACAGCGGCAAAGGCTCGTTTGTTAACGTCAGTTTTTAAAACAGTTTTTCTGAGTCTTTTAAAAAATTTACCAACAAGCTGAATCGATTTAGCTTGAAAGATAAAAGGTTTGAGGAGTGATAAGCGCTCAGAAGAAGCGGCGTTCAACTTCTCACACAGAATACATTTTTAAATTGATACCTTAAGGCTGGAGAAGCACCATGCTTAAGCTAAATAAGAACGACATTACCCTCTCGCAATCAGCGACAGATAAGTTTGAAGCAATAAAGAGTATTGCTCATAGCCTGACTGATAAAGGCCTAGTTGAACGCGGTTACGTTGAAGGCATGCTAAACCGTGAAAACCAAAACTCTACGTTTTTGGGGAACGGTATTGCCATACCGCACGGTACAACCGACACTCGTGCAATGGTGAAAACAACGGGTGTTGCTGTGCACCACTTCCCACAAGGTGTCGACTGGGGTGATGGCAATACTGTGTTCGTCGCTATCGGTATCGCAGCTAAATCTGATGAGCACCTTGGCATTCTTAAACAGCTCACCAAAGTGCTAGGCGCAGATGGCGTAGAAGAACGTCTGCGTAATGCAAAAAATGAAGACGAAATCATCGCCCTACTGCACGGTGATGTTCAGCTTGAAGCAGACTTTGACGCTTCTTTAATTCAACTGATGTTCCCTGCGAGCGACATGCTACAGATGAGTGCTGTTGCTGGTGGTCTGTTGAAAAATACGGGATGTGCTGATAACGAATTCGTTGCAGATCTCGTTACCAAACAACCAACTCACTTAGGTAATGGCCTGTGGTTAATTGGCAGTGACAAACATGTCACTCGCACAGGTGTGTCATTTGTCTCGACGGCAAACGACTGCGAATATGAAGGTCAAAAAGTGCGTGCACTTGTCGCGTTCGCGGCATGTAACAATGCTCACCAACCTATCCTAAAAACGCTTTCTAATATTGTGTTTAACAATGAACACGGCAAGCTTTTAGATGCATCAATAGAACAGATTCTTGCTTTGTTCAAAGGTGAAGAAGTCACAGCTGCATCTTCAGAAGAAGGCAATACCGCTGTATTTAAAATCAAAAACTCTCACGGCCTACATGCTCGTCCGGGGGCAATGTTAGTCGCAGAAGCGAAAAAGTTTGAATCCACTATACGTGTTTCCAACCTAGACGGAGATGGAAAAGCAGTAAACGCGAAGAGCCTAATGAAAGTCATCGCGCTGGGCGTTAAGCACGGTCACCAACTTCAATTTACAGCAGAAGGCCCTGATGCGCCGCAAGCCTTGGAGTCTATCGGAAATGCAATCGCTTCTGGCCTTGGTGAAGGTTAAGGATCCGATATGACAAACAAAACAAATAAGGTTGTCACTATTACGCTCAACCCAGCATTGGATTTAACAGGTTCAGTAAATGAACTAAACGTTGGTTCCGTGAGCTTAGTACAGCAAAGCAATCTCCACGCTGCTGGTAAAGGTGTCAACGTAGCAAAAGTATTGAGCGATTTAGGCGCAGACGTCACGGTTACCGGCTTTCTCGGTAAAGATAACCCTGAGCTATTTCATCAGCTTTTCAATGACATCAACGTTAAGAATGAATTTGTGGAAGTAAAGGGTGCCACTCGTATCAACGTTAAGCTGGTTGAGGCCAATGGCAACGTCAGTGATATCAACTTCCCTGGCGTTCAAGTAGCGGCCGACGAAATTACTCGCTTTGAGGAGACACTATTTCGTCTAGCGGAGACGCATGATTACTTTGTACTTGCAGGTAGCTTACCTGGAGGCGTAACCGCCGAACAATGCGCTGCATGGATAGAAGCACTGCATCAACAAGGCAAAAAGGTGTTGTTCGACAGTAGCAAAGCCGCATTGAAGTCAGGTATTGAGGCTCACCCATGGTTGATTAAGCCCAACGATGAAGAACTTGGTGATTTTGTTGGCGAACATCTAGCAACACCTGAACAATGCCAAGCTGCAGCGCAAACACTGAGCGACAAAGGCATAGAAAACATCGTGGTTTCTATGGGACCTGACGGTGTTATGTGGCTCAACCAAGGCGAATGGCTTAGTGCAAAACCGCCTCGAATGCATGTCGTGAGCACCGTTGGCGCAGGCGATACGCTGGTCGCTGGCTTGTGTTGGGGCCACATGCAACTGATGCCTAAAAACGATTTATTGCGCTTCGCTACGGCACTTTCTGCTTTGGCAGTTAGTCAAGTTGGCGTAGGGCTAACCAGTCAGGAAGAACTGGAAAATATCAAGCGACAAACTGAAGTTAGCGCGCTTTACCCTATTACAAACTTAGAACAAAACTAAGGAACAGAAGGTTATCGTATGAATATTGCCATTATTACTGCCTGTCCGAGCGGTGTAGCAAATAGCATCCTTGCGGCAGGATTACTAGAACAAGCCGCCGCAAAATTAAACTGGAATGCCAAAATAGAATGTCAATCAAGTGTGGTGGAACCAACACTATTGACGGAAGCTGACGTTGAACAAGCCGAAGTCATTGTCATTGCGGCAAATACTAGCGTCGACACTTCCCGTTTTGTAGGAAAAAAGATTTACCAAGCGGAAATTAGCGAAGTAGCAAAAGACGCAACTGCGTTTCTCCAGCAAGCGGTTGAAAACGCCACCTTACTTGAAAAAGCAACCACACTTGCAGCCCCTATCACTGCAGATACAACATCAGCAGCGAAGAAAATTGTTGCAATCACCGCTTGCCCTACTGGCGTTGCGCATACCTTTATGGCGGCAGAAGCTTTAGAAGAAGAAGGCAAGCGTCGTGGTCATCAAATCAAGGTGGAAACTCGTGGTTCAGTTGGCGCTAAAAACCAACTGACTGAGCAAGAAATTGCAGACGCCGATCTGGTGATCATTGCTGCGGATATTGAAGTGCCACTTGATCGCTTTAACGGAAAAAAGATGTACCGCACGAAAACAGGCCCAGCTCTGAAAAAAACAGCCGAAGAGATGGACAAAGCATTCGAGCAAGCCACGATTTACCAACATTCAGGTTCTGCAAATTCTGCTTCGGCAGCAGACGAGAAGAAAGGCGCTTACAAACACTTGATGACAGGGGTATCGCACATGCTGCCTGTGGTTGTCGCTGGTGGTTTGATCATCGCCCTATCGTTCGTGTTTGGTATTGAAGCATTTAAAGAAGAAGGCACACTAGCAGCAGCCTTGATGAACATTGGTGGTGGCTCTGCATTCGCATTGATGATTCCTGTACTTGCTGGCTATATTGCGTTTTCAATCGCTGACCGTCCTGGTCTGGCTCCTGGTCTTGTTGGTGGTATGCTAGCAAGTTCAACGGGTGCTGGTTTCCTAGGTGGTATCGCAGCTGGCTTCATTGCCGGTTACGCAGCGAAACTCCTCGCAGATAAGGTGAAACTGCCACAATCGATGGAGGCGCTTAAACCGATTCTGATCATTCCATTTGTAGCAACATTGTTCACTGGTCTTGTCATGATCTACATCGTAGGCGGCCCAGTTTCAGGCATCATGAACGGCCTGACTGACTTCCTAAACAACATGGGATCTGACAGTGCAGTACTACTGGGTATTATCCTTGGCGCAATGATGTGTTTCGACCTAGGAGGCCCGGTAAACAAAGCCGCTTACGCATTTGGTGTTGGCCTTTTGGCTTCACAAACTTACGCACCAATGGCGGCAATCATGGCCGCAGGTATGGTTCCTGCGCTAGGTATGGGTTTAGCGACCTTCATTGCGAAGAACAAATTTGAACAAAATGAACGTGAGGCTGGTAAAGCATCATTTGTCTTGGGCCTGTGTTTCATCTCTGAAGGCGCAATTCCATTTGCTGCGAAAGATCCAATGCGCGTGATTCCATCTTGTATGGCAGGTGGCGCGCTTACTGGTGCCCTATCGATGCTATTCGGTGCGAAATTAATGGCACCACACGGCGGTCTATTCGTGCTGCTAATTCCTAACGCAATTTCACCAGTATTAATGTATTTAGTGGCTATTGCAGCGGGTACAGCGGTAACTGGCTTTACTTACGCATTCTTAAAAAGCAAAGCAGAAGCGAAGCAAGAAGTCGCAGCTTAATTAGAGCGACTCCGGTTAACAATGCCACCCTCGAATTTGGCATTTAGCACCTCCCTTTAATTCCGGTTAAGGGAGGTGTTTTTTATTCCGCAGCCGGAACGGCTACAATGTCTACTTCCCCACTGCTCATATCCACCGTTGCTTGATAAGCGCTATGCGGGTCACCGTAGTGCTTGAAGGTAAAGTGGTAAACGTTAGCTGGCGTCCACAAGGTTTTTGACTCTGCGGGCAGAATGTCATAGCCGTCTTGCTGATAAAGCTCTGTCGCCATTACATTTGCGATTGCCGCCTGCTGGTTAGCGTCTCGATCCACCTTTTGCTCTAGTGACGGGTTACTTGGATAAGACTCACCGTTGTAACTCATGAGTCGATATGAGCCATTACTCCAAACGATAAAGTCCTGCCAACCATTACTGTAACTGTCGGCTAGTACAATAGGCGTGCGAGTTACCGACATTCGATTAATAACGTTTCCCTCATTATCAAACATATATGCAGAGCAGCCACCACTACCACAGAAATAGCGATCTTGAAGCAACACTATGTGTTCTGCCTTGCCGTCGCTGTTTAGGTCGGCGCTACCCGATAGATAACGTAGATTGTCTTGCTCGAGCGACAGCCCTTCAGGGGCTAAAACCTTACTATCAATCCAACTGGAAATGACTTCGGCACTAACACTGTTAATTTTAGGGGCAGGTTGTTTGGTTTCTGTCGGCATGCTATCCGTCGCGGTGCAGCCAACCAAGGTGAAAGAACCAACGAAGAAGAGTCCGTTTAATATGCGCTTATTCATGTAATCTCAATCTTTGATGTGTCGTTACATCAGTATACGCATGATTTGCATTGTAATCGTAAGAAAATCATTAAAATCAAGCAAATGAATGGTTTGGTATATATTAGTAAGATCAAAAAAGCCCCGAAGAAAACCTTCAGGGCTAGGCAGGAAGCTGGCAAATAGCCAGGAGTCCCTATGCAGTGGTCGGTTTTACCCTAAACAGAATTGCAAACATCACTGGCACCACTATCAGTGTCAGTACAGTAGCAAAACCAAGACCTGCCATAATCGTTATTGCCATCGAGCCAAAGAAGGCGTCGAAGACCAGTGGAATCATCCCCAAGATAGTTGTTAGCGCAGCCATACTTACCGGACGAACGCGGCTTATCGCACTATCAACAATCGCGAGGTAAGGATCTTTACCTGACTCCAACTCAAGGTTAATTTGGTCAAGCAACACAATACCGTTTTTCAAAATCATGCCACTTAGGCTTAACAAACCAAGGAATGCTGTAAAACTGAACGGCATGTTCGTGGTAAGCAAACCAAAAGCAACGCCAATGATCGCTAACGGAACGGTGAACCAAATGACCAACGGCTTTTTGATTGAGTTAAACAATAAAATAGTAATGATGAACATCAACAAGTAACCCATCGGCAATGAACCGAATAGGCCTTCTTGTGCATCTTTGGATGATTCGTACTCACCACCCCATGTGATTTCGTATCCTTCTGGAACATGCAATGCCATCACTTTAGGCTGTACACGAGCAAATAAGCTTGCTGCCGTGTCGTCACTCAACACATCATGGTCCGCGAGAACGGTTAACGTACGCTTACGGTCACGACGCTGAATTAGCGGCTCACTCCAATCCAGTTGAACGCCATCAATCACTTGATCAACCGGAATATACGTTTGCAACGAAGGACTCCAAATGGTCACGTTTTGTAGTGATTCAAAATCTACGCGTTCTTCTTCAGGAAGACGTGTCATAATTGGCAACGTATGTGTACCATCACGCAAGTAACCTAAGGTGCTACCACCAAACGCCATTTGCAGTGTGCTTGAAAGATCTTCTTTCGAAATACCTAAGCGACGAGCTTTAGACTCATTGAAAGCGGGTACAAGTTCCTTGGTGCGCTCTCGCCAATCGTGACGAATGTTTCGGGCACCAGGATCGGTATGAAGGATGTCTTCAACTTGCACCGCCAAGTCACGTAAAACTTGTGGATCAGGGCCAGTAATACGCGCTTCGATCTTAGACGCTGGTGATGGACCAAATTCCATCAATTTAAACTGGAACGTAGGCGCATCAAATGTTTTCGCCAGATTCTCATCTAACTTATGCAGTAAACCAAACATTTTCTCACGATCAGTCGCGCGAACTTGGAACTGAGCGTACGCTTCGTAACTTTTTTCTGGTTGATAGGTTAAAGCAAAACGCTGTAGGCCCTGCCCAATCGAAGCAGAAACAAAGTCAATATCATCTTGCTGACGAATGTAGCTTTCGACCTCTTCAGCTTTTTTGATCGTTTCACGGATGTCAGTACCCTCTGGCATCCACATATCCACGTAGAACATCGGCGTATTCGATGGTGGGAAGAACTGCTGTTTTACATTACCAAATGCCACGACAGCACCCACTAATAGCGCCACCATGCCAGCAACGGTAAGCCAGCGGAATCGCAATGCAAATTTCAGCGATGCCCCAAATACGACAAACAACCAGCCTTTATAAGGATCATCTTCGCTAGTACCTTGCTCTTTGTTTTCCTCTTTCAACAAAAGATCGGCAAGGAAAGGCGTCAGTGTAATAGCGGTAATCCAGCTTAAAAATAGTGAGAAACACAGCACCCAGAATAGAGAGCCCATGAACTCACCTGTCGCATCTTGCGACAAGCCGATAGGTGCAAAAGCCGTAATTGCAATAACAGTCGCGCCCAGCAAAGGCCATTGTGTTTGCTTTACAATATCGACAGCCGCTTGAACTTTGGTACGCCCTTTCTTTAGGCCAACCAATATGCCTTCCACGACAACAATCGCGTTATCAACCAGCATACCTAAGGCAATAATTAACGCGCCAAGAGAAATACGATGCAGTTCGATGTTGTTGTAATTCATCAAAATGAAGGTACCAAATACCGTCAATAACAACACAACTCCAATGATGACACCACTGCGTAAACCCATAGTAAACAGCAACACAATGATTACGATCGCCACTGCCTCCGCTAGACTAATTACAAACGCTTTAACAGATTCATCCACCTCATTGGCTTGGTTGTAAAAGTAGTTCATATCGATGCCAGCAGGCTTGATAGACTCAAGGCTCGCGAGCTCCGCATCCAAACGTTCACCAACCTCAACCACGTTCACACCCGATGCAAACGAGATACCGATATTAATCGCTTTTTGACCGTTAAAGAGTACGACGTTGCTTGGCTTCTCTTGAATACCGCGAGAAATCGTTGCTACGTCTTTTAGACGAATTAGATTTCCTGTGTCACGGCCATGAATGATCAGATTTTCTAGTGCTTCTACAGTGTTTAAGGTGCCGCTTGGGCGAATAACAAGGCTTTCGCCATTGACCATCACTTCACCTGCTGAAACCACATTGTTTTGCTGGTTCAACAAGCTCGAAACCACATTCATGTCTAAGTTCAGTGCAGCAAGGCGATCAAGTGAGATCTCAACGAATAGCATTTCTTGCTGATCGCCCGTGATGTCTACCTTACCAACACCATCAACAAGCTCGATTTCACGGGTCAGGTAATCCGCATAACGTTTCAGCTCTACATAGTCGTAATCGTCACCAGTGAGCATTAACATCACGCCATAAACGTCACCGAAATCATCAATGATCTGTAAAGACTGAACACCTTGAGGCAATGATGGTCGTAAATCATTAATTTTACGGCGCATTTCATCCCAAATTTGCGGCAGTTCATCAGGACCATAGTCCATTTCCATGCTCACCGTTATTTGAGACATACCATTAGAAGACGTAGAGGTAATTTTGTCGATATAAGGGAGTTTTCGAATCTCTTTTTCTAGAGGATACGTCAGCTCTTCTTCAACTTCTTTTGACGTCGCGCCAGGGTATGTTGAGATGATCATGGCATCTTTGATCGTAAATGCCGGGTCTTCTAATCGTCCAAGCTCCAAAAATGACGTTAAACCACCAACAGCAAGGATAATAATGAACAACCAGCTGATGACTTTGTTTTTTATTGAATACTCAGCAATGTTCATTATTGGTTATTCTCCACAACATCCACATGTTTACCTTCGCGTAATTTACGCAGATTTGAATTAATCAGAATATCGCCCTGGCTAACACCTGACGACACAATGGCTCCATTGCCATTCACTTGAGAAATCATGACAGGCACTCGTGTGACAATGTCACCTTCTTTTTTCCACACAAAGAACTCATTCCCTTCACTGCCTGCTTGAAGCGCCGTGACAGGAACACTGTAACCATCGATAGAGGTAATGCCCGCCTTCACCATATCGACCAAAACGCTTACGCTGGTTCCCGGCAATATCTCTGTTTTTGGCTGTGGCATCGTCAAGTACATTTCGTAGGTTTGAGTTTCAGCGTTGGGTTCACTTGTGTGCTCTAAATAGTCCAAAGCAAATCTGCCATCGATGCCGGAGAAGGTTGCTCTAGGCTTGTAGCTCATGCTGTCTGAGTTTGGGTCTACCATCGCTAAAACATTGTCGGAAAGCTCAATACGCACGTAAACCAAATCGTTTTGGTATAGGTTTAACACGGGTTCACCAATTGCCACACGCTCAAAACGTTCTTTGAAAACATCGGATACTTTACCGGCGAACGGGGCGAATAAACGGGTGTAATTCAATTGATTGGTCGCGTTATAGAAAGTAGCCTCAGCTAGCTCTTTATTGGCGGTTAGCTCATCAAGTTCCGCTTTTGAAATCATTTGACGTGCATGCAAGTCTTCACCGCGTTTAAGCTGACGAATTGCGAGTGTGTATTGTGCTTCTGCGTCATTCACGGCTTGCTTCTCTTTGCTATCATCTAGCTTTGCGATCATTTGCCCCTGCTTCACAACGTCACCCGCTTTAACCAATACGTGCTGAACTTCCCCAGCGCGGCGAAATGCCATTGGCGTTTGCTCTGCAGGCACTACTATGCCTTTGAACGCGCGATGTTGACTTTGTACTGGTGCATCCACCGAGATAGTCGACACAAAAAGTGGCTGCTTGACGATAGCTTGGTTTTCATTTTTGCACCCTGTTAAAACTGCAAGTGCAATCGCAGAGATCGTAAGTAGAGAACGTTTCATTAAATGCCTCCCTCACGAACCCAAGCTTTCACCACTTGTCCTTCAACCAGTCTCTCAACACCAGCAATAACAACGTAATCATTGTTATCAAGCCCGGCTTTCACACCACCTGCTGCGTCAAGTGACACAGTGACTTTATTGACCTGCTGCGTGCTTCTGTCCATTACCCAAACTTCACCTTGCGTCCCATTTTTGTTGACCCAAGCAGACTGAGGTAACGTCATCGCGTCCGATACATGTTGTTTAGCAATGTGTACCTGCCCAGTCATACCTGTCAGCAAATTGCGATCTTCTGGTCGAGTGATGGTCACGATCGCCTCATAACTATTGGTATCGATGTTTGGCTGCGTCGAAATTTCTTTAAATTGCCCAGGGATACGTTTTCCTGGCTCGCTATCCATCGTCACCCACATATCGGAGTTTTGCAGTGACTCAAGTGATACAGATTCCGCATAACTTACTGGCAAGGTGAAAGATACATCCAACGTCGTGTTATCAATGAGATTCAAGATCTCCTGCTTCTCTGCTACTACTTGAAACGGGTTGACATAGGTATATGACACAATGCCATCAAACGGTGCGTGAATTTTGGTATAGCTCAAATCGGTTTTAGCTTGTTCGTAGTTCGCCAATGCCGCTTTATATTGAGTTTCTTTCTGATCGTACTCATCAGTACTAATGAGTTTTTTTCCGTAAAGGTTTTTCGCGCGGTCCCATTGTGTTTTCGCTAACGCGTACTGCGCTTGAGCGGCATCTAACGCAAGCTGAAGATCTTTAGGGTCTAACGTTGCGAGCACTTCACCTTTTTGGACTTTTTGACCCATGCGTACACGTAATTCATCAACCTCTCCACCAACCTGAAAAGAAAGCTGCGCGCGATGTGTTGCATCAATACGCGCTAAAAAGGCGTGCGAGTCTTCAAGTTCTAGGTCTTTCACCGCCAGTAATTTTACAGGTTTGATTAAAGGTTCAGACGGCTCAGAAATGGCTTTATTACACCCAGTTAGCATCCCAGAAAGACTTAATGTCACCACTGCGCCAACTAAAGTGCGCTTTAAATATTGTTTTCGCACCCGCTTTCTCCGTAGGTTTTATATATTACACAGCCGTGCAGTATAAGCAGAATTTGAAATTGATCAACATATTTTCCAGGTGGATAGCAAATTAATTAGTCAAAGCGTTCGGTTTCTGGTAAAAGTAAGCGCGTGATTAATATTCGGGAAAATTCGAACTATGAATGAAAGAAAGCAGGGGCGTAGAAGTGCTGAAGCAGCAGAACAAACTAAGTGTCTGATCCTTAAAGTGGCAGCAGACATGTTTTGTGAACTTGGTTACGAGCGTGTCTCGCTGCGCAATATCAGTGAAAAGGCTGGTGTTTCACATAGTTTGATCCGTCACCACTTCGGCAGCAAAGAGAAAATCTGGCAAGCGGTTAGCGATGCAATGGACGAGTTCATGCAGTGCTATATGGCTGAACTCATCAATGAAATGCCGGAGAACACACCTTCGAATAGAAAAATTTATCTGTTTATGGTTCGCATGCTAGCATTTGCTCTCGTCAATCCTCATCCAGTACAGATGATCGCCGATGCCATTCGACAAGGCGATGACGGTGCTCTGCTGCAGTATTTCTTAAAGTCAAAAGATGAGTTCGCTGCGATATTTACCGGAATTTTCGAGCAGTACAACAGCGAAAACCCTAATGCACAATTTGATCAGTGGGAATCAAAGTGGCAAATGTTGATCTTCGCACATGGTGCTGTCAGTCTCGCGCCAATGATGCAAGAAACATGGCCGGATATTGCAGATAATCGCGAAAAACTGCTGATCAAGCATTGGGAATTGTTTAATACCATTATGGCCTCTCAATTTGGGATCCCAAAAGAAGAGATGATTCATCCGGAAAAGCTTGAAGATATCGTTATTGATATGTGCTGTACTATTGATGAAGCAGTAAACTAAAAGTAAACAAGCGAAAAGAAGACATAAAAAATGCCGAGCTACAAAGCTCGGCATTTTTGTTTCAATTCGTTTTAACCACGGTAGTAGCGTTGTGGTACGAACGGCATTTTTTCAACTGTCATTGGTAGCATTTTACCACGCACTTCAGCGAACACTTCAGTACCAATCGTCGCCAAATCCGCACGAACATAACCCATTGAGACTGGCTTACCTGCATTCGGACCCGCCGTACCGCTGGTTACAACGCCAATTTTAACGCCGTCAGCATCAAACAGTTCAACACCTTCACGCACTGGCGCTTTGGTTTGACCTACTAGACCCACACGCTTACGCGCCACATCTTTAGTCTCAATCTGCTTAAGAATAATGTCTGCGCCAGGGAAACCACCTTCACGTTCACCACCAATACGACGAACTTTTTGGATACCCCATAGCAAGCTCGCTTCAACAGGTGTTGTTGTTGTGTCTAGGTCATGACCGTATAGACAAAGGCCACACTCAAGACGAAGCGAATCACGAGCACCAAGGCCAATCCATTCAACTTCATCTTCAGCAGTCAGTTTACGTGCTAGCTCTTCCGCTTTGTCAGCAGGAACCGAGATTTCGTAACCGTCTTCGCCTGTATAACCACTACGAGAAACAATGCACTCGGCGCCTAAAATATCGACTTTACGAATATCCATGAACAGCATTTCAGAAACTTCTGGTGCAAAACGCGCCAATACAGCCGCCGCTTTAGGGCCTTGGATTGCAAGTAGAGCTCGGTCTTCGATAATTTCTAGCTCAACACCAGATGGTAAATGCGCTTGTAGGTGTGCGATATCTTGCGCTTTACATGCTGCGTTCACAACCACAAACAGATGATCGCCTAGGTTAGCCACCATCAAGTCGTCCATGATGCCGCCCTCTTCATTAGTGAAAAAAGCGTAACGCTGTTTACCAGACTCAAGATCCACAATATCCACTGGAACTAATGTTTCTAGGAACGCAGCTGCACCGTCACCAATTAGGCGAAGCTGTCCCATGTGAGAAACGTCAAACAGACCTGCCGCATCACGAGTATGTAAGTGTTCCTTCTTTACGCCTAGAGGATACTGAACAGGCATATCGTAACCCGCGAACGGGACCATTTTGGCACCAACTTCAACGTGAAGTGCGTGTAGTGGTGTTTTCAGTAGTTCTTGAGTCATTTTCGTCTCCATTTAGATAGACCCGAGAATGCTATCGGCATTCGATGTGTTTCCAATAATAAACATGGCTCATTCTATTTTGCACGAACAAGACGTAGATCGACTTGCAAAAGTGTGACTCTTAACATTTTAATCACAAAAAATCGTACAAAAAAAGCGCTTTAATGAGCAAGTTCTCATCAAAAAAGCGCCTTTTCATCATAACGACCACCAACAGCAATCGTTTGCTTTCACTATAGGAAATTTACAAGTATTTATCACTATTTGGCTGTCACCCACAAAATGAGCGCATCTTCCTCGCTAACACTGGTCAACATATGTCCCATATTTGCATCGTAATAAACGCTGTCTCCCTCGCTTAAAACAACAGGTTCGTAAAACTCAGAATAGAACATGACCTCACCAGATAAGATAAGCAGAAATTCTTCGCCATCATGACGAACCCAGTCTTTATATTCATCAAAACTACGAGCTCGAATTTGGCTCTTAAACGGCATCATTTTCTTATTGGAAAGTTGTGTCGCGAGCAGTTCATGTTCATAAGTTTGTGTTGGGTGTGGTTTACCTTCATTCTTCTTGGTAACATCCCTACGCCCTGTCGCTACCTTTTTTCTAGGTGGCTCAAATAGTTGTGGCATGTCAATTTGTAAGCCAAGTGCCAATTTTTGCATCGCTTGAAACGTCGGGGAGATCTGCTCATTTTCTATTTTGCTCAGTGTAGATCGAGCAAGCCCGGTTCGCTGACTGGCCTCTTCTAATGTGATACCGAGTTTCGAGCGGATATCCTTAATACGCTGGCCCAGTTTTAACGGCTCGATATTTTGGTCATGTTGCTCTTTTGCCAACGTCATCGATGGGTATTCATCGTAAATACTTTCTGCCATAAATCCCTCTATAGATATCCATATTTTTTGTCTTACTCGCATTGTGCATGAAGCACATAGTGGATAGAAGTCCACCAAGTGAATTAAACCGTGCTCTTGTTAACAAATTTTGAAATCTTGTTTCCTATAGGAAATTTTTGGTTGATTGTTCCCGTCACAGGCGCTATGTTACCAACTTGTTAGATGTAGAGATGCATATTTCCGTAAGAGATTGGTAAAGGAAACACGCAATCCAACGGAGTTTTTGCCCAAATTTAGGGCCGGATGTTCACTCTGTTCTGCTACGCAGTTCAGCTGTTTTTGAGGACAAATGAACCACAACCGCAAATCATAACTCATCTATTGCGGGTTCATTTTCAGATTTGGAAGGTCAACTACCATGAATAAGAGTTACCCTAACCACAGCTTGGAAAACTTTTTCTCTACCAACCTCTCTGCGACAGATGATGCTGTCTTTGCTGGAATTCAAGCGGAATCCGCTCGCCAAAACGAACAAATCGAACTTATCGCTTCTGAGAACATTGTTTCTAAAGCGGTAATGCAAGCTCAAGGCACATGCCTAACAAACAAATACGCTGAAGGCTACCCAGGTCGTCGTTACTATGGTGGTTGTGAGCACGTAGATACAGTGGAAGCCATTGCTATCGAACGCGCAAAAAAACTTTTCAATTGTGAATACGCAAACGTTCAACCACACTCAGGCGCACAAGCAAACGGCGCAGTAAAACTAGCACTGCTTCAACCTGGTGACACCATTCTTGGTATGTCTTTAGACGCAGGTGGTCACCTGACGCACGGTGCACGCCCTGCACTTTCTGGTAAATGGTTTAATGCAGTTCAATACGGTGTTGATCGCGAAACACTGGAAATCAACTACGAAGATGTTCGTGAGCTAGCACTTGAGCACCAACCTAAAATGATCATCGCAGGTGGTAGCGCTATTCCACGTACTATCGACTTTGCAAAATTCCGTGAAATCGCAGACGAAGTAAATGCAATTCTTATGGTCGACATGGCGCACATCGCTGGTCTTATCGCAACAGGCGCACACCCTAGCCCACTGCCATACGCACACGTTGTTACGACTACAACACACAAAACATTGCGTGGCCCTCGCGGCGGTATGATTCTTACTAACCACGAAGACATCATTAAGAAAATCAACTCAGCCGTATTCCCTGGCCTACAAGGTGGCCCACTGATGCACGTTATCGCAGCCAAAGCGGTCGCATTTGGTGAAGCGCTTGGCCCTGAATTTAAAACTTATATTGATTCGGTGATCAATAACGCAAAAGTCCTAGCGGAAGTATTGCAAACTCGCGGTTGCGACATCGTAACTGGTGGCACAGACACGCACCTAATGCTGGTTGACCTTCGTCCGAAAGGGTTGAAAGGCAATAAAGCAGAAGAAGCTCTAGAGCGTGCTGGGATCACATGTAACAAAAATGGCATCCCATTCGATACAGAGAAGCCTATGATTACATCGGGCATCCGTTTAGGAACGCCTGCGGGTACAAGCCGCGGCTTTGGCGCTGAAGAATTCAAACTCATCGGTAATTGGATTGGTGACGTACTGGACGGTTTAGTGAACAACCCTGAAGGTGACGCAGAAGTTGAAAAACGCGTTCGCAAAGAAGTAAAAGAACTTTGCAGTCGCTTTCCTCTATACCAGTAAACGATTTTTTTAAAATCATAATAATTCCTGACAAGTTATTCGGAGATTAAGCAATGGACAAAACACTGAAGTTTGCAGATAGCCACGAGTGGGTACGTGACAACGGTGACGGCACAGTAACAATTGGTATTTCTGAGCATGCACAAGAAATGCTAGGTGACGTGGTATTCGTTGACCTACCAGACGTAGAAGACGAAGTTGAGGCAGGTGAAAGCTTCTCTCTCGTTGAATCTGTAAAAGCAGCGTCAGACATCTACGCACCAATCACTGGTGAAATCGTAGAAATCAATGAAGAACTAGAAGACAGCCCAGAGCTAATTAACGAAGAGCCGTACGAAGGTGGCTGGATCGTAAAAGTGAAGATGTCTGATGTATCTGAACTAGATAACCTGAAAGACGCAGACGAATACCTAAACTCTATCGAAGAAGAGTAATTAGGATGTGACGAAAGCTGTTCCCTAGCCTGTTTAGAGAACAGCTTTTTTTCTAGGTTCGGACGTATAATTTAATTTATCAGTAACGCAAATCCGTTACCCGAACCAAGGAGTAGGTAAAGGACAATGACTGAATTACTTCAAAGCCTCAGCACACAAAACGAGTTCGTTGCTCGCCACAATGGACCAAACAAATCTGACCAACAGAAAATGTTGGAAGCGATCAACGCAGTTAGCCTAGATTCGCTTATCGACGAAACCGTACCAGCACAAATTCGCCTAGAGCAACCAATGAGCTTGGCAGAAGCGAAAAGCGAAGCAGACATGCTGGCAGCAATGCGTAAGTTCGCCGATCAGAACCAAGTTAAACGTACATTCATTGGTCAGGGTTACTACAACACCTTCACGCCGAACGTGATTCTACGCAACGTGATGGAAAACCCGGGCTGGTACACTGCTTACACCCCTTACCAACCAGAGATCTCACAAGGTCGTTTAGAAGCACTTCTAAACTACCAACAAATGGTGATGGATCTTACTGGTATGGAAATCGCGAACGCGTCATTGCTCGATGAAGCAACGGCAGCAGCAGAAGCGATGACACTTTGTAAGCGTGCGGGTAAAAGCAAGAGCAACGTATTCTTCGTTGCTGACGACGTTCACCCACAAACCATCGAAGTGGTAAAAACTCGTGCGAAATTCATCGGCTTTGAAGTCTTGGTTGGTTCTTTAGAATCACTACCAGAGCAAGACGTGTTCGGCGCACTAGTTCAATACCCAAGTACAACAGGTGAAGTTCGTGACCTAACGGACATCATCGCTAAAGCGCAAGCAAACAAAACACTAGTGACTGTAGCAACGGACCTTCTTGCTTCTACCCTACTTAAACCTGCTGGTGAAATGGGCGCAGACGTAGCAATCGGTTCAGCACAACGTTTTGGCGTGCCGATGGGTTACGGCGGTCCACACGCTGCTTTCATGGCAACTCGTGATAAGCACAAGCGTACAATGCCTGGGCGTGTTATCGGTGTTTCTATCGATACCAACGGTAACCAAGCACTGCGTATGGCAATGCAAACGCGTGAACAGCACATCCGTCGTGAAAAAGCGACTTCAAACATCTGTACTGCTCAAGCACTGCTAGCGAACATGGCGTCTTTCTACGCGGTTTACCACGGCGCAGAAGGTCTACGCACGATTGCTCGTCGTACGCACCACATGACAGCCATCCTAGCCGCTGGCCTAACTAAAGGCGGCTTCGAGCTTGCTCACAACAGCTTCTTCGACACCATCACTATCAACACAGGTGCACAAACTGAAGACCTATACGCGAAAGCACTAACCGCAGACATCAACCTACGTAAGTTGGATACTCAGCTAGGTGTGAGCTTCGACGAAACCACAACCGTGGCAGATGTAGAAGCCCTATTCGCAGTATTCGGTGTGAAAGAAGAAGTCGCAGCACTATCAACTGAAATCGCAGGCAACGAGTTTGCAGCCATTCCAGAAGCATTGCGCCGCACAACAGAATATCTAACACACCCTGTGTTTAACACGCACCACAGCGAAACACAGATGATGCGTTACCTAAAACAGCTAGAGAACAAAGACTTCTCACTCACGCACGGCATGATCCCACTGGGCAGCTGTACGATGAAGCTGAACGCAGCAGCAGAGATGATTCCAGTAACTTGGCCTGAGTTTGGTTCGATCCACCCGTTCGCACCAGCAGAACAAGCAGCTGGTTACGCTGCACTCGCAAAAGACCTTAAAGAAAAGCTATGTGAAATCACTGGCTATGACGCATTCTCACTACAACCAAACTCTGGTGCATCGGGTGAGTACGCAGGTCTTATCGCGATTCAACGCTACCACGAAAGCCGTGGCGAAGGTCACCGCAACGTATGTTTGATCCCAAGCTCTGCGCACGGTACTAACCCTGCGACAGCATCTATGGTGTCAATGAAAGTGGTTGTGGTTAAGTGTGATGAAGAAGGCAACATCGACATCGACGACCTAGCAGCGAAAATCGAGAAACACAAAGACAACCTATCAAGCATTATGATCACTTACCCTTCTACGCACGGCGTTTACGAAGAGAAAGTGAAAGAAGTGTGTGAAATGGTTCATGCCGCTGGTGGTCAGGTTTACCTAGACGGCGCTAACATGAACGCGCAGGTTGGTCTAACATCACCAGGCTTCATCGGTTCAGACGTTTCTCACCTAAACCTACACAAAACCTTCTGCATCCCGCACGGTGGTGGCGGTCCGGGTATGGGTCCTATCGGTGTGAAATCTCACCTAGCTCCTTTCTTACCAGGGCATATTGAAGACGGTGTAGAAGGCGCAGATTTCGCAGTATCAGCAGCAGATATGGGTAGCGCTTCTATCCTGCCTATCTCTTGGGCTTACATCGCAATGATGGGCGAAGCTGGCCTAACAGATGCTACAAAAGTAGCAATTCTGAACGCAAACTACGTGATGGAAACACTTCGCCAACACTACCCTGTTCTTTACCGTGGCAAAAATGGCCGCGTAGCGCACGAATGTATTATCGACATTCGTCCGCTGAAAGAAGAAACAGGTATCAGCGAAGAAGACATCGCGAAGCGTCTAATGGACTACGGTTTCCACGCACCAACTATGTCGTTCCCTGTAGCGGGCACGCTAATGGTTGAGCCAACGGAATCGGAAGATCTAGAAGAGCTGGACCGCTTCTGTGATGCGATGATCGCTATCCGCGAAGAAATGGAGAAAGTGAAAAACGGTGAATGGCCACTGGATAACAACCCACTTGTTAACGCGCCACACACACAAGTTGATCTTTCAGCTGAAGATTGGGACCGCCCTTACTCTCGCGAGATTGGCTGCTTCCCGTCTAAAGCGACCAAATCTTGGAAGTACTGGCCAACGGTAAACCGCGTAGATAACGTATACGGCGACCGTAACCTAATCTGTTCATGCCCAAGCATCGATAACTACGAAGATTAATTTTTGTAGTTGTCACATCACAATAAAGTTTGTGACTAGATTAATTAAGTCTGTGACTGAAATTAAGTTTGTGACTTAAACTTTACAAAAGAAAAGCGAACCGGATGGTTCGCTTTTTCTTTTAGCTCGAATTGAAAATGAAAGACATCGATGAAACAGCGCAAACTCTTATGCGTTGGAATTAAAACTCATCTTTGGACAATTCAGAGTTACCATGTTTACTAAATTAGCAAAATGCGGATTGTTTGGGGTATAGCAAAACCTCTAATGTAGTGGTCAATTTCACCTATTCACTACACATCACAAATCTGGCAAGGATTATCGTTAGTTACACACGACCTTGTTTCAAGGGGAGCTAGAGTAGCCCAAAACGAAAGCACAGGCTTGAAGTTGGGGCTGCTTGATTATAGTCAGCAGGCATCTCACCAGAAAAATTGCGCCGTAATGGGACTAGACTCAAATGGTCAGATTTTTTGAAGTGCAGTGAAGTCTACTCGTGAGTTTAGGAGAGGTCTAAAGGACTACTTTCTAAGTTATATTGACGAGAATTAGAACTCTAGCAACGACAGCCATATTGTTGTTAGAGAATCAAATCGTGCAGGTACGACATATATGTAGATCAGAAGATTTAGCCTTAAACAAAGCGGGTTTGATGCTGGCATTCACAAGAATGCTTTGTTTTATATATAGTTAACTATGGTATATGCATTAAGTATGTTATTTTAAAGAAATCTATATCCATGGCAAAGCAATGTATTGAAAACGTCTAACCTCACTAAGAATCTGGAATGTAGCCTTTACTTCCTTCCCGCTGGCAATGGCGACTGCGTCCTTATCCAGTATCAAGATGATCAGGCGGTATACCACAATATCCTGATTGATGGTGGTAATCGTAACCATCTTGAATTTAAGAAACAGAAGAGAAAGCTATTAGAAATTCTCGATGAAGGTCGTAAAGGTCGACTAGATCTTGTAATTGTCACTCATAGTGATGATGACCATATCAAAGGTATACTAAAATTGGTCATGGACCAGCAGTTAGCGCAATATGTGGATAAGTTCTGGTTCAACTCAGAAAAAACTATTAGCGAGTTACTCTCTTCCCCTTTTCAACATACACAACGTTATCTTGTAGATGAGCAAACAACTGGTGTTGAGCGCTCTTCAAGAAATCAGGACCACGATCTCTATCATGAACTTGATAAAGACAATCGATGGGATCGTGAGGTTGTTTCTTATCCTAAAGAAGAAGTGATAGGTAACTTAAAGATAACCGTACTTTCCCCAACAATTGAAAAACTAAGAAAGCTAGATGAGCACTGGCCTAAAATGCCTTTGAGTGCCCAGAATGTGAAGAGATCATCAAAATGCTTATCAGACCACGATCAGAGTCTGAATCTGCTAATGAATAACTTAAATCATTTTGAAGAAGATACTTCCCCGGTAAATGGGGCCAGCATCGCTCTAATGTTAGAGTGGTGCTCGAAACGATTTCTTTTATTATCGGACTCACATCCGAGTGTCATAATCGATAGCCTTACTGATTACACCTCTACGGATACGGAAACGTTAGACTTTGACTTGGTTAAGGTATCTCACCATGGAAGTAGAAATAATACAAGTGATGAACTTTTATCGATGATCAATTGTGAAGACTTTGTCATTACAACGAATGGAAAGAAGCATTGTCATCCTCATAAGGATTGTTTGGCAAGAATAATAAAAACCTACACGCCCAATAAAACCAAAATCTACTTCAATCATGATAACGAAATATTAAGGGGTGTGTTCTATCCCGATGAGTTCATAAATGTCCATTTCCCTAAAGAAAAGGAAGAGGGAATAAGGTTAACATATGAGTCTTGATTTAAGTCGTCTCCTTTCAGTTAAAGTAATTAACTCTGATACGGGCTCAGGAAGTGGCGTTATATACAAGCGATCTGGTTTTGCTTATGTGATAACAGCGAAGCATTGTATTTGCCCGAATTCCACTCGTGTTTGCAAACAAAAAAATAGAGAATGTAGTAATTGTCTTCTAACAAATAGTTACGCTTTCAAGAAAACGAAAATATCAATTGAAACTCCTGATAAGACACCTTCAATATCACTCAAACCTAAAGATATCTTAGCACCTAAGAACAAGGACATCGCAATTGTTGTCGTTAAAGATCAGGATTTGGATCAGCTAGAAGATTTACCCGAGTTATCGATTGCTGACAATAGATATCTTTTAGACGAAGGTTTATATGTTTCTTATGGTTACCCATCAGCTACAAGTAGCATTGAATCAATTCCGGTGATATTTGATTTTTGCTCGGCAGTCGGAACGGAGTTGTATTTCAAGATCAGTTCTAACACTATCGCTAACCTAGAAAGTGCAAAGTATAATATGGATGCCGCTTCAGGAATGGGAGTTTTGTGTAATAAGACTTCTAAGTTAGCTGGTATATATGTAAAAACAGATGATTATAGTGGTTCATACTCTGAGTATATAGATGAAAGCATAAATACCTTATTGTCAGAGAAAGGATATAATGTCCTTGATATTAATAATGAACATGAAAAGCTGAAATCACTTATAACCAATGAGTTCTTGTCCTGTTTTGAAAAAATAGATCATAACTTAACTCTTGGCTTGGAAAGAAATTTAGACTTATATACTATAAAGTTTAATGGAAAATCTATTGACTACAACAATCTCATTGAAAGAATATATGAATGCCTCCACCTTTTCTGTATTCCAAGAAAAGTGATACATGATTTAAAATTGGCTAAGAAAGAGCGTCAGTTACATAAAAGTGCGGATAAGGAATTTATCGCTTTAAAAAGCGATAGTAAGGTTTTTGATCTAATGCTTCAAGGCTTTTTAGAGTCCGAGTATGGTATGCCTAAATTATTCACGTCAATGGTCGGAAATAAAGATACTAAAAGTATTCATGTCAATATCAATAATAGAAGCAAACATGAGTTGGTACATGGCGTAAGTCATTTTGGTGATCATATAAACGATGTGTTTATTGAAGCTGTCGATAAACTATATGACTGTGCATGTAAAACTGAAAGTCCTACGGAATTAATTAGCTCAAATATATTTGATAGTACTTTTAACGAGGAAGATAAACTGTTTCTTACTTCAATTTTGATGCCTAAAGAAGAAAAAAAGGCTGTAGAATCCATTGATAGCTATGCAGTTTTAATTGGGTTTAACGTGAACTTTTCTTGTGTCAATGGATTGGTAGGGCATGAAAGTTACAAGAAGCAAGTGATAGATTTAATTATAAAAACAGTATCTGATAATATTAGCTCGCTAGCTCAATCTCTTAGTAAAGTTGATGCTATAGATACAGAGATTAAGATTTTCTTTATTCCATTTGAAAATGTAAGCAGCTTTAAAGATGATGTTGTTGAGGGTTTACAATGAGTAGTAGGTTTGGCGACTTTTTAGCGGAGAGAGTGATATCCGACAATTACTTTAATAAGCTATTTTTAAAATTAGTGGAGTCTCATGCCAAGTCTACTATTGAAAACCAGTTTTATCTTTCATTGGACAGAAGCTTACTGAAAGATTTATTTAGATTTACACATATTATTTGCAATTCAAACCGCTCCAAAGATAGAACCTTAGCATATCATATTGTCGCATTACTTGAGCCATTCTGTAAGGATAATGCAGAGTACCGAGTTTTGTATAATACGGTTTTATATAAGTTAGGGCTTTTTGCACTAGAGATTGATGGCCAAAGCTTGAATGATGATAATTATATAGAACTGTCAGTTAAAAAGAAAATAAATAACATTAGTGGTACTAAGTATGTTTTGACAGATGCTCAAAATGAAATATTTAAAAAATGAGTCATTCAAATGTCTTTAGTTTTTCTGGTCCTACATCTTTAGGAAAATCATTCATAATTGATAGGATGGTCGAGAAATCTATAAGTAATAATCGTAACGTTGCGATCATTGTACCTAGTAGAGCGCTTATAAACCAAGTTACAAATGAGATAAGAAATTCGCTAAAAGAATTGCTTAATAAGAATGAATACTCTGTGCTAAATAATATATCCGGTGAAGAAAAAGAAGATAGGAATTATATTTTTATTTTAACACCTGAAAGGCTGCTTAATTTACATACTAAAGAGAACTCCCTTGAACTTGATGATCTATTTGTTGATGAAGCGCATAAATTAGCTTCAAGTGGAAGTGATTCGGAGCGCAGTTTAACAGAATATAACGCAATCGAGATGACGCTGGCAAAGTACAAAAATATAAAAGTGTATTTTTCGTCTCCTAATATATCAAACCCTAGCGTTTTTCTAGAGTTGTTTGGTAAAAACCCACTCTATTCTTATCATACTGATGAAGCGCCTGTTTCTCAGAATATTTTCTTGATAGATGTTAGAAGTAGCTCTTTAAGAGTCCTTGCCAATGGTGATTTTATTAATATCAACTCAGATCTAGTTGATTCGATTAGTAATAATGATGATTTTATAATCAATGTTGGAAAGAAAAAACATTCGAATATGATTTATTGCTCTCGTGGAGAAACCGCAGTAAATCATGCTAAAGAGTTTTTATCTAAGCTAGATGACATTGAAATATCTGATGAGGTAAACAATGCCATTAAGGCAATATCTGACCTTGTACACGAAGACTATTACCTTGTTAAGTGTCTAAAGAAAAGAGTAGCTTACCATCATGGTAAGTTACCTCATTCTGTTAGGGGGATTGTCGAAGAGTTATTTAGAAAGGGAGAGATTAATTATATTTTTTGTACGCCGACCCTAGCTGAAGGGGTAAATATGCCTACAAAGAATATATTCATAATTTGTGAAGATAAAATCAGATACACTAAAAATAAAGACTCAAATAGAGTTAAGAGCCTAAATTTTTGGAATTTGGCAGGAAGAGCAGGTCGTTATCGCTCTGAGCTTTCTGGAAATGTTTTTTGTTTATCATCAGATACTAAATCTTGGGATAATGATCTGTCGATATTCAAGGATAAGTCCGTTAACCTAGAAAGCACAATTAAAAAAAATATTAAGAGCCAAGCCAAACTAGTTAAACTTGAGCGGTTACTTTCTTCTGATAAGTTGAGTTCTCAAGATGTCGACTCCACTATTAGGTATTTAGCAAATATAATTTGTATCGATACGTTAAGATTTCCAAAAGAGCTTCACAAAAGTAACACTATAAATATTTTTATTAAGGCTAATCTTCATAGGATTGTTGAACTAGCTAAAGCTAAAGCAAATGATATTAAAAATGTTCCTTTGGAATTGCTTAACTCATACAAGTCGCTAGATTTTGCTACCCATAAAGATATCTACGAAATAGCTAGATTCCATAAAAATAGTGCAGTTTTACCACCATTTAATTATGAAAACTGTTCTTCAGTGTTAAATAAATTTCATAGCATCTACAACTGGGAGAAAACAGAAAGTATTAAGAAACCTCAAATATCCTATTACAATAAACTTATGTATGATTGGATTAGTGGAAGGTCAGTCAATCAAATGATTGTTGGATCAATTAGATATCACAAAGAAAATAATAAAAAATTATTTATACGAAAGGGTAACGAAGTAATAACCCCTACCTTTGACGGAAGTCTAGAGCATGTAAATATATTGATTGAAGATTTATTTACTGATCTTGAAGATGTCTTGAGGTTTAAGTTTGAAAGATATTTTAATCATTACTTCAAAGCGCTTGTTAGCGTTAATGGAGAAGGTGATTCTGGAACAAACTGGGCGACATTCTTAGAATATGGCTCTACGAATCCATTTGAAATAGAGTTACAAAATGCAGGGATATCAAGGTTTACTGCAATCAATATCTATAGAAATGAGAGCCTTAGAAAGTATGTATATAAGAGCAACGATGAGTTGGTTATAGACTACAAAAAGTTACTCAAAGCTTTTCCAGTCAACTCTTTCGAGTATCGAGAATTGAAGGCTATGTCACTTTAGTTTGGGAAAGGCAACCGATCATGGGTTGCCTTTTTGTTAGAGTTAGTGAGAGGTAACGAATCATTTCTTAGCATTTAACGCTTAGTAAGTTGTTAGCTAATAGTTTAATGTTATTGATTGGTAAGGCTAAGGATCTTCTCCTCTAATTGAGACGCGTACTTAGGGGAGTCTGTTTTTTTAACTCCAGCTTCAAGTAATTCGATATAGTCATCTAACCCTAGAGCTTTGTGAATATCACTCTTGACTTCTAAGAATGAGGCTTGAAAACTTTCTGGATAGTTCTGAAGCTTGTTAATTCCAACATCAATTCTTTCTAACGCTTTTGGGAAGTTTTCCTTTCCAAACAATGTTTTAGACAACCAAAAATATACAAATGGGTCATCATCACTATTGTTGAGAAGCTCTAAACAAATCTCCTCGGATTTATCATATTGCCCTAGCAAACAATGAGTTTCTGCGATCCTACGTGCATGGAAAGAACTCTGACGTCTAACCGACTCATAAAAATCAAGCGCCAAACGCAAATAAATTTCAGCTTTGGGATCACTCATTCTGAGGTGAATTTTTCCAGCCTCACGATAGAGGTCTCCTACTGAGTTTTTAGTGTAGTCATCAGAAATTAATGATAGTGGAGGTAAAGGCAAGCAGTCGAAAATATCTAAGAACTTATCTGGATGATTGAACGCCCAGTCCCCTGCAAAAAGACTAAATGCTCGATACGAGTGATCATAACCAAATGCCATCGATTCCTTAATAATTAGTGAAATGCGGTCAGAGTACTTTTCATTGAGCTCTTTTCTATGCTTTCGCATTGATGCACGAGAAACTAACTCAAAAGAGGCTAGTGCTACAGAGATTGAAGGACTACTTTCTGTTTGCCAAGCATCAAGAATTTCTTCTATTAATTGCTTTGCTTCTTCAGCTTTATCTGATCTTGAATAAATTCTTGCTAGCTGGAGCTTCACTTCATACATAGAAGCATACTCTTGGTTAAGAGTAACAAACTCGGTTTCAGCTTTTGATTCTTCGTCTAATCTAAGCAAGGACTTAGCATAGTGGTGCATAACAAGCTTGAGCAGTTCAATATCTTCTGTCACCAACTCCTTAAGCTTTAAAAAGATTGGTAATGATCTTTCCAATTCAGATTTCGCAAAATCTATGGACGTTTCTTTGTCCAACAAGTAAATGTTTTCTATCGACTCTATAAGAGCCAAAACTTGAGTTCGTTCTACTTTAGGCAAAAGACTAATTATGCTCTCAAGCTGATCTGATGGTGTTGCAATCTCACTCTTATTTAATGTAGAAGGTACGCTTGCAATCAAACTTGAGTACAGATAGATACTATCACTAGTAGACTGGTACAAACTGTAAATTAGCTCTTGGTGTCGATGTGATACTCGCAAAAATGCAGCCCACCTCTCTGCTTCGGCATTTTCTAGGTAATCCTTCAATAGGATTGAAATATTTGCCTGTTCCATATCAAGGTTTGCTAGGGCTTCAAATACGACATCGTGTACTTTCAAAAAGCCAAGATTAGATTTGGTAACAATAGTAGACTTAATTAGTTTTCTTACACCAATAGGTTTAATCGAAGCCTTAGCAAAATCTAAATCAATGATTTTAGTTTCGCATGCTTTCAAAAATGAAAGTTGAGTAGCTAAACTTCCTTGAAGGTGACCAAGTAATCTTTCTGTAAGCTTCTGGTTTTTGTCATCTTCATATTCCAAAATAGCGTCACAGTCACTGTCAATATCTTCCCACTCGTAGTCATCTGAACGTATATTTGCATTCATTAGCCCATAAATAAGAGGATAGCCACCGACAACATCGTAGAGCTTCTCAAATGTAGATTCAGGACACGGTGTTTCGGTGTCGTACTCTAAAATAGATTTAGCAACTTCAATAGATAGTAGTGGTAGCTGCCAATCACTTTCATCGACAATATTTCTTCGCGTAGCCAAAATAACCGATTTGTTAGAACAGATACCTTCGAGGTGTTGTTGGCTTACTGGTGCAAGTAAATTGTCAAGAATTAGAAGTATTTTCTTTGATTTAAGAAGTCCAAGAATATTGACCTGATGTCCATTGCGGTAAACATCATAGTGTCCTAGATCATCTAAGTTTTGTACTTCAGAAGCATCCAGCCATAATGCTAGATCGAACTCATCTTTAATAGAGTTTGCTGTAGCTATTGCTAGGTTCGTTTTTCCAGCCCCTCCAAAACCTGCGACAACACATGAATGTCCTGTTAGTAAGCGATGAGATAACTCAGACTCTATGTCGGCTCTCGGTTGGTAGGAATCTTCGACTTTTGGAAGGGTTAAGTTGAGAGCAGATTCATTTCGGATTGTTTGAATCGACGGTAAGAAATGCGCTAAGCGTTCGGTTACGGCTTCATCGAACAATAGCTCATTGACAATATACTCGGCAGTTTTACGGGCATCCCAAATTATCAGTTCTATTGAATCTGTTGCTTCAGCATTTGTTACTAATTCTGTTACACGCCGTTGCGATCTCGGCGGGCACTCACGATTACTTAATAAGAAGAGAGTTTTTAGTGACTCGGGATAGTGCTCTAGTGCATGAACTTTGTCGTTCTCTATTTTTCTGAAGTCAGTAAAATATCCGGCATCGGTACTATACTCAGCTACGATTTGGCCACAAGAAGAGAAGGTATCCACGACATGGCCTACAGGGGCTCCAGCTAAATTTGTCCCTCGATGATTTAGCTCATAGTCACTAAAGACTTGCTCAACGATAATGTATCCAAAACGTTCGAATGTCGCTCCCGTTAAGACTTCCGACATCTCTTTTGTTATGCGTGCGATATATGTATTTCTTAACTCTTGTTTCATCTTCACTCCTAAACATAACCATAGCATGTATGATATTGAAGCTTGGCCTATCCAACACTAAGAGAGAGCACTGGCAAATCTCATCGACTAAAGCAATAGGTATCATATTCATTATCCAATTGGGGTCAATAAATAGAAAGCAATATTGGGTAAGGAATTGATACCACGCAGGAATGGGGCAAGTCAGAGCCAAAAAATATCAGCTAGTTCGAAGATGGAGAGTTCTGGCTATCAAACTGCGAACTGTCTTGTATGGGATCTAGACAGAAGGAGCCACCAGATCTGCTAACTTTGCATGGTGGTAAAAGAACGTGCTATTGAACTATGTTAGCCATATAGCTAACACTTGCTTTAAAAGACGAAAACTTAACTATATGGCTAACATTTAGGGTCAAAAATGAGTACACGCTACGAAATCGGCAAGCAGGTAAAAGAGAGCAGAAAAGCAAAACTATTGACTCAAGTGCAACTTTCAAAAATCACTAGCATTAACAAAACAACGATATCAGAAATCGAAAACGGTCGATTCACCGGGTCATATGACATTTTTGAACGAATACTTGATTCGTTAGATTTACAGTTTTCTGTAATACCTAAAACCCACACCCTCCCAGATTGGGATGAAATTGAAAACATATTTAAAGAGGATGAATGATGGGAATCTCCGAATGAAGTACCCCTTGGTCGGGCTACCATCATTTCGAAGCAATAGTTATTCAAGACGAACTAGACACCCTAAGCACTCACCGAAGCCTGCACTTAACAAAGAAAAAAGCCGAACGATACAACACGACGTTATATGGTTCGGCTTTACCCACCCCTATCCCTAGTAAACCTTGAACCTTTTCAGTTACTTGCCTCAGCATTTTCACCTAGTCAGAGACAGATTACAAGGTTATCCGAATACCTGTACACGACCCCCAGCTCTTTAGCAGAGGTGGTGCTCTATGATGAAAGGTATTAATCTTTGAGTTGGCATCCAACTCTGATTTGAGGATTAAGCCCCTCTATGGCTGTTTGGGTTTTCAATACGATCCTAAAACGGCATTAACTCGCTCTGCAAGCCTAGTTTCATCAATTTTTGATAGAAAGCAAATTGCATAGGCAATAGATGTTTAGCAGAAAATACGTTTGAGGCGTCACTATTAGTAGTTTCCCCATATCGCTTCGCCCAATCTACAATGTTGTTTGAACTAGATATGATTTTGCATTCATTTTCAAATTTATCTATTAATTCACTCGTATCAGAGCACTCTATCACTTTCCATAAATACCAATGAGCTTCTTCGTTATCTGAATGCACAATACCCTTGAGATCGTTCATAGACGGTTCAAAGCGAGTCGGTTTTACGCCAAAGTGCTTATTCCATTGAATCAGTCCGGCACGATATTGATGTAAAAGTTTATAGCAACCGTCGTTTTCTATTACCACTACCCTCAATACACTCAACCCTTTTTTGTATTCTCGAGATGGACCTAGACGGATTTGGTGTTTGAAAATAATATCGCCAGATAACTTAACGTAGTTCACCACTAAGTTTTCACCATCTGGTAGGTACTGATAATAAAGATGCTCCAATTGCCTCTTCAAAAAATGGCCATAATTATTGATGAAGTAACGCATTTGCCGCTCCGTAGCCAAAGCGTGACCATTTAGCCACCTAGACGCCAGAGAGCTAGAAGAGCCTTTTAAGCCGGCTTTCTTTTCAATATCTTTGTTGGTGTACCCACCTTCACGCTTAGCGATTTTCAGTAACTGCCTAGTATATTTATATTTTTTCTCGTTGTTCATAGCCAACAGCCCCTTCCTTAGTAAGATAGCCGATGGTAATTTAACCATCGGCATTTACTTAGTCATCCCCTAAGTAATCATCATTGTTAGGGTTGTGAGCGCCCGCCCAATCGTCCATATCAGCATCATTATTTGGATTGTTGATATCAGACCAAAGATCTAGCTCATCCTGTGACATGTCAGATAGTTCCATTATATCAACCTCCTACTTCTTGCCTTGATAACGTGAATTGTTTGGATTCATTTGGTTAGCCCGATTGTCCTGTGCTTTTTGGTAAGTCGAGTTATGTCCGGACGTACCTTTATTCGCATTTGATTGATCAGCTTTATGGTTGTTCTGTTTGTTACTCATCGTTCTATCTCCTTTGTTTGATGAACGAAGATATTGTATGAAAGAAGATTTCGTAACGACGATGATAAGACTGTGATTCTCAGGTGATATCGAGTGATTACCAGTGATTATGGAGTTTATAGGGACGACAAAGAAAGAAAAATTGCTCCTACAATCTTTATAAAACCGTATGGATTGCAACTCTACCTCTGTTTTATGGACTAATAATCTTCAATATTCGTCTGTTTCTGCCTATTTTTTCAAACTTATCGATAGCCAAAAACTATCAATAATAGTATATCAATAATTAACACCTACTAATAAACATCGCATAATTCTTTGAAATATCTAGATTGCTTAAAAAGTAGCAAAATCACTTTATTAGCATTTTAATATATTTTTGCAATAATATCATAAACTTACCAATCTTTAGCTTCGCCATTAATTAGACTATTGTGGTGTTATAGAACTATCAACACAGAGTCTTTTATGCAAAACAAAATCGTTAAACAGCCGCGAGTATCTAATGAAATAATCCTTTCGCTTAATCGGTGGAAACGAGATTTAGAAAAAGCTAAACACCATGTGCCTTTCATAACAGTCCGCCATGTCAACAAAGTAGGTCGCCGTCATTGGATTTATTGCCCTCGCCAAAGAAGGGATGTACACCTTCTTTCCGACGGTGAACTTGGCGCATACAAAATTTTATTGTGGCAACCTGAGACCGTTCGCGTCGAAGAGCAGTATGCGTTAGATATTGATGAATCCTTGGATATCGCAATCTCAGGCAACATTGTTCACCCCCGCGATTGGAAAACGAATTTTGCTCATATAATGACCACGGATTTTGTGCGAACAACACGAACGCAATCCGGGGCTAGGCAGCGCGTCGCGTACACGTTTAAGTACTGGAACCAGCTTTACGAACGATGTACAGATGGGAACATTAAGCAAATAAATCCGCGAACGTGGCAAAAATTCGCGATTGAACGAGAGTATTGGCGTCGACGAGGTGTCGAATACCGTATCATCACAGAACGCGACACTACAAAGGCTCGCATTTGGAACATCAACAGTTTTGAATTGGCCCATAACCTGAATCCGGCTCAGTCCGAGTTAATTGAGTTTGGAGAGAGCTTCGTTGAACAGTGGATGGGAGCACCGAATGACGAGCTGCAAGATCACCTCCAGGACGTTGCGTCAAAACTTGGATTGAGCTTCAAGCGTAGTCAATCGTTATTTAAGTATTGTGGATTGCACCACTTGTTACCCCTCAATACTACCCGCTACCTGAGACTTTTCCTTCCTCTGGAGCTAACTCTATGATTTATCAGGGCATGCGCATATATTCGGAGGATGCTGTAACCAATTTGTTGGTCTGCCATGCAAACCTCCACTTAAAAAAAGCTGCTATTGCTGATGTTAATCAGTTCCATAGTCGCGATAACATCTCCAAGCCTGTGGTGATGCGCTTCGACCAAATCACACAGCTCATTAATAAACAAGGAATGAAGACTCAGCCTTATAGCTATCCAGCTGAGATGAGCTTTTCTGACGACGAGTTGACCCGTCAGAAACGAAGCAAATGGTTGGCAAAGCGCGATGCCAAGTTTAACCGTATTTACCCCATCTCTAATGAGTCGTACATCAATCAATACCTGTATGGTGATGGCTTAGCGGAAGAAGTTATCGAGCTTATGAAGGAACAGCTTGAGGCAGCCCCTGATAGCGCATGGAGATCCCGAGGAGCATATTACAACGCACTTAACCGTTACATTGTATTTGGCAGCACTCCCAATGCGTTGCTGCCCTTTGGACTAAAGCAATGCGGCTCTAACTATTTACATATCGAAGAGCCCGGTGAGGACAACGTGAAGCGTGGCAGAGGTGGTGCTGACAATCGAAATAGCCGTTCTAAAAGCTGTGGAGTTACTAAAAAACACAAGATACAGCTACAGCAAGTAATCTCTTGCCTCAAGAACTCCGATGGCAAGTTTACTTTCTCACGGGTTAGGGATGTTTTTAATCTTAACTTTCAGTCTCACATCATCGAGCGAGAAGTCGACGGGATAACATCGAGAACTTACAAAGCTTTTGATGAGTCACAAACTATTTCCGATGATCAAATCCGTTACCATTTTAATCAAATTTTGAGTCGTGCCGAGTTTAAGAAGATCAAATATGGCCCACTGCTCTACGAGAAAGACCATGCAGACCGCCAAGGTGAAGCTCACGATGGTGTGATCGGCGCGACTCATCGATATGAAATTGATGCGACCGTACTTGACGTGTATATCCGGTATGAATTTGATAACTCCGGGCGTTACACTATGGGACGGCCTGTTCTGTATCTCGTCATTGACGTCTTTTCGACAATGATCGTTGGAATGTATTTGGGGTTTGACGGCCCCAATTGGCAAGGTGCATCTCAAGCAATGGTCAACGCTTGCCTCGATAAAGTTGAGTTTTGTGGGCGTTTTGGGATCCCTCCGGAAGCAGTTAATTGGCCTTGCGCCGAAATTCCCGTGCAAGTGACCGTCGATAATGGGAATGAACACACCAATGCAGTGATCAGCTCAGTACTGCGCTCTGAAATTGGGATACGGGCATATAATTTTGTTGCAGTATTCCGAGGTGATGCTAAGGGTATCGTCGAGAGAAAATTTGGCGTGTTAAACGAACAGTCGATTCACTTTCTAGCCGGCTCAATTCCCGAGAAAACCGAACGTGGCGAGCAGCATCCATCAAACCGAGCAGAAGAGACTTATAACTCCATAGCAGCTAGGATCTGCTTGGAGATCATGTTCCACAACAATTCAGCAAGTCGCATTCATAAACTTGATAAAAATGCTATTCGTTCTGACATCGACATCACCCCACAGGCCCTTTACGTCCATTCCTTACATCAAGAAATGAACGGGGGGCGTCCATCCAAAAATGAAGATCCTGGAAGGATTTATTGGGCGTTTTTGCCTGAGGAAACAGCAACTGTTCGTAGCAATGGAATCCATTTTGAAGGGCTTGTTTTTCACAGTGATTATGCCAAGAGAGCTGGTTGGTATCAGAGAGCAAGACACAATGGTGCATTCAAAATTCCTGTAAAGCGCCCACGCGATTGGAGCACTCACCTTTGGCATAAAACTCCTGAAAACGAATACATCTGCTTTTCATTGAAGAATACAAATAGCGAAAACCCATTTATCGATACTCACTGGGAGCCTTTAATGCACTTACTTGAGCAGTTCAAGGATAAGTCGCATCAAAACAAACTCAACCGCCGCAAGTTAATGGCAACTAAGCAAGGGCTGCTTGATGCTATTGAGGCTGAGAATCGAGCGCAGATTGCAGGGATCCCCGAAAGCAATCGCAAGTCCATGCAGACCGGGATTAAAGGGAAACAAGCTTTATACAAAGCACTCCTCGCCCTCTATCAAATGATTGATTTCCACCAGACAGTGGCTGACGAATCCCTGCCTGAAACTGAGCATCTGTCGCAGCAAGATGATCTTGATGACGAACTTTATTTGTAGGAATACTATGTATATTATCGAAGCAGATTATCAGCCTCACCCTGATAACAACCTCAATGACAATCCGCTTACCGAAGCCCTTTCGGTCCACTTAAACCAGAAAACTTTCCTAGATGGAATAACTGTAAAGCCGAAGATCCAATCTGACTTTTGGTCGTTGCCGCCGTTCTATCAGATGACACAGCTCCGGCAACTCACCGATTCACACTTACCGTTACCACAAACTTGGAGCATGTATAACAAGTTACTAGGGCTGATGATTTACTCATATATCAAACGGCACCCACTTTCTAGAGATACTGAACTACTGAAAGCTCGTGTCGCTGAACAACTTCGAGAAGGAAAGTTCCCCGTTGGTATCCCTGTCGGCATGACAACTGCGCCTACAGTGCTTGTGTCTGGTGACTCTGGTACTGGAAAAACAACAACCATCCGTACAGTGCTTCGACGGATACCACAAGTTATCCGACATACTTCGTATAAGGGGCAACACTTCAGAAACATGCAACTGACGTGGATTAGCTTTGACCTTCCCCCAAACGGTGCCCCTAAAGCCATGGCCAACAATTTCTTCATAGCCGTAGATCAGGCTATGGGGACCAGCTATGCAGCAGAATGGGGAGCAAGACACAAAGAAAGTGTCGACAAACATTTGTCAGGAATGCAACAGGTTGCTCTTGAGCATCATTTAGGGCTAGTACACGTTGATGAACTTCAGTTTATGTTAGCTTATGCTAAAAACGCTAATTCACCATCGCTTCAAATTCTAGAAAGCTTGTTCAACAAACTTGGGATCCCGATTGTGCAGAGCAGCACCGAGGCAGGAGTTGCTCTATTCGATACTTTAGATACCGGCGACCACCGAATTGGTTCAGATATAACGACTGTGCGCCGCATGTTGAATGATCGAGCTTTCAAATTCTCCAATCACAAACTAGAAAGTGACTACTTTCAGCAGCTATTCAACTCTCTTTACCCGCAGTCGCTGATTGTTAAGTCTGAGGGGGAAGATCAGGCAGCATTGCTTGAGAAATTTAAAGCGCGTTTTCATCAGCTAAGCTGTGGACTGCCAGCCATCATGATCAGGCTCGCGTTGCTTCATCACGAAACGTTAGTGACCTTGCTGGGTAAGTCAGAGGATGAGCAAAAAGGTTATCACACATATCAAGTAGGCCTACTCAACCGAGTCTACAAGAATCAATTCGGCCTTATCGACCCCGCCCTAGCCCAATATCGCAGCGGCAATAAAACGGAGTATGAAAGCTCAATTCGAACCGATACACACAAGTCGGTTTACAGTAACAAGGAGCTGCAAAAAGAACAGAAAAAATGCCCGAAGAAACAAGCTCAGTTAGTTAAGAACGAAATGCCTCAAGACCAAAACTTAATGTTGGGTCTTGATACGAATCCCCTGGACCCCGTGTTTCTGACAGGCTTTGAGGAGAGCAACAATGTATAACCAGTATTTGTCTAAACCGTTTCCTAACGAACACCTCTTGAGTGTGCTTGCCCGTTGGTTTAACCATACCGGTAGAAATGACTTTCTCGTTACTGCAAAACTGATATCGAACAATGTAAATGCCCTAAGCCCTGCGGCGGTATGGCGAAAAGTGTATTGGGATATCTCTCGTCAATTCGTTGATAATCTAGGATGGGATGCCATTGTAAAGCAACATACTCTTGTTCCTTACTATGCGCCGTTTCTAACACATCAAGATAGAGCACTATTACTCACTGGTGACGAGGAACTATCACAAACACGAATTAAACCCGCACAACAAAAACTGATTAAGCAGGCACATAACTGGCGGTGGTGCTCTGAATGTGCTGAAGAAGACTATGAGAACTATGGAACGCCATACTGGCACACTTATCATCAACTCCCTACTGCATTAACATGTTACAAGCATAACTCGCTGCTACATTCATTCTGTCCAAAATGCAATTTTAGTTATCAAGATTTCCAGAAACACTGGCTGCCTCCAATAAACAGAAAGTGCCCAAGCTGTTCAAAACAAATTGACCATTCTTCAATTTATCAATCTCCACTACTACATTGGTTGAGTAGCGCTAGTTATCACCTTCAAGAGAATGGATTGAGAATACAGAACGCGGCAATACTAAAAGTAATGAAAGAGAAAATCGGTTATGAAGCGCTACCTTCAAACATCAGTGTTTCGATCAGAAATGAATTATCTCAACTACAAAAAGAGTTTCAAGACTGGCTACCAAACGACGTTGTAGATCATTTTTACAGCAAACCAGAACAACACATTTTAGCTAGTACGAACAAAGTTTTGAAGATTACCTCAATCGTTTACCGTGAACACTCGGCACCACCATTAAGCATCTTACTAATATTGAAGTTCTTAGGTCTGGAAGCAGCTACCTCTGAGTTACTTACATAGCTTTTTGAGTGAAGGAGAGCCATATACCAAAGTTTGTTCCCACCCTCTTTGAAGGAGAATCACTATACAGTTGGTTAGCTCGATGGGGATTACGCTCCGGAATGCCATCAAAGCGAATAGCATTAAAATATCTAATTGGGGAAAACCATCTCCAATTAATGTCATTATTGCCTAGCTATGCTGGCATATTAGCTAATTTGTCCGGTCTTTCTGTTAAACAACTAATTAACGAACATAGCGCATTACCCTACTGGCAGCTGTTCACCTCACGAGAGACCTTCAAATCTGTACGCTCTGACATGGCTCAAGGCGATACACATACAGCGTATTCTCGGCTTTCGATTATTGCGAGTCGGGTTTGCGAACCGCGAGTTATTCGATATTGTCCGCTATGCTGTTCAAACGATGTGCATTCTCACGGTGTCGCTTTCTGGCATACAGAGCATCAACTTCCTGGAGTGACTGCTTGCTGTACTCATCAAGTAAAATTGATATCTGTTAAAAGATCGCGCAGCAGTTTGATACTTCCACCTCAATTGCACCACACACCTCATATTGATCTTGCTACGAAAACATCGGTAAAACTAGCTCAGCTGAGTCGAGAGCTGTTAAGTTCTGATTTCCAGCATTTGGATAATGAGAGGTTAATCTACGCTTATAAAGTTCGTCTGGCAGAAAAAGGTTATGCATCTGAAAGCCTAAATGTTCGACAACTGGCTTGGCGCACTGCACTTGAAAATTACTGGAGTGAGTTACTCCCTGACGTCTCAGTCAACTCGGTATTTTCATTAGGTAAAAATCAACAGTTTCCTGCGTGCATGACCAGAGGTCTAGCATCTAACCATCACCCACTGAAGCACCTATTGATGATCGGCGCACAATTTGAATCTGTTGATGATTTTATCCGCTTTTATCAAGGCGCAGAAATTACGCATCAAAAGGTAATTGAGCGAAATGCTTTGCGAGTCAATACAAAACAACTTGAAGCGAAACAAGAAAAAGAACAGCAAGCGTTAAGAAAACTAAAAGCTGGTCATAGCCTACGACAAGTAGCCAAAGACCTAGGCGGTAGCATTTCAACATTCAAACATTTAGCAATAAAAAATGGCGTAGAAGTTAATCGCCGAGCTCAGAAACTTTTTGAACAACAACGTCATTCAATCTGGAATCAACTGGTTGATGGCAAAACAACGCAAGAGATCGCAACTAATATTGGCTGTTCCAATGGAGCTGTTGAGCAAGAGCTTCACCAGTACCCAGAGTTATTAAGTCTACGAGCTAGAATCCGATTCTTAAGTAAGAGACGTGAGCATAGAGAGAAACTAATCTCTACAAAAAATCGCTTCGAAAAACCAACTCGAAAACAGATTCAAGACGCAGCTAGATCGGCATACACATGGCTGTTCAAACACGACAAGCAATGGCTCTATACCCAGCTACCCGCAGCAATCCCTCGTAACTCTAGACGCACCTCTAGAAATGATACTCATGACAATGGCAATAAGAGTACAAGTTAAGTTTTTACACATAACAGACTAATGCTTAAGAGGATCCCCTAGTGGCACTGATTAGTGATGACATAGTCATTGCTGTGATTACAAAGCAATTAGATAATATTTACCCGCGTATTGTTGCCCTCGATACACACAGTACTCAAAGTCGTTATGCATTTATAATGATGCGGTTGTTTAAAGCACTTTTTGACGTAATTGAAAATGATGATTGCATCGAGATCTACAAAGTAGATTATCAGTTAGAGTCCGCACTACCTACATTGCATTTGATAAGTTCTTCCAACGTTGACGATAAATTACTGGAAGCACTGTTTGATGATTTTACACCTTTGCTCAGAAGAGTAGCCGCAGGAAAACGCTTGGATTCCCACCCGTTAAATTGCGAATGATAATTATTAGGTTAATTGCCCATCCTTAAATGAAACCAAGTATAAACGATAGTGTTTGTATCAAATGCTCCGTTGACCTCACACTCGTAGTCACAATTTTAATTCAGGATCGTTTTAGATGAACCACGTCCTTTCTATGATTTGTCACAATCTTAATTACAGATTCTTGTGAAATTAGCCTTTTTAAATCAGTCCGCTCAGTCACAAACTTAATTGTGAGATGACAGTAGTCTCTAAATCGACAAAGGCGAACCGTTTGGTTCGCCTTTTTGTTTTTGGTGTGCCGCCCTAACACTTGTTGATACATCGAGAAGGAATGATGGCTAGTTATTGTTTGCACAAAAGTGATTTAGAAATACAGTAACTTCTGAGAACCTTTGAATTAGCACTAATATCTCAGAGCCTTAAAGGCTTGTTGGAAACTCCTCATGAACACTATGCTATGCAGGTGCTATGTAGTTTCTAGTTCAGTTGCAGTAAGTCCCATTTATTACCATAGAGATCTTGGAACACCACCACTGTCCCGTATTCTTCCACACGAGGCTCTTCATTAAATACAACACCATTTTTCTTCATCAACTCGTAGTCACGCCAAAAATCATTAGTTTGCAGAAACAGGAAAACACGACCACCTGTTTGATTTCCTACTGCATGCGTTTGCTCCGGTGTACTCGCTTGAGCTAAAAGTAGGTTTGTACCATTGGAGTTTGGAGGAGAAACTTGAACCCAGCGTTTACCACCACCTAGGTTGGTATCTTCAACCAGAGTGAATTGAAGTTTTTGAGTATAGAACTCGATAGCATCGTCGTAATTTTCAACGACTAGAGCAATGTTTCCGATTTGCTGCTGAACAGTTTTGGCCATGATGATTTCCGCTGTGTCAAAACGCTAATTGTACGCTATTTTGAGACTTTTCCAGAAAGCACGTAACGCCTTGCAAAGGTTTAAGGCACACAATACGAATGTTTACGCACAGCGCCTTTGTCACTAGAACCGACAAACAATATAGCTGCCACCAGTGTCGAATCTTGATTGAGCAACTTATTAAAGCCTTAGCTATAACTCAAGAGTAAACCTCTAACCTAATAACGAAGGCTGCTCGTATACCATGGTATTATAGTTCTTCTAGTTTTCCCTTAGCTAAATCTTCTTGTTGCTTAAGGAACATGAAGAAGTTTGCCTCACTGATAAACGGGTTACCGCTTGTGCCGAGCTTCTTCCTATTTTCAAAAAGGAAATTTTTATGTGGATGGTTCGAAAGGTTAACGTTCACAATAGGTGCCTGTAGTGAAATTTTTCTAATTTTCTCCATGCTAGTCAGGAACTGGCCAATAACTTCTGGATCATTGCTACTTACGCTATGCCCACCAACGATAAAAGCACGATATTGTTCGCCATTATCTTCAACAGCGAAGTCTAAGGAATAATCACCTTCCGTGTGGCCAGGTGTGAGATAGAACTTAAACTCATGTCCACCAATAGCCATAGAGCTATCGCTTTTTATCTCTATGTCTAAATTTGGAGGAAGGAACTTGTTCTCACCTTCGCTTTTGTTTGATTGCTGTATAGATAGTTCATGAGCGCTTTTGGTCATCACAACTTTGGAACCATACTTCTCTTGAAGTAACTGGGCGCCTCCAACATGGTCAGAATGCCCATGAGTTACCAATATGTGCGTTATTGGCTTATCTTTTAGCCCTAGCTTTTCTAGGTTGATAGGTATCCACTCAGAGTAAGGGAAATCAAGCGTATCAATGATAACCAGTCCGTCGTCTGTAGCAATGGCATATGATGAGACCCACTTGTCTCCTACATAATAGACATTATCAAACATTTGAAATGGTTCTACATAACCGTTCTTATCATTCATTGCTGGAACATATTGACTTAAAGAAGCAAAAGACGAAGCACTTAAAAGTAAACCTACAACAATTTTTTTCACGAAATCACACACAAATATATCCTTAATAATTTCTTATAGAACCTCGCGGATGAGAAAGCTCTAAACGATTTTCAGACGCAAATACAACTGCAAATACTTTCTACTTAGCTTTAGTTTTAGCTGACCGAATCACTTGTAAACTCGAATCCCATTAACTGCCTATGTATTCATGATTCTTTTAGAGGTTAAATAAATGAACTCAATTGAAGCAGAGTCATGAAGCTTCAATTGAGGTTACCGGCACAGCACAATGTGATAAACCTCTTTCAAGCAAACATTTGAATGCGATTTTTCCAATTTAAGACATGTTCAATAAATGCATCAACTCTTGCAGGCCTTTTATCGCGGTCTCGATACATAATGAATACTTCTTTACCCGAGCATTGCCATTCTGGCAACAAAGGCAGCAGGTTATGTTGATCATGGTTTAGCTCATGAAAGTAATAGGTTGGAATCCACGCAATTCCTAAACCATGGATGACGGCGTCTCTAACTAGCAGTACATCATTTGAAGTGAATTGAAACTTTAGCGGATGATCAAATGTTTCATTGGTGATTTGATTAACTAATTTCCATTGGCTGTCGTTGTTTACCGTAATTAGGCGATGATGAACAAGTTGTTCTGGATGGGTAATCGGTTGGTGTTGTTCTAAATAGCTTCGTGATGCACAAAGCGCAAATGGAATCGACCATAATTTCTGAGCAATCCAGTCTTGTTCAATAAGATCACCAAGACGAAAACTAACATCGACACGGTTAGATACAAGATTGATTTTTTCATTCTGTACATCTAAATCGATACATATCTTCGGATGTTGCTCTGCAAATTCATAAACGCACCGCTTTAACCACATCTGTGTCATGTTAATTGGCGCTGATATTTTGATCGTTCCGCTTAAAGACTGACGCTCAGTCGCAATTCTCGATGTCACATTATTTAAGCTAAGAAGTAACGGCTCACAGAGTTGATAATATTTTTCGCCATCAGTTGTTAACGCAAAGTGGTGTGCACTGCGGTTAAATAGTCTGCAATTTAAGTTTGTTTCCAGCCTTTTTAACTTCCGGCTTAGCGTGGCTAACGGGACATTAAGACGCTCAGATGCTTGTGTTAGGCTTTGATAGCGAGCAACAGAAACGAATAACAAAAGATCATCCAAAGAGTGACGTTCCATATTTGGGATTAACCCTCTTAAATTTGGCTATTAAAAATCAAATATGAAATATATAGCATTATCGCGTCAAGTTAATTTTTATCAGGAAGATCTATGTCTAAGCATTTATCAATTTGGTGCGGTGTTGTTGTCGCTATCTTTTTTTGGTCTAGTAACTTTAACGCAATAAAGGCTATTAATAGCGATGTCTCTCCTTTGGATTCAGCGACGTTACGATTTTCCGTTGCAGCTTTAATACTCTTACTGATAAGAGGTACTAAACGCTCTCCATATGGAGCCAAACTCACACGAAAAAGTATGTTGTCGTTGTTTGTTATAGCAACCGTGGGTGTAACTATCCAAAACTTCTCTATTTTCTCTGCAATGAGATTTACTACCCCAGTTAACGCAGCGGTTGTTCAGGCAAACCTACCACTTGTCACTATCTTGTTGTCGGGCTTTATTCTCAAAACTTCCATTTCGGTTAAAACTATTTTAGGTGCACTAATCAGCTTTTGTGGAGTGGTAATCGTCATTACAGGGGGAAATATTCATTCTATTAGCAGCAATAGTAATATTGGTGATCTATACATGTTATTTGCTTTAATTAGTGGGTGTTTATACACAATTCTAGCGAAGCGTTTAACATCTCATATCCCAGTAACTCAGCAGTTACGTTGGGTGTTAAGTATTGGTGCCATTCAAATGGTCGCTATAGCGATGTACCACGGCGACTTTAGCCGTAGCTTAAATGCCATAACATTTAAAGACCTAGCATTAATAGCTTACATGAGCCTGTTTGGAACTTTGATTGCTTATTACTTTTGGATGAAAGGCGCTATCGTTCTTGGTCCAGATAAGATGTCTCCATTATTTAATATTATGCCGGTATTCACTCTACTGATTTCGTTCATTTCTGGTGAGCAGGCTCAATGGGAAAATGTTTTAGGCGTCTTTATCGTTGCGGCTGGTGTGTATATAGGTAACTCAGCACCTTTTGCTCGTTTACGGAAGGTGGTGGAGTAAAAATAGACGCCAACCTTAAGTCGCATTATTTAGAGCAATACTTTGTTAATTGGCATAAGTTTTCTTGGTTTCCAATAGGTACACTTTTCGCTTTCGTCGTTCACTCTTTTATCTAATTTTATTGAGTGCATGTCGAAAATCTTCAATCTTTTGCTAAGAGCGTTTTTTACTATGTAAAAAACAGAGGAGAATGACCATGAAAAAACGACTCAACTATATTGAAGTAGCGCCAAAAGCAATAGAAATCCTATACGCTCAGGAAGCTTACTTCCATGAACAATTTAGCCAATCAGAAACTATGAACATGATCATATGGGAACTGGTTAAGTTACGCATATCGCAAATCAATCAATGTGCATTTTGTATCGACATGCATAGTAAAGATGCGCTTAAGTTAGGTGAAAAGCCGGAACGCATATGGGGGCTTAGTGCATGGAAAGATATGCCATTCTACAGCGATGCAGAACACGTTGCGCTTGGCTGGGCTGAATTACTAACTGCTGGCCTACCAGTAGATGATGATACCTATCAGCTGACCTTGAATACCTTTGGAGAAGAAGCTATGGTCAACCTAACAATTGCGATCAACGCGATCAATAGTTGGAACCGAATAGTTAAGGCATTTAAGCCAAAGGTTGGAGTCTATAAACCTCGATAATTCTATTTGACGGTTCTTACTTGTAAGCCACTGCTTATGCCTCAACTTTATATGATGAAAAGTACATGTGTATCACTTTCTCATTTAAGTTGAGGTTAAATAGGATGATTCATTTGAACTTAGAATTTGATATTTTAAAACCTCAAAAGGCTTTAGCTGGCTATGTTCAAGCCATTTGGTCAGCATCCGTCAAACCTGATACGACGCAAACCGTACGTAAACAATTACTCAGTGATGCTGGTACAGGTGTGGTATTCATTTTACAGAATGAAGTACAAATGGATGGTGAGTGGCAAACGCCGGGGGTTGTCCTACTGCCTATAAGCATTCTCGCACATCAGGTCTGCCTACCGCCAGGCGCGGTGATGACTGGCGTACGCTTTCATCCTGCTGTTGGTTATCAACTATTTGGTAAACGTCTAGAACAGCTATTGCGGATTCAAGACGACCACCCTTTGGCTTCTTCTGCGCTAGCAACATTTGAGTCTCTGCAAACAGCGCGTTCGCCATATGCAAGGATTTCTACGTTATATCGCTGGGTTCAAACACTGATTGAGGAATATGAACCGCAGTATGTCGGCCACATTATTGAACAACCTACAGGGACCATCAGTCAGCGCCAGAGAGAGCGCAATTTTCAGAAATGGTTGGGGATTACTCCTAAACATTACCAACGCATTAAACGAGTGAAGCACACTTTAGAGCAACTCCGAGCGCAACCCGATCTTACTTTATCGGAATTGGCGCTGGAGCAAGGTTTTTCCGATCAAGCACACATGACTAGAGAGTGTAAGCAGATTGCGCGCATGACACCGAAGCAGTATGTCCGAAAGAGAAACCTCTAAGCCTTATTAGCTTTCTACATCAAACCCCATTGATTCAGAATCGACCATATACTTGTTACAATGTTCGATCATATATCACCTACTTTTTCGATCGCTCATTCCAGCTTGATATGAGCTGGTTAGCTCGCTTTTGATGCTGCGTGCTGCTCTACCATAAACGCGATCACTTCTTCGTTTAAGCAAGATTTGCTGATGTATTGGCGTTGTTTACCAAGGTGAAGGATAAAGCCCAAATCGGTTTGTTCGAGTTGGTCGATTTCACTCCAAGCGAGGCTGCGATCGATTTTACCGCTTTTATAGCGCACGCCATCTGCATTAACTTCAAACACTACTTTGCTGCCACGGCTTGAACTGATGGTTTGACGCCATAGCCACCAGGTTCTTTTGAAGTAAACGCTACACGCTTCAATCACACTCAATACGATAAAGAACCAACCGACATAACCGTTAGGTAGCAGTTCAAACTCCAATAAGACCACGCCAAAAATTAGAAACAATATCGCTTTTAGGTAAGCATGCGGGAACTTCGTTGGCTGGCTAGTTTGATCATAACACTCAGCAAAGAAAGGCTTGTCGAGTGTGTATTCTGTAGTGAATTCGAAATCTTTAGACATGTATGGTTACTTTAAGGCTTCTGTAAATGAGTATTCTTGGTTGCACTCTTGCAACGCGAGCATTGTAGCGCTTCTCTGGCTTTATCTTTAGCCCTTTTGATGCTGTTTTGTAAATCAATAATAACGAAACATTAGAAGACCTCGGTGCACTTGCCAAGATCAGACAAGGCGAACCATCTGGCTCGCCTTGTTAATTAATGACCTATGTAACTTCTTCAGGCTTTCTACTTTAGAGGGTCGTTGTCTGGCAACGCACTGTGTATCCATACTGCTAGTCGGTGTTTGATGCTTGCGCCATCTAGCTTGCTTTCCGGTAATGGCGTGATCTGTTTGGCATCGACCAAGAATAGGTAAATCGCTTTTACTCTTAGAGGTTGTGGTGACTGTGGAAGATCAAAGCCTTGTAGCTTCGCCATCTTCCCACCAATCTCTAGTGCCTTCTTAACCAGTTTGTCTTCATTGTGAAGCTTGGAGCTTTTTGACATTGATAAATCCTCTTCTTCGCTTCAATTAAGAATACATGAAGTGTCACGTATGGCGTGTTAGTAAGCTCGCATATTGATAAGTTTATGTCTTACCACCGAGTAACTGGTTGAAAAATAACCTTAATTCTTCGTCACCAAGGCTGAGCAGGTAGTCACCGACATACCATTCAACGATGGATTGATGTGGATGTGCCGTGACTTGCGGATTACCAAACCAAATGCCCTTTTCTGTAGCGAAAGTATGTTGAAGTTCTTTCAACTTTTCACAGCTGAAAGGCAGGATAAGGTGCAACATGTTTGCTCGAGGTGCTGCCGAACGGCATTGCTGCAGACACTACATAAGGTGTTCTATTAATGATTTATTTAGAACAAAGATCCTGTTCACCGTAAACGAGCCATTTCGGCAAATATGCGGTTTCTGGAATTGTCCAGCCATACTTATCGTATGCCAATGCAGCAAGACCAATCAGTTTCAAAGAAACATTCCCTTTTGGCGAATAACGAACATCTTCATTCATGTAGAACTGGTAATGCGCCTCTAACGCATCTTTCAGTGCTTCTTGATAATGCGCCTCATCGCCATCGATAATGGCAACAAACACATTCACAAATGGAATAAACAAAGAATGTACATAGGGCACTCTGGTTGATTCTAAGTATTGCGGAGAAGATTTCTCCATCACAGTTTGCAATAACTCAGGTAACGCTGATGAATTGCTAAATACACCGTTAACGAACTCGACTAGCGCAACATCGAATGGATCTTTTAAACGCACTAACGACTCATCCATGATGGTCATCAGCTCTACGCCGCGCCAATCTCTCGCGGCCATCGTTAAACAGATTTCATCCAACCAAGCATCCATCGTTCCCCCTGCAACAGAACGGTTACCTACTTCCGAACAATGTCGGTGCCCAACGGAGAATTCAACAACTTGCTCTGAATGATTGGCCAGTCAGTACACGTTATTCAGTAACTCAAGCGCTCTTTTTATATAAGCTGGCGAGGCATGATGTTGTCCATATTTTGAAGCAGTGAAGAATGAGCGGAGCGAATGCCAAGCATCGCCTTTCATTCTTTTGAGAGGTTGCTGATAAAAAGATTGTTTTTCATCAAGCATTTTTTCCCAAAAACTATAGAAACGTTCGTCTTCTTCACGAAAAATACGCAATTTTCTTTCTTCAGGTATCTCTAAATAGTGATTTTTCATTGGTTCCATCGTTCCCTAGCCTCGCATTATAAGTTGTTCTAATTTTTGCCGTGATGATAATCATCCTCAAAATCAAGCATTGAATGATGCCGAAGTTGTTTTATGAAATCAATTTATAATCAGTATCTTATATCGAAAAGCAATACTTAATTGAAATGAATCGAAAAGCCGCCTTTACGCTATTAAATCAATCGATTGCATATCAGTAAATATCTCAAAGAACATATAAAGCATGAGCCAACCGCAATTACTTAACTTCTAGTCGGATGCTTGTATTAGTGAGTTTTGCTATCAACCCGCCTATCCTCTCGCGCATATCGTGCCTTTGCACAATCATATCTAAAGCGCCATGCTCAAGCAGAAACTCGCTTTGTTGAAAGCCATCCGGTAGCTTTTCTCGCACGGTTTGTTCAATCACACGACGCCCTGCAAACCCGATTCTTGCCTCAGGCTCACCAATATTGATGTCCCCCAGCATTGCCAAGCTTGCCGAGACGCCACCAAAGGTTTGATCGGTCAATACCGAGATATAAGGCAAGCGCGCATTGGATAAACGCTCCAACGCAGCGCTGGTTTTTGCCATTTGCATTAAAGCCATCAGCGACTCTTGCATACGTGCGCCACCACACGCATAAAAGCAAACTAACCCGCAATTTTCCTCTATCGCCGTATTCACGGCATCAACAAAACGAGCACCCACAACCGACCCCATCGAGCCAGCCATGAAAGAGAACTCGAACGCGCAAGCCACGATGGGTAAGCCCAACAGCTCGCCTTTCATTACGACCAACGCATCTTTCTCGCCAGTACTTTTTTGAGAGAGAGCAAGACGCTCTTTGTAGCGTTTCTTGTCCTTAAAGTTGAGCAGATCTTTCGGCTCATATTCGCTAGCAAGCTCTATACGCTCACCTTTGTCCAAGAAGCTATCTAAACGATGTCGCGCAGACATTCGCAAATGGTATTGACACTTGGGGCAAACTTCCAAGTTTTCCTTGAGCGCGATGCGATACAGCACTTGGTCACAAGACGGACACTTAGTCCATACGCCTTCCGGAATCGACGCTTTACGCGTATTAATGATGTTCTTTTTATCTAATAGTTTTTCTAACCAACTCATTGGAAAACCTTTATGCCCAAACAACGGTAACTCGCATTGTATAAACCTGTTTTAAGTAACAAAGTGCAACTTATTGGCTTTATAATCCAACCAAATGGGATTAATGGAGATGCTTGAGAAAATTGATCAGCAATGGCTAAAAAGCTTCCATTGTGTCTACGAGAACAATAGCTTCAAAAGAGCCGCCGAGTTTTTATCTCTGCCGACATCAAATGTCAGTCGCCATATTGCGTTACTTGAAGAACAGCTTGATGTGCGTTTATTCGACAGAACGACTCGACGAATCTGTGCAACAGACGCTGGAGAACAGCTCTATTTACGCACACAGCCTTTGTTAGACAAACTGAATGATGCGCTTGAAGAAGTGACGCAACACTCTCGTGAGGTCATGGGGCAGCTCAACGTTGTCATGCCAGATTCACCAGAACTAGCTAAAGCCGTCGTCTCTTTTTGTGCTCAGTACCCTGCTATTTCATTGAATTGCGAGACGAACCTAAGCCCTAAAGAGGACTTGCTCGATGGGTTTGACGTTATCTTGAGTTTTCACCGCGGCAAGCTTGAAGACAGCAATTGGATTGCAAAAGAGATCAAGCGTTGGCCGAGTATTGTGGTCGCATCACCTAAGCTATTGCACACACGTCAGAGACCTTTCAAAATTACCGATTTGAAGCACGTTCCTTGTATCAGCAGCTTTACTGCATTGAAAGGAACACCTTGGGTTTTCAGAAATTCGGAAGGAGAACTGATAAGTCAACGAGTACAATCTGCATTTAAGGTCAACAGTGGGCAACTTGCAAAAGCCGGCGCGTTAGCAGGATTCGGGTTTGCGATTCTACCTGTCGAGTTTTGCCATGAAGAAATCGAATCAGGAGATCTGGAAGTGATCGAACTGGAATATGAACCCGAAGATTTGGTGCTGTATGCCTTTTACGCTTCAAGAAAACACTTAGCCAAGAAGATCCCGGAGTTTATCGAGCACTTAAAACGCCAAGCGAATAACGAAACAAGTGGGTAACTGTCAGATCAGGTCTGAATTAGTACCAAATTAACACAAGTAACCTTATCCGCTCTTCTTTGACTTAGGGTAAGTCTTGCATTTAGCAAAACGCAAAACTTGCCCCCATGATTAGAAACTTATCAAACCATTCATTCTCGTTATTAGCTTGACACAAAATTTAAGTCAGATCGCAAAGATTCACCCTTGCGCAATTTCTTCGCTTCATGCCATTAAGTTTTTAAGACGATGCGCATCCGGATGATTTTCCTGAATAAGTACCCGACTCAATGCTTCAACGAATTCACGCTTCATGACATCAGTCGATGCTTGCTCAGGTTGCGTCATTGTTAATACTGCAAACGGATTGGGTGCAAGGTGAATGTCTTTCCAGATACTTCTACAAATCTCCGCATGAAGATGTTGAGGTAATTGTCCTGATTGTAAAAACAACCCCATGATACTGTCATCATTCACAGACCATAAATGACGATAAGCACCTTCAAATAGTTGCGATGGATGGAGTTTTCCCCTGAACCCTTGACAGCTGTACAAGACATTTAACACATCTGCACTCCATTGCTGCCAAATATCTTCAGGCAAATGAGTTTTCAGGTTGGCATACTGACTGATAATCCAGATTGAATCGACATACATAGAGTCTCCACGAACTAGCTCACTCAAAGTCATAAACCAGGATTCTATTTCCGACTTATTACGTTCGTTATACCCTTCTACTTCTAACGTGCCTTTTAATACTCCCAAGTAGAAAGTCACATGATCAAAACGTCGTCGATATCCCTTCTGTTTCACTGCCAATATTTCAGTCATCAGCTCAGCACGAGATGGCATAGAAAGCCGACAACTTAATCGACTTAACTGGAAAAATAGCTTCCACACCCATTGAGGGAATACTTTAGCAACCTCATTCAATAATGAAGTCAATAATTCAGGTGTTATTTGTTCAGGGCAGTCATTTAAATAGTCAAGAACAACCTTTAGTGGCTCCACTGCATAATCACCATCGCCTGGCTTACTTTTCCCTTTGTTCACTGAAGGTATCAATGCGACAGCCTGATCCACTCTACCTGCGACAATAAACAGCTGAATGATAGCACTGCGATCGTCATAGTTTTTTTGATATTTCTTCAACTGAGCTGCTTTTAATACTGCATGAACAAACGCTTCATCCTGCCAGTGCTTCTTGACAGCGTCTAATAGTGCAGTTGCAGTTTTACATGTTTTAATGACCGAAGGAATATCTGCAACCTCTCCCGAATAAGGCCGTTCATTCTTACTATTTTCGCTTTCACCAATAGTGATGAACGGTTTATCTGCACGGAACCCTCTACGATAATACGGCGTCCACTCTTCAACTGACGTCGCCTTACCAAGTTTACCAATAACTCTTGTCGCTTTTAACAAATCTCCCTTTGTAAACCAATAAGCAGCAAGTAACGTTAGAGGTTTATTTTGTTCACTCTCTACATAGAATTTTTCTGCCTTATCTAACAACTCCGTAGTTAAATAGGGAAGAAGACGCTTTGTGTAGTTACCAAATTCATCTCCTTCTGGATACGCCTTAATTAGATAGGGTAATATACGTTCTGGTTGCCCTTCAAAACCCCACGCAACACCATTTATTAGAGCCGATTTCTGCCAGCGAGGAGCAATTTCCGAGTATAGCCTTTCTAGTTCATCATCGGGTAGGCAAAGCTTACACCCTAGTTTTAACCGATTTTCTTCTTTTGCGCCGAATGGATTTTTTTTGTCTTCATCAATCATCCTTTGTTCAACTAGTGCACAAACATCTTTGCCAGCTTTTACTGCATTGGCCAGTTCAGTGTCGGCATCTGGCTTGTGCTGACTTTTGCTGTCTACATATTGGTTGAGGATAAATACAGGGTCATCAATAGCCGACCAATCATACCCAATCAGTTCAACATGTTCCTTTAAAGCCTCAATTGAGCATTTTTCCATTTGATAGGATGCCAATTCTAAAGCGATGCTAGCTCTCTGATTGAGATCTGCACTCCAGATATACTTACTTAGCGACTCAGCAATTTCATACCATCGCTCACAATTTTGTTTTCCTGCAAGCCTCGCCGCTGCGACAGCTGCACGAAATGTACCGCCAGAGCGACAATCTCTTGGCGCATAATGACGAGCAAGACGTAACAATCCTTTATAACAACGCTGCACTTCAGGGTGATTGCTGTCTAAGTTGATGGTTGCGAATGTTTCAATAGCTGTGCCATAGGCAGCCGCCTCATCCCCCCCGTCTTGAATCATTGGTCTAAGTGCACCAAGAGAACTCAAGCTACAAATTGCTTGATCTTTTAGCTTCCCATCGGCTAATCCTCGGATAATCTCAGCCCATGACTCTGCTACGTACTCGCGATTGTAGGTATTAGATGCCTTTGCATAAGGTATCGCTTTTTCGTGCTTGCCTTGGGCACAGAGAGCGCGAATCACACCCTCCAATGCGCCATCACTACGGGAGTATTGGTTACGATACATGACATCATCATAAGGTAATAAGACAGCAACTTTTTCTGTCCAAGTTCGGTTCAACTCATGATAGATCTCAGAGGTTTTCAGCGACTCAACAGGTACATTTTCACGTAAGCCCAGTGTGAATAACGGTAACTGAGTGACATCTCCCCCCAATTCAACCAACTGAATTTCAAGCATTATGGTGCTCAAGTAGTATTGCAGTTCATTTAATTCTTCTAGTGCCGATACTGCACCACAAACATCACCGAGCTTGAGCTTATCGTAAGCATCCAAGAAAGGTTTACATCCTTCACCGGGTTGTGAAGACAACAATTTCTCAGCAATATCGTACCAGTTTATTACTTGTGGCATTAAGCCAGCCTCCTGCTTATTGAAAGCTTAGAACCTAATCGAATAAATTCATTATAAACCAAACGCTTAGGTAAGGATAGACTAATTCTAAAGCATTATATTCTTCACTAGAAATTCAAATGGAAAATTGGTGTGCCGTGGAGTTGGCTAATTGAAGTAACTTCCCCTGACAATTCTTTGATTCCTTGGGGTCAAATAGCCCACCCTAGCCTCAGTAAAATGGCGTCTTTTACTCGAACCAGAGCCCCACTGGTCTCATCAACCAAACTGGCTTACTATGCCAGGTACCTAAAACGCTTTGTGAGTCACTCATGAGCAGAAAAAATAACAAAAATCTCAGCATTCTTCTTAAACTCAGCACCTTTATTGCACCTTATAAATGGCGGGTTGCGGCAGCCTTGGTTGCCCTTGTCGCGACAGCAAGTTTGACGTTATCCGTTGGCTATGGAGTGCGCATTCTTATCGACCAAGGCTTTGCTCAGCAATCATTGCAAGAGCTCACCAATGCGATTCAGTTTATTGTCGGTGTCACATTGTGTATTGCCATTGGGACTTTCTTTCGCTTTTACCTTGTCTCTGCCGTAGGTGAGCGCGTTAGTGCGGATATTCGCCTTGCGGTGTTTAATCATGTGATTACGCTGCATCCGAGCTATTTTGAGACTAACAGTAGTGGCGACATAATGTCGCGCCTGACTACCGATACCACATTGCTGCAAAGCATTATTGGTTCATCGTTCTCGATGGCGATGCGTAGCGCTTTGATGTGTTTTGGTGCCATCATTATGTTATTCGCTACCAACGTTAAGCTCACGCTGATTGTGCTTGCTTCTGTGCCTTTGGTTTTGGTGCCAATTTTGTTTTATGGACGACGCGTGCGTGCTCTCTCTCGCCAAAGTCAGGACTCAATGGCCGATGTCGGAAGCTACGCTGGAGAAGCGATAGAACATATTAAAACCGTGCAAAGTTTTAGCTCAGAGTCGCATGAACGAGCGGCTTTCGCTGTCGAGGTGGAAAAAGCTTATGAAGTAGGCAGACAGAGAGTAAAGCAGCGAGCGATCCTGATATCAGGCGTTATTGTGATTGTGTTCAGCGCGATTTCAGGCATGCTTTGGATAGGCGGCAGCGATGTGATTCACGGAAAAATGTCTGCGGGTGACCTAGCCGCATTTGTGTTTTATGCCATTATGGTTGCCTCATCGACTGCAACCATTTCCGAAGTCATGGGTGAATTGCAAAGAGCCGCAGGTGCTACCGAACGGCTGATTGAGATCCTTCAAGTAGCCAGTGATATTAAAGCGCCAAGCAACCATTTGCCTGTCCGTGCCGACATGCCTGCTGAGGTTAACTTTAATTCGGTGAGTTTCAACTACCCTTCTCGCCCAAATCAACCAGCTATCAAAGAGTTAAATCTAACTGCTGAACAAGGAAAAGTGTTGGCGTTGGTCGGCCCTTCTGGTGCCGGTAAAACAACACTATTCGAACTGCTGCAACGCTTTTATGATCCGCAAAAAGGGCAAGTGTTGTTTGGTGGTGAAGATATTCGACAGTTCGACCCAAACGAGCTTCGACGTCAAATGGCGCTCGTACCACAACAACCAGCGCTGTTTAGCCATGATGTTTTTCATAATATTCGCTACGGTAATCCTGAAGCGACGGATGTACAAGTTATCGAAGCCGCGAAAAAAGCCCATGCCCATGAGTTTATTGAGAAGCTTCCCGAAGGCTATCACAGCTTTTTAGGGGAGCGCGGCGTTAGGCTATCGGGCGGACAAAAGCAGCGTATTGCGATTGCTCGCGCGATTCTAAAAGATCCAAAAATCTTACTGCTAGACGAAGCTACCAGCGCCCTTGATAGTGAAAGTGAACATCACGTTCAACAAGCACTTGAAGCTCTAATGAAAGGACGCACAACGCTGATTATTGCTCATCGTCTTTCGACTATCCAACATGCGGATAAAATTGCGGTGCTCGACAATGGCGAGTTAGTCGATGTTGGTAACCACCAATCATTAATGCAAAGCTGTGAGTTGTATCAGCGACTTGTGGCATTGCAATTTAAGCACTTGGAGTAACGCCTAGTTAAGCGTTCAAAAGTAAGCAAAGGCGGACCAAATAATTTAATAACAGGAGTTTAACGATGTTTTTGTGTCAGTCCAGCGAGCCTTGGCGAGACTAAGAATCTAGCTCTGAGTGGTTAATGAGATAATTTAGACCATGAAGAGCTAGGATAGAAGATCCCACATCATGTCCCATCGTCGCTGTACAAGGTGACGAAATACAAAAGATGCCACTCGCAGTTAAACGAGCGGCATTAAACCAAGCAGCTCGCCTTTTAACAAAGGAATTCCAGTAAGAATCCAGTAACCAGCGTATTCTCCCTTCAACTAGAAACACTCGTTCACAACTACCATATAAAACCCAATCAACTTCATTTGTAACAATTAAGGTTTCAAAAATAGGAAATCATTACTGAAAAAGTTTACCGCGTTTTGTGTTGCTATCTATGGTTACAATGTTTGAGACATCAATGCTTTCAAACCAAGCAACACAAAAGCGGCACCGATATGAACAGCGAAGCGAAACAACTATTTTCTTATCTATGTCAGCGATACGATGCGCTTTCTCAAGAGCTTGAGTCTCGCCCTTTTCCTGAATTTTCTGAGACTATTACTCATCCTCTTGGGCACTGTTTAGTCCGTTGCCCAGCAGGTAGCCAACGCTTTTCTATTGTAGCAGTCAACTTTGCACCCTCCGTTCGCGGGCAAGGCGTGCTTACTGCATTTATCGACTACATCAAAAGCAATCCTTACCACTACCAAGGTGTTGAGGTTGCAATCATTGAAAACAAGAACTTAGCTAAACGGCTTTTGTCTCTTGGCTGGAAGTACAAGTCCCTGTTTGGCAAGATTTTCTTCGCTAGCAAGCCGACCCTAGTAAAGGACTTTCAGTCTGCGTAATAGTTATTACGAAACCGCATCGAAATCCAAAGTAAAACCATCACTCAAAATCCGTAAGCATGTTGAAAAAAACTTGGCGATCTTCTGCAGTACTTCCTCGATGAGCAGTGTATTCAACGTGCGCGTCTGCGCTGGCTTTTGGGGATAGATTAATGCCCCATAACGCATTAATTTGGTTTGGTACGATGGAATAACGCATATCAACAATTCGCATTTCATTATTCGGATCCGTCGCTACAAAACCGTTTGAAAACCAACGGAAACGTTCGATGTCTCTTGCTTGTTGCGATTGCGGGTTTAGCCACGGAAATTGCTCTTTTATATTTAACTTTGGAGTTGATTCGCCAGGGTAAATTTTTATTGAACGCCCCACCCTTACGGCATCTACATAGTAGCTCTCTTCCGTTTCATAAATTAGTTTCCAAACCAAAAGATTGCTGAAACTTGGTTTGGCTTTTAATTGTATAGCGTTGTGTTGTCGCTCTTTGACGATTTCCCAACCAGCTACTTCTGCTCTATCTCGTTGTATCGTTCCAAGACTTAGGTAAGCCAGGCACCATAAAAATGCAATGCGGGCATAGTTTGGGCTTCGCTTCAGTGCAACAAACAAAAGCAATATTAAAATAGGGAGTGTGAACGCGGGGTCGATTACCGAAATAGTGTTCCAAGCATAACGCGTGTTGCTTATCGGCCATAGAAGCTGTGTTCCATAACTGGTGCATGCGTCTAATAACGCATGGGTACTATAACCAAGCGCGCAGTAAAACCAACTCTGCCGGAAGCTTAGTCCTCGCTTTTTTGCGAACAATGGATACAACACCAAAGCACAAATGAAACTACCAAACGGGATAAACAAGAGCGAGTGAGTAAATTGGCGATGGTATTCCAAATACAGCAAAGGATCAGTTGAAGAACGGATGAGCACATCTAAATCCGGAGCCATCCCAGAGACCACGCCCAACACGCCAACAACTGCAAGGTTTCGCTTGTTGCTCACGGCCAGTGGCAAAGCTGCACCCAATAAACCTTGCGTTAACGGATCCATCGTTCACTTCCTTTAGATAGATGAAGCTCAGCTGGAAAGCGTACACGCTCAATAGTCGGTTCCAATTTAAAAACCAGAAGGTTCTTCGACATAAATTATCCGCATTTAAGTGGAAAACAATACACGACTTAGTCATGCATTTGCTTGTTTAGCAACAAACACTTTGATTTAGTGTAAGAAGGAATCACGCCGTTCGCTAGTGAACGAACAAATCTGAGTCTAGGCTTGTTTGGTATTTCAAACCCGAAGGTTTATCTGACGCGAAAAAACAAGGCGAACCAAATGGCTCGCCTTGTTTCTAATTTACTGAACGATAAACGGCAGGCGTTTAGTCTTGAGGATTCTCTTTCGCGTTGATTTCAGCGTAAGTGTGTAGCAGCTCCGTCAATGTTTTTACCCACGCAAAAACATCCGAAGGTGCATTTTCGATTAGTTTTTCCACTAGAGCACAGTGTGTTTCTAGCGTGATGGCCTCTTCCAAACGGAATGAGATCGCGTAGAAATGCCAAAGCACCAATCTCGTCATTCGCTCGCTATTTTGCTTTGCGTTGTCTGAGTCATCAAACGCTTGTTGAATTTCACTCAGTGCGATTGCTGTCATGCGTAGCATTGCATCAAGACGTGCAGACAACATGCGATCTTCACTATCCACTTCTTCTTGATCAAAAGTGAACAACTCATTCATCACGTCTTCTGGCACCATTTTACTGATCATACGAGCACTAAACTCTTCCAGCTCATGGCGAGGCATAGTTACAAGACAATCGAAGGTGTAATCACGAAGCATAAAATCACTCTAGGTTAGAAATCAATTTCAGCCTCGCATTCTAAATATTGAAATTTCAATTGCCAGTGTTAATTTCTATCCATCTACGAAAAACTACAAAACACCGTTGATTGCAATACCAACACCAATCCGCTGCTGATTATGATCATAGTCGATCAAGCTCTTACCATAACCCGCTGAGTATTGTGCGTACCCCTGAACTTTGCCCCAAATCGGAAATGACACACCCAGTTCTGCAAAACCCTTATGTGTTTGAAAGTTCTGGCGACCTAAAAAGGTAAACTCGTAACCATTCCACTTGTAAGCACTCGATAGCTCAAAGTGTCCCATATAGTCTTCGATATTCGGGTTATCATCACCTTTGGGATCATTAGGCGATGTCTTTTCATCTTCAGGTATACGCCACCAAGGCTGGATAGAAACCGCAAAATTGTCTTTTGCAAAGGTTAAGTTGGCATAGACACGGTTCCAACTGCGCGATAGCTCCTGTCTCTGACCGTTAGACTCATGTTCAATACCAAAACCTAACCAAGTCGAACCATCAAGTGGTTTCCAGTCTGTTGGGGTGTAGTAAAAAAGCTCTGGACGATAATTGGTTTCACGGAATGGACGAGATGCTGCACCCGTGTATACCTGCCAAAATGATTTAAGAGTCATTCCAAAAAACAGACCATCGCCATCAAACAACAAGTCATCATAGTTCATTGGTACTTTAAAACTGATTTGGAACTCCGCCTCTTCCTTACGCAGTTCATCGCCGTATTTGGTGTCGGCATACGCGCGTTTATTTACACGATCACTGTATGTAAACGGAAGAATATAGTTAACGCGATGCGCGACCAGACTAAACGGTTCGAACGCGTTTTCTCGTTCTGATTCCAAACGCTTGTCGACCAAACTTTCCTGAAGTTCTTCAGGCTCTTCAATTTCTGGATCAGCGGGCACTGTGCTGGTTACTGTGTCAAGCTCACACTGCGCGCGAATGCTCTTTATGGTTTCTTCATCTTTGCTTTGCTTTATTTTGTCTAGCAAACATAAATCATAAGCACTGGCTGTTTCTCCCATCGCAACTGGCGCTGCCAATAAACTCAGTATTGATATCCCTGCCACTTTTGAAGCCATCTGAAACCCTTAATATTCTTTATGTCAAACCAGATAATTTTAGTTTTTCTTGGTAAACCGCTTGCCATTCTGACGTTAAGGCAATGTTAAATGTCCGCCGACTTTACGTCTTGGATAAATGCAACAGACTTTAGACATATCGGTCAACTATGATCAAAGCGCAAAAAACAACCAAGAGTTGAGCATCATAGATAAAAACCACTCGTTTGCATGATGCTCATTTTATCTATGCAAAATACTGGCTCGTAACTTTGATTGCAAACCCGGCTATGAATAAACCCAAACCATAACCCAAATGCGCCAATGTGCTAAGAAAACGGGCTTTCCAAGGTGTTGGGGTTTTACTCGCAGCAAAACCAAATCCTAGACAAGGTTGAATGACCAAAAATGGGAAGATCAACGTTACCGCGCCTGTAATTAAGCTGGGCATTAGACTGGGCTCTACCAACCAATGATGACCAAAAACAGTAACGTGAGCCAAAGCGAAAGTAACGCCGATGGCATAATGCAAAAACCAGCCAAGTGACTTTTCTCCCGGCATCGCCTCTGACGCCATAATTGGCGCATGCATAAGCTTTCCTTGGGGCATGTACAAAACCCAGCGCGCAACCAACGCATAGTTTAATGAAGGAATACCAAACACTATCCTTTGTAACCATGCCCATAAATCCATTATCAAAGTGGCACCAATCCCTATTAGCACCGCTTGCAATCCCATTAAAAGCAGCATTTTTCTCTCCTCAAGTTTTTGATTTGTTAAGGTCTTAGTTGCATGCTACAACTTAAAGCCAACTTGAAGTCAATGGGGAATAATATGGATATTGCAGAAGTGGTTAGAAAATCAGGATTGCCGACTTCAACGCTCAGGTACTACGAACAGCTGGGGTTAATTCGCTCGATAGGAAGGAATGGATTGAGACGCCAATATTCACCAGAGGTACTCAATACACTCAATTTAATTAGTTTGGGGCGTATCGCTGGAATATCGCTTAACGAAATGGCAGAAATGTTGAATCAATCAGAAGTTTCAAAGCCATATATCGATCGTGACTTACTAACGAAAAAGGCACTTGAGATTGATGAGCAAATAAAACGTTTGAAAGCGGTGCGAGACAGCCTAAACCATGTCGCCTCCTGCCCTCATGAATCGCATATGGACTGCTCTTCATTTCAAAGGCTTATGAAAGTCGTAAAGCGTTATGTCCCCCAAAAGCAGAGATGAACCGCTCTCCCTACCTTCCTATTCTTGATTTAAAAGGAAGTAACTCGACATGGAGGGTTACTTCCTCTCATATTACTTAGCTTTCGCTTTTACGTACTTCTTCACTTTTTTCATCGCCATTTTTTGCTTTAACGGTGAGAGGTAATCAATGAACAAGTTACCCGATAGGTGGTCAATTTCGTGCTGCATCACAATCGCCAAGAACTCATCGCTCTCGATTGTAATCGGGTTGCCATCACGGTCTAGTGCAGACACAACAACTGACGTGTAACGCTCTACATCTGCGTAGTACTCAGGAACAGAGAGACATCCCTCTTGACCAAGTGCTTTGTTTTCTCCGCTCACCACTTCTGGGTTAACCAAGATTAAAGGATCATTGCGTTCGTCAGAGATATCGATGACAACAACCGCCTCTTTTCTGCCTACTTGGGTTGAAGCTAAACCGATACCATTGCCCGTTGCGTAAAGTGTTTCTAGCATATCGTCTATCAGCGTTTGTACTGTCGATACATCAGTGACTTTTTCTGCTTTTACTTTAAGCCTTGGGTCTGGAATGGAGAGAATTTCGAGGACTGCCATACTTACCTTTCATATCTATAAATCGTAATTCGTGGCGAATTATACACACGTTTCTCGATACATAAACCTGCTAAGCTATCTTGCGCACAAGGCATAAACCATTAACTCAAACGACAACACAATAAATGGGTTTGCCTTTTAGACAAAAAACCCTACAAACAGGAAACTAAAACGCCAGCACATTATGGCTGGCGTCTTGTCATGATCCTAATTGAATCGTTTGTTGTATTTTATCTACTGACTTTCCTTGGCTTTGAGTAATACTCTAATCGCCATTTTCTCACCACTTTTTAAAATTAAGTAGGCGATGCCAATCGTTATTAGCATTATGATAGCAATAAAAATACTTACCCCACCGAGCTCAGATAATAAATAAAACGGAGAAATATCTAACGACATTAAGATAAGAGAGAACACTGCCAAACTTGCTAAAGTCCACAGTAAAACAGCATACCATCTTGTTTTTGATGGCATTACATCTCCAGTCTTGTAGCCGAAGTAATAACCAACACTCATGGCTGGGATTAACGTGCTAAGAAAGCCTGTACCACTCATTTCTATCCCAACAATATATTCAATGGCCAACAGCAATGCAGCCCAACAAACGGACGCCAGACACAACAGAGACGTAACAAGAAGTACCGATGGTGGCTGGTTTATTTCTGATTCTGAATAGTTACTTTTTAATTCCACTTTCATTTCCTTCCATTTATTTGAATAAAATAAGCGTTTTAGATCATGCTTCCGCTTGGACAACCTAGAGAAACAACACCGCCATAACTCGTTGTTGGCGTAACTACCATGACTAAATCAACAGGAAGAAACACAACGTCCGTTGCTAACGACAAAGGAATGTCAATCAATGATAGTGGGTATAACGCGATAGAAGTAATATCAGCTCTTAAATAGCAAGGTTGTCGTGCGACTGATAACGCGGTGCCTGAAAACGGCTTTCCGTATCCGCCACCAGCATGCGCATCTATAGATGAACACCCCACCATTAAAGATGCTGACACCACAAGAAATACAACTTGTAGCTTTTTAAATAGTTTTATTTTCATTTAACCTAGATTCCAACTAACTATTATTTTTACAACTAAACCCTCTCTCAAATTGTATGTTCAATGAATTTACTCATATGGGCCAAGTGCAACCATGTTAATACGTTCTATGTATTAGAAACAATTCATTTATTTCCAATGACACTAGTGAGATCATGCGACCTGATTGGAATCTCACTTAAGTTTTCATGGATCTATCGCGCTGAAAATTGAAGCCTCTACCTGTCATAGAATAAAAAGCCGTCAAAATCAGTGGTTCTGACGGCTTTTTATTTTCTATTACACACTCGATTATTGTTGCAGCTTCGCTGTGGCTTCTACTGCTTTGTAGAAGTCCAGCACTCTCTGTTTGAGGTTCGATTAAAACCCTATAAAACATTAAGCCGCAATATTAATTGAGTTGTTCTATATAGCGATTCAGCTCTACCGCATATGTTTTTTGATCAATCGCAGTGTCACCTATTTCTTCATCTAGAAATCCAAGTAGCATTTGTGCACCACCTTCACCATTATTTAACGCTTGCGTCAAGTAATAGGCTGAAAGCACCTTATTTTCAGGTAAACCACAGCCATCATCATACAAACATGATCCTAAATAAAATTGTGCACTCGCCAACCCATCATCAGCAGCCTCTGAGATTAAAGAAAAGCCTCGCTTAACATCCATGACTTTTGGCTCTTTCAGAAGGATTATCCCTAAAAGCTCTTTACTATGAACATCATCCACTTCGATAGCTTTGATCAATAAAGACTTTGCTCCTTGCACATCACCTTGTTCATAAAATTTATTTGCTTCGCTGTACAACTGCTCTGGAGCTTCTCGGTTCTTAGTTAGGAGGCTTTCTGTCGTTTTAGTTGCCTCAAACTTTGACGTAGTATCGTTACATGCCGTAACAAGGAGCACTACTAATAAAACGTTAACAATTCTCATGTTATTCCCATGTGCATTTGATAAACAAGACTGCTGTCGAGTATGAATCGTCATACTGACCGCTTACAATTTGAAACTTTGTATTGATCGGAGCTTTAGCACTAGCTTCACACATATTGGCAATTTGACCACGAACATAAGCACTCGAATCAAAGTTATACTTGTCTTCTTGAGGAATTACACTTGCTAATGAAACTCTAGATAGTTGAGGAGCTTTCCCATATTCCCTTTCGACTTTCAAATACTTCACATTAACAATCAAAATGCAGCCAGATGATTCTAGATTTGCATTGTGTACTCGATTAGCTAGTACTCTAACGTTTTGTCGGATAATATCAAAGAGAAGCATAGCTCTGCCTTTCTGTAATACCATCCCTAAGGCCATGGCCCTTCCACTATTTGCTTTCATTGCAGTAGAAGCTAGAGTTGACGACTGTATTGGAGCTAGAGACGAAAATTTACGTGAAGGAATAACAGCTTTGTTTTTCCAGTGCATTCGATCGGTTAACATACCAGACTTAACCGCCATGTTGCGATCTATCTGTTCCTTAAGCTTTTGTAACCTTTTCTCACCTGTAATATCATTTGGAAGCTTACGTAATGGTCCCGCAAGAGAAGTATCTTTTATGGTATTAACGGGAATTTTCTCATTATCTAATTTGCTTCTTAGTTCGACACAAGAGCTAAATAGTTTGTCAGCTGGATACATGTAATTAATGTAGTTGATTGATAACGGCGTATCTCTCTCGTGCGTTAGTATAGAAATGTACATAATGATTCTCTCAAAACCATTATTATGAACAGGATTGCATAAAGTTCCAAGCTCTAAGTTGTCCTAGTTGTGAGATATACCCTAATCAATGAAAGTTAATTTATAGTTAGATATTTGTTAGAAACACTCAGCGGTCATTACAAATAAACATTCGTTAACTATATGTGTTGTCACCATTACATGTAAGATTATTAAAAATAAAGGCTAACCAGTTGGTTAGCCTTTATTGATATTACTGCTACAATTTTGCTTTGGCTTTTACGCGGACTTTAATTAACACATCACCATCGACCAACCTAAGGTCGAATATTGGTGAATGTCGCGGTGGTGACTCCATCACTTTGTGACGACAACGATTTTACGTCTGCGCTAAAGTAATATGGATTAAGTGGCATTTTATTCTCTGCTGGTCGCGCGTAGTAAAGCTTGGCAGGCTGTTTTGCCATTTGTTGCGCGTACAAATACCCGACCAACGCATGTTCAAACTGGTGGTAACCATTTCCCCAATGGAACGCTTTGGTTGATTTAGGGCTTAGACCGACGCCTCCATATTGATGATCCACCCATGCATCCATAAAAGTGGGTAACGTGTATTGAAGCGTTTCTTTCATCGAACCATCAACAAGGGAAACTGTCATTGCCGCTTGATCGAGCTCTGCCCATTCCCAAGACGAGCTATAGTGCTTGTATGGTCTTGATTGCCAAGCAGGAATGCTCTCTTGCGTCCATTTACTCTGCCATTCTGGTGAGAAAAGCGCTTTGACTTGCTCAAAGTTTTGCTGGTATTGCGCTTGTTTAAGCGTGTGTTTCATTCCTTTGAAACCAAACTCTGTCCAATTGGAATTCTCCAACAACTGACCAGTGAGATACGTCATCCAATACGCTTTGATGGTGTGTCCAAAATCATTGTGTTTCGCATCTGGCATCATTACCGCTTTGTGGTGTATCGCGCCATAAAAACGCTGCTCTTTGACGGAATGGTAGTTATCTAGCATCACTTGCATCAGCCATTGCAGATCTTGCTTCCACTTGGCTTGCGCTGGTTCTGGTAAAAGTGGCGCCGTTAACAACAGGTAGCCATTAATTTGGTCAAGTTGAGCGACTAACTCTTGCTGCTTCTCACTTTCCCCATCACCATCTTTCAAAACCCACGCCAGACCGCGATCATCGCTTCGTCGGTATTGTTTAAATATAAACGCTTGCTGGTCGATAAGTGCTTGTTCAACCTTTGGATCTTGCGTTAAGTAGTAGTACATCGCCAACCCCACCAAGGCGTAAGCTTGGTCTTGAGAAGTTCGCTGTTGCCACTCCATCCCCGGTTTTCCACTACGCGTAAAGCTCACGAAGCCGCCGTTTTTCTCATCTTGTAGATGATCAATCAGGTAATAAGCCCCTTTCTTTGCCAGCTCTAATGCTTGCTTGTCACCCGTAAGATGAAAAAGTACGCCATAAGCGTAAGTTTGGCGCGATTTCATGCGGGTGTATTCGCGATCGAAGTGCGGGCTAATCCACCCTTTGTTTAATTCTTCACACGGCTTTTGTGGGTCGAGAATGACACCGTTATCACAACGAAAAGTCGGAAAATTCCCCGCAGGTTGTCCATGCGCGCTTTCCATCATCCAATATGGGGCTAGGCCATTCGTCACATGGTTTAACCAATCATCCCCCGAAGGCAGGCCTACATCAGCAAAGCTGCTCATGCTCGTCGTTGCGAGCAATAAGGTAAGATATTTAAAAGACATAACACTCAATTAAGTTATTGAACTTTATCCAGTATAAATAACTCCCTTTACGCATATTGTCGTCGTGGTCACAATCGCCTTACGCATTTGTTTGCATCAATCATCTTTCAGCCTTATTCGATGATTGAGCCGCGAATAAACGCTACTCTGTCTTCGACTGACATTTTGGGCACTTCGATCAATTGATAACCAAATTTGTGATAAGCGCTGGCCATCTGTTGATACGTAGCCACCGCTTCAGAAAAATCTTGCTTTCGCTCTTCGTCGTTGCTGAATATCGATGCCCAAGGTGGAAAAATGAATACTTGAGAATGATAACGAAGCATCTGGCAATGCGTGATGAGCTCATGCGAGATTGGAAGTTGTTCCAACTTACTGTAGCCATATACGTCCACAATACTGCGATCAAAAAACACGTCCCCTTGGTGGGCATTGAAAGCTCGGTAATTGCTCACTTCTGCCTTCATCATTTCGTCTCGAAAAGCTTGTTTGTCATTCCAAGGTAATGCTGAACCGTGATTGGCAACCTGCGTTTGTATTACTTGACGGCCGGTTTCTGGCGCGCAGATAAAGCCTTGTGTTTTTAGTTGTTCGATAACCGAGGTTTTTCCTGCACCGGGACCACCAGTGAATACAATGAGTTTGTTCAAAATCTTTTCCTTATTTTTTTGTTTGAGTGAAGTAATGCGTGTACAGCCAAGAAAATGGGCATCATCTGGCGTTTGAAATTGGAATTTGGCACGCTAACGTTAAGCGAGGATCGGTAGTGGGAAATTTGGGGAATAGAACTGAGCAGTGAAGAGATTTACAAAGTAAGAACCGAAACGACGTGTTCATCGGTTATGGAAAACGGAGGAATGCTGAGCGAAGCAAGCTCGCCCAAAATACTGGGTTGGGAAATGGTGCGATTGGTTCTGCTGGTTAACGCGTCAATTGGATATCTATATCAAGAAAATGGCACCTAAGCCTAAGAACGCAAAGAAACCGACGACATCGGTAACGGTCGTCAATACTACCGAGCCAGCCACGGCGGGATCAATGTTAAACTTCTTCAACGTGAATGGTATCAACGTACCCGATGCCGCGGCCGCCAAACTATTGAGGAAAATGGCACAACAGATAATAAGCGCCAATGGCCAAGAGTCAAACACCATGTAGACGACACCCGCGATGACTAATCCCATGATCAAGCCATTAATGGTGGCGATTTTTAATTCCTTATTCACCAATAGCTTCAAGTTACTTTGGTGCAAGTGGTTCAATGCGATACCCCGAATGGCCACCGCTAAGGTTTGGCTACCTGCGATGCCGCCCATACTCGCCACAACGGGCATTAAGATAGCAAGCGCAACGACTTGCTCGACCACATTATCAAAAAGCCCAATGATGGCGGAGGCTACGAAAGCGGTCAGCAAGTTAATCACCAACCAAAGTGCTCTTAGCCTTGTCGCCACGCTTAATGGTGTGAACAAATCTTCTTCGCTTCGTACGTTTTCTGCCACTACAGCTTGTAGGCTGAGTTCGCGCAACGTAATCGCGATGGTCGCCATCGACAAGACGCCCATAATTTTGCCACCAGCCATGATAGGAAACCAATGTGCTCCACCATCAATCGAGACTTGTTTGCTGACGCTTTGAATCGTTTGAATATCTTCTAGAATTGGCGTAACTACGGTCAAGTCGGTAAGTTTGATATGATTTTCGTGCAGCAACAGGGTTTGCGGCTCTATCGTACCAATCACACCACTTGCATCACGCACAATAATCAACCGCACTGGACTTTGCCCACGTTTTAGCAGCTCGGTTTTGATGCCTCCTACGCTGTTTTTAGGGTTTGCGACCAGAAAGTGAGGCTCGGCATAACGTCCAACTTTGTTGTCTTCATACGACAATGCTTGTTGGATATGCGCGACAGACTCTTCACTTTGATCAATAAGGTATTCATCTACAAATTCGGTCGGTAGAAAGTCCGCAAAGATGATCAGTTCTGAATCCGTTATGTACGCCAAGCGTTCATGTTGTAAGTCTTTATTGAGTGATTGATGAATGTGCTTGGCGGTGTCGTATCGGAGCAAATTTAATACCGTCCAATACTTCTCAGGCGGCACTGCTTCTATGACACGCTTACGGTAAGCAATGTTGACCGATTCCAAAATGTTCGCAATCTGTGCTTCTTGATAGTCTTTCAAAAAGCTCAAGTCTTCGGTCGATTCTATCGCTTTAATGATCTCAGCAAGCAAATGTGGCACTTTGCGGTTAATTTGCAATTGGTTGGAATCTATCATTACTTTTACCTATAGCTTTCACTACCACATTCGCCGCATTGACGATATGTGCTATCCGAAGGCATGAATTCTTGATGTTAAAATTCTAGGCGATAGTTGACTTAATTGCGGAATTTATATTTCGCTCGCAGAAACAAAACGCCTCTGCATCAGTTCATGGTATAGACTTGAATGTGTGTCAGGCTCATTCGCCTTGTTTGATAATGGAGTAATCAATGGCACCTGTATTTTTTCTGACTCAGCAGGCCGCCTTACCAAGTCGTAAGGTGCTTCGTAAAGTGATTCAATTTTCGACAGCGCTGGCTCAGCCTATTGTAGTTTTAGTGGAAGACCATCGCCGAAGTGAAGATCACGCATTCGCTCATTTTCTCAGTTTCAACTCTGACCATATAGAAAAAAGACAAGCTGAGTTTGAAGCTTGGACCTTAAAGTTCAACGCATTAATTGTCGAACTTTGTGAAGAAGAAGAGCTTGAAACACCAACGCTCTCTTACGAGCATTTCAAAGGGAGCCATTGGGTTGAGCAAGTTGCGAAACGACTTGTTGACCACACTGACTTACTGCTCGTGGGACACTTTAACAAACACGAGATTCAAACGATGCTCACAGAACTGGCACAACAAGATTGCGACTTGTTGCTACTGAGTGAGCGTTCATGGCCTTCTCACGCCAACATGCTTTGTGCAATCGACCCACTTCATCGAGGGGATGAAAAGTCGATAGTAGATAAAGCCATCGTCTCGCGAGGCTCAAAATTAGAACAAACCTTAAGCGGGAAAATGACGCTCGTTTACTGCCGATACGTCGCGCCATACCTCTCTCGCTATCGTGCAGAGATATTAAGCAATCAAAAAGCAGGCATTACAGATTTTATTACTGCGCAAAAGTTAACGCGAGTTCCATTACTATTACCGGAAGGAAACCCTGAAACGGCGTTACCAAAAGCAGTTAAGCAATCACAAGCAGCGATTTTGATTATGGGTGCATGTAAACGAAGCATGTCATCCCAATTTTGGTCTGGCAGCACTGTAGACACGTTACTTGACCAACCACCTTGTGACCTACTGTTGGTCAACAGCTCCAAGGGCTGACTAGGTATTCCCTATTAATCTATCCTTTCAATACCAAGCGCAGTTATTGGCTCTTTACATCTTCTAACTGCGCGACTTCATGCTCTGCGTTCAAGGCTTGTTTCTGCTGCTGTTTTATCTCATCCCAACTGCGTCCCGACTCAATCGCAGATACACGCTGATCGTATTTGTTGCAGGCTCTTTCGAGTACTTTCTCAGGATCTATCCCCTTTTCTCTTTCCAACGCTTTTAATACGTTAAGGTAGTTCCACAACACATCGCCTAACTCGTCTTCCAAATGACAAAGGCGATCCTCACGAATCTCTTCGCGGACTTCATCAACTTCTTTGCCAATGGCCTCCAGATAAGTCTCTACGCCTTTAAACCAAGTATTGGTTTGGTCATATTGAGATTTTCTCGTCGCAATTGCATACAGCTCATCAAATTTCTTCATTGCCTCTCCGTAGAACACGTTTTTATTTATGCCTTTTTAGGACGAATAAACTTCCCTTTAGCCGTCACTCTAACTTCGCTTTCGACCCGCAATTGAGCCACCAGTTGATATATACCGCGTCGTTCACCTTCACAGTGTGCAGTAATCGTGACTCGATCATCTAACTGAATAGGTGCATGGTAGCGCACATCCAACTGCGCCGTAAGGGCTTGAATGTCTCTAGATAACAAACAATGCGTCATTGCACCATCGAGAAGCGAACTGGCAATACCACCATGCAACAGGTCTGTGTAACCTTGATGACGCGGTAAAACGTGAAACTCTCCGACAACAGAACCATCGGCTAGGTATTGGTAGTTCACGGCCAAAGAGTTCGGATTCACATTAATTGAAGAACAAACCGCACATTGATGATGAGACTCGTGAGTGTAATGACAGTAGCTGTTTGTGGACATGATAGTTACTCGGTTTCTCAAAAGAGTAATTAGCATATGCCAACAATTAAAAAGAAACGGCGAGTAATCTTTGTTTGCATGTTGCAGGGCCAGCAACCTCGCTTTTCATAACACTAAATAATCATTTTAATAATTAACGATAATTTCCAGTTTATTTAGAGTGGCGATATGGTTTGCATAGTGATTACGCAACGTTATGAAAAGGCGACTTATGAAGCTTCTCCACACGATGATCCGTGTAGCTGACCTAGACAAATCTATCGAATTTTATACAAAAGTTCTGGGAATGAGTGTTTTGGATCGTTTTGAAAACCAAGAATACCGTTACTCACTGGTGTTTGTTGGTAACCCTGATCAACCAGATGGCGCGACCATCGAGCTAACTTATAACTGGGATACCGACAGTTACGACTTGGGTAACGCATTCGGACACATGGCACTGGGGTCTGAAGATATTTACGCCGCTTGCGAAAAAATTAAAGCGCTTGGTGGCAACGTTACTCGCGAGCCAGGTCCAATGAAAGGCGGAGAAACTCACATCGCGTTCATTAAAGATCCCGATGGTTACCAAATCGAACTCATCCAAACTCACAAATAACGAGGTTTCCTATGACAGACGCATTATTTCAACCCATTCAACTTGGCTCTCTCTCATTAAAAAACCGTATCGTTATGCCTCCGATGACGCGCTCTCGTGCTTCTCAACCAGGTAATATCGCTAACTACATGATGGCGACATACTATGCTCAACGTGCTGAAGCGGGCCTAATCGTTGCTGAAGGCACACAAATTTCGCCAATGGGTCAAGGCTATGCATGGACACCAGGCATTTACAGCCCAGAGCAAATTGCTGGTTGGAAAAAGGTAACTAATGCGGTGCACGAGAAAGGCGGCGTTATCTTCGCGCAATTGTGGCACGTTGGACGTGTGACTCACCCTGATAACATTGGCGGTGAGCAACCTATTTCTTCTTCTGCGCTAAAAGCAGAAAACGTGAAAGTATTTGTCGATAACGGCACAGACGAACCGGGTTTTGTCGACGTGGTTGAGCCACGTGAAATGACCAAACAAGACATCAAGAACGTTATTGAAGAGTACCGCCAAGCCGCACTAAACGCGATAGAAGCCGGATTCGATGGTATCGAGCTTCATGCAGCGAATGGCTACTTGGTTAACCAGTTTATCGATTCTGAAGCGAATAACCGCACCGATGAATACGGTGGCTCCATTGAAAACCGTCTGCGTTTTCTTAGTGAAGTGGTAGAGGCGATGACGCAAGCTATTGGCGCAGAGCGTGTTGGTGTTCGTCTTGCACCATTCACTTCGTTAAATGGCACCGTTGATAGTACGCCAGTCGAAACCTACACCGCCGCTGCAGCGCTGCTTGATAAACTCAATGTGGTTTACATTCACATTGCAGAAGTGGATTGGGACGACGCGCCAGACACTCCGCACGACTTTAAAACCGCAGTTCGTGAGGCGTATAAAGGCACACTGATCTATGCCGGTCGTTACAACGCAGAAAAGGCGCAACACGCGATTGAAAGTGGTTTAGCCGACATGATTGGCTTTGGCCGTCCGTTTGTTGCAAACCCAGACTTACCAAGCCGCATCAAGCATGGCTATCCGCTGGCAGAACATGACCCTGCCACATTGTTCGGCGGCGGTGAAAAAGGCTTGGTGGACTACCCTGCGTATTACGCGGGTTAATTCATCTACGTAAAGCTGATTCGTAACTCGCGACAAACCAATAGCGAAACCAAAAGAACCTTGCTCTTCCCCCTGTGACACCAAGATGCAGGGTTCTTTTTAGGCAAGCCACCAGAATTAACGTCTTTGACAAGATGTACAACCTCGACACGCAGAGCGCGTCGTTTTACTGAGCAAACTGCGTTGTACTTTACAGTAAGCATTCTTTAAAGCACGACGACCTGAAAACCAATCATCCGGTTTAGTGAGGATTAAGTAGCCGTGAAACCTCTTAACCAACTCGGTTCGATTGTTTTCGATAAATCGGCTATCAAACTCGATGTCGAAGTAATTCAAAGCCTCTTCGATACAAGTAAAGCTGGCAATTTTTTCCTGAATCGTATTCTCTGTCATCGTTTCTTTAGCGTAATCATTTTCAATGAAGTCTAAGTGCCTCGCGCTTTACGTTCTTTGATTTAGCGCTTCTTAAGATCATTCTTTATGGGGTTTCCATATTGAAATTCAATTTGGGAATTCGTTAACCCACCTAGCATTTTCATTTTGACAATCACTTTAAGGCACTGATTTAAATAAACATTATTTCTGGTTCATATTTTGCTCTACTTCATTAAACGGAATGTTGGAGCAACACGATATGACTTACAGAGCAGAAGTAGACGGATTAAGGGCGATTGCTGTCACGTTGGTGATTTTGTTTCATGCAGGAGTTGAGCAATTCGCTGGTGGCTTTATTGGCGTCGACGTGTTTTTTGTGATCAGCGGCTATTTGATCACCACCATCGTGATTAACGACTTAGAAAACCAGAAGTTCAGCCTTGGTGATTTTTATGAGCGACGCATTCGTCGCATACTCCCCCTCTTACTGGTGGTGATCGCCGTCAGCTATTTGATGTCTTGGTGGCTATTTTTGCCGCAAGCACACAAAGACGTTGGTCAATTTGCAGTGTCTTCCATTCTCTCTTCATCCAACATTCTTCTGTATTTGAAAGGCCACAATTACTTCGGTTTAGAAGATCAAGCCAACCCGCTGTTCCACACATGGAGCTTGGGCGTTGAAGAACAATACTACATTGTCATTCCTTTGCTACTCATGCTACTCGCTCGTGGCAAAAACGCGTTTTACCTGACTTTTTTTATCACGGTATTTGTGCTGAGTTTGATGACTATTGTCTACGCGAGCAACGATCCTGATTTCGCTTTTTACATGATCTTCTCTCGCGCTTGGGAGCTGGCAACCGGTTCATTACTCGCATTAGTGATGAGAAAAGTCCAAGTTCAATCTAACGATACTCTAGCAACCATTGGCATCGTTTTGATATTGGCTTCCTCGCTTTTGTTTGAAAAATCGCAAGATGGCGCGGGCATTACGCTGCTGGTGCCGGTCATCGGTAGCGCGTTGGTGATTTTGTTTGCCTCTAAAGACAATGTCTGCGGTAGATTACTGAGCCTAAAGTGGGTCGTGTTCGTCGGCTTAATCAGCTACAGCTTATACTTGTGGCACATTCCATTATTTGTCTTTTACCGCTACGTGTTGGACACAACACAAGACATCAATATCCCACTTTACGTTGTCACTCTTTTTGTACTTTCTTACTTCACTTGGCGCTTTATTGAAAAGCCGTTCCGTAGCCGAAAAGCCATGAGCATGCGCACTGTGTCCGCGGTTATTGTGTTGTTGACGTTGCCCTTGCTAACGCTCGGCGTTATCGGTCATCAAAACGGTGGTTTTCCAGAAAGAAGCGCATTTTTCGAGGCCATGCGCGTTAACAACGGTTATGGTTTAGATTGCAACGGCAACACCAACGTTAACGATGTGTGCTCGTCTGCGCCGCAGCCCGCCATCGCTGTGTTAGGCAATAGTCACAGCATGGTTTACGTGAAGCGTCTATCCGAAGTAACACCAACTGGCGTGGTGCAACTTACTCAAGATTCCTGTGCGGTCGGTTATGTCGACATCCTAGAAGCTGCTGGCTCAATTTCTTGCCGACAGTTCTTCAATGAGGCTGTCGATACAATTCTAAGTACCCCTTCCATTCGTCGCGTTGTTATCTCTTCTAATTTCAATAAAGAGCTTTCACAAGCCGATTATGAAGCATCATTAACCAAATTATTGAATGAACTGAAAGGAAAGGAAGTGGTCGTTTTCGGTCCAACCCCTTCTGCACCGTTTGCGGTAGGAGAATGCCTTTGGAAAGCGCGTTTGTTTGGCGAGACAGAAGAGTCTGCCTGCGACTTTTCTCCCAAACAACATCACCCTCAAAACGTGGCGAAGTTAGTGAACTACTTTGAGCAATTTGAGCACGTTGAGTTTGTCGACTTGACCGATGCCATTTGCAGAAATGGCGTATGTCGAATGAGAGTTGGAGCAAACAATGCGATGTATACGGATGACAGCCATTTATCTTACAAAGGTGCTGAGTTGGTGCTTGGGCATTACCTCAACACTACAAATGAAGCGCAACAGTTCACTTACGACCGACAATAACCAAGGAAATAAACTTTTATGCTTCAGCGTTTATCTCAGGTAAGCGCTGAATGCTTTAAAGCAAGACAAAGCTAGGCGTCTATTTGAAAATGCGCGGATCAAACGCGAAATCGAGCTTTTCGGCTTTCTTGATGATCTCTTTCATTTTGGGATGATTTGGATTCACCACGTAGTTTTTATCACGAGGTGAAATCGTTGAAGGCACTTGCAGCGCGGCAAACTCTGGATGAGGATCATTGAGAAACTGATCACCAATGTACTGCGTAGACTCGCTCGCCGGTATTGCTCGCCACGTCACAGGGAGATCTTCTTCATCTAAGGTGGCGATGAGGTATTCTGGCATTTCAATACGATATAAATCGTAAAGTTTGGTGATAGCAGGATCGTTGTTTACGTGAACAAACACTTCCAACGAGCAAAGGGATTCCGATTCAGAGAAGTAGAGGGCTTCGGTTCCTTTTGAGTTCCATCGCCCTCCAAATAACTTTGCGCCAACGGGGCTGAATGGCGTGTCAGCAAATTTCTTTTGTGTGAGACGATAGAGCTTCATATTACGAGAATACCCCGTGCTCTAAACGGCCGATCAAATCTTTTACGATTTCAAAATCCACCGTGGTCGAGACCATATCAAGTGGACGTTTTCCACCTAAGCCATACACATTCTCTCTCATCCATTTTAACGCGCGCTCTTCGTCGTCAAACAGTTCTGTCGCGAGTTTCAATAACATCGCTAATCGATAGATTGCATCACTTTCTTGCGTATTGAAGCGTTCATCGTTTTTTAGACGACGCTTGACCGTGCTGACAGGTATCAATGTGACGTTTTGAAACTCACTCTGAGAAAGCTTCACACGCTCAACAATATTGCGATACACCTTTGGCTCAAAGCCTTTGTGAACCGCATCAGTGCGACCTGTTTCAGCGTCTTCAATACCCAACATAAACCAGAAATTGGCTTTATGAGGTTGTTTCGGTTTGAAGCTTTTTAATGCTGCAGTTGCCATATCAAGCTCCTGTGGTTCATATGGTCCAGTTATTATGGTTCAAATGAGCTTAATTTTCAATCAAAGTAACAATCAAAGTAAAAAGATAGGTAAAGAAAAAGGCGAGCTTTTCGCCCGCCTCTCTTACTTATTCATCAACTTTGTTTACGCATCTATCGATGAACATCGTTTCACTTATTGCAAGTCAAAACGATCCGCGTTCATGACTTTCGTCCATGCGGCGATGAAGTCATGGATGAATTTTTCCTGATTATCATCTTGCGCATACACTTCCGCATACGAACGCAGGATCGAGTTTGAACCAAAGACAAGATCCACTCGAGTAGCCGTCCACTTCACAGCGTCGGTTTTACGATCACGGATTTCATATTGATTAGCACTCACTGGTTTCCACGTATATGCCATGTCAGTAAGGTTCACGAAGAAATCATTCGACAAAGTGCCGACTCGCTCAGTAAATACGCCCTCTTTTCCACCGCCGTAGTTACTGCCTAGAACGCGCATACCACCGATAAGTACCGTCATTTCTGGCGCCGTTAGCCCCATAAGCTGAGCACGATCTAATAAAAGCTCTTCTGGCTTAACCGCGTAGTCTTTCTTCAACCAATTTCGGAAACCGTCAGCAACAGGCTCAAGTACTTCGAACGATTCCACATCCGTCATCTCTTGGGTGGCATCACCTCGGCCTGGCGCGAATGGCACGGAAACATCATGACCTGCGGCACGCGCAGCCAGTTCAATACCTACGTTCCCAGCAAGCACGATAGCGTCTGCAACACTACAGCCCTCTTCTGCTGCTATTTTTTCTAGCACAGCAAGAACACGGCTTAGACGTTCAGGTTCGTTCCCTTGCCAATCTTTTTGCGGAGCCAAGCGAATTCTCGCGCCATTTGCACCTCCTCGACGGTCAGAGCCACGGTAAGTACGCGCGCTATCCCACGCCGTACTGACTAACTCACTAATGGATAGGCCACTTGCTTCAATTTTTGTTTTCACTAAATCGACATCGTAGTCTGTCTTACCTGCGGGCGTTGGGTCTTGCCAAATAAGATCTTCGCTTGGCACATCTGGGCCGAAATAACATGATTTTGGTCCTAGATCGCGGTGTGTCAACTTAAACCAGGCACGAGCAAAAACGTCATCAAAGTACGCAGGGTCATTTTGGAACTTTTCTGCAATCTTACGATATTCAGGGTCCATTTTGAGCGCCATATCGGCGTCGGTCATGATTGGATTGTAGCGCTTAGAACCGTCTTCAACATCGACAGGCTTGTCTTGTTCTTCAATGTCGATTGGCTCCCATTGCCATGCGCCGGCTGGGCTCTTTTTCAGTTCCCAGTCATACTTAAATAGTAGGTGGAAGTATCCGTAATCCCATTGTGTAGGGTGTGTTGTCCAAGCACCTTCAATACCACTCGTTACCGCGTCACGGCCAATACCACGTGTTTTGTGATTAATCCAGCCAAGACCTTGCTCATGAACGTCTGCTGCTTCGGGCTCTGGGCCAAGGTTTGCGGCATCACCATTACCATGACACTTACCCACCGTGTGACCACCAGCTGTGAGCGCGACGGTTTCTTCATCGTTCATTGCCATTCGCGCAAAGGTCACTCGCATGTCATGTGCTGTTTTGAGAGGATCTGGGTTACCGTCTACCCCTTCAGGGTTCACATAGATAAGACCCATCATTACCGCAGCAAGCGGGTTTTCTAAATCTCGCTCACCAGAGTAGCGGCTGTTATCAGCGTCACTTGTGGCTAACCATTCTTGCTCAGAACCCCAGTAAGTGTCTTTTTCTGGGTGCCATATGTCCTCTCGTCCAAACGCAAAGCCAAAGGTCTTAAAACCCATGGATTCGTACGCCATGTTACCGGCAAGGACAATCAGGTCTGCCCAACTTAGTTTGTTGCCATATTTTTTCTTGATTGGCCATAAAAGGCGTCGAGCCTTATCGAGGTTGGCGTTATCTGGCCAAGAGTTGAGAGGAGCAAAGCGTTGGTTGCCTGTAGCAGCACCGCCACGACCATCCGCAATACGATAACTGCCCGCTGCATGCCATGCCATTCGGATCATTAAACCACCGTAGTGTCCCCAGTCGGCAGGCCACCAGTCTTGGCTATCAGTCATTAAATCTTTTAAATCTTTTTTAAGTGCTTCGACATCTAGCTTTTTCAGTTCTTCTTTGTAATTAAAGTCCTGACCAAATGGGTTGGTTTTGGAGTCGTGTTGATGCAGGATGTCTAAGTTCAAGGCATTCGGCCACCAATCCATCACCGACTTATCTGTAGATGTTTGCCCACCATGCATAACTGGACATTTACCTACCGAACCGCCGTTTGCTTTGCTCATATAATGCTCCTTCGTGTCGTGGTTGTGGTAACCACTCTTTGTTATTCAATAAATCGAATATCCACCTCAAACAGCGTAGTTCATACACTGTTTTTTTAGTTAACGCCAAGTCAAAATTTCAAACATTTCAGCGAATAAATAATTGTTATCAAACATGTACCTATATGCAGAAAATATGGATAGAGATCAGTTTAAGTCCATACCTGAATACTTAATCCCAGACAGCCTCGCCATGTTGTGATCCCAGGTCGCTAAATCATGATGACTAAATTCATTCAGAGCGTGATGACCACAAGCCCTCGCCATGACTTTCATGAGCTCGACCGAGGATTCGAAGAAATTTTTCAGTTGCTGGGATGACTTTTCAACGTCGAGACGCTGCCTCAAATCGGCATTTTGTGTCGCAATGCCTGCCGGGCAATTATTGGTGTTGCAGATGCGAGCCGCGACACAACCGATCGATTGCATCGCACTGTTTGCTATCGCTACTCCGTCTGCTCCAAGTGCCAACGCTTTGACAAAATCCGTAGGAACTCGCAACCCACCGGTGATGATTAATGTGACGCGGTCACTTGCACCTTTTTCATCTAAGTACTTACGTGCACGAGCTAATGCAGGAATGGTGGGCACACTAATATGATCACGGAACATAGTTGGCGCCGCGCCCGTGCCACCACCGCGACCATCTAAGATGATGTAATCAGCCCCAGCATCAAGCGCAAACTGAATGTCTTGCTCAATATGGTTGGCACTGAGTTTAAATCCAATTGGAATACCGCCTGTGATGCCACGAACTCTGTCAGCAAACTTTCTGAAATCGTGAGTAGTGTGAAGATCTTTGAACGTTGGTGGTGATATCGCTGGTTGTCCTTCGGGGATGCCTCTCACCTGAGAGATCTTACCTACATTTTTATTTGCAGGCAGATGACCACCCGTGCCCGTTTTTGCTCCTTGCCCACCTTTAAAGTGAAACGCCTGAACATTAAGAAGCTTAGATTCGTCGTAGCCAAATTGAGCGCTAGCAAGCTCATAGAAATACCGTGAATTGGCGGCTTGCTCTTCCGGTAACATGCCACCCTCACCAGAGCAAATCCCAGTCCCTGCCAACTCTGCACCTTTTGCTAGTGCAATTTTCGCTTCTTCCGAAAGCGCGCCAAAACTCATGTCCGACACCAACAAAGGAATGGCGAGTCTGAGCGGCTTACGCGCGTTTGGTCCCACAATCAACTCGGTAGACACAGGAACGTCTTCCAACAACGGTTGTGTCGCCATTTGCGCCACCATGATTTGTATAGCATCCCAATGTGGTAGCAAATGCCTAGGAACCCCCATTGCAGCCATCGGACCATGATGACCGAGTTTAGAGAGTCCTTCTCTCGCTAATTGGTGGATAAACTCGAGGGTTGGTTCTTCTTGAGTAGCAGACGCCGTTGGTTTGTCTCTTTTCTCTCGCTTTTGTTCCGGTCCCTCTTTACCGACTTGCTCTGCGGTAAATCGCTTGTGTGTACCATCACAAAAAGGAGCATTGGCGGTATGCTTACATTGGCAGAGATAGGCATCTTCGTCTTTTTCCGCACTAAAGCTCATTGGCTTTAAGCCGGTTCCCGAATGAGACCCATCGCAGTAAGGTTGTTTTTTAGAACGCCCACATCGGCAGAAGTAATATTCTTGCCCAGCTTTCAACTCTACTTTGATCGGCTTGTTATCAGCGATGATTGGCTTGCTCATGTTGCCCCCTATTTATTATTGTTAACCATGCTTTCTCGCTGGCTTGCAATAAGCGTAGAACAGGAGCGTAAAGAGCGTCAGTGTCGCCGAGTAAAATGCGCGATTGTCGCCCGACTAACCTATACTTTTTATGGGTCTCATACACGTGGAGGCTATATGACTATTGCAACCCGATTAGATGAATATTTGACTGAGCATAACATTCACTTTCAAACCGTGAATCACAGCCACAGTCATAGCTCGCTACAAAGTGGTGTTGCAGCAGGTGTGCCTTTAATGAATATCGCAAAAGGTGTGATTCTAGAGGATCATGAAGGGCGTCATATGATGGCGGTCTTACCTGCCAACAACAAAATCAGTTTGTCGAGATTAAACGACGAATTTAATGCCACCTTCCACTTGGTGAAAGAGCGTATGGTTTACCGACTCTTCACCGATTGTGAACACGGCGCTATTCCACCGATTGGTAGCCCTTACCACATGTCGACAGTTTGCGATGAAAGACTAGCAAACTTGGAACATGTCTACCTTGAAGCTGGCGATCATGAAACTCTGATTAAGCTGGACCGAAAGGCGTTTAAAGAACTGATGAACGACTGTAGATATCTAAGATTCAGCAGTGAAGTTCTGCATTAAACTTGCCAAGATATTTCGACATTTCCTGAACAAGGCTCTTTCAACAAGAGCCTTTCTTTGTTTTGTTGGTAGCACGCGATGGAAGTTTCTCGGACTTTGGTGCCCAGCGTTTCAGAGCATATAGAAACAAAAAACCGCCTATTCGGGCGGTTTTTTATCAATCAAATCATAATTATTATCGAACAAAGATCTTTTGGATCGCTTTTATCGCCATAGCCCTACGGCGCATTAATACGCTCGTTCTTGGCAACCATTTCGGTGTGTGAAGAATGGTTTTCGCATGACTAAAAGTTCTGAATCCTTCCTCTCCGTGATAATGCCCAATACCCGATTCACCAACGCCACCAAAAGGCGCATCTTCAGCGCCAACATGTAAAACCGTATCATTAACGCCGACGCCACCACTGTGGGTGTTGCGTACAATATGTTTGATGGTCGATTTGTCGTCCGACATAACATACAGCGCAAGTGGTCTTTGGTGCTGATTAATGTAGTCAATCGCTTCATCAACGGCATTGTAGGGCTTAACAGGTAGAAATGGCCCGAAGATCTCCTCTTGCATGATTCGCATATTCGGCGACACATCCGTGACCAAATGAGGATACAGAAGTCGTTCCTCTTGGGGCGACGCTTCAACAGTGTGAAGGTTAGCACCTTGCGCTTTTGCATCCTCAAGTAGCGCAGTCAAACGATCATATTGTCGTTGGTTGACAATATGGGTCAGCTTTTGATTCTTGTTGGATTTTAAATAGAGCTTTTCAAAACGTTTTAAGAATAGCGAAATGAACTCTTCGACACGTTCTTGCGGTACAAATGCGTAGTCAGGCGCGACACAAATCTGGCCTGCATTAATGCATTTACCAAACAAGATAGCATCAACGGCTTTCTTCATGTCTGCATCTTTTGCAATGATCACCGGGGACTTTCCACCCAACTCTAACGTCACCGGGGTAAGGTTTTCCGCTGCCGCTTTTGCCACTGCGCGACCAACACTCGTAGAACCCGTGAACAAAAGGTGATCGAATGGCAGTTGGCTGAATGCTTGTGCGACGTCTGCTTCACCCTCAAAAACTTCGACATACTCAGACAACCCACGGCAAATATCGACGATGACTTTATTGGTTTTTGGCGTAAATTCGCTGAGCTTCATCATCACGCGGTTGCCAGCAGCCAATGCTGTCACTAAAGGCGCAAGGCTCAAAATCACAGGAAAGTTCCACGGTGAAATGATCCCGACGACACCTAACGGTTGATACTGAACGGTGACTTTAGAAGGTGCGAGCAATAAGCCGGATTCGCGCTTGCTGGGTTTGCACCATTTTTTTAGTCGTTTGAGGGTATAATTAATATGCGAGACCGTTGGCAAAACGTCGGTCATGGCGGTATCAAATTCTGAGCGATAGCCAAAATCGTCACTTAACGCTTCAACCAAAGCTTGTTTGTTCTCAAGCAGCGATTTTTTTAACAAAACGAGGCGCTGTTTACGTTCATCCAAACTAGGATAAGGCTCGGCTGCATATGCCGCTTTTAAGCGTCCGAGGCTTTGCTGTAACAAGTTATCTACTTCAACCTCTGTGATTGCGTTCATGATGCTTCTCCTAGCCTAGTTTCTACCAATGACGCCCCAAGTTAACACGAGCGCAACAATGTTACTATTGTAGCGCTCGTGAAGTTAGAGTTCGAACTCTGATTAAAATATCTCTGGGGTGGATACTACATCAAACGTAGTTCATAAATGCCTAGTCGTTGAGAGCGGTCAAGCATATCGAACTCATGATCAACGTATTCTTTTAATGTGGCGCCTGCACGCTCAGCAATATTGATGCTAGCGATGTTATCTTCCATACAATGGAACTGAATGAATTGTGCGTGCCCTTTCTGCTTCAAAAAAGGGATCAATACTGCGAGCACTTGATCAATCACACGATGGCCTCGCCCATTGTTGGCAAGCCAGTAGCCAATTTCAGTAACACGCGTATGTGAATCCACACCTTTAATGCCAATAACACCCGTAAGCTGCTCATCAAAATAAATTGCACACCAGTGGGAATCCAGCGCGTTACTGTTCACTCGCTGGGAAATGTAGTTAACGGCCTCTCTATGATTCGTGACAGAATCCGTCCAAGGTAGATAGCCCTCAAGGCTCTCTCGGTGAGTGTTCACAACTTCTAGTAAAGCGGACGCGTGTTTCGTGTTGAGGGGCTCAATTGAGACCCTTTGCGAGACGGAAAAACGCTTCTGTAAGTGATTTCCTTGATACGTCTCTTGGCATGTGACTTCATCCATAGATGTTATTCCTTTTTATTGTGAACGCTCAGCGCAAATCCTAACGCTTCATTTTATGAGAACAAACCTCTCTATAAAAACTAATCAAAGCCGTTGCCGTTCATTTAGCCCTTTTGATCGATCAGCGTAAATGGCGTTAGTGATGCCACATCTACATAATGTTTCCATACATGTTCATATAGGTGATGCTGATTGGCAAACGGAGCCAGCTGCTTAGCTTCTTCAAGCGTACACCAGCGATACTCTGTATGCTCTTCGTTAAGAACAACTGATTGGTTAGGCGGACAAAATAGCACAAAACATGGGATAACCATGATAAGGTTATTTTTTGCTTCGTAGAACTGCTCTAGAAAGTCTGCTGTATGTAACTCAACTTGGTCAATTAGTGTCTCTTCTTTTAACTCTCTTAAAATGGTTTGCCACCCGGCTTCACCCGCTTCGATACCACCTGCAACATGGCACCAATAGCCACCTTTTACGCGTTTGAGTAACAGCATTTTTTCTATGCCATCAATTTTTGAAATGACAACGCCTGAAACATGCGTTGCTTTTATCGGGATCATGTAAGCTCCTTAAATATCGAGTTTTTATTGTTACGCTGAGAGAGGCAGATTAATTGCTACGTATTCTACTGTTTATTCATCTTGTCGACAGAAGTGTTTGAGTTGAGAGGATTTAATCGCTAACTAAGTATGCTAAAGTGAGATCTGTCGCAACAAATGAGCAGTAAAATGTCCAATTCATTCAACACTATGATTCCCATCGGTGTGCGCTTTATGGTGCTTTCCGCGTTCGGCTTTGCTCTGATGTCGGCTACAGTAAAGCACGTCGGCAACTACGGTATCCCCGTTTTTGAAATCGTTGCAGCAAGAGCGCTCGTTTCACTTATCATTAGTTATTTCGATGTAAAGCGAAAACGAATTTCTGTATGGGGCAATAATAAGCCATTACTATTTGCACGCGGTGCTGTGGGTACGATGGCTCTGATGTGTGTATATTATTCAGTGACCACCTTACCTTTGGCAGAAGCGACGATATTCCAATATATTCATCCGGTATTTACTGCACTACTCGCCGTATTTTTCTTGAAAGAGCGCATCCAGCCGTCAACTTTCCTTTGTATTGCGTTGTGCTTACTCGGCATCTACATCATGGTAAGCCCAGAAACGGGGCAAGGCTCAGATAGCGCTTTACCAATGTTTAGCGTCATGATTGCGATCTTAGGCGCATTTGGTAGCTCAATTGCCTACGTCATTGTCAGAAAACTGAGTCAGACAGAAGACAGCTCAGTGATCATTTTCTATTTCCCGTTGGTTGCTCTCCCCGCTTCACTCTTACTGATTGGCGACGATTTTGTAATGCCCGATCTATATCTGACTTTCATGTTGGTTCTAGTTGGTGTCTTTACCCAAATTGGACAATTGGGGTTAACCAAAGCGATGCAAACTCAACAAGCGGGTAAAGCCTCCGCTTATTCGTATATCCAGATCGTATTTTCTGTGTTGTTGGGCATCATTTTCTTTGGCGAGGTTCCGATCATTTGGACGTACGTCGGTGGCGGTCTGATTGTTACAGGCGCATTAATTAATGCGTTTGGTCATCACTTACGGTTACCTTTTATTAAGCGCAACGCTTGATATACCTACCTAGAACCGTAAACACGACATTTAGAAAAACAGCCAGAGTGACTCTGGCTGTTTTGTGTTTAGCCTAACGTTAAGCTGATATTTTTAACCCTGCGATACCAGCGACAATCATTAGCAAGCTTAAGGCTTTGATAAGTGTTGCTGGCTCATTGAACAGATAAATACTCACGACTGCCGTGCCTATTGCGCCAATCCCTACCCATACGCCATAAGCAATGCCTAAAGGCAAGGTTCTTAACGCAATGCCAAGCAACCAAAAGCTCAATAACATAAAGACAATAGTGAATGCCGAAGCACCGAATTTGGTAAACCCTTGTGAATATTTAAGACCGACAGCCCATGCGATTTCACACAAGCTCGCAATGAAGAGAATTCCCCAAGCCATGTCACATTTCCCAACGAGATGGGGTCGTCCCCGAGAAAAGATAGAGCGGTGAGGTCGTCCTCACTTCTGATTGACTGCTTATTATATACAGAAATTTAAACATAAAAAATAAAACACGGCGATAAGCATACAACTCAAACATCTCATGCACGCTTAAATTCTACGCTTTTCTTTTTAACGGTGGCGGACTCTCTATTTCGCATCAATAACGACACCGTTTTTTAACAATTTACATATAACCTTCTGGTGTTGAAAGTGTTGCATTTATTGCACAAATCACACAAAAACTAATTGAACATGTAAATATGAAAACGTTTGTGTGACTAATATCGCTTAAAACAATGACTGATGACTTTAATATTCAGCCGAATTAATTATAAGGTATGACGTACCCATGAAAGCAATCAAAACCTCTATCGCTGTCCTTGTTGGCGCCGCTCTACTATCTGGATGTAATGACGATACTGAATACGTCAATGTTCAGCCTAAAGAAGTAAAAATAGCGACTTACAACCTCTCTTTTGACCGCGCTACCTTCGAAACTTTGGTAGATGAAATGCAAATTGAACCAACGCAGCAAGCTGCGTTGGTCACCTCTTATTTAGACGGTTCAATCGCAGCCGAAGACAAAACCACTGCGGAAAAAGTCATTCAAATTCGTAACGTTGCAGCAATCATTCAAAAGAATCGTCCTGATGTTCTCATGATGGCGGAATACAACAACGATGGAACAGGTGAAAACAAAGCAGCCATTGAAGGATTCCAGAAGAACTACCTGTCTGTCGCGCAAAGCATCAATGGCGCGGGCGGTGAAGCAAACCTTGAGCCTATTGAATACCCTTATGCTGAATCTTACTCAACTAATACAGGGTTGTTGAGTGAGTTTGATCTCGACAACAACGGAACCGCAGGTCAAATGCCAGGTGATGCATGGGGCTTTGGCATGTACCATGGTCAATATGCATTTGCCCTTATGTCTAAGTATAAAATTGACACGGCAAACACACGTACATTCCAAGCATTTAAATGGAAAGATATGGAAGGTGCGAAAATTCCAACCATTACTATCTGTGACGGTTCGCAAAAGATTCCAGACGGCATGAAGTGTGGTGATGAATGGTACTCAGCGGAAGAGTGGGATCAAGTGCGTCTATCTTCGAAAAATCACGTCGACGCGCCAATCATCATTCCAACACGCAATGGCGAGGAAGTTGTACACTTGTTGATGTCTCATCCTACTCCACCAGTATTCGACACCGGTAAAAACAAAGCGCAAAACGCAGCAGAAGTGGAGTTTTGGCATCATTACATTCAAGGCAAAGACTATTTTTACGACGATGCGGGTAAAACAGGTGGCTTAACGAACGGCGCTAAATTCGTAATGATGGGTGATCAAAACCTTGATCCAGTGGCTGGTGACGGTATTAGCTCTGTAATGCAAGAGCTGCACAACGATCCATTGGTTAACCAAACCGTGATGAATGGTGAGCTTTACCCAACAAGCTTTGGTGCAGCTGAACACGCTGTTGACCGCAGTTCAACTCACCCATATCCGAATCGCATCACTTCAACGTTTGGCTTAGGGGTAGACTATGCCTTGCCTTCAGCAAATTTGAATGTAATAGACTCTGGTGTGTACTGGTCAGCGTCTTATGAAGAAGGCCGTAAACTATTTAACGATGCACGTATCGGTAAGTATGGTGATGGTAAGGATGTATCTTCCGACCATCGCATGATCTGGATTAAAGCACAGTTCTAGACTGCATAAAAAAAAGCCAACCACAAGGAGTCGTGATTGGCTGTATATATTTGTGAACAAGATGGTTCACTAACAACGTCAGTTGGCTAGGTGACCCTCGGCTTAGAAAGGGTCACTCATACTAAAGCATGAGGCGTGCCAACTTTTCAGCGCACAAAAACAGGTTGTTATTTAATCACTTTCATTAAAACTTAACCAATAGCTACTGTTTGCTCACCGAATAAATTGCAATTTGCAAACTATCATTGGCATTTCGCAATAAACCTGATCTTTAGCTCTTGCTTTTATTGCTTCCTAGCTAAGTCGCGTGCAAGGATTAACGCAAGTCCGAATACTTGCAAGAAGAGTCCGATATTCTTGTACCAAGCGATCTTTTCATCCTGCTTTGCCATTACCTCATTGAGCTCTACATTCTCAATGTAGTAATTATCGATGCGGTCTCTATACGAAGCTTGTGCCTGATTTATCTTTGACATCAGTTGAGGAAGTTGATCAATTTTTATTTCATCCGACTCGTTGAGAACCCAAGAAGATAAATGCCCTGCTAATACCTCTTCTAGCTCTAAAGGTATCGCTACGCTCTGACTTATGTGCACATGCAGCAGTAAAGCTTCTCTTTTCCTTTCTAGGGTTTCCACACTGTTCCATGCGAGTTGGATGGAATACAAGTTTTCTGCTGTTTGCTCTGCGAGCTGCGAGTGCTGTTTACCCAACTTATCAAGGACTAAGCTAGTAACGATGATCGCGCCAATATTCAGTACTAATCCAATCAGAACGAGTACCCAAGGTGGTGGAATGTAACGTCGCAGACTTACCATAACTTATCGTATGGCAGGTAAATCATATTTAACACAACCAATGAAAGTATCACCAGAAATGTCACCTGCATCCCTCTAATGCGCTTTTTCAAGTCTTTTTTCAATATGCCTTTAGCATGAATAACTCGACCAATTACAAAAATAATACCGGTGAGATGTATCCATGTTGGGTAAGCACTATTAAATTCTAAAAGTGCCATTAAAATCAGGGTGATGGGGATATATTCTGTCGCATTACTCTGGGCACTACGAGCAATTTGTAGAGCCTCTACCCCACCATCGGCATAAGCAATTTGATTTAAGCGACGTTGCTTAATTACTTGAACAGCCAACCAAATAATGAGTATTGCGAGAATGTTGGCATACAGAGCTGTGATCATATGTCGTCCTTCTTGATCTGGTTTTCACTTATATAAGCGTGTCACTTGGCTATAACTATAGCGGTATCATTATGATAATGCGTCAAATAATCTCAAGTTATGATTTCTATTCGGGCAAAAAACGAAAGCCAATGCTTTATGGTATTAAAAATGCCCTCGAATGAGGGCATAAGAATAAAGAAGCTAATATGTGAGAATATTGAAACCACTATAAGGGGTGTTTGACCAGCTTTTTGCGCCGATGCCCTTTGATAATACTTTCAAAAATTGTGAACAACAGCCCTACCCAAATAAATGCAAAGGTCACCGCTTTCACTTCGTCAAACAACTCGCCAAAAAACATAACTGCCAACACAAACTGCAAGCTTGGCTCGATGTATTGCATTAGACCGACGGTTGATAAATTAGTTATACGTATTGCGATAGAATAAAATACGAGTGGTAAAAGTGTGATAGGTGCACTGCCAAAATACAAAAGCAATGTTGTGGTATCTGTGCCCGAAGCCAGTTCACCAGTTGCCCATTGTTTATAGAGCAAATAGGCGAGTGCAACTGGAGTCAGTAACAACGCCTCAACAAACAAGGTTGTACTCCAGTCATAATTTATCTTCTTCTTGTACAGCCCATACAAAGCAAAGAACAACCCCATCGTTAGTGCGATAACGGGTAGCTGACCATAGTGAATCACTTGATACATAACACCAATTGTTGCCAACACTATTGCAATAAGTTTGCCTTTTGAGAGCCTATCCCCAAGAATAAATACGCCCAGCGCAACAGATACTAATGGTCCAATAAAGAAGCCTAAGCTGGCATCGATGACCCGATGATGGGTCAAAGCCCAAGTGAACGCACTCCAAGAAATACACATCAAACTGCTCGCCACAAACGTGTACCACAAGGATTTTTTATCAAGCCAGATTTCTTTCCAATTCAGCCCTCGACGGGTTATCCCAAGTACAATTAGAAACCCGACAGGTACAGACCCAATGATTCGCCATGCTAGCAACTCATCCATAGAAGCATTTGGTAAATAACGATAATAAATTGGTAGCAATCCCCAGATCACAAAGGAGAATGCTGCCATAAAAGTGCCATAACGAGTGTTATTCATAAAACTATCGCCCATCTAAACGACCAATTTGGCGTAAGTAAACAAGTCCGCCTTACATAAAAAGGAATGCAATCCCGCAGTGGCTTTATGATGCAGATGGCATTATTGGCTCAACGCTTGTACGACGGCAGTAAAGCCACTCACAAAACACAACACAAGTGCCCCAAACCGAATCTTTTCTTTTGGTAACGACTGGGTAGTTTTCATTGCTAGCCAGTAACCAAGCGCCGCAGCAGGTAATAGAGGAATAGTAATAACCAAATGATGCAATGTGAAGAAGCCCACTGGGATTTGTACTATTAGTGAAATAATCGAACTGAAAACAAAAAAAGCCGATAAGTTGCCGCGTAACTGATTTGCTTCTTGATGCTGCAACAATAACGCCATCGGAGGGCCTCCAATCGCAGAACTGGTACCAAACAACCCAGAAAAGAAACCAGCACATGTCATACGCGAAGGCGTAGGCTCAACCCGAAACGGTAAAACACTCACCACGACTGCAAACAGCACCAACAAACCAATCCAAAGCGTGAGAGTTTGTGTAGATACAAAAAAGAGTAGCAAGCCACCAGCAATTGATCCCGGCACTCGCCCAATCAACGCCATCTTTAAGCCGCCGATTTCAACACTACTGCGGTGCTTCATCGCATTCATCAACGAAATAAATAACGCGACTAAACAGATTGGCGCAGGAACATATTCTGGCGCCCAAAGAATCAGTAAAGGTGCGGCAACAATAGCCAAGCCAAAACCGATTGCGGTCTGGACATAAGAGCCAAGAAATATCAAACCTATTGCAAGGAAGTTTATCGAATCGAATTCCATTTAGATTATTCTTATATTTGAAAAATAAACACAAAACCAAAGCACATTCGCATGATGAATACCTCAGGCATACTGCGATATGAATTCCGCGTAGCATTCATCAAAGTGAATAAAAAGACAATCCATTTGTGCGGTTCGCCCTCATTTGCATTTTGTATTTCATTCCGCTGATGTACATGTTTGCTTACATCGAAGAGGATTCATGCTCGCCTGTTCACGCAGCATTTCTTCAGCGGAATTAATGACCTCTTAAAATCTAGCAGAATTAGACCCATGAATTCTCCATTGCATTTAATGGATTCAGTCAATTAGTGCGGCGTCGGTATAGCACTTTACAACTCACCTCTTTATACTATTGATCGATTTGTCATTACCGTACTTATTTACACAATAACAAGTGTACGGTCAGTGTTTTTCTACCTTTAACTTGCTGTGAAAATAATATGAAAAAACAAACGGGATTTACTCTAATAGAGTTAGTCGTAGTTATTGTCGTGCTCGGTATTCTTGCTGTCACTGCCGCGCCACGCTTTTTAAACCTTCAAAGTGATGCACGTGAAGCACGTTTGGAAGGAATGAAAGGCGCTATTGCGTCAGCATTAGGCGTCGGTTATGGGAAAATGGCGATTGCGGGATTGGAAAGCAAGCCTTACGTTTCAAACTTCGTAGACAGTGCTTTAATGGCAGATTTACCATTTGACAGCTGTAATATTGGTGGTTCAAAGCGCTGTGTTTTTTTATATGGATATCCTGATTCTGATAGCGAATCGATGAAGTTACTCGTGCAAGGACTGAACGAAGAAGACTCGGATTGGAAAACATTTCATCACCCGGCTGGTTCAACAACTCGCGAAATGGTCATTGCTGCAGCCGACGAAAAAAGAGCTAGCCTTACACAATGCGGAATTTTATATGGGCCACCGCAGACTCCAAACGAGAGTTACACCTTAGATATTCTTCCCTGCCCTCAATAAAAATAAGGCTGCCAATCGGCAGCCTTATTTGTTTCATCTGATCGGTTTTTTACGCAAAGTTAAACACGTATTTATCCATCATATTCACCATGCGGCCAATCTCTGGCTTGGTAATCGTATCATTTGCGCCAAGAGATAGTGCTTTCGCTCGGTTATCCTCACTCATCAATGACGAGAACATAATGATCGGCATTTCATGAAACGCTTCGGTATCGCGTAGTCTCTTCACTAAGTGCATACCATCCATTCGAGGCATTTCTACGTCCGTAACCACCGCATCTAATAGCTCTTTAACTGGCAAGTTTTCTTCTTTCGCAACCTCGATCAAGCTCATCAACTTCTCATGCGCCTCACCACCGTCTTTACATGTGATCACATTGTAGCCTGAAGAAGCTAATGTATCTTGGATCAAAGAGCGAATAAATGCTGAGTCATCCACCACCATGATCGTTTTAGCATTACGCTTACCGACCATTCTCTGGTTGAGATCCACCGACTTGTCCCCTTTCACATCGTATTTTTCCATACTCAGTTCTGGGTTGATGTCTGCGATGATTTTTTCAAAGTCGAGAATCATGATCAGGTTGCCTTCTTTACGGACAACGGCTACTACACAATCTTGTTCGCCCGCTTCCAAAAACTGACTTGGTGATTCCACATCATTCCAAGAGATACGATGAATACGCGAAATGCTGTCAATTAAGAAGCCATTGGTCATTTTGTTGAAATCCGTAACGATTACAAACTTGCGCTCCAGATCTTGTCGTGTTGGCACACCTAACCAACCAGCTAAATCCACTAAAGGCGTCAGTACATCTCTGGATGAGAACACACCAATCATATGAGGTTGTGCGTTTGGATAATCGGTTGTTTCTGGCACGCGAATCACTTCTCGTACTTTCGCAACGTTAATGCCGTAATAACAAGTTTTTGTGCTGCCATCTGGCAATGTTTTTTCTAAATGAAACTCGATGATTTCAAGCTCATTGGTACCACTTTCTGTCAAAATGGTGCTGGTTACGTTACTCATAAAGCCAATTATCCAACCAAAAATACGCATCAGAAAAAGTTTGATGCAAACGCCATGAGAAGCCATTCTCTGGCTAAAAATCCAAAAGTCCTTTTTAGTCGTTACAACAAAATTTGTAAACCATCAAAAGGACGGCTAACGCACATTTCCATACCAAACCATGTAAAATTGTCTCATTTTTGAACACGACATTATGAGTGGCCAAAGTGCGAATTAACACCTCCACTTTTAGCGGCCGAGTCAATGAAAAGTTTAGAAATAATTTGAAGTGATGTTCAGCGTCAATAGCCAAACCTATCCAACAGATATCAGTGCAAAGTTGGCTAGCGTGCTCATGCCTGGTGTAGAACAAGCTCTCTTCAAGTGGCATGGTATAAAACTGCGCTTGTGAACACGGGTTTAAATCGAAGCGCTAGAGGCATCGCAAGAAAATCTGAAGGCATAGAACACTGAAAGAACACTTTCAGTTTGTTAGTTTTCTGTCAGCGTAAGTTTTAAGCAATCATCCTATCACTAGGTATTTCAATACCTGACATCGCTATTCCCATAATCAAGACACTGATTTTCACTTTTGGAAAGAGTCATTTTCCTTCCTCTTAGCAAGGTTTTTCCTACAATCCTATTCATCCAATTGCGCTGTCGCCTGACAGCACACTAGTTGATGTATTAGGTGAGGTTCACTTTGAATAATGTTCTTATTATCGACGCTCAACCATTGTATAGCGAAGCACTTGCTTCTCTAGTTGAATCTGTAATCAACGCAGCTGAAGTGATTCAAACCACTGACAGTGCGGAAGTGATGGATCTTGTTCGAGGCCAAAAGATTGATTTGATTATTCTAGACGTAGTGCTTGGCGACCGCGATGGTATGCGTTTAGCCAAAAACATTTTAGCGACGGGATATCGTGGCCGACTGTTATTTGTTTCTTCACGTGACTACTCGAGTCTTTCTAAAGCAGCGTACGAAATGGGCGCAAATGGCTTCTTAAGCAAACATGAAACAAGAGAGACCATTATTGACGCAATTGTGAGTGTTTCACGCGGTTACTCAATGTTTAAGTCGACTCACACACCATCGTCGGGTAACGTAACACTTTCAAATCGCGAAGCCATGGTGTTCCATTATCTTGTACAAGGCTACTCAAATAAGAAGATTTCTGAACAACTTTCACTCAGCGCTAAAACAATCAGCACCTACAAAACGCGTATTCTGAAAAAGTACCATGCGGACACGTTGATTGAACTTCTGCATACTATTCCTCAGTCAGAAAACATTGAGTTTTGCCGCTAAGCGCTCATGTATTTTGCAATAGCACCGATTAACAACTGGTGCATTGCATCATGTCTTAAGCTTTGCTTCACCTGTACAACCACTTTTGGCCAGCCATCTGGGTAAAAATGCTCTGGCACTCTTATAAATTTATATCCATCAATTGGCGCCTGATATTCAAGTAACACGGTTGCGGCGCTTTTTTGCTTAATTAGCTTCAATACGCTGCTTACGTTGTCTAGAGCCGCAATACGGTTGATGACCATACCGTGGCTTTCCATTGCACGCTTAACGAGCTGCTCTTTCTCTTTCCAACCGATAATCTCTAACATGATAAAGGGAAGTTTGGCCGCTTCTTCCAGGGTGGCAATTCCCAGCTCTTCAGGGACAACTACCACAGCAGGCGCATAGCCGATGAACTTCTGATAAACAGATTTCGGAACATCCTCGTTGAAGTAATGTAACTGCGCATCCACTTTGCCTAGGATTATCTCTTCTATCGTATACTCTGTAATCGTTGCTATCGAAATGTGCGCCTTGGGAAACAGCGCCATTAAATCCATTGCAAGTAAATGCCCAAATGAGTATTGAGCGGTTTGCGGCAAACAAATGGTGATGTCTTTTTCGTAATTTTCCGGTTCAAACTCATCTCTAATTAGACAAGTTTCAAGCTTCTCGAGTGCATCGGAAATTTTAGGTAATTGACGTTTTAAATAGTCCGTCGGTTCCATGTGGTGAGGATGCCGAATAAACAATTCATCGTTTAGCTGGAGTCGCAATCGGGCAAGGTATTTGCTAATTGACGCTTCGCTCTTCCCCATCGCTTTCGCAACGGGCTTGAGCTGACGGTGCTTATCCAGTAAGACAAGTATTTTAAGTAAGTTTAAGTCGAGATCTTTGTTCACGTGCGACACCAAATGTAAGGTCGAGAATAAATAGAGCAATCACTATTTGTTGACTGCTCTAATATAAAAGACCACTCATTCTGTTTGGTCAAATTAATCAAACAGTTATGTCATGGTTATGTTCCGTAACTTAACATTGAGTCAATACTAGCGCTGCTTAATGGGACTTTTGTCTGTGTTTTTTCATCTCATAGAGATCTTCATCTGCACGTACAATAACGTCCTGAAGGGTTTCGTGTAATTCATTCGCCGCGATACCAGTACTCACACTAACTTCGATATCCAAGGTCTTTAGTCGGTTATCTTTAACGACACTACGAAGCTTCTTCGCCAATATTGAAGATTGGCTGATACTGCAACCTGGCAGAATCGCAACAAACTCATCACCACCAGTTCGAACTAGATAATCACTATTTCGAAACACTTTAGACATAGCATCAGCAATAATCCCAATAACTTCGTCCCCTACATGGTGACCGTAATGGTCATTGATTCTCTTGATCCTATCGCCATCTATTGCAATGACGGAATATGGCGCGGTTTCCAAACGACGTTTGAATTCGCTATCTTGAAAGACTCTGCGGTTAAACAATCCCGTTAAATCATCTTTCGTCACGTTCGTCAGTGCTTTCGCGAGGCGAAGTTTGCTCTCTTTAGATTCATAAGCTTTGTTGTAATACGCTAAGGTTACGAAAAAGAAGATGATAAACAAGAACACGTAATCCAATACAATTTTACTGAATGGGTACATGTAAACGATAAGATTGTTGTTGTCTGCGACATATGATTGGGTGTACGCGAATGATGGAAAGGGGTAGCCAGCGAAATAAATCACCATTTGTTTGTTCCCATTCGCTATTTGAACATCCACCGCTTTCCCATCATTATAAAGCGGCGAGAGGTATAATTGTTCCGAGAACTCTCCCACTAACTCACCTTGAAAGTAAACCGGACTCATGATGCTTATCGCCATGTCATCGGAGTATGTCGTTTTAAATGGTAGGGAAAACAATACCCGGTCCGTTAGTTGCTCTTTCCACGCGGCTAACACACAAGAATAGTTACTTTTACACCAATCAACATCAAATGTGGCTTTCACTCCCTCTAGCGCTTCAATCGGTCTCTCTAAGATGAGTTTGTTTCCAGTATAAGAACGAAAATACATAACGGCATTTTGTCGATTGAACGCATTTGATAAATACGCTTCAGCCTGATGAAGCGATTTCCGTGCAACAGCTTCAACGTAATTGAGTTTTTCATAAGGTGACAGGGAGTAAATCGCATCTTGAAAGCTCAGCTCTGTTTGCGCTTCTACTTCACTCACGCTCATGCCTTTGTATTGCTCGAGCTGCGCTTCCGTCAATAGCCCCATGAGAATTACTTTTTGTTTTATTTTGGCTAAATTATTCGCGTAAGTGTTGAACTGCTTTACTTCATAAGAAATTAACACCGCACCAATCATTGTGACAGAAGTGACGAATAGTAATGTTGCGATGAAAAGAGACAACGCGATACTTTTAAGTGTCATGATGCGGTCTTACGCCCCCGCCACTCTTGTTAGCTCAACAATGTTCTTTACGTTAAATTTATCCAATAGACGGCGTTTGTATGTGCTGACTGTTTTGTCACTTATTGATAGCACTGAAGCGATTTCTCTATTGGACTTTCCTTGTAGTAAATACTTCATTACTGCACTTTCTCTGCTTGAAAGTTGTGGCATTTCTCGAACGCTGTTAACAACTTGCTTAAATTTGAAGAAGGTATACCCCTTCTCTACCGCTTCTATCGCGTCTTTAAGAATGTCGTGATTTTCCGATTTACACACATAGCCATCAGCGCCAGAACGAAAAGCCATTTGGCTGTACATTTGGCTAGTTTCAGCGGAGAAGAAAATGACTTTGCCTTCATAACCATGGGATTTGATACGTTTGTAGAAATCAAACCCATCGCAATCTGCCAAGTTCACATCTAAGATCAACAGTTGAATTTCTTCCTTTTTCAATATTTGTAATGCCATCTTCGCTGATGTTGCAGTAAATACCCCATTTGTTTTCCCTAACTCTTCCAACAACGACTTGATTGCAACACAAACGAGAGGATGATCGTCAAAGATCAAGTAATTCAATTTATTCATATCTTTCATTTAGTATGGTTATGGCTTCTAGTGGCATGGGTTTATCAATGTAGAAGCCTTGGCAAAGATCAATCCCATACTCACGTATCGCTTGCAGTGTGACTTCGTCTTCAATACCTTCCGCGACCAGTCGTATATTCAAACTTTTCGCTAACGCGCAAATAGCAACAACGATGTTGCGTTTTTTGATGTCGCATTCGACACCTTGTACAAACGAACGATCGATTTTTAACTCGTTGAATGGCAGTTGAGCCAGTTTTTCAAACGTTGATGAACCCGTGCCAAAATCATCTATTGAGACAGTGACACCGTTCATCCTCAACTTGAGTAAATTCTTGTACAGGGACGCGCTAGTCTGAAATGTATCTCGCTCTGTAATTTCAATGGTGATTTGTGATGGGTCAATCTCGCTCTCTAAACATTGCTGTAAAAAGTAATGAGAGAACGCCGTATCTTCTAAATTTTCATGGTCTACATTGATGGATACGTTTTGCGTCAATCCGCGGTGTTTCATGTCATAGATAACATTACTCAATACAGCTTGAAACAACTCTCCTGAAAGGCGGCAACGCTCTACAATTGGCAAAAAATAATGAGGGGGTAACACACCATAAATAGGATGATTCCAACGCGCGAGCGCTTCATACCCAAGCACTTCCCCACTTTGCACATCGACTAAAGGCTGGTAATAATTTTTCACGCGCCCTTCAGCCAGAGCAAACAGGAATTCTTGATCTTCCACTTCAATCGGTTGAGCAAAGCTGACTTGTTTCGCTTTTTCATCTCTTATTTTACCCAACAAATCAACGACTTCATTTTCATCGTATGGCTTGGGCAGCTTCCCTAATACTTCAAAGCTAAATCCCTCGCACATGGCTCTTACCGCAGAAATAATGGTCAATTCCATTGCACTGACCAGTACAACTTGCCCCTGGTACTGGACTTTATCGAGCATTTCCATCATATCGATGCCGTCTTTTCCGGGCATTTGGATATCACAAAAAATCACGTCAAAATATTGTTCCTGCACACTCTGAATAGCGGCATCCACACAGTTAAAAGGGATGACTTGCGCGCAATAGCGATCCAATATTTGCGTAAGTATTGTGGTTTGTAGCGGATGGTCATCAATCACCATCACATTAAATTGTGTATTCATTTGTCTCTACCCAATAGTTTATGTTTTCGATCTCCTGCTCGATTCGTAAAATTAGCTCCGCTGTTCGCCTGTCAAACTCCGCAGCAGTAACTCGTTCTGCCTCAATGCAAAGCTCAGTCAGCATGCTTACCCCTATCGCCCCAGCCGCTCCTTTGATGCCATGAATGACCCGTTTTTTGTCTCGCTCAGTTGATGCGGCGTTTAAGTTTTTTATATCTGTAGACATTGATTGACTAAACACGCGCGCAATCTCTTTTGCGTCCTGTGCTTTGAACCGTTTAATCCAGCCGGGCAGCCTACCCCTCTCTTTTTCGCCAATAAATGGAATCAAAACGGTTTTTAATTGATTAAGGTCATAGGGCTTGTAGAGCACGTCATCAATGCCGATATCCTGTGTACGTTCAATGGCAAGACGAGCATCTTCTGCTGTCACACCGATGATTGGAATTGCTTTAAATTCGGAGCTTTTCACGTACCTAACAAGCTCATAGCCATCCATTTCTGGCATATGAAAATCGGTCAGCAGCAACACAACGTTTTCATCTTGGTTGATGTATTCCCATGCTTCGCGGCCGTTGTTCACAATGACAGGTTCGATTCCAAGTTCATGAAGCTGCATTGCTATCACGCTTTGGTTAATGGGATTATCTTCTGCGACCAGTACCGTGCCGAGGACCCAAGAAACCACTTCTTGATTTACGTCATTAAGCTTGGTTTCTTGCTGCGTTTGGCTGAGTAAATTGAACAATGTATCTGGATACTGAAGCTCTCTTAACGTAAGACTGCCAAGTACTCTTTGTTCGTCACGCAGCATTAGGCCATTAAAACTGGCATCGCTGTCGTGTATAGGGTGAAGGTTCGCCACCATTGTTTTTAACGTTGCTGGACGCATTTTCCAGGCGTCACACCACTGGCGAATATTAAGTGGTAAGCTCTCGCTATACGTCCAGTTCAAACAAACGTCTGGCTCAGAGTCGCAATGCTCAATTGGCAGTCTGACGGTAATCGTCGTGCCCAAGCCAAATTGTGAATCGATGCAGAGCACGCCGCCCATGCAGTCGATCAATCGGTCAACAATGCTCAGTCCCAATCCAGTGCCGCCATATTTACGCGTAATAGTGTCATCCGCTTGAACAAAAGGATTGAGAATACCTTCGAGTTGGTCATCCGTCATGCCGATACCTGAATCCGCCACTTTCAAAATAAGCTGCTTTTCATGAAGAATGACACTGATTCCAACCTCTCCTTCCGCAGTGAATTTCACCGCATTGGAGAGTAGATTGGTGGTAATTTGCACCAATCGCAGCGCGTCGATTTCAATGAAAGCATTCGAAAATGGTTTGATTGTCACTTTGTAATCCAAACCTTTCGCGAGCGCTCGTGGTTCAAAGCTTCGAAACACATCGCACAAGGTTTTAAGCAAGTCGGTCTTAACTAGGGCGACGGTTAAGTGCCCTGCCTCTAACTTTGAATAATCCAGTACTTCGTCTACTAGCATATTTAAATGATTGAGCGAGCATATGGCTTGGTCAATTAACTCGCGATTTGAATCTGTCGTCACTTGGTGATTTAGCAAATCGAGGATGCCGTGTGCTGCCGACAATGGCGTTCTTAATTCGTGACTCATGGTTGCCAAAAAGTTTTCGCGCGCACGTACCGCGGTTTGCGCTTCTTTTTGCGCATCGATTAACGCCTGCTCACGTTCTTTTTGCTGGGTAATATCTTGAATCACAGTCAGTACAAACTTGTTCTTACCGCTAGGAGAAGCGATGACTTTGCGTTCTCGATATACATGTTTAATATCAAGTTCACAGCCCGACGAGGCAACCTCTTCTGAAATACGCTTTCCAGCAATAACAGTGGTCAGTTCATCAAAATTATTCACTAGAGGAACGTGCGCAGAATCACTTTTCAAACTACATTGTTGGCACTGTTTACTGTTGTAGTTCGCACAATTACTCATCTCCATATGGTTATTTTCACTATGGATAAAAACCAAGCTATTGATCTCTTTGATGATGTCCATCAGCCATTGCTTTTCCGCTTCCTCATTGTCAGCATTAAATTCGGCTAACCTCACTTTAAGTCGCATGTGAGATAAGATGAAATACGCCGCAATTAACATGAGACAGAATATGAATGAACCAGCAACAACAAATGTAGCGATCTGCTCCGAGTCATAGCCATAAGTCAGTTTGAAGCTTCGGTGAGAACGCAGCAGTTTTTCGATCTCGTTAGAATCAATGGTTTCGATGATGCTGTTCAACATGTGTTGAAGTTGTGTATTGTGGTTTGCAACCGCAAATGCATTAGAGAACGTCAAAACGTCCTCCGCATTGATCACCAAGCCATCGACTTGATCTTGTGCAATCATGTTGTGAACGATGTCGTCAGGAATGTAAGCCACATCCAAAACGCCCGATTTCAAATCGGTAAGCAGCTTTTTCAAATCATCATAATGATCAACTTGGCCTTGCTGCCAAGTGCCCAAATGAACTAACCCTTGCTTTTTCAAAGTGAGCAGAATACCCGCTTCTTTCAGTGCAGATTTATCGCGCTTGCTCTGCTCCGCTTGGATAGCCACGTAATTACTGTGCATGAATGGTTTAGTGAACAACCAATCTGACTTAGGTAGCTCACCCACATAAGAGATGGGGACTATATCGGCATCAAATGCCGTTAATCCATTGGAAAGGCTCGACGTCGGTTTCACATACTTAAAGCTCAAGCCAGTACGAGACTGCAATAAGTCGACAAAATCTGGAAAGAAACCGTCTAACTCACCTGTTTGCGAATCTCGGTAGAGAAACGGATAAGCTTCGTCACTGCTGCTGTAAGTTATCACTAGTTTGTTTTGATGATTACGTCGGTAATCTACCAATAACTTATCACTGATATGGTAAGGATTTTTCGAGGCGACGGAGCGAATGTTTTTTCCATTTTGCTCCCACTGAAGGATTTTGTTGATGTCATCGATCAGACTCTGTTTGTCCAACGAAGCGATAAAACTCACCTCTTCGTTTTTCAACCAACTGGGAATATCGACAACCCCTTTTACAATGTCATTCAAATCCAAATATTGGGTAATACCAACATAAGTGTAAATCAGCGCGTTCGCTTTACCTCGCTTAACTTCATTAAACGCCTCTAAACGTGTTTTAACGTAATGTATCTTATCGATACCGCGTTCAGTGAGGTTGTCACAATACACACTGCCCTCAACACACACCCATTTAAGATCACGCGCATCACTATCTCGGTAAGTGGCATTCCGATACCAAACAGCGATAGTGCTCGAAAAGAAAGGCATCGAAAACAAGAAACGCTTTTCTCTTGCTGCTGTTTTACTAAATCCAACCGCACCATCAATCTTCTTGCTTTCGACATCCGCAAGTAAAGACGGAATATGCTTGTAAGTCCGAAGTTCTAACTCATAATCCAAAGCTTTAGTAATGTTAGACAAATACTCAAGACTAATTCCGTACGAAGGACCAACGCTACCGTCAAACGAGTCTTTAGCTTCGTCTTGCGCAATAACACCAACGATGACCTTCGGTTTAGGACTCTGTTTGGCAGTTGAGCAAAAAGAACTCGCTAAAAAAATTAAGGCGACGGACGATACCGTAATACTTCTAAGAATACTGAGCATGACTGCTTCCTCTGAATGGAAGCTCAGACTAGTTTTTGTCAGATAAAAGTCAAACTTCGCTCAATAGCGAAATAAAAATAAAGCTTTGATATAAAATCAAAAAACCAAAATCCGTCAGAACAATCTGACAACACAATCCACCTTTGACTACACAGCGTTTGCGTTCGGTCTCTCACCCAGACGGATATTCACTGCGAGTCGGTATACATAAGGGATGTGTGCTTTTAGGTTTGCACGCCATAGCTTTTTACTTTCATCTTGAATGATTCATCATCATTCCATGATAAACTGACGTATTAACATGAAAGAAAGCTCAACTCCGCGGTTTCGAGCAGCTTGAAGTAAACACAGTTTTAGAAAATGCGTTCTAGTATTGTATTACTCAAGATTCACATTGCTACTTTACAACCGCTGGAGCATTAGAAAAATTAAGGTATTAAATTCAAATGGTTAATAACTCAATCCAGTGGTTTCCTGGCCACATGCACAAAGCACGTAAAGAGATCGAAGAAGCAATCCCTCAAGTGGATGTGATCATCGAAGTACTGGATGCTCGTATTCCTTTCAGTAGTGAAAACCCTTTGATTTCTCAAATCCGTGGTGACAAACCTGTCGTTAAAGTTTTGAACAAACGTGATTTGGCCGATCCAGAATTAACTCAACTGTGGATTGAGCACTTGGAGCAAGAGCAACATGTAAAAGCAATGGCGATCACGACTTCTGAACCACAAGAAGTGCATCGAATCATGGAGCTTTGCCGCAAACTTGCCCCACACCGAGAAGAAATTGGTAAAAACATTCGCACCATGATCATGGGCATCCCAAACGTTGGAAAGTCGACGATCATTAACACCCTCGCAGGTCGAACAATCGCTGTAACAGGTAACCAACCCGCGGTTACACGTCATCAACAACGTATCAACCTGCAAAATGGCATCGTATTATCTGATACTCCAGGGATTTTATGGCCAAAAGTGGAAAATCCACACAGTGGCTTCCGCCTTGCGGCTACTGGCGCGGTAAAAGATACAGCGATGGAATATGACGAAGTCGCATTCTATACCATTGAATACCTAGCAGCTCATTATGCAGACAAACTTAAAGAGCGTTATCAAATTGAAGAGCTTCCAGAATCAGATATCGAGATCATGGAAGAAATTGGTCGTCGCCGCGGTGCACTACGTGCAGGTGGACGTGTTGACTTGCACAAAGTATCAGAGATCTTATTGCACGAACTTCGTCAAGGCACTTTGGGCCAAATTACATTAGAACGCCCAGAAATGATCACTCAAGAGCTGATTGAAGTCGAGATTGAAACCGCCCGTAAAGAAGAAGAGAAAGCGAAGCGTAAAGAAGAGCGTCGTAAGCGCTATTTACGTAATAAGCGATAAGCTTGTCTCTTATCTACTCATGTTTCAAGGCGCGATTTTCGCGCCTTTTTTGTTATCTAATGCGCCCATTTTTTTCACTTTTCAAACTTTATATTCCTCATCCAAAATCCCAGATATGAAGCACGAAAAAACACCGCAAAATCGCCGTATAAACTTTAAGCACAAACTAGTTTAGACCCCGGGCCCCTATAGAGTTACAGCCACCATCCAACCCTCAAATGTCGAGTTTGCAAGGGTCTGCAAACTTATGCAACCTGGTTAGTGACACTCTCCCCAAAATCCGCAATATGAATAAGTGTCAGCGCTGGCGTTTTTCCATATGAAGAAGAGATTTATTATGAGTGAAACTATACAAAGCAAACCACTTCCCTCCTTTATCGAGGAACGCCTAGATTTTTATATTCAAGATCTAATCGAACCGAATGAGAACAAAAAACACCTTGTTCTTGGTAAACGCCCACCGTGTAATGCCGTTGTCCTGCAAAGCAATGATTACCTTGCACTGTCTCATAATAAGGAGATTCAAAACGCGCATCGTGATGCGATTTCCCAGCACGATGACAACGTCGTGATGTCCGCGATTTTCTTACAAGACGATGAATCGAAACCTGTATTTGAAACGCAACTAGCCAGTTTCGTTGGTATGCCTAGTTGTCTACTTTCTCAATCTGGTTGGGCTGCGAATGTCGGTTTATTGCAGACTATTTGTGCACCGAACATACCTGTGTACATTGATTTCTTTGCACATATGTCTTTGTGGGAAGGCGCACGTATTGCCGGAGCACAAATTCATCCGTTCATGCATAACAACACCAGTCACCTAAGAAAGCAGATTTCACGTCACGGTTCAGGGATCATTGTTGTGGATTCGGTTTACAGCACTATCGGGACCATCGCTCCTCTACGTGATATCTACGAAATAGCACAGGAGTTTGACTGCGGCCTGGTTGTAGATGAATCACACTCTTTAGGTACACACGGTCCACAAGGTGCGGGGATACTGCAGGGTCTTGGCTTAACTCATAAGGTAGATTTTATTACCGTTAGTCTTGCCAAGACATTTGCTTATCGTGCTGGCGCGATTTTAGGCCCAGAAAAACTGGCGAAGACGCTTCCATTTGTGGCGTACCCTGCAATATTTAGTTCTACCGTATTACCGCAAGAGATCATTCGGCTAGAGAAAACACTGGACGTCATAAGAAAATCAGATGATAAGCGAGATATTCTGTTTGAAAGAGCCAAGTCTTTAGCCGTTGGTTTAAAACGCATTGGATTTACTATTCGCAGTGAATCACAAATTATCGCATTAGAATGCGGCAACGAGAGAAACACTGAGCGAGTCCGCGACTTTCTCGAAGAGCGAAATGTTTACGGCGCAGTGTTTTGCCGCCCTGCAACTGGAAGGAACAAAAACATCATCCGTTTTTCAGTCAATGCAGACATGACAGCTGCTGAAGTTGATCATGTACTCACTGTCTGCCAACAAGCATTTGCACACCCTGACTTAGAGTTTGTGTAAGTTAGTGTGTAGATAAAACTAAGAGCTCAACAGTTTTGCTGAGCTCTTTATTCGTGTTATTCGTTGTGAGCAACTCGCCTCAAGAAAACAAGTCGCGAATGATTAGATCCAGTTTGCGATTTTATCGAACAAACGATTTTTATCCGCCGGTTTTACGATGAAGTCAGACATACCCGAAGACCCAATTTTGTCCAACGTGACAGGTGAACTATCCCCTGTATGCGCAATAATAGGTACCGACGCATAGTTTTTATCCGAGCTTCGAATTCGCCTAGACGCTTCTACACCATCCATAATTGGCATTTCGATATCCATCAGAATGAGATCAACATCTTCTTGCTCTAGTGTATCCAGAGCCTGCTGCCCGTCTTCTTTCTGAATCACTTCAAAGCCTTGCTTTTCAAGTAACATTGCCGTGAATTTACGCAAAGATTCATTATCATCCACGACCATAATTGTGCGCTTATTTGAATTATCTAACGTCACCGAGGCCGTTGGTGTCGATACATAGCTTGAATCATATAAGAGACGCTCAATAGTTGGTTTAGTATTCAATAACCAGGCTTGCGTTTCGATCCAAATAGGTTCATATGCAGCCTTACGTGCTCTCTGAGTCGGATGATGCTCAAAAAGATAAACTATGCGTGCTTCAGTGAAAGACAAGAGAGATTCTAATCTATCCAATTGGTTTGCTCTTGGATCTAAGCTCTCAAGATCGATAAAAATCAGATCGAATTCGAACTCGTACTCTTTCTTTTTGAGTACTTGGTTGACATCTAAAATTGTCGAGTCAAAGCCCATAAAACGGCTAATATCTGTTACTTTAGACACCAAGATATCTTGGCTAGTCACCGTTAGAATGGTTTTGAGTTTAGTCAGATCGTTTTTGATTTCAGTAACGGTATCAGATGTCGTTAGTGGGAAAGTTAACGTAAATTGAGACCACTCCCCTAACTGAGATTGACACTCAATGTTCCCCCCAAATGAACGCATGACTTTTTTACAAAACGGTAGGCCCAAACCATAACTTCCTGATTTGCCGGTGGTGTAAAAGTCTTGAAAGATATTGCGTAGAACATCAGGAGCAATACCAGCACCATTATCGGTTACAACAATTTGATTAAAGCGTTCTGAACTTATCATGGATACATGTATGTGAAAATCTTCAGATTTACGGTGATGGAAGGCATTCTTGAAAAGATTATACATAACGTATTTAAGCAGCGTATCACTACCTAGAAACTCAAACTCACTTCTCGCATCCAACGATATGGCAAATCGATCAGTGGCACGTTTATAACTGAAGCTTTCAATTGCCTGTTCAACGACCGAGTGAGCTGAATATTTTTTGAAGCTAGAACGAGAAACTCGATTTTCATCAATCGAAGTCAGCAATAAATCGATGGTTTCATTACCCGATTGGATAATGTTCATTGCATCCTGACTCACTTCACGTAATAAGGTGACATCTTCTACACTCATGACGTACTGCTCTTTTCCTGCCTCTTTCATGTTGGGCAAGATCGACTGGATAACATCTATTGAAGTGCAAAGCCCACTCAACGGGTTACGCATTTCATGTGCGATCCCTGCCCCGAATGATTTTGCCAGCGAGACTTTCGCTTCATGTTCAACTTGGTTACGAAAATAGAACAAATTACCGAAGACATAAATAAACAGAAAGATTGGCACATGAGTCCAATCCATGGTCAAGTCAAGATGGAACCCTTTTGCAACCCAAGCGAAGAATGTTGCTAAACCTATCCCAGCAAAGGTTTGAGCAAACATGACCCTAGTAACATGAACCAGTAAAATGTGTAAGAAAATTGCAGACATAAACGACATAACCCATACATTGGACCAGTCATTCATCAGTAACATATAAAAAAAGAAAAACGGTAAGCACAGCGTTATCGTCACTTGGTAGTAAATAGGAACATAATCTCTCCAAGTCGATGATAAGCGGTTTCTAAAAATGATGCCGAAAAACAATAACGAGCAAAACAATCTAAGAGATAAATTTTCATAAGCCTGTGGAAAGGCAAACTCCCAGACAAAGTAGTACAGCGGAAAGCCAAGAAACCCCATCCAGCCAACGAGAGTTAGGTTTGGTTCTGCATATTGATAAACCTTACGTATCGAGTCCATATAATCTGTTTTGCTTACTCCGCCTGACGCACAATAGTGTGATTTTGATTCACTTTTATCGTTTTATTATTAACTAATTATATATTAATCATCATTTATAAGCAGCGCGAAATGACGTAAACAGCTCGCAATACTTATCTTTAGTTTCAATCTTTTAAGACAGCTACACTTGATTTACAACCAAATAAACAAAGTTGCATATAGTTTAGTGCAATTTTGCGATAATCGCTCTGTATCCAATTGGATGTTAATCTCATTTTGTGTAAGAAACTTAAGTCGCGCCTTTGGCACGACTTTCCAACGATTCAAAAACAGCACTCACCGCATATAGCGTGGTGAAGAACAATTGGCTTGGGGTGTGTTATGAATTCTGTCCAGATAAAAAATGTCATTTTTGATGTAGGTAATGTGTTGGTACGCTGGTCTCCAGTAGAAATCGTTCGCTTAACATTTGGTGGTTCCGTAGAATCAGAGAAAATGGCTCAGATGCTATTTTCATCACAAATCTGGAAAGATTTAAATAAAGGGACGATCTCCGAAAGGGAAGCAAAACAGCGTTATCAACGTGAACACCAAGTAACGACGGAAGAAATGGACCGCTTCTTTTATTATGTAAAACACACTCAAATATTACTTTACGGCAGTATAGAGCTGTTAAAACGAGTAAAAAGAGCCGGATATGGCGTATATGCGCTCACAGACAACATCAACGAAATTGTGGAACATCTTCGTACTACCTATGAGTTTTGGCCACTGTTTGATGGAGCAATCATCTCTTCTGAAGTTCAATTACTAAAACCACAAGCGGAGATCTACCAAACTCTACTTTCAAAGTATCAGCTTAACCCCGAAGAGACAGTATTTCTTGATGACATGCCTTACAATGTTGAAGGTGCCCGAGCAGTTGGCATGGCTGCTATTCAGTTTGAAAATGCTCAGCAATGTGAGCTCGAACTAAAAGCCATGGGGGTTAACTTCTAGAAAGCTTTCAATAAAACATAACGTTAGGGTGCATAAACAAAAAAGAGCAGTGTTGAGACTGCTCTTATCTAATGTTTTAGAACGCTAGGTTAGGAGTAAATCACGTTTTCCTCAATCCCACTAACTAATGACTGGGCGTTCTTCCAACGGAATACTTTTTCTAACACCTCTTTGCCATCAGGTGCGCGCCAAGTTCGCTCTTGATCCTCTTGTCCACCAATGTGGCGATAGAATTCAATCGCAGAAATGTTTTGCGACACAACTTCTAAATAAAGACCTGTGTCTTTAAAGTACTGCTGTTGCCATTCTGCGACAGCAAGTAATAGCTGCTTACCAATCCCACGACCACGGTAACTGTCATCAACATGCAATGCGTCAATAAAGGTTCCACGCTCGAAATCATGGTTGCCGAACACACAAACAAAGCCAAGTAGCAAACCTCCCTCCTCCGCCAAGACAATGTGCTGATTGAATGGTGGGTTGGTCAAACGGGTTTGCCAAATCAGTAGTTTGTCGTCAATCGCTTCTTTCTCAAGATAGTTATCACTAAGAATGCCACGGTAATGACGCTTCCAGCTATCCGCATGAAGATGCGCAATGCGCTCGTAGTCCTTATATTCCGCTAATCGTAAATCCATTACGTATTCCTATTTTCTTACATTTTTGCTTCTTTATAGAGTCTCGGTATATTCCACCTTTATAACACTTGTTTCTTGGCAGATTTTATACACCTTAAGCCAGAGCTCATTTTTTAATACTACTCATTATTCAATTAAAAGCAAAATATCCCATCAAGTTCCTTAATCTACACCCAAAGGAATAGTCACATTTGTCTAACTTTAATTTGACTTACATGTGTACGCTGATATTCTGGCGAACAGTTGTTAGCTCAAAGTTAGGGATACACCTGTGACTCAAAACAAACCACCTGTTATCTGGTTGAATACATTAATATTTTCTGCCAGTTTTGTTCTAACTTTTATTGTAATGCCTTGGTATGCATATCATTTTGGACTGGGTTGGGAACATCTAATTTGGGGAGTGATTGCATTTAGTTTTACTAACCTTTCTATTACAGCAGGCTATCATCGTCTCTGGAGCCACAAAACATACGAAGCTCATCCTATTTTGCGCGCCATTTTTGCGATTGGAGGAGCATTTTCTTTGCAAAATAGTGCATTACATTGGTCTTCTGATCATCGTGTGCATCACAAACATGTCGACAATAACGATAAAGATCCGTACTCAGCCAAGCGGGGTTTTTGGTATTCTCACATTGGGTGGATGTTACGTGATTACAATAAATCAAAGGAAAACGAATATACAAACTGCCGTGACCTAAAGCGCGATAAAATCGTCATGTGGCAGCATAAGTATTATGTTCCACTTGCCCTACTGACTAATATTGGTTTCCCAGTAATACTAGGACTGATATACGGTGATATCTGGGGGATGTTATTGGTCGTTGGTGCAGCTCGACTCTTTATGAGTCACCATACAACTTTTTTCATTAACTCCCTCGCACATATTTGGGGTAAGCAAACTTTCACAGACAAAAACACTGCTCGCGATAATGGTGTACTCGCCTTTTTCACATTTGGAGAGGGTTACCATAATTTCCATCATATTTTCGAGAATGACTATCGCAATGGCGTGTATTGGTGGCATTACGACCCAACGAAGTGGTTGATAAAGTCATGTTCTTGGCTAGGACTCACATCTAAGTTGCGCACAACGCCTACATTTAGAATTGAAAAAGCCCGTGCGAGTCAACTTTTGAAGAAAGCAAGAGAAAAGCTAGAATCGAAACCGAACACGCAAACGATCCTCGATCAGCTACAGCACGAGTTTGATACTCTAGTTCATCACATGCAGGAATACTACGAGATGCGCAAAGAAGTACTCGGTGCCAAAACTGCCAGTGTGGTAAAAAAATACGAATGTTCTGTAACAAAAATGAAGTATCAGCAAATTAAAGCAGAGTTCGAACGGCAGCAGCGTAGTTGGAACCTTATGGTTCGTCGATACGCATAGTTTATCCTCATTCTTACGATTACTTAGCTTCGCTTCGGCGAAGCTTTTTTGTTGTGAAGAGTGTTTTCCAATAATTGCTTATTGAGTAAAGTCTTTTTCCTATTGTGAATCAATTCACTCATTATTCATTCACTTTCCTAGTCATATTTTCCTTCCTATAAATAGCTTCAAACCAGCACATAACACTTAGAAAACCAAATTCCAACAATACAATCTAACGAAATTATTTATTAAATTATTATTTGTCTCAGATCATGCAAGCCCCATATTTGTCTCGTGCCACAGCTAAGAATTCTGTAAATTCCTTGTCATAAACTGAAACAGTTTCTTTCTTTTTTACATAACATTCGGAGATCCCTATGTTAGAGCTCTTAATTGGCTTAGTGGTTACCATTGCGGTGGGTTACTTTATTGTCAAAGGCTATAAAGCTGCAGGCGTGTTACTGACAGCTGGTATTGCTTTACTTCTTATGACTGGCGTTTTGGGGCACGACGTGCTGCCGTCAAAAATCACCTCAACTGGTAACATGGTGACAGATGCGCTTGAATACGTGAAATACATGCTTCAATACCGCGGTGGCGGTCTTGGTATGCAAATCATGCTGCTTTGTGGTTTTGCGTCATACATGACTCATATCGGCGCGAACAACGTGGTAGTGAAACAGTTCTCTAAACCGCTTTCTGTCATCAAGTCTCCTTACGTCCTTTTGGTAGCGGCTTACATTGTGGCGTGTTTAATGTCTCTTGCGGTAAGTTCTGCAACAGGCCTTGGCGTACTATTAATGGCGACATTATTCCCAATGATGGTCGCGATGGGCATTTCTCGTCCAGCAGCCGTTGCAGTGTGTGCCTCTCCAGCGGCAATCATCCTTTCTCCTACTTCTGGTGATGTTGTTATCGCAGCAGAAAAGTCTGGTTTAGAGCTTGATGTGTTTGCGGTACAAACTGTGTTGCCTGTTTCTATTTGCGCAATCATTGTCATGGCAGCGGCAGCGTTCTTCTGGAACAAATACTTAGATAAGAAAGAAAATACACCAATGGAAAAAATTGATGTATCAGAGATCAAAGCTGACGCACCAGCGTTTTATGCAGCTCTTCCTTTTCTACCTATCATCGGCGTTTTCCTATTCAACGGTCGTACCATTCCAGGACTTAGTCTAGACATCTACACTATTGTGGTTGGTTCGATTTTCCTTGGAGCTCTGATCCATTATGTTGTAAATAAGTTCGATGGTAAGAAATCACTAGAAGATTTAGATTCTTGTTACGCAGGCATGGCTGACGCGTTCAAAGGCGTTGTGATGCTTTTGGTTGCCGCAGGGGTTTTTGCACAAGGTCTGATGTCTATCGGAGCTATCGATAACCTACTTCATCTAGCAGATAATGCTGGTGCAGGCGGCGTTGCTTTAATGCTTATTCTAACTGCATTGACAGTTGCAGCAGCAATTGCAACGGGTTCGGGTAACGCGCCTTTTTATGCGTTCGTGGAGTTAGCACCATCTTTGGCTGCGAAAATGGGATTAAACCCTGCTTTCCTAATTATCCCGATGCTTCAAGCATCAAACCTAGGCCGTACTATCTCACCAGTATCTGGCGTAATCGTTGCGACATCAGGTATGGCAAACATCAGCCCGTTTGAGGTTGTAAAACGCACATCCGTTCCAGTTCTAGCAGGCCTTATCACGGTGATTATTGGTACTATGGTGCTTGTTCCAATGAGTGCCTAACGGTATTGCCACGATCAAACTAAAAGCAATATCCGAACAAAATTACGTTTAATTAAAAACGCCAGCAAATGTGCTGGCGTTTTTTTTATTCTAATGTGTTGATTTACGCTGACTTAAATCGGTCAGGAATCTTAGTGATGCTCTCTCTGTAGCTAAACCATAAGTAGGTAACGGCAAGCGAAAAGAATAAATATGAAAGTGCGAATACGATTGGAGACGTGATTAATTCCGCGGACATTCCCCACATCACACCGACTACGGTTATCGTCAACTTAGAAAGCATACCGCAAATGAGTAGGAATAAAGCAAGCTGTGGAAAGCGCGAGCTGCGAAATGCGAAGAAATAACAGCTACCTACCGCTAAAGAAGCAATAGATAAGCCCAACATAAATGAATGGATGTGGTCTGCTGATGCGATACCAGCGGATACCGAAGCCATGAGTAATAGGAACAGTTTCATAAGTCACCTCACAACAAATCTAAAAAGCATCCCTTCATAAATGAAAACTCATTTTTCACTATATTCTGCGCCTAAAATCAGCAATTACAAGTTACTTTTTTGCTCACTTAATGTACATAAAAGCTAATCAGCTTCAATTATTACAAAAGGTTAACAATTAAGAATTAAGAAACCCTTTGCATCTGATACTTACGACAGTCAGATGATAAATTCGCCATTTTTGTTACAGATGGTTAACATGGAAACATTTAGAAATTTTTTATTTGAAATGTGAACTGTGCACTCAACAGCGTAAAACCTCTCTCTCTTGACTCATCATTCGTTATTAGTGAACAAAAAAATGTCACTTTTTTACAACGTTCTTACCACATACAAAACCATGAATTCACATCCACTTTTAATGTTGCAAATTATTTTATCAGTAACCGTAAAAAGAGATTCCAATCACATATTTATTGGTTATAATCCGCGCTCATTGCGTTAAACGTTGAAAAACGCAAACTAATTTTGAGAAAAAACATCTTTAAACCAACCTTCTTTGCGGCATTGCCAATAAGAGGAAAAACTGAGAATAAAAATGAGCAAGATTGATAAAGCTATGCGCATCCTGTTAGCAGGGTTCTGTATCAACCTTTGTCTTGGCATCCTGTATGCTTGGAGTGTATTCAACAAGGCACTGGTAACTGAATCAGGCTGGAGTGCTGCAGAAGCTTCTGCACCTTACGCAACTGCAACCATCACTTTCTCTATCTGTCTTCTTATTGCAGGTATTCTCCAAGACCGCATGGGCCCTCGAATGATCCTTATCCTAGGTACTGTTCTTACAGGTCTGGGCATGATCGCGTCTGGCTTTGTTGACACTCCACTCATGCTGAACATTACCTTCGGTGTGATCACAGGTGCAGGTATCGGTTTTGGTTACGCATGCCTATCACCTTCTGCGATGAAGTGGTTCCACGCTTCGAAGAAAGGTATGGTTAACGGCATTATTGCGGCAGGTTTTGGTCTAGCGGCTATTTACCTTGCGCCAGTAACTTCTGCGCTAATAGACAGCATGGGCATTCAAACTAGCTTTATGGTTCTTGGTGTTGGTATCCTAGCGATTGCGGTTCCTCTTGCAGCAACCATCAACAACCCACCAGCAGACTACACACCTGCGGAGCCTAAAGTAAAAGAAGGCCAAGCACCTAAAGCGGTGAAAAAGTCAGATGACTTAACTTGGAAAGCAATGTTGAAAACGCCACAGTTCTACTCTCTATGGATCATGTACGCGTTTGCAGCTTCTGTTGGTCTAATGATCATCGGTAACATCACGACAATCGCAAGCGTTCAAGCAAACTTGCCAAACGCGGTTTACCTAGCGTCTATTCTTGCTGTATTTAACTCTGGCGGTCGTGTTGCCGCGGGTATGCTTGCAGATAAAATCGGCGGTGTTCGTACGCTTCTACTTGCGTTCGTTCTACAAGGCGTAAACATGGTGCTGTTCGCGACGTTCGACTCTGAGTTTACACTGATCATCGGTACAGCAATCGCAGCGGTAGGTTACGGTACACTTCTAGCGGTATTCCCTACTCTAACGGCTGAGTTCTACGGTCTGAAAAACTACGGCACTAACTACGGCGTACTTTACACAGCATGGGGTATCGGTGGTGCAATCGGCGCAGCGGTTGTTGGTTTCTCGATGACAAATGGCGACGGCTACACCTTGGCTTACACAATTTCTTCGGCAATGATGGCAGTATGTATCGTACTTGCGTTCATCACTAAGCCATTGTCTGAAGCGAAAGTAGCACAGCTAAAAAACGCATAATTGCGAATTGATTTGATAGCAAAAAGGCTTAACCTATGGGTTAAGCCTTTTTTTGTTATCGGTCGTTTATGGAAAGCCCTATCGAACTTGCACCAGACTACTATCTAGAGAACTTCTTTAAGCTGACTCATCACGCAGTAACTTGGTACAGCGATTTACTGACCAAGGAAGAACACGCATGGCTTTGCTCGTTTGATTCTTTGAGCAAACACGCCCAGTGCCTTTTGGTGCGTTTATACAGCCGAAAGGGATGTTGGTTTCGAAGTGATAAGCTGAGTTATCAAGAAATACCTTCTATCAATGAAGCACTGGCAGAATTGAGTCAGCATGAGTTTGTAGCCCTTTCCCCACCCCTTTCTCATCAAGAGTTAGCGGCTAATTTACTGACCAAACCAGAAATCTCCGCGCTTTATCCCGAACTGCCGAAATCACTCAAGAAAGACGCCCTTGTCGAACATTTGAGTAATACGGAATTTGATCGTATAGAGCGGCTTGAGTTTACGATCGTCAAACTCAATTCTGCTCATATGATCGACGTGTTACTCACTCTGTTTTTTGCCAACACCCATCAAGACTTAAGTCAGTTTGTGCTTGATGACTTAGGTTTGCATCAGTTCGAGCAATATCAATTGAGTAAAGTGCGCCGTTTCTTTGATTCACGTGAGCAAATAGACCGTTTAATTGAACTGAGCCAGTTGGCCAACCTGTACTGGCAATTTGACCGAAAAGACAAAGCCAATCTCGACTTATTAATTGAGGCAATGCCTCAGCCCGTTAAACACCGTTACGTAGATCGTAAACGCGAGCACATGTTGAATGACATAGCACGTGATTACGAACGGCTTAATGATCTAGAGACCGCCCTATCTCTATTTGGGCAAACTCAACTCACACCGAGCCGAGAACGACGCGCACGTATCTATGACAAATTAAACCATGATGATTTATTTGGTGACATTGTCACAGATATGCTTAACTCACCGATCGATGTGTCTGAGCTCGAAGTTGCACAAAAACTTGAGCAACGGTTAAAACGACAACAAGGCGAGAAAGTGCCAAGAGTGACGAAGCCAACCTGTACGGAATACCGCCTTGAACTGGATTTATCTCAACAGAGAGTCGAACTCGCCAGCAAAGCGTATTTTGAGTCTTTAGGCTGGACAGTATTTTACACCGAAAATGCACTGCTTAATGCATTACTTGGTCTCACTTTTTGGGATGCGATTTTCGCTCCCATCGAAGGCGCATTCATCAATGCCTATCAACATCGTCCTCTGGATTTGTACCATTCTGATTTTGTTACCAAGCGCCAAGCTTTGATAGATGCGACGTTTGATGAGTTGGAAACGGGCAATACTCATACGTTGTTAACTAGGTACGATGAGAAGTTTGGTATCAGCAATCCATTTGTGCATTGGAGCTTAATAAGTAAAGAGCTACTCGAAACGGCACTCGATACAATCCCAACTAGCATGTTGGTGGCGCTATTTAAAATACAATTGAGTGACCTAAAGCTTTACCGCAATGGGATGCCTGATCTGATTGCTTTCAAAGGAAACGAGTTCGAATGGATTGAAGTAAAAGGCCCAGGAGATAAACTCCAAGACAACCAATGGCGTTGGATTAAAGAGTTTACTCGCCTTAATGTCCCGTTTGCGGTGTGTTACGTCGCAGCAACTTAACTTACTCTATATAAAGAGCTTGGTGTTTGTTCACTCAAACCGCCCCTCGGTTATCGCCCCTTGCTCTTTTTTCTAAACATTTTTTCGTTTCTTCACGATCGCTTCACGCTTCTTCACACAAAATGCGCTTCTACTCACTAAGTTGATTTGAAGAGGCAAAATAAAATGAACAAAACACTTCTTGCGTTACTTGTTACCTGCTCAGTTTCAGTATCTGCGGCTCCTTATGTAGGTCTGGAATATGGACTAGGCACCACTGACCATGATTTGGAACCTCACTTTTCAACTGACAACGTAACACTCAACCCTGAGCTTGAAGACGGTATTTTCTCAGGCTTTGTCGGTTACGCATTTAATGACAACTGGGCATTGGAACTGGGTTACAGCCAGTTTGACCTTGATGATAGTCGTTCAAAAAACCTAGGTATCAAGTCAATCGATGGCAAAGATTACCATCATGAAATGGATTGGGATTCCTCTATCACAGCCAAACAAGTCTCGCTAGCACCAGTGTTTAGCTATGCATTAAGTGATAAATGGACAACAAAATTCAAAGCGGGTTTAACTTACACGCAATACGACGCCAAGGTTGCTCAACATCAAGAATATGAGCTTGTCGCGAATGACGATGTGGAAATAAGCAACACGCTTTTCCATAGCTCGGAGAAAAGCAACGAGTTAGGCGCAATGTTCTCTGTGGGCGCGGAATACCAAGTGTTGCCAAAGCTCACCATTGGCGCAAACGCTAAATACCAACTAGACAGCTACGCAAACACTGCATCCTTTAACGTAGGCACAACTTATTACTTCTAATATAAGGAGATGATAATGAAAAGAGTATTGTTAACATCCATGCTTGCCCTACTTTCAAGCTCGGTTTTCGCCGCGTTTAATGGTCCAGAAGTCAGTGCAATCAATACGGTGAAAGAGGCGCGCAACGCAACTGACGACAGCGCTGTAGTGCTAACCGGGCATATTGTTCAATCATTTGGTAACGAGACTTACTTGTTCAAAGACAACACTGGTGAGATCGAAGTAGAGATCGACAACGAAGATTGGATGGGTCAAGAAGTGACACCAAAAGATACCGTAATGATTCGAGGAGAGGTTGATTCAGATTGGACAACTACGCAAATAGACGTTGAGACCATTCAAAAACGTTAAGAAGTTGACTAATACCTCAACACAAATAACACAGCCACATTTTAGTGGCTGTGTTACGCAATAATCATGGAAAACGCTCGTTTAGCTAGTCAAGCAAGGGCAATCTTGCGGTACGACTAATCGTATACTCTTAGGCTGAACATCAAATCTAATGGTTCTCGAATGATAGGGTTCTCCATCTAAATTAAGAGGTAATGGATTCGGGAAGTCTATCTCCAACCAGCTTGCTCTTGTGTACTTCACAAACTCTCCTTTCTCACTCGGGTTATTGATCTCGTCGATTACTTTAGGCAGCTCATGAGGTAAAAATGGGCGCACCAATGTTAGATCCATCAGCCCATCATTAATCATCGCTTTTGGAGCTAACTCTTGCCCACCTCCAGCAAGGCGCCCATTACAAAACGCACCGAGCAACATTTCTCCCTGATACGCACCACCTTCAATCGTTATTGTTCCGTCATATGGTTTAAAGCCAAGTGCTTTTACAACACCAGTTAGCGTGTAAGCTCCACCGCCAAGAAAGTTTTTGAGTTCAACAGGCGTTTCTGCTGTAACTTCTGCGCCAAACCCTGCTGTTGCCACGTTAATAAAGCAGCGATCGTTCGCTTTGACGCAATCGACCAAAGCGGACTGCCCCTCAACAGCAAGAGATAAAGACGCCTTAATGGAATTAGGTACTTGAATAGCGGTAGCAAAGTCATTGGCGGTACCAAGGGGAATAATGGCTAACTCAGGGCGTTTTTCTTCGTCAATTTGAATAATCGCAGAAGCCGCCTCATTGACGGTCCCATCGCCACCAGCGACAACAATACGTTCAATGCCTTCATCAACCGCTTCTTTTACTAGCCGCGGCATGTCTTGAGATTCCCACGTCACACGCACCTGTACGTCGATGCCTTTGTCTCTCATTTTCATGATTGCATCTCTTAACTCTGGATTCCCAGCTTTTTTTCCGTTAAGGATGGCACGTATTGTCTTTTTCATTGCACTTCCTATTGGTTGATGACTTTTCCTGCTTGCTTAATCTGTGAACGCAACCACTGATGGGCGCTGTCGTTTGTGCGACTAGGATGCCAGATTGTGCAAAGCTCATACATTTGTTCATCAAATGGCATTGATAAAGATTTAACATGATAGGTGTTATTGAACAAGTTGATCATCGACTCTGGCATTAAACCAATGTATTCACTACCACAAATAATTGGGAGCATTTCTAGTACGCCTGAGGCTCGATACTTAATCTTTCTCTTATCCAAGTCGACAATGTCATCGGCGTTTAACAGGCTCTTACGACTCTGCCACTGCGAAACTACTACGTGTTCTTCTTCAAAAAATTGTTCAGCCGTAATCTCGTCATTCAGGCGGGGATGCGCTTCGCTACATACCACTACCAAACGCTCCGTAAGTACAGTTTCCAGTTTTAGCACCGTTCTTGCTCTTGGTGTGATATCAATGATCAAATCGTATCGTTGTAACCGCAGATCACTTTCAAAATCTTCCGTAAAAAGCGGATGTACTTCTAATGCAACATTTGGCGCCGACACACGGATTTGTTTCATGACTTGAGGTAGCAACTCAAAACTTGCAACGGACACACAGGCAATAGAAAACACTCTATTCGACACTTTAGGGTCAAACTCACTAGAGGCCGATAATGTCGAAGTGAAATTTTGTACTGAAGCTAGAAGAGCAGGATAAATATCCATCGCAAACGAGGTAGGCTCGACACCTTTAACGCAACGATGAAACAATGGATCATCGTAGATATCACGTAGCCTTGCTAGCGCTTTACTCACCGCAGGCTGGGTGATGTTTAAACGCGCCGCCGCCCGAGACAAGTTACGCTCTTCATAGATGGCAGTGAAAATGGGAATAAGATTAAGGTCGGTCGGTTTCATGCTATTAAATTTTTCAAAAGTCACTTTCTCTATTTTAATCTAACAGCATGATCCTTCACGTAGCCAAGTGCAATAAATGGGCGGTATCGCTTGTTTTAATGAGTTTTAACTCAATTTTGACGCACTTCATTCACCACATAAACTGGCACCATAGTGCAACGTAAAGCTTGACTTAGGCTTTGCCTAGGTAAGGGGTAAGAAACTCGCTGACTTCCTCGCCGCATAAACCAGTTTCTACCTCTATACCTGCTTGTTTTAGAATCTCGATACCTCGACCACTGTTGCGTGGGTCGGGGTCCAATATGGCTACGACGACTTTGCTTATGCCGGATTTGACTAATGTCACCGCGCAAGCTGGCGTGCGACCAACAAACGAACACGGTTCCAGCGTAACGTATGCCGTCACCGATTCTAACGAGCCTTGATACGCATTCAGCGCTTCCACTTCCGCGTGATTGCCACCAATCGCTTGAGTATGACCTTCAGAAACGATTTGATTGTCTTTCACTAACACGCAGCCAACCGGCGGGTTGGGTTGACATTCAGGAAGCGCATTTTTGGACACTTCCAATGCGCGGCGCATAAACTCTTGGCTCATTTGAACTCTATTCTCTAATAAAAACGAGGCGCTATATTAGCGCCCCGTTTTATTCATTGCCATCTCTTCCAATGACTTTGTCCAGTTCTGGTAACGCTCGCGGAATACGGAATTTAAAGCGTTTTTGTTTGGTCTGGATTTTGCGCCACATCGACTTCAGTAAATGAGCGCTATTTTCACCATTTTGCATTCGCGACGCACTTTTTTGCCACGATTCACTCGTATCGGCTTTGGTCATTTCTAGCTCGGCCGTATTTAAACGCAATTGTTTGTACAATATGGTCCTTGCTTCAGACCAACGTTTAGCCTTTAACAAACGGTGAAACGTCAGCCATGCTGGTGTCGGTCTGTTGCGGTAGTAACGTTTAATGGCTACCAATGAAATAATCACAAAACCCAGCAACACAAGCGTGGAAACAATCCATTCAAAGTACGTTCTGATGAAGGACTTCAACGTGTGCTTCGCGGCAAAAGTTTTGCCCTCTAACATCACCGTTTCCACTTGCTGAGTCTTACTGTTCCACCAACGGAACTCATAATCCGGCAGGGTTAATTCACCACCTTGTTGAATCACGTACACGCTCTCTTCTGTGCGTGTTGACTGGTAATCACCACGTGTTTGCGTATCTGTCAAACGGTGGGGTTGAGGATATGCTTGATAACGGGTTGTTGATTCTCCTTTCAACAAGTCTGGTAGCAATACAGATAGTGAATCTTGAGCCAAAATGGTGATTTTACGCGTGATTGCATCCCCAACTTTGAGTGACTCAGTGGAGGTTTCCCACTCTTGTTTTACGTCTACGTGCGTTGCAGAAAACCAAGGCGTATCACCGCTCAACAATCCCGATGGCAAGACAGTTTTGAACTTAATCGGCTGCGTATAAAGTGTGCCTGACACCTTCTCGCCATCCGGCGCCGACACCTGAACGCCCACAGCGACAGGTGGAATCACAAAATCACCAGATGCTTGTGGATACAAAGTCACTTCCCAGCGTTGACGCGACCAAGTTTGTCCCTCTTTTTGCTCAGTAAAGTTGGTTGCTAGTTGATTACGTTGTTTGGCGATAACATTGGGTATTTCAATATTGCCAATTCTCGTACCACCCGTAAACCAACGCGGCGTTGCCACTTCGATGGTTAAAATAACTTGCTCATTGACGCTAAAACTTGGTGTTTTACGCTTCTCTCCAGCCGTTGGTTGTTTACCAACCCACGCTTGTAACTCAACACCATGCTTTCGTTGAACGTCACGAATATCTTGAGCCAACACACTACTGCTCAGGAGGAAACCGAAACAGATAACTAACCACAAGGGTAAAGCAAAGTGCGTAAAACGGTGGCTTTTCATCATTGCACCGCCTCCTCTGTATTTTCGTTCGCAGTAGAGGTTGATTCTCCGGTTTCTATTGAACGCAATTGAATCTGAAACTTCGCATTTAAGAAGTATTTAGGATCCGCTTCGACTCGCTTTAACCATTTGTCGGCTAATTCTTGGCTACCTAAGATGTCGTCTGCACTTAACGTCTCTTTAATCATCAACTCCGCTGACGTTTTTTCATCCGCCCCTTCTGCGGTTTGAGGGTTATCGCCTAGCTCGGTTGATGCTTCTTGCTCTGTTCCTGCCTGACTCTCACTCATACGGTTGATGTCCTCTACAATACCACCAATCACTTTCAAGTTATGCTCAACATCCGGTCTTAGCCTCTCGCTCAACGTTGGCTTGTTGGCTAGGGATTTTAACAAGTCACGTGCAGCCAAATATTCACGCTGACGCGCCAATGCACTCGCCGCATTATAAAGACCGTAATCTCGAACCTCTTCAGACGGGTCGTTTTGCATTTCCAAAAACGCACTGTGCGCGAGCTCAAACTCGCTAGCGTAGTAGTACGCCGTGCCTTTGCGTAATGGATCGACAAAGTGTTTTGCAGCTTCTAAATACGCTTGTTGGTTGAACAAACGCTGTCCTTGTTGGTCTGGCGTCAGCCACAAATCCCACCACCATTGCGCCACCTTGTCGAAGGTCTTCACTTTTTGCACAACTTGTGGCTGCTCGGCTTTAACAGAAATGTTCTCCGCCATTGCACTGGTCGGCATCAACAGTGTACCGCTCACCATCGCAATCACACACCATTGCACTAACCACCCTTTTCTAAACCACAGCATCATGATCAACGCGATTGGAAACAGAAGTTGATAACCCATGTCTTTCCAAGGCATTGAAGATTCGCCATTAAGCTGCATATTGCGCTCAACGTATCGGTTCAGTTGCTCGATATCACTATTATCGACGGTCACTTCCACCAATCGACCGTTAGTCTGACTAGCCAGTTTTTGTAGAGAATCCAAATCCATTGGGTTGTTACTCACAATGTCAGCATTCCCTGCCGCAAGAATTAACAGTTGATAAGGTTTGCCTGCAAAATACGCTTGGTATTGCTTAATTGTTGCCGGGTTCACGCCGTCGCTCACCAACAGAACGGTGGAGCCGGGTTGACCTTGCAATTGTTGATCAATTAACGGCAAGGCTTTTTCGGCAAGCTTACCTTGCACGGGCATAATTTCTGGCGTAATGGCCGCCAAAAATGGGTCAAATACTTTGCTGTCTTGAGTTATAGGCATTGCGACATGAGCACTGCCCGCGAACACGACTAAACCCGTTTTTCCGCCTTTTCGCACGGCTAGCAAATCGCGTACTTTCTGTTTGGAACGCTCAAGGCGGCTTGGTGGGAGATCTTTTTGCAGCATCGAGTCGCTGTTATCAAGCACCACAAGCATAGAGGCTTTATCTTCGCCAAAGGGAGAAGGTTCTCGTTGCCACGTTGGGCCTGCACAAATCACAATGGCGATGAACACAATCAGCATCAAGAGCTTAAGCGGCAGTTGCTTACGCCAGCCTCGCTCACCTATCGTCAAAGCATTGCGTAAATGTTCGGGCAGAATATCCTTCCAGCTTGGCTCGCTTTCTTCTCGCCAGCGTAACCACACCAAGAAAAACATGGGGATCAAAGCCAGTAACCACAGTGGTCGAATAAAATGAAACTGCGTAAAGAATTGCGTCCAACTAAGAGAATCAAACATCGCTCTCTCCTAATGATGATCGTGTAACAGCCCTTCTTTTAAGTGTTGCGACGCTGAACGCGAGCAAATGCATGATGACCACTAACGCCATCAAGTAATGGTGAAGGCTTTGTTTTGGGCGGTATGTGGTGCTTTCGTAAAGTTGAGGTTCCAGTTTGCCAATTTCGTCGTAGGCAGCCGATAGTTCATCACGGTTGAGTGCTTCAAACGCTTCACCGCCGGATTCTTTCGCAATGCGATGAATCGTGTCCATATCCAACGCGGTTTCACCTATCGTTTCCGGATCGCCCATCGCAATGACGTGTACTCTCACGCCTTTGGCTTTCGCAACTTTCGCCGCATCAATCGGTTCAACAAAACTGCCCGTGTCGTTACCATCGGTTAATACAATCGCGACTTTTTCACGGTTTTGGTCTTGTTCTAAAGCACTACGCGACTTATCGCTTTGCTCAAAAACTTTAATCGCTAAGCCAATCGCATCACCAAGATGGGTACTCTGCCCTGCCATTGCCACATCGGTTTGGTTAAGCAGTTCGAGCCACACTTTTTGGTCTGCGGTAAATGGCGTTTGCACGAAAGCAGCATCACCAAAAAGCACCAAGCCTAATCGGTCACCTTTACGAGACTGAACAAACTCCGACAGCACTTCTTTTGCCGCATCAAGACGAGAAATTTTTTCGCCTGTACGTGAGGTGAAATCTGGCTCGGCCATGGAGCCCGAAAGATCCACCACCACCATCACATCGCGGCCTAAACTCTCGCGAACTTGAGGCTCGCCTAACACGGTGGGTTTTGCCATCGCACACACCACCAAAAGCCATGAAAGAATTAACGTTGCTCGTTGCCACCAACTCGGGGTCAACTGGCTTGCACCTTCTGATGGCGTCTCGCCAATCGCTTCCACCAGCTGACTAAAAAACGGCACTTTGATCGCCATTTGCTTAGTGCGATATGCAGGCACCAAGTAGTACACCACCAACGGCAAGGGCAAAACCAGAAACCACATTGGGTGAGCAAATTCAAAACCAGACAAACCAGTTATCGATGCAAGAAGATCATTCATGTTGACCTCCCTGATGTGCTTTGCGTTTCAATCGTGGTGATTTATTTGCCGCGCTTTTTTGAGCATCACAACGGTGCTCACTCACCCAGTTTTTCGCACGAGCAATAAGCGTTACTCGCTCTTCGTTGGTTAGCGTAACGCTTGGGTCAACAATACTTTGTAGCCAGCACTTTGAAAGCTCATCGTTAAAAACCATTTGCGAGTTTGCTTGAGAGTCTCTGGTTTGCGGATACAGCGCATCGAGCTTGCGCAGAAAGGCGGTATCAAACAATTTCGCGTTGCGGCTATCAATATGAATCAGCACTATTTTAAGCACAGAGAACAATACTTTTGGCATGTCTTTGTCGCTCGGGTTGATTTGCGAAATCGCCAGTAGAGCTTCTTTTCGGTAACGATTATGCCACCATTGCCGAGCCAAGCGATATGCGAAATATACCAATGCAATGAACGCAACCGCCGCTAAAATTTTCCAGCCAATAGTTTGCGGGTACCAACTCACGCTAGATGGTACGGCCACATCATGCAGCTCTCTGAGTATGTAGGTACTTGGAGGCGTAGGAAGATCACTCATTTAACGCCCTCCTACCAGTTTTTGGAATTGTTTAATGTGCTCACCTGTCGTATCGAGTTCGATGTGCGGAAGGTGTTTCATCGCCATAAGTTGAGAGAGTGATTGACGCTGTAAGCTAGTTCGAGCCTCAAGCTTTGCGCTCGCAGCTTCTACCTTTGCTTTGCTGTCTAAATTGAGTTGATACTGCCCGTCACCAACCACCCATTTCGATTTTGCCAAATCGTCTGGTAGCGCTTGTTCTAATGGGTCACTGACCATCACTGCAAGAACATCGTTGTGCTGTTGTAGCTGTTTAAGGTGATCAAGGTGGTGCTCCTCGCAGTCGCTCCAGTCGCTGATAAAAATCAAAGTGGATTGCTTGAGCTTCATGCGTTTAATAAGCTCAATCCATTGACTGAACGTTACTTTTTCGGAATTGCAGGAGTCCACATTGAGCGATTGATTGGCTTTAGCGAGACGTTTAAGTTGCGCCAGAAGATCGTTTTGCGAACGCTGTGCCTTGCTGTGAAACAACGCCTGCGGGGATGCGATGACAAAACCGACTCGGTCGCCATCTTTTAATACTCGCCACCCACACATCGCTGCGATCTCTGCCGCGACAACTGATTTCATTACTTGCGTCGAAGCAAAAAACATTGTGCTTCTCTGGTCGACACACACGATTACGTTGCGATCTTTTTCTTCTGTATAGCTGCGCACGTGCGGCTTACCTGTACGCATCGTAACTTTCCAATCAAGGTTACGAATATCGTCACCCAATTGGTAATGGCGCAGCTCTTCGAAGTTCAATCCACGACCGCGAAACAACGAATTGTGTCGGCCAGAGAGTACGCTACCCGCTTTTAGATGAGGAAGTAAACTGAATGATTCTGCTTGTGCTTGCAGACGTACTAAACGAGCATAATCGCAGTACAAACGGGGATCCATCCCCTGTGATTTTGGCGCAAGAGTTGGCTTAGCCATAATGCCTCCCACTTACCCAATTTCTACACAATCTAGCAGCTCTTGTACGACTCGTTGATGATCGCCCCCATCTGCCAGTGCATCGTAGGTCAAAGAAAAACGGTGGCCCAATACAGACGGAACCATGGCACGCACATCGTCAGGAGTCACATGGTCACGTCCTTGCATCCACGCATACGCACGAGCGCATTTGTCAAGTGCGATAGAAGCACGAGGACTAGAGCCAATCTCAATCCATTTTGCTAAGTTTGAATCGGCATAACGCTCTGGCTTACGAGTCGCCATCACTAACGCAACGATGTAGTTTTCCACTAGGTCTGATACCACGATGTTTGGTAACTGACGACGCGCTTCTAGCACCACGTCTGGCTCGATGTGTTTTGGCGTAATAATTTCGCTGCTGGTTTCCGCACCCAATTCTTCACTGCGCACCAAACGAATGATGTCACGTTCGGCGTCATCTTCTGGATAATCGACGGTAACCTTCATGATAAAGCGGTCCATTTGCGCTTCTGGCAGTGGGTACGTGCCCTCTTGCTCTACTGGGTTTTGCGTTGCAAGCACCATAAATAAGTCTGGCAATACGTGAGTTTTATCGCCTACTGTGATTGTGCCTTCGGCCATGGCTTCAAGCAGTGCCGCTTGTACTTTGGCAGGTGCACGGTTGACCTCATCAGCAAGTACAATGCTGTTAAAAATGGGCCCAGGTTGAAAGTGGAGTTGCGGCTTACCATCCAGCTCTTGATAAACCTCAGTACCCGTCACGTCAGATGGTAAAAGATCCGGCGTAAACTGGATTCGACCAAAACTGGTGTTTAACAAGTTCGCCAACGATTTTACGGAACGTGTTTTTGCCGTTCCCGGTAAACCTTCTAGCAGAATATGCCCATTTGTTAATAACCCGATGACTAAAGCTCGAACCACGTGGCTTTGTCCAATGACGCTTTTTTCTGTTTGTTCGATGAGTTCTTTTATCGCTTGTTGTGCGTGGTTCATAGGATACCTTTTCAATGGTTTAAGCCGTCTTTTCGATAGTTAAGTATAAGAACAAATGAAATAACTTAAGGTTATATTCACTATGTTATCTTTGCGGTTCTTGAGATTGGAGAAGTTGTGCAAGACCAACCAACATCGGTAACGCATAATCAAAGAACATTTTGATTCCCGAACACAAATAGTTTAGACCACTCTCACCATTCGGCGTTTTGATCAAACGGTTTTTTGGGCACTCACCCCAACAATAAGGCAAGTAAGGGCATTGCTTACAATACGTCGGCAATGAATCGCGTTTTGCCATGCCAAAAGTATATTGTCTTGTAGAGAAGGCCATTTCATTCAGTGAGTGTTCATGAATGTTGGCGAGTTTGTATTCTGGATACACATAGTGGTCGCAACTGAACACGTCGCCATTGTGCTCAATCGCCAACCCTTTGCCACAAAACTCCGCCGTCACGCAAAGCTGAGACGGTTTCCCCATTACTTGCGCCACCGCGGTTTCAAACAGATTAACCAGCACACGGCCAAGATCGTTATTCACCCACTCTTCAAAGGTCGCCATTAAAAAGCGTCCCCAGTCTTCAGGATCGACTGACCAATCCGTTACAATCGACATTGGATGCCCCGGTTTAGCCAGATCACTGCCTTTGGTTGGGATCATCTGTTCGTTCCAAAACTGCGGCGCGGTTGTTTGGAAGTTGTTGGCTTCTACCACCGGCGCAAACTGAATATAAGTCACACCCAATTCTTGGGTTAAAAATCGATATACTTCGAGCGGGTATTTCGCATTGTGACGATTCACCGTGACCAACGCGTTGAATTTCACGCCATGCGCTTTGAGCTTATCTACCGCTTTCATCACGAGATCAAACGTTGGCTTACCGCTGCGGGTTTTGCGATATTTGTCGTGCAGCTCTCGTGGTCCATCAATCGACAAGCCAACTAGGAAGTTGTGCTCTTTTAAAAACGCACACCACTCATCGTTTAGCAAAATACAGTTGGTCTGAAGGTCGTTTTCAATGCGAACGCCTTTCGGCTGATATTTCTTTTGCAAAGCTACGACATTGCGGAAATAGTCCAACCCAAGCAGCGTCGGCTCCCCGCCCTGCCATGAGAATACAATTTCTTCGCCATCCTGACTTTCGATATAGCTTTTCACGAACGCTTCCAGTGTTGCGTCGTCCATTTTTGGCTGCTTTTCTTGGTGCAGTAGATTTTCTTTATGCAGATAAAAGCAGTACTGACAATCGATGTTGCACTTTGCTCCGCCTGGCTTTGCCATCACATGGAATCGACGGTCATACGCGCCCAGAACAGGCGCTTTAGACGCCGTTTTAAGAGGAACAATAGGCATAGTAGTAGAATGGCGAGGGGAAATCTTACTCATACGTTTCTCACTATTACATATACCCAAATAACCTCGTGAGCGCTGTACAGCAAAAGTGAAGCTATTTGGGTATATAGCGCTCCAAAAAGCGCTATATAATCTTAATTTACTTAGAAGACTTAGGTACGAACGAACCTGCTTCCATACGAGGAGGGAATTCTTTGAATGTACCCATCACCTCTTTCACTGTATCCATTGCTGGCATCATTAAGAATGAACGCTCGTACATCCAACGAGAATAACCCATGCCTTGATCGCCTCGTTCAAATGGATCAATGCTCAAGTCAAAGATCAGTGGCACACGAAGTTTAGTGAACGGCTTACGCCATACATCCATACCCGTTTCATTCTCTTGAATCATAAAGTGGAACTTGTACTTTCCTTGGCGCAATGCCACAAGATCGCCGTCGTCACTCCAGTAAACGAACTCATTTCGTGCGGATTTGTCTGACTTACCCGTTAAATATGGCAGTTGGTTGTAACCGTCTAGGTGAACTTTGTAGTCCATATCGCCAACTTTTTTGCCTTTTAGTAATTCGTCTTTAACTTTGGTATCACCTGCCGCAGCAACTAGTGTCGGGAAAAAGTCCTCTAATGACATCATGCCGTTGAATGTTTTACCTGCCTCAATTTTTCCAGGCCATTTAATCAACATTGGCACACGGAAACTCCCTTCCCAGCCAGTGTTTTTCTCTGAGCGGAACGGTGTCATCCCAGCATCCGGCCACAAATCAACCATAGGGCCGTTGTCAGTGGTGTAAACAATGATTGTATTGTCATCCACACCTAACTCTTTGATCTTGTTAAATAGCTGACCGATTTGGTCATCGTGCTGCTTAACACCATCCGCGTAGAAACCAGCGCCTGTTTTGCCTTGGTATTCTTCAGGAACATGTGTGAAGTTGTGCATGCGAGTGGTGTTAAACCAAGTAAAGAACGGCTTGTCCGCTTTTACTTGCTTTTCTATGAAGCTCTCTGCGGCATCAAGAAACTCACCATCAACATTTTCCATACGCTTACGCGTTAGTGGACCGGTATCTTCGATTTTGCCGTCAGCGTAAGAATGGATAACGCCACGAGGGCCAAATTTCTTCTTGAACTCCGGATCTTTAGGGTAATCCACGTTCTCTGGCTCTTCTTCTGCGTTCAAATGGTATAGGTTGCCGAAGAATTCATCAAAACCGTGGTTGGTAGGAAGATGCTCGTCTCGGTCACCTAAATGGTTCTTACCAAATTGTCCAGTTGCGTAACCCATTTGTTTAAGCACGGTTGCAATCGTCGGATCTTTTTCCGAGATACCTTCCGGAGCGCCTGGTAAGCCCACTTTTGATAGACCTGTACGTTTTGGCATTTGACCAGTGATGAATGAAGAACGGCCTGCTGTCGAGCTTTGCTGTGCGTAGAAGTTAGTGAACTTCGCACCTTCTTTAGCAATGCTATCGATGTTTGGCGTGTTGTACGCCATCATGCCTTGGTTATAGGTACTAAGGTTCCAGTAACCAACATCATCACCAAAGATGACAAGAATGTTGGGTTTGTCCGCTGCATGTGCAACTGCAGATGCAGCGCCTAATGCTAACGTACATGCGTTAAGTACGAGTTTTTTACTGCTCGTTTTGGTCGCATTTTTCATATTATCTCCAAGAGTTCGCTAGTGCGTAAAAAACGGTATTCGCTTTTCAATACCATTGTTGATATAAGATAAAGCACTAATTTCAGGCGATAAATGCAGTCAAAATTAGTTAACCTATAAATTAAATTTATGAGTGACGTTATGGACTTGAATTTGATCCAAACTTTTCTTGTTGTTGCGGAGTTTCAATCTTATACAAAAGCCGCGGAACAATTAGGGCTTACACAACCTGCTGTGAGCGCTGCAATAAAGCGTTTAGAGCAAGTCGTAGATAAGCAATTATTCGTTAAAAAAGGACGAGGTATCGCACTAACCTCCACCGCTTATCAATTACTGCCGCAATTCCAGCAAGCGGTTAGTATTATTGACAATGCGATATCTGATAGAAATCATTTTGAAGTGTGTTGTTCGGAAATTTTGTTGCACATTATGGACCCGATAAAGAACACTATTTTTTATGAATCACCACCCGAAAAATTCCTATTATTTGAGCTGTTAAGACAACAAAAAGTCGATCTAGTAATCGATACGGTGATCACGAAAGATGCAGCGTTTATTATTGAAGATGCCTATGAGGAAGAAGCCGTGGTTATCTGTCGTGAGAACCATCCCCGTGTACACGGCACGCTCACAAAAGAGCAATTTTATGAGGAAACTCACTGTTTATTTTCAGGAAAATGGAACAACATGTCGGGGTTCGAGCAACTAGCAAAGGAAACAATTCAAGAAAGAAAAGTCGACTTGATCACATCTTCGCTAGCGGGCATGGCGCTGTATGTCGCCCAAAGAGACAGTTTAGGGATCGTGTCTCAATCTTTTGCAAACAAGTGGAGCAAAGCGCTCAAACTTCAAATTTTGCCCTGCCCCATTTCGATACGCTCTATCCCTTACAAGTTCGTTTACCATAAGCGAGAGGTAAACAACCCAGCCCACATCGCTCTACGTGAAAAAATCAAAGCCAACTTAACGGCAGCCCACTACGAACCAATTTGTTTATAAATCTTGTCAATTGAAGCGTTAGGCGTTTTCGTCATCAAGCTTTCTACAAACCTGAATAGATAGAATTTTACAGATAAAAAAGAGGCTCACGTTAATGAGCCTCTTTCTATATGTGATACTTCACTTAGCTTTTCCTACTTATTTGGGTTCTCTTTTAGTTTCTCCATCACTTGATCGAGCGAGAAGCTTGCTGCTTTTTGCCTTGGTGGGAACTCTTTAAACGTTTCAAGGAATCTGCCTACGTAAGCTTGCGCAGGAACAAGCATGTAAGCACGGTCTAGCATCCAATCGTAGTAAGTGTTAGAAGTGATATCAGCCACTTCGTAAGGATCCATACGCAAGTTGAAGATCTTAGGAACACGAAGTGTGGTGAATGGTTCAGCCCAAATACGCAACGTGCCTTTTGCTCGTTGCTCCATAAAGACCAGCTTCCATTTGTTATAGCGAAGTGCAGTTAAGTCTCCATCATCTGAGAAGTAAAAAATTTCTTCTCGTGGGGCCTTATCCTCTTTACCAGTCAAATATGGTAGGAAGTTATAGCCGTCTAGGTGAACTTTGAATTTCTTACCATTCGCACTATAACCTTTGAGCAATTTCTCTTTGATATTGTCATCACCCGCGGCAGCAACAAACGTTGGCATCCAGTCCATGTGATGCATGATATCATTCGAAACAGAGCCAGCTTTAATTTTACCTGGCCAACGTACCATCGCAGGAACTCGGTACGCACCTTCCCAGTTGGTATTTTTCTCTCCACGGAATGGCGTTGTACCTGCATCTGGCCACGAGTTCATGTGTGGGCCATTATCGGTGGAGTAAAAGACGATTGTGTTGTCTTTAATACCCAAATCATCCACTTTTTTCAGTAGCTGACCTACATGGTTATCATGCTCGACCATACCATCTGCATACTCGCTGATACCTGTTTTTCCAGAGTTCTCTTCTTTCACATGAGTACGGAAGTGCATACGAGTTGCGTTCCACCAGACAAAGAAAGGTTTTTCAGCCTTGACGGCACGATCCATAAAGTCGAGTGCCGCATCTAACGTCTCTTCATCCACGGTTTCCATGCGCTTGCGAGTTAGAGGCCCTGTATCTTCGATTTTGCCATCAGCGTACGAACGGATAACGCCGCGCGGACCGAACTTTTTACGAAACTCAGGATCTTTAGGATAATCGACGTTTTCTGGCTCCTCCTCGGCGTTCAAGTGATAAAGGTTGCCAAAAAATTCATCGAAGCCGTGATTAGTAGGAAGGTGCTCATCTTTATCACCTAAGTGGTTTTTACCAAATTGCCCTGTCATATAGCCCATCGGCTTCAGCATTTCGGCAATGGTTGCGTCCTCTTCCTTCAAGCCAAGATCAGCACCTGGAAGCCCCACTTTACTCAAACCTGTTCTAAGAACGGTTTGGCCCGTAATGAAAGTAGAACGGCCCGCTGTACAAGATTGCTCACCGTAATAGTCAGTGAACATCATGCCTTCTTTGGCGATACTGTCTATATTTGGTGTTTTGTACCCCATCAAGCCAAACGTGTAAGCACTGAGATTGGACTGGCCAATATCATCACCCCAAATGACGAGAATATTTGGTTTCTCTGCTGCGATACTGCTACTTGTCGCACCGATTAAAGCGGCGGCAAGAATCGCTAATCGGCGTTTAACGCCATATTTCGCTGTCATATAAACCTCTGTGTGTATTAGAAAAGTGCTTCCTGCAACAGAATGTATAGTTCACAAATAGCGGATAAGCGAATTTACTAAATGAGAATTCTTTCTATCTTTGCCTAACATTACACCGTTATTTGTAGCTAATACGCACTCCAATAGCACTTTAGTTCAGAGCGCCATCGCACCATTCATCACTACTGTTAATCTCAAGTATTAAGATTGTCTACGCATATCACAGTGCTCATAAAGTACCTGATTGCTTTTACATAAATATTAATGATAATACGTTTTACTACTATTAATAATTAAGGTACCCGTGTGCTTGACTCCAAGGTTTCAAATGGAAAAACTTCCCAATGCCAACACAACGGCGTTCACCATAATGATGAAGAGCTATTACTAGATAAGCGCACTCACTCTGTGGTACTCAATTACTTGCCAAACAAGAAATCTGTTCAGTTAACAAGCATTCAATTTAAGCTGCTGCAAACTCTCACTCACCATCAAGATCAAGTACTTAGTAAGCATTTTCTTTACGAAACAGTACTAAAACGTGAATTTACTGAACATGATCGAGCACTCGATATGCACATGAGCAGAATGAGAAAGCGTCTAGTTCACGAAGGCGTTCCAACAGACAGAATTCAGACAGTCCACCGCCAGGGTTACATTTTCAAGCGCTCAGACAATCAACAGAAAAATTAACGCTAATTGACCCAACTTTTGGTAATTGACCGCTTATTTTGCTTTAATTAATGCAAATTCTAATCACGTAAAATAACTCAATGAATTTGCGCTTAATTTTTACACTTTGCATTGCTACTTTGTTTGCCGGCTGTGCAACCTATGCTGGTCTTAACTATGACCAACTGTTTGGTCCACAGCTCGTGCGTGAACGCACAGTTGACGTGGAAACCCCTCAAGCAAACTTCTTCCAAAGCGAAGTTAAACCCATTATGGATAACCGCTGTGTCGTCTGCCACGCGTGCTACGATGCACCATGTCAACTTAAGCTCTCTTCTGTTGAGGGCATTGACCGTGGTGCGAGTAAAGCACTGGTATATGAAGGAACAAGACTCACAGCCGCAGCACCAACACGCTTATTCGAAGATGCAGAAACAACCCAAGAGTGGCGCGATGCGGGTTTTCATCCGGTTCTCAACGAACGTGATCAAAGCATGGCAGCCAACATTGATGCAGGCCTTATCGCACGTTTGCTACAACAAAAAGAGCGCCACCCATTGCCTGACCAAGTCCAGTTAGAAGGCTTTGACTTTTCGATAGACCGAGAGCAAACCTGTCCGACGATTGAAGAATACGAGCAATACGAAAAGGATAACCCGACCTGGGGAATGCCTTTTGGTATGCCAAACCTATCAAACAGTGAATACCACACACTCATGACTTGGTTGGAAAACGGCGCAATAATGAACGTTCACCGACCTGTTAGTGAGAAAGAGCAAGCGCAAATAGATAAGTACGAAGCATTACTTAACCACTCTGATTTGAAAAATCAGCTGATGGCTAGGTATATATATGAGCATTTATTTTTATCTCATCTCTACTTTTCGGAACTCGATGAAGATCCCCGATTCTTCACGCTCGTCCGCTCTGCTACACCACCAGGACAGCCCGTCAAACGTATTTCAACGCGTCGCCCGTACGATGATCCAGGGGTTGAACGTGTGTTTTATCGAATTATTCCAGAGCAAGGGACCATAGTAGATAAAACTCACATGCCATTCGCGTTAAACAAGCAACGCATAGAGAACTGGAAAACTTGGTTTATTGATGCTGATTACATGGTTAGTCAGCTACCGAGTTATGAACCAGAAGTTGCTGCAAACCCGATGACATCATTCATCGACCTTCCAGTGAAGTCGCGCTTTAAGTTCATGCTAGATAATGCACAAAATACAATAATGGCATACATCAAAGGCCCAGTTTGTCGTGGCCAACTGGCATTGAATGTTATCAATGATCGCTTTTGGGTGTTTTTCCTTGATCCAGATAAAGCAGACATCCCAGAAGTAAATGAGTTTTACCGATCTCAGGCTGATAATCTAAAACTACCGGCAGAGCAAGAAAGTAACACGCTACCTGTTACCAACTGGGTCAAGTACGCGCGTCAACAAGCTCGCTACCTAGAGGCTAAATCTGAGTTCACTAATAACTGGTTTAAAGAAGGTGAAAACCTATCCACCGAAGTAATTTGGGATGGTAATGGCACCAACCATAATGCGGCATTAACGATATTCCGCCATTTTGATAGTGCTTCTGTTGTTCAAGGGTTAGTTGGTGAACAGCCTAAAACAGTGTGGATTCTTGACTACGCGTTACTAGAGCGTATCCACTATTTGCTTGTTGCTGGGTTTGACGTTTACGGTAACTTCGGCCACCAGCTCATGACACGAATGTTTATGGACTTCTTGCGTCTAGAAGGCGAAAGTAACTTTATCTCGTTGTTACCCGCCGATATGCGCCATGAACTTCAATCTAGCTGGTATAAAGATCAAAGCCCGCAGTTGAGTGACTTTTTACAACGAAATGTGAAGCCGTTTAACCAACCAACCAGCGTTCAGTATAAGAGTGACGATCCAAAAACGGAGTTGGTGGAGTTGTTGAGAGAACATGTCTCAGATGTGCTTCTGCCTCGCTACGAAATTCAAGACACGGCTCTTTCTGCGAGTAGTGAAAAGCAACTAAAACGTATTGACCACGTTCGTGGTGAAGGCCTGAAAACCGTTCCGCAAATCACTATGCTTATGGTGAGAAGTAAATCAGGGGAAGATGAATTGTTCACCTTACTTCACAACAATGCACACACAAACATCTCTAGCTTGTTTGATGAAGAAAGTAACCGTGACTTTGCTAACGATGACATGACCATTGTACGCGGCGTTGTGGGAAGCTACCCTGCGGCATTTTTCTCGATCAACGAAAACCAAGTAAAAGATTTTGTCGATCAATTTAGTGCCATCCAAAACGAGTCCGATTACGTTAAGTTATTGGATAATTTTGCGATTCGTAGAAGCTCAGAAAAATTCTGGTCATTTAGCGATCGTTTACACAATTGGTACCGTACAAAACAACCGATCGAATTTGGATTACTTGACTATAATCGTTTTGAGAATCGATGATGATTTAAGGGGGTTCTCATGGGTATCCGAGATAACATTGCCGCTCTTGAACAGCAGATTTACGTTGCTTGTTCTGAGGGAGACTACGAAACGGTCAATATGCTTGAGCATCAACTCGAATACTTGCGTGGCAAAGTGGAACATCCTTTTGATGATGACCCTTATGCCCTAGACACTCGATTCGAGTGGGAAGATGACATGACCGAATAGAAAAAACCTCCGGAAGCCGGAGGTTTTTTTATTTTCAATGCTCGATGGATTACTTCGCCATTAACTCATCCAGAGCTTGAATTGATGCAGACACTTGAGAAACTAAATCATCTTTAGTCGCATTATAGGTATCTAAAGGTTGAGCCGCGGCTTCAATTGCTTGGCAAGCGTTCATTAATGCAGTTAGTCCTAAACTTCCCGCGCTGCCCTTTAATTTATGGGCAAGGTTCTTTACTTCTTTACTATCATTGTCCTCAGCAGACGCTTGCAGTTTGCTTAATACATCAGTGCTGGTGGATCTAAACAGATTAATAATGTGCAACATCTTATCTCTGCCCAAGATTTTCATATCGGACTCAATCACGCTCGGATTAATGATAACCACATCGGGTTCCTTTTTTTGGGGTGCTTGAACGACCTTTGATTGTAGCTCTTGTTCTTGAGGCGAAATTTGATCAAACGGGGTACAGTCGGCATTTTGTGGCAACAACAACGGCTTTCCGTCTAGCGCATCCTGAATCAATGCCGCGAGTGCCTCTTTTGCCAATGGCTTAGGCAAGTATCCGTCAAAACCAGCGGCTAGATAGCGCTCAACTTCTTCCGCAAAAACGTGCGCAGACACTGCAATCATTGGCGTGACGGCAAGCGCTTTATTGGCCGGCTTATCACACTCAATCCGCTTTAAGCGTTGGATCAACTCAGTTCCATCACAATCAGGGAGGTTGATGTCGACCAAAGCGATATCAAAATCTTGTGTGCTGATCAGTTGCTCTGCTTGTGAGCCGTTTTCTGCCATCACGACTTGATGCCCCATGCTTTCTAGAAAACCTTCCGCGACCACTCGGTTGACTTCATTATCTTCTACCAGCAAGACCTTTGCTTTCACTTTGCAACGTGCGGTTGCCACAGTTCCTGTTTCAACAGGTTCGCTTTCCTCTAACGGAATAGAGAACCAGAATCGGCTACCATTTCCCTCTTCGGAATCGACTTCTAAAACACCGCCCATCGCTTCAATGATTCGCTTACTGATGGCAAGTCCAAGCCCCGTGCCTCCAGTTTGGCTCATCCCACCTTCAGCTTGCGTGAAGGCATCAAACAACGTTCTCTGGTATTTTTTGGCAATTCCTATTCCAGTGTCTGATACTTCAAACAGGACTTGCGACTCGTCCTCAGGGTTCAGGCTAACGTAGATATCAATTTCTCCTTCGTCAGTGAACTTAATCGCGTTACCAACGAGATTGTTCAGCACCTGACTGATTCTGGTGACATCCCCTTTCCAGTAGCGACTAACATCACTTTCAATATGGTAGGAGAACAGCAGCTTCTTCTCTTGTGCTCGACTGTTCATTAACTGGAAAGTGTCCTCCACCATTTGGTGTAAATCGAAGCCCATGTGACGAATTTCTAAATGCCCCGCTTCAATCTTGGAGTAATCCAGTACATCATTAAGGATCGCGAGCAGCGTTTTACCACTACGATTAATGATTTCTGCATAACGCTTTTGAATTGGGTTGAGGCCTGAGTCAATCAACAAGCGTGCTGTCCCCAACACTCCGTTCATTGGCGTTCTTATCTCATGGCTCATCGTCGCCAAGAATGCCGATTTTGCTCGGCTCGCTTGCTCTGCTTGCTTGCGAGCTTTAGCGTGATTCAAAACCTCTTCATTCAAACGGCGGTTTGCTTGTTTTAACTGCGAAGTGCGCTGCTCAACGAGCTCTTCTAAATGCTCTTTATGCTCCTCAAGCTCTCGCTTGGCTTGAGCTTCACCCTCTGCTACCACTTTTAGTGCTTGCGCGGTATTACGAGCCGTGATGATGGCCTGCCCCATATGCGCCAACTCATCTTTGCCTTTCACTTCCAACTCAACCGCTAAGTTACCCTGCGCCACAGACAGCAACGCAGCGGAATATTCAGCTAACCGCTTCACAACAGAAAGGTACACCACACGCCATAAAATCAGCACCAATACAATCAAACCAACAATTGAAATAACGGTTAAAGACCACTGAGCGAATTTCAGTGTGCTGGTCAATTGGTCTACAGCGACGGTAGTGGTTTTGTTTGAATCATCAACCAATTTGTTGACCGTGCCATTAAGCTCTGAGAACAACTCTAATGTCTTTTGCATCAGTTGTTGTGACTGTTCGTTATTCTCGTATTGCTGCATCAGTATAGAAAATACGACCTGACGCTTACCAAGCTCTATGAGCAGTTGGCTCATTTGCTTAGAGCGCGTAGGATCTTCCACAGCGAGTACACGGCGTTGCATGATTTTGAGGTTGCTATCGAAATCACTTTGAACCTGTTGAATTCGCTCAATATTCGTTAATGTCCGAGCCTCTTCAATCTGATTCAACATTTTAAAGGCCAACAAGTGCAGTTCATGTAATCGCTCAGTCAGATCAAGATCGACCTCCACCAGTGCATCTAGCGCCTGATAAACTTGCGATTTTTTATTCGATTCTAATAAGTCATAAATATGCGTGACGTTAGCAACAGCAATGGTGCTTGTATTCTGAACTTGCGTACGAGTTAGTTGTTCTAGCTCTTCACTGAGCAGACGCATTTCTTCAACACGAGTATCTATCTCTTTTGCAAGCCACAGCTTTTTTTCAACCGAAACACCGAGTTCTGCCAAATTGTCGATAACGTTCTGGACGTTATTCTCTAAAGCTTCTAACAATTGAGAATCGAACGACTCACTCCCGAGCTCCTTGATGTGAGTGAGTAAAGACTCGAGCTGTTCGAACAGCACTCGCCCTGACTCCTTTCTTTCCTGCTCGTTTCTTGCGTTCGACAACATTTGTACAGACGAAATAATACGAGTACTCAACTCAGAGACTTGCCTCGCCTCAATCATGGCGGGAATCGCAGAATCCACGACATTTCTTTCGGTTTTGGCAACCAAAGAAAATCCAGACACACCAATAAGTGCCGATAACATGACCAGTATTGCCATCGCAATGAAAGACAACAAAAGTTTACGACCGATGCTTGCAGTTGCTAGCAGCATATTTTCATGACCTTAATGTTCGTGTTCAGCGACATATTACGTTATATTTTGCAGTGTTTACTTAATCTATGCCAACGAACTTCATTTCATGGTTAAAAATCAACACGCATTTCGCACATTTTTCAAACATTCTGCAGCCACTTTAACCCTCGTTGCTTCTTTGCCAGCGGTTGCCGCAGAGAAAATATGTGCAATATACCCTCACCTAAAGGATTCATACTGGTTGTCAGTAAACTATGGAATGGTGTCCGAAGCGAAAAGAGAAGGTGTCGAGCTACGAGTTCTTGAAGCGGGCGGCTACCCAAACAAAACCCGTCAAGAACAACAACTCGCACTGTGTAACCAATGGGGAGCAGATGCCGTTATCCTTGGGACCGTGGACCCACAGGCTTACGAGCATTCACTTAAAAATTGGGTAGGGAATACTCCCGTTTTTGCTACTGTGAACCAACTCGACTTGGATGAAGAACAAAGTGAGTTGCTAAAAGGGACTGTCGGTGTTGACTGGCATTGGATGGGATACGAAGCGGGTCAATATTTGGCAGCTCGCCATCCAAAGGGGTCAGGAAAAACCAACATTGCCTTACTTTTGGGGCCGCGAACTCGTGGTGGTACGAAACCCGTTACTGCCGGATTCTATGAAGCGATACAAGGAAGTGATATCAACATTGTTGACTCATTTTGGGCAGACAACGACAAGGAGTTACAACGTAACCTAGTTCAACGTGTGATCGATATGGGAAATATAGATTACATTGTTGGCAGTGCAGTGGCGATTGAAGCGGCCATCAGTGAGCTGCGCAGTGCCGGCAAAGCTGAGGAGATCGGTCTAGTTTCTGTGTACTTAAGTCATGGTGTATATCGAGGCCTGTTACGTAACAAAGTGCTCTTCGCACCAACAGATAAAATGGTGCAGCAAGGTCGGCTTTCCATGATGCAAGCAACGCATTACTTAAGAGGTAAAACGTATGACAAACATGCCTCACCAACCATCAAACCACTGACTCCGAAGACGCTTCATGACGACACGATCGAAGAATCGTTATCTCCGTCAGAATATAGGCCGACATTCCGTGTTAAGGCTGTTGATTGAAAGACCAAAAACGTGTTCTATTGAGTCACAACAATTTTAAAATCATACAAACGGAAACATCTTGATGCAAAAAACCATTCGTACCATGCCAACCCATAAACATGTGGCTTTGGTTGCTCACGACAACTGCAAACCTGAGCTACTTCGCTGGGTAAAAGAAAACAAAGAAAAGCTACAGAGTCACTTCCTTTACGCAACTGGCACGACAGGACACATGCTAAGTAAAGAAACTGGACTTGCGATCAAGAGCATGATCAGTGGTCCGATGGGCGGTGATCAACAACTAGGCGCTCTTATTTCAGAAGGCAAAATCGACGTTCTCGTTTTCTTTTGGGATCCACTGAATGCCGTACCTCACGACCCAGACGTTAAAGCGCTTCTTCGTATTGCTAGTGTTTGGAATATTCCTGTAGCAACGAACCGAGCCACCGCTAAGTTCCTGTTTAACTCCCCTCTTCTTGAGCAAGAAGTAGACATCGAAGTGCCGGATTACGAAGCCTATCTTGCTGAGCGCATGTAAGCTTTGATGCTAACCAAATAAAGCAAAGGCGATACCAAGTATCGCCTTTACTGTTTTTAACATTCTAAACGTTGCATTTAACGAGAAGTCACGATGGGATAGTCACCATTAACGAGCTCTTGAACGAATGCAGATCCCGCACCAGTATGCGTAATCCAAACCTTCTCTTTCGCACGTGTAATCGCCACGTAAAATAGCCTGCGCTCTTCTGCGTAAGGGAATTTGTCTTTGGACTCCGTCAACGCACCATCAATGTGAATTTGCTTCTTCTTAGCGGGGAATTGCCCCTCATCCACAGAAAGAATAATCACAAAGTCAGCTTCGCGTCCTTTACTCGCATGGCAAGTCATAAAGCGAATATCGAGATTAGGGAAACGTCGCAACCAATCGTCGAACAAATCGGGCTTATGATAATGGTTACGTCCTAGCAATAAAACTGACTTGGTTTGCTTGGCTTGTTGATTCAAGTGGTCCAAGATCTTTTCCACTTGATTGCTCGGCGCGGTATGTACGCTCTTCTGCTTGCGTTGTTTGTGGCTGTTTAGTGTTTTCGGCAACTGCGATGGGTTTTGCTGCACGAATGTATTCGCTACATCACCAATCTGATTGTTGAAACGATAAGTTGTATCTAAGTGATGAACGGTTGAGTGAGCAAAGCGTTCTTTAAAACCAGTGATAAGATCGACATCCGCTCCTGCAAACTGATAGATCGCTTGCCAATCGTCGCCAACAGCAAATAACGTGGCACCTGCTTGTTTCTGAGTGGATTCACACAGTGCTTCAATCAATGCCAGACGATCTGGAGAGATATCTTGATACTCATCGACCATAATAAAGCGCCATGGCGAGACAAACTTCCCTTTATTCACATAATCTGTCGCACGACTGATCATGGTTGGGAAATCCACTTGGTTGCTTTCTTTAAGCATTTTCTGCCACGCTGTAAAACATGGCCAGCATAAGGCGAGTTCACTATTTAAACGCGTATAGTCTTGGTGGTTTACGAGCTTTTCTTGTACTTGCTTTTTGGTCAAGCCCACCGCCGCTAAATGAGACAGCTGCGAATCTAGCCAAGCGATCAGTTTTGGATTTTCTGAATGGCTTCCTAACTCATCATCCCCTTTTAGGTACGCAATCGGCCATTTGTCTAAATGTTTTTGCCAACGTTTAAAGTTGGTGGGTGTCATCCAATGTTTTTTCAACCAGTCTACACACCATGCTGTTCGTTGATTTTCGTCCAACGCTAAAGGACTAATTTCGACAGGTTGCTGTTCGACTTGTTTAAGAATATACAAGCCCAACTGATGGAATGTGTTGACGCGCACACCGTCTGCCGCCATGCCCACTTTATCTACTAAGCGTTCTTTCATTTCAGTCGCCGCATCACGACCGAACGCTAACATGAGAAGCTCTTCTGCTTGAGCTTGATGGCTTTGCAACAAATAGGCAACTCGTGCGGTTAAAACGCTGGTTTTGCCCGAGCCGGCCCCAGCAAGAACTAAGTTGTGGTCGTCGTTGAGCAATACCGCATATTGCTGGGATAAATTCAAAGGAGAGGATTCAATTTGATTAAACAGCACTTCCCAATTTGGACGTTCTGCTTCTAGCCAATCGCGATTACGCTCACCAAGCGCCTCAGAGGTATCAATGAGCCAAGGCTCTATTTGCGACATACGATTCGGCATTCGCATTTTGGCTTCTTCTAGGGTGGTTTTCATCTCGCTTAACTCTTGGTTAAGGCTTTCAACCCAGGAGACCACTTGAGAATGCGATAAGTAAGCAGGCAAGTGCTTTAGTTTGTAAAGCTCTTCTTCCCACTTAGGTAGATACTCAGCCAGTTTTCGGCACTGAGTGTTGTGCCACTCTTGATATTGACGAACGGCCTCAAGCGCAAACTTTCGGCATTGCGGCCACGGTAAACCTTGGACTAGCCAGCTTTGTTGTTTGCCTTCGTGTTCATGAGCAAAAAACTGTAAAGAGCTCCATAATAACCCACGCTTTACGCTAACTTTGCCATTCCAGATCGTAAAAGGAATATGTTCTTCACTGCCTATCGAGCTTAATAAAACACTGTTCTCTTTTATTTCGACGTGATGGTACTCATTTTGAATAAAAAACTGTGCTTTGCTAGTGGCAGTAAGCTGCATGAAACGTGCGCCTTTTAGTTTAGAAGTTGTCGATTTATATCATTTTAAGGCGCTAAATTGTAGCAACGGCGAGCACCTAAGTAAGCTTCTTCTTCTATTCTTTAATAAAATTCACATTACTGTCGATTTAATAACCTAAAGCTGAGGTTATTTGAAGCTGGCTTTACAATCCTCAATACATGACCTGGCAGTTTTAATATAAGTCAATGACATCCCTGCTGATTTTATCAGCAACCACGAATTTTTCTTAAAGTAAATCATAAACGCGCTATAGTGGGTCTGGTAGTATTCCCCCTGTTCTTCATCGGAAACATAAGGCGCATTGTGCAAGCAACTTCTAAATTTCGGCTATATTGGGCAAACAAGACGATAAATTACAGCGTTCTTATCCTTATTACCTTACTGGGTGTGGTTATCCCAACTTGGTACTTCGAGCAAAACACGCTGATAACGCCATTAATATTAGGCGTTATTGCTGCTGCTTTGGCTGAAAGTGATGACAGTTTCACTGGACGCATCAAGGCTCTGATTCTCACCTTTCTCTGTTTTGCGCTTGCTGCTTTTTCAATTGAAATCTTGTTCGATACCCCTTGGGCTTTTGCGTTGGGATTATTTATCTCAACCTTCGGCTTCATCATTCTTGGAGCGATAGGTCCTAAGTACGCGAGTATTGCTTTTGGTTCGTTGCTGATCGCTATTTATACTATGCTTGGCGCACATGAAAGCACCAACATTTGGTTTCAGCCACTACTGCTTTTGACTGGTGCCGCATGGTATTACTTCATGTCCATGATTTGGCAGATATTTTGGCCTCTTCAACCGGTGCAACAAAGCTTAGCCAATGTGTTCTTCCAAATGGCGAATTATCTTGATGCGAAAGCCAAGCTTTTTCACCCTGTGACCAACTTGACGCCACAACCGCTACGGATTGAAGCTGCAAAATGCAATGCTGCCACGGTTACGGCACTAAACGCTTGTAAAACCACATTACTTAACCGATCGAAACGGGGTCACATTGATGGGCCTAGTGACCGATTTTTAAATATTTATTTCATCGCTCAAGACATTCACGAACGCGTCAGTTCTAGCCATTATCGCTATCAGGATTTAGCGACCGAATTTGAACGTTCTGATGTGCTGTTTCGTTTTAAATATCTTTTGGAGTCTCAAGCCCAAGCGTGTCGTGATATTGCACTAGCCATTCAGCTAGGAAATGAATACTCCCATACCGATCAATCTATTCTGGCATTAGCTGAAGTACAGAACTCTCTTGCTTATCTAGAAGAACAAAAGCAAGGGCACTGGAAACGTCTGCTGATGCAGTTAACATATTTATTCAACAACTTAGCGACGGTAGAAAAACAACTTAATAACATTAACAACCCAGATGTCGAAGGCCTAGAAGAAGATACCCTCGCCGATACCAACCCACACACGCTAAAAGCGATGTGGCAGCGTATATCAGCAAATTTACACAAAGATTCGATGCTGTTTCGGCATGCATTACGTATGTCAATTGCCTTAACGATTGGCTATGGAATCATTCAAATATTCAACATCGACCGAGGTTACTGGATACTCTTAACCACTTTATTCGTATGCCAACCGAACTACAGTGCCACTCGCCAAAAATTGACGGCGCGAGTAATAGGTACATTAGCTGGTTTGTTGATTGGTGTACCATTGCTGACTTTTTTCCCTTCTCAAGAAAGCCAGTTAGTATTTATCGTTATCTCTGGTGTGATGTTTTTCGCCTTCCGGATGAACAACTATGGGTACGCGACTGGTTTTATTACACTGCTCGTCCTCTTCTTATTTAATCAACTAGGTGAAGGTTACGCAGTTGTCCTTCCTCGACTAGCAGATACCCTCATCGGGTGTGTACTTGCAGTAGGAGCTGTATTAGTTATTTTGCCCGACTGGCAGTCGAGAAGGCTTCACAAAGTTATGTCGGATGCGATAGAGGCAAACAAGCAGTATCTCGATCAGATCATTGGTCAGTATAGAATCGGCAAGAAAGACAATTTGAGTTACCGTATCGCTCGCCGCCAGGCCCACAATAATGATGCCTCACTCTCTTCTGCGATTAGTACGATGCTGGCGGAGCCTGGCAAATATCGTGCAGCTGTTGATGAAAGTTTTCGCTTCCTAACGTTAAATCACGCAATGTTGAACTATATTTCTGCATTAGGCGCGCACAGAACTCGCATCGAAGATGAGTCAATTCATAAACTCGTTTTAGATGCTCACCGTTGTATTCATCAGCATCTGGATGTACTTCATAAACAGCTTCACCAGCATTGTGAGGAGTGTGACCTATCTAATATTGATGATGCTGGACTCGAGCAACGCTTAAACGAATGGCGCGATGAAGACGACAGCTCTGCCCGCATGGTATTGCAGCAACTTCATCTTATCTATCGCATGCTCCCAGAGCTTCATTCACTTGCTAGTAAGTTTGCCGTCAGGGTAAGTTAGTAACATTCAAACCATATGTAAGAGGGAAGCGCTATATCGCTTCCCTTTTTCTTTTTACGCTTCCATCTACCCCAAAGTGGGTAATTATGTACCTTCTTAGGAAAAATCTGACGTATCACTTAACACACCTTGACAATATTCGGACAAAAATCAATCGATCAAATTCTAATCTATTTTGGTTGAATAAATATGTTGTATCCAAAGGATGAAGAATTTCGGGCAACGACGGATAAACCGAATCACGACGAAGGTATTGAGATGAACGCACAACAATTTAATGAACTTAAACAAAAGCTCAGTGATTTAACGGCAAGTCAGTTAAAGTCATTACAAGGTGAGATCAGCGTGAAACTAAATAAAGCGCAAAAACCGGTTCTATCTGGTGAAGAAAGAGAAATGCTTGCCAAACTGTTTGCCTAATCAAGTCATTGATATAAAACACTTGAACGTTTTATAAACTCCACCTATGCTCTCACTATCATAATGTTGGGAGTAGTGATATGCCTGTATCGGGAATTCAATCTGGATACCACATCGTTCAGATGTCACAACAAATGGCCGAGAAAGCTGCACATGGCATTAGCAATAATGTAAGTAAGGTAAAAGAAGAGCTTTCTGATCACAACATCGATTTAGCTGCGGTTGCGGATGTCGCAATAACAGCCTCAACACCTAGCCTTCCCTCTCAAAAAGTTGAATTTCTCATCAACCTAGCTCAAGCCGCTGGTTATAACCGAGTTGGCGCGTCTGTCATAGAGAAAAACAATGAAATCATTGGCAGCTTGCTAGACATCCACGTTTAGGCGATTTAACGTCAAATTATCGCTATTTTAATTTCCAACTATCACTATAACGTTGTAACAAGATAACCCCTTTGCTTCGTTCTTGCTTTCTATTTCGATTCAAATATCTCCTGTTTAAAATCAAGCTTTCCCGAAAAAAATGGGCGGCTTATCAGAGCCGCCCATTCTTATGTTGTATACAGGTTTATCCGTTATCAATAACACCGTTGTTCAGCAATGACTCTACAATCTCGTTGGAGCTGAGACCGTCGAAGTCGATTGAAGTACCTAAGTTTTCCACGACAATAGTCTGTTGAACATTTGCATCCGTCGTAATGTTCAGAGAAACACTTTCCGTCGATGCATCGTAGTCTGCCGAAATGTGACCAAGCAGATCATCCATGTCGATCATTGAGTTATTGAGATCAGAGATAACTTCACGTAAATCGATACTGTCTTCGTTAACAGTGAAGTCAGTAATGGTATCCACTGCCCCTTCATCAACGGAATCTACCGTCCACTTGAAGATATCGCTGCCGTCTCCACCCGTTAAGATATCTGAGCCTAAGCCACCGATAAGCACGTCATCACCATCACCACCCAGAATAACGTCGTCACCGTCTCCACCAATCAAATTGGTACCTGTGTCTCCGCCGACTAAATAGCTGTCGTCCACTGCGGTTGACTGGTCAATATCGTCGCTATCACTACTCACATCCAAACTAATTTGGACAGGTGAAGACTGCGCTTCATCGCCATTAGATTCCGTTGATATCGCCGTCAGCGAAATATCGTAAGAACCGACATCAATACCACTGTTAGTATCTGTTGCGACAATTTCTAGCGTATCAATTTCATCGCTTGGTACTGTCCAAGTGGTACCATCGAAGCTAATGCCTGATGGAGAAACGCCACTTGTTACCTCAGCACTAGCTGGTACGCCCGTTAGCTCCAAAGACAGCACCTCGTCAACATCAGTAAGCGCCGCCATGATTCCGACAATCGCTAAACCTTGACTGCTCGCGGTTTGGCTAGCCGCAATTTGACGAATGTAATTAAACTGAGGATTGATACTCAATGTAGGTGCATCAGCTACAGGTGTCACATTGATAGTGAAGTCTTGATTCGCCTCCAATGCGGTACCCGATGCATTTGCGAAGTACACGCCGTTGTCTTCGACTTTCACCGATAAAGTGATTGAAGCTGCGTTGACATCTCCTGCATCCACAAATACACCCTCAGAAGCGTCTGTTGCTCCAAGAACGGAGTTAATATTATCTGGTGTGCCCATTAGGGTTATTTCACCAGCCATCCCCGCCCCAACAGTCACACCACTACCTGCTGGCGGCTCGACACGAAGGTCGCCCTCGGTAACTGTAAGAGTCACGGTCATGCTTTCATTTGCTTGTGCGCCCGCAAAGTCGACGTCACTCACACTAATACCCGTTACTTTCTGGCCATCAGCTTCATTGATCGTATCCGTTACCGACGCTGCAGTGATTTCAGGTGCGTCATTGGTAGCTTCAACATTCAACACTGCTGTGCCCGCGATTGTAATTGGGTCTGGAGCGCCGTTAGTGGTTCCGTCATCTGTGATTTCATAAGTGAAATTAACGTCACCAAAGAAATCTGCTGCGGGTTCAAACGTCCACTCTGTCGCACTCACTTGAGTCAACGTGCCGGAAGTTGGGTCCACTAACGCAACATTATCGACGGTCAAGTTGTCTGACTCAGGATCACTTGCGTTGCTCAGCAACTCAGTAGCCGTAATAGTTACCGAACCACCATCTTCTTCCGTACTACTCAACGTTACCTCTGATGTTACCGGTGCATCGTTCACCTCAGTGACTTCGAAGGTCGCCGTTCCTGACACCGTTTGAGGATCAGAAACACCGTTCGTTGTACCGTTGTCGGTAATGTCGTAGGTCAGATCGACCTTGCCGTTGTAGCCAGGCGCAGGAGTAAATGACCATGTACCTGTTACGTTTTCGAAATCCAATGTGCCGCTGCTTGGGTCAACCAACTGGACATTACTCACCATCAAGGTGTCGTTTTCAATGTCAGAAGCATTCGCTAACAAATCAGCTTGGGTAATTTCAACCGCCGTACTGTCTTCTGCGATATCAGAAAGTACCACTTCAGACGTCGTTGGAGCATCATTGACTTCCGTTACGTTGAACGATGCGCTGCCGTTAACCGATTTAGGATCGGATGCACCACTTGTCGTGCCATCATCTGTAATGGTGTACGTGATTTCAACTGGACCGTTGTAATCTGGTGCTGGGGTAAATTCCCACTCTCCCGTACCACTGTTGAAAGTAATGCTACCCGAATTCGGATCCGTTAACTGAACATTGCTGACCGTGAGGTTATCGTTCTCTACGTCTGTCGCATTCGCAATAAGATCCGCTTCAGAGATGGAGAACACACCACTATCTTCTTCAATATCCGGTAGCGTCACTGGCGTAGTTTCTGGGGTATCATTCACCGCTGTCACTTCAATATTGAAGCTGCTGCTGTTGGTATTTAGGGTGTCATCTACCCCACCAATTACGATACCTTCATTACCTTGGTCATCGACTGTCACGTCCACCTGAACGTCACCAAAGAAGTTCAGGTCTGGATTAAACTCAATCAGACCGTCTGCAATGGCATTGTTTAGATCGGCCACTGTACCTTTCAGTTCAACGGAGTCCGTACCATCACCGCTCACGGTTAGGTTGTAAGTAGCGATGAGCGTTGGATTAAGCTCCAAGATACCGCTGTCGACGTTCACATTGAGTACATATTCAGCATTCGGATCATCGAGTACGGCATCAATATCGGTAATGCTGAAACCATCAAGCAGCATTGGCGTATCTTCTGGTGTTTCCACATCCACGGTATTGACGAACTCTGGACGATCGTTCACTGCTTCAACATCAACAGTGACATCAAACTCCTCTGCGGAGCCCAAGCTTTGACTGCCATCGAGCCCAGTATCAACGGCTTGCACTTTGAAATGCAGCGAACCATCCCATGAGTTATCGTTGCGATCCCCAGAATTAAACACCACTTGATCCAAGTCTTGAACATTGATTTCTAAGACAAAAATGCCGCCGCCTTGGTCAGTAAACACTGTCCCATCAGGTAATGAAACACTCGCCCCATCAGGGACATTGGAGACCTCAACTCTCAGCGTCTCTGGATCATTTTCCTGGTAGTTTGCACCATCTCCGATGGACTCTTTGTTATCAACCACTAACGCATTTACATTAATAACAATGTCTTCGCCCTCATTACCTGCAGCCGAAGTATCGGGATTCACATCAACATCATCACCAATAGGATTGACAATAAGCGTAAAGTTGTTGTTTCGTTCCGTTGGAACTTGTAGCAACTCCTCTTGAATGAAGACCGTAATACCTATCTCAGCCTCGCCACTAAAGTGTTTTGGCGGTTTAATTTGGATGTCACTCAGGTCAATGGACGTCTGAGTGAGATCTTTTAGTTGAATACTCCATTCGCCCCCACCGTTGTTCTTAACAACATAATCAGAGGAATTGGATTTAACGATAAAGTCATCAGGAAGTCCCGTTAACTTGAGTGAAACGAAACTCTCAGAACCGTCATTATCGTTCAGGCTGATCGAAACACCAGAGCCCGATTGATTCAGCGAAATTAAAGTATCTTCGTCACCAATCACCGTGATTGGCTGCGTCGGATCGGCACCTGTAATGGTAATGTCATCAACGACTGGCGTAACTTCAAATGTGACATCGTCAGTGAAGGTTCTTACATCTATATTATCGCCAGAGTTATTCAAGATAGACTGATCAAACACAGCTTCATCAGTAATTTCTCCCTCGATATTAATCTTGACGGTATTTTGGCCACCACCTACGGGGTAATTTTCTTTTGGCTTAAACAGAACATTGTCAAGCGCACCAGCTAAAATCTCAGCTTCATTAAACTCAATACTGGTTCCTAAGCTGTTACCATTGGCATCAACAAACTCACCTAATGTTGTGTCATCAAGCTCTAACTTGATGTTCGTTAGTGTTTCTCGACCACCTTGAGTGTTGTTAAATTGATCGGCAAAATCAACACTCAAGTTAAATTGGATTAAGCCATCTTCGTAACCAACACCATCCGCCGTGGGAACGTCGTTATTTAGATCAGTCACAGGTTGTTTGTTTGCATCCAAGCCGAAAGTACCGACGATATCTACTCTTACATTTGGTGTGACATCGCTATCCAACGGCTGATCCCCGGCTGAACTCGGAACGTCTGCAACCGGTAAAACCTGAACTGGAAACTGGACATTATTTTCTTTTTCATCACCGGACTCAGTGTCTTTAGTGACAAACCGAATTGGCAATTCGAAATCACCTGCGTAATCTTCTGCCAAGTGCATCGTCAAACCATCAAGGCCAGTAATATTTCCACTCGCATCGATATGGGCTTGGAACACGTATTTACCATTGACAAAATCAACATCCGTCCCCGTTATCACCAAACCAGGAGGAATGCCAGGAGCTGTCGGGTCGACGATAATAGTTAAGACATCTTCCACACCATCTGCATTAATCGCATCGACTTTCGACGTCAACTGAGCACCAAGGTTAATAGAATTGTCTTCCAACGCTTGAATTTGGACATCATCAGCCACCTGAATCTCTGCCGCTACACTCATTTTCGGTGTGAGGACGGTTGGAAACTCTAGTGTCACATCCGTTTGACGCACGACAGTCGCATCTTTTTCGTTGCCCAAATCTTCGCCCAAATCATTCACTTCTGCGTAAATGGTTAAGCCAATTTGAGAGAGACCACCGTTATCGCCATCGTCGCTGTCATCGCTTGGTGTTAAATCAAGGCCAGACGGCGCTTTAATTGAGAAGTTGTCTTCATCGGTTACTGTCCAGCGACCTCCACCTTCATTTAGTGCACCGACGATAACCAATTGGTTGAGGATCTCAGGGTCCACATTGTGAAATTGAACAACAAGTTGAGTCACCACTTCATCTGAAGACGCATCAAACTCTTGGTATTTAATGATATGAGCACCAGATTCGCCCCCCATAGAAGTGTTGATCGTAAAGTCAATGTTACCTTGATCGTCTGACTTCACGATATCGGTAGCACCACCACCACTTTCAGTGACAAGCAGACGGGTTTGGTCATCTATTGCCCCCGTTTTATCCTCTGGCTCAACGATTGGATTAACTTGGACATTCACCGTACCATTGATGGTTTTCTCAGCGATACCTTCACCGGGATTCGAAGCGTCAACATATTCATGGTCAATCTCTTTCACAGTGACGGTCGTGGTCAAGTCAAAGTCAGTACTTGAATCCTGCTCCAACTGGACTTGAACATAGCCACTTTGAGAGATTTTAGCGGAAAAATCTTGCTCTGATTCACCGGCTTGCGGTGAAAGCGTTAGTGTTCCAGAAACAAGCGTTTGTGCCACACCATCTACATAGACCGTGCTGCCTGGAGGAAATCCAGAGATGGTTACATCACTAAAGAATTCATCGGTATCAGGGCTTTGTACGAGCGTCGGTTTCCAATCGATGTCAAAGCGCGTATCTTCATCTCCCTCAGATCGAACAACGTAGTTATCTTGAGCGTCAATAACGGGTTCGACCTTGATCCTTACCTCTCTTTCAATCACACGACTATGACCATCATTTTCGGTAACAATGATCGTCCCTGTAATCGCAATGTTTTCGGTTGAAGAGGCTTCTGGAATAATTTGAATACCGGAATTAAAATTCAGCCCAGTGATGTTTGCTTCGTAAATCGGTTGACCGTTACCATCATAGCCAACAAAGGTGAGGTCAACGCTTGAACCGTCTGAATCTACGACACGAACACCATCGGGGATGTTGGACAGGATAACAGTAATGGCTTCTGAATCATCCAGAGGTCTATCGGCAACTTCACCTGATACAACCGAGAAGTTGAGGTTTACAACACCATTCTCTTCAATAGTCGTCTCTATCCCGGCCACATCTCCGTCTACGAATCGGTTCCAAACGTTCCCCGCGTCAATTAATACCGTGTCTGGTATGTCAGCAACACCTTTTACACCAACGATGACAGTCTTACTGCCCAGTGACAACACATCTTCTGTCGTACCGGTAGACAATGATGCTGTGTCTTTCACAATGCCTTCGACATTGAAAGTAAAGTCATCATTGCTGTGCAACGGAGGAAGAACTTCGACGTTCGCTAATTCAGACTCTGGCACTTCGTAATAGAGTACATTGCCGCCTGAGTCGGTCACTTCTACTATCTGACTTGGGTTTGCTGAGTCCAGCCACACCAAAGTAACCCCATCAATTGAGAAGTTAGAAATGCGCACAAATAACGCTTCAGAACCATCTAAGTCCGCTGATGGTTTCATGGTGATCACTTCACTTAATTGGAGTGGGTCGTGATCAGTGACAGGGTCTACCGTATTTTGAGTTCGAGCATTATCCTCAAACACATTAATTCGGTTTACAGTAAAACTACCTTTATCCGCAACTGGGTTTACATCAATAATGATGGTTTCGGTTTCTGAGCGAGCGGTATCTTTCCCAAGCAGTGGATTGTTGTTTTCCGTCGTAATAGCGGTGACATCAATTCTGATTTCGCCCGAGAAGTTATCTATCGGATCAACTTGAACTTCATCAATTCGGCTTGCATCCACCAGATAAACACCACCGGATTTTGGTATCGCACTACCATCTGAATAGACTAACTCTGCGTTACCTTCTCCTTGTGTAAAGACAAGCTCGTACACAATGCCTTCAGGGTTACTAGTGTCTTGGGTTTCAGCCGTGATGTTAAGTGCGACATTGTTTCCATCTTCATCAACCGAGTAGTTAAATTCGCTGCTTGCCGTCCACGTTGCAATATCTGCGACGGCAGCAACTTCAATGTCTAAACGACCATTAATCGTATGATCTGGCGTACCATTGTTAAGAATTTCCACGCGGATACGAGGATCGATACCAGAAGCATCGGTTGATGTATGACGATCTGGTACGAAGTACAAGTTATCTAACGAGACAAGCTCACCATTGAATGACTGCTCAACATTTGATGCGTCGAGAACAACCGTATTGCCCACAGATGTTAACTCAATGTAGTTGCCACTGCCGTCTCTGTAGTAGAACGTACCGTTGTGAGTATCAGCATCTCGAATAGTGATGTCACCTAAGCTCTCGTTACGGTCGATATCATGTAAATTGATAACCAAGTCGACTTTCGCAGGGCTAACATCCAGCGTCGACAAGTTGTCCTGAGTATTTGCAGAGTCAACGCCCACAACGACACCATCACGCCCTTGGTCTTCGAACGCAGTAACGGTAGACGTGTCAATTTGCGCATTGCGGTCTCTTATCGAGATATCCACATCGGCATCTGCGATATCGCCATCACCATCGGTTGCAACAACGTTGATGGTGAAATCAATCGAGTCGGTTTCGGTATGGTCAAGATCGTCATTCGGACGGAATGACACACTGCCATCGGTTCGAACAACCAAACGACCGATTTCAGTATCCACTCCGTCAAGAACCTTGTGAACAAATACGACTTGGTCGCTGCCGTTCAAATCGACAGAATCAGAATCAACACCGTTTTGCTTAAAGTAAATGCCTGAATCATCAGCCGAGAATGAAGTCACTTGTGCGCCGTCAGCACCAAGGTCATCATCCCCCTCTACAGGGTCTCGGAATAAACGAACCGTGCGGCTGCCTTGTCCCTCAACACGCGAAATAGATGCATCGTGCAAGGTTGGAACATCATCGGTAATCGTCACTGGTAAGTTAATACCTGCCGTATCGCCATCGACATCGGTCGCAAAGACTGGGAGATCAAGTATGAGTGTATCTTCGCCTTGAGTTGAGTGATCTAGCGCACCCTCAAGCGTAAACTTGTAAGAGCCGTCAGCGTTCAAAACTAGCGTGAACACTGAGTTACCATCAGGTGTTTGACCTTGATAAGTAAAGTTGTTGTTGCTTACCGCGGTTTGAACTAACGTCACCGCAAGACCACCTGAAGTGACTCCTGGTATCGGGTTAGAAGTAAGATCCAGCTGATAAGAGACAATGGTATCTGCCCCTTCCACCGTATCGAAATTGCCCGTCGCTTCTAGGCTGTCTTTGTTGGTTGCCTGGGAGCCGTTGGCAAGGTCATCCTCATCTACAGCCAAAGCATCTGCTGATTTAATTTCGGGAATGTCATCAACTACGGTAATTGGAAGATTCAGTGATGATGACGTGTCACCATCAAAGTCTGTTACTGTAATTGGAATATCAATGACAAGGTTGTTTTCACCTTGAACAGCGTCATGGTCGATTGGTCCCAACAGCTCAAATTGGTAGCTGTCATTATTCGCATCAAGAGACAGCGTGAAGATCTTAGTTGATGTGCCAGTAATAACCGCTTCGTAACTGGTTACTCCACCATTGGTGCCTACTAGATTCAACTCGATGCTGCTGCCATTCGACGTTAAACCAGACACGGCTGCATCGAGGTCTGAAACTTGGTAGCTGACAATCTTGTCTGCACCAGCAACGACCTCAAATCCACCGTTCAATACCGTAGAATCATTACTTGTCGTGTCAGAGCCACCGGAAAGATCATCTTCATCAACGGTTTGTTGGCTAGAGTCTGTCACTTTCACAATAGCTGGAACATCGTCCACCACGGTGATCGGCAAGGTGATATTATTTGAAACATCGCCATCAAAATCAGTCGCGTTGACTGGGAAGTTAATGACCAACGAGTTTTCATCGTTACCCGCAGGATGATCAAGTGCACCCAACAGTTCAAATTCATAACTGTCTGCTGAACCATTTAGCGTCAGTTTAAAGACGGTGTCCGTCGTACCTTGTACATAAGCTCGGTACTCAATCACACCGTTTGAATTTGAAAACTCAACCAACTCAAGCGGTTGACCACCTGAGGTAAGTCCAGATACAGGTGACGTCAAGCTATCCAACTGGAAGCTAACGATAGAGTCGGCACCATCCGTAACGTCAAAGTTGCCACCAATGATATTGGATTCTGGCGTGTCGTCCGAACCTTGGCTTGGAATATCATCCTCATCCACAGACAAGCTACTACCAGAACTAATAGCATCAATGGTTGGCTTGTCATCTACGATCGTCACTGGCAAGGTCGCAGTGATGGTATCGTTGTCGCCATCCGTGATTTTCACAGGTAGATTCAACAAAATCTCATCAGAGTTAACCGCGTGATCTAACTGACCAGATAGCTCAAAGTCGTATTTACCATCTTGATGAAGTGTCAACGTGAAGACCGTCACTCCACCCGGAGATTGCCCCACGTAAACAAGCGCGTCAGCAGTTGAAGCGCCAACGTCTTGAGAAAGCGTAACCTCTTCTCCACCCGATTTCAGATTCGGGATAGGATTTGAGCTGAGATCCAATTCGAAAGCATCAATACCATCTGCGCTAGTGACTTCGAACTCACCTGATACCGTTAATGGCTCTTTCGTTCCATCAGAACCAAGAGGTAAGTCATCTTCGTCGACACGTAGACTTTCAATATTGGTAACAACTGGAACATCGTCCACAACGGTAATTGGCAATGTGAAGGCTGGTGAAGTATCACCATCATTATCTGTCGCCGTCACAGGGAGGTTAATAACAATCTCGTTTTGCTGATTACCATCTGGATGATCAAGCGGCTTCTGTAAATCGAACTCGTAGGTGTTGTTCGTTGCATCCAACGTCAGTTCGAACACCACTTCAGCAGGATTGCCAGCGACACCTTGGTATACGTTCACGCCGTTTGCGCTAGAAGACAGAACTAAGGTGATAGCGTCACCATCTGAAGTCAGCGACGCAACAGGCGTGGTCAGGTCACTTAGCTGAATAGAATCAACTTGGTCAGCACCTTCGGTGATATCAAAAGTACCTGAAATAACAGTATCTTCTGCACTTGCAGCATCCGTACCTGCTGGTAGGTCATCTTCATCAACGGTTTGTTCGCTGCCTGCTAGCAAACCATCAATGGTCGGAACATCATCCACAACCGTAATTGGTAAGGTGATGTTGTTCGACACGTCTCCATCAAAGTCAGTCGCGTTTATCGGTAAATTTATGATCAGTTCATTCTGGCCATCAGCATTTGGATGATCGAGAGGAGCGAGCAAATCGAACGTGTAGCTGTCATCAGAGGCATCGAGGGTTACACGGAATACTGGTGTCGTCGTGCCATCAATACGAGCTTCGTAAACTGAAACGCCACCTGCGTTTGATACTTCAACCATAACCAGAGATTGACCACCAGAGGTCAGGCCTTGTACTGGCGTCGTTAGGTCAGAAACGCTGTACTCGACAATGCCATCAGAACCATCAGTCGCGATGAAGTTACCGGCAATGCTGTTCGACTGTGTACCATCAGATCCGACTGTTGGGATATCATCCTCATCAACCGTTTGCACACTTGTTGCTTCGATTCCACCAAGTGTCGGCTTGTCATCAACGATCTTGACAGGAATTGTCTCAGCAGAGGTATCGCCATCAAAGTCTGTCGCGATAATTGGGAAGTTGAGTGTTAACTCATCACTATCTACTGCATGGTCAATTGGCCCTTCAAGCGTGAAGTTATAAGAGCCATCAGTGTTCACTGTCAGTGTAAAGACCGACTCGGTGCCTGCTGTTGCTTGATAGGTAAAGCTGCCGTCGCCATTTGCGGTTTCAGCCAATGTGACTGCCACGCCTTGTGATGTGAGTCCAGCCACTGGTGTTGCTGAAGCATCAAGCTGATAGCTCACTACTCGGTCAGAGCCTTGTGTGGTGGTGAAGTTGCCATCGATTGAAATCGGGCCAGTCTGATCCGAACCAATCGTGCCTAAGTCATCTTCGTCAACGGTAATTGCATCGACATCGGTAATGGTTGGCTTATCATCCACGATGGTGACTGGGATCGTTTCTGTGGTGGTATCACCATCAAAGTCCGTCGCGATGATTGGGAAGTTCAGTTTCAGCTCATCACTACCCGTCGCATGGTCGATTGGACCTTGCAGCGTGAAGTTGTATGAACCATCCGTATTAACGGTCAGCGTAAATACGGCTTCAGTTCCTGCTGTCGCTTCATAAGTGTAGCTACCGTCGCCGTTTGCAGTTTCCGTCAGCGTGACGGCCACACCTTGTGATGTCAGACCATCAACTGGTGTTGCAGCAGTATCTAATTGGTAGCTCACTACCCCATCAGAGCCTTGCGTTGTAGTGAAGTTGCCATCGATTGAAATTGGATCTGAGCCATCAGAGCCAATCGTCGCTAGGTCATCTTCATCCACACGGATTGCGTCTACATCAGTGATGGTTGGTTTATCATCAACGATGGTGACAGGTAGTGTTTCCGTCGACGTGTCGCCATCAAAATCTGTTGCGATAATCGGGAAGTCGATTTGTAGACTGTCACTATTCACCGCATGGTCTAGTGGACCTTGCAGAGTAAAGGTGTAGCTGCCATCTGGCTTCACAACCAATTCAAATACGGCATTGCCATCTGCTGTGGCAGTGTAAGTAAAGCTGCCATCACCATTTGTTGTCTCAGTAAGCACGACAGGCTCACCATGAGAAGTCAACCCTGCTACTGGATCTGCTGTTGCATCAAGCTGGTATTTAACAACACTGTCCGAGCCTTCAGTTGTGGTGAAAGAGCCCGACATAAACGCATCATCGTTTTGGTCTGAGCCAATTGAGGCAAGGTCATCTTCGTCTACTGTTAGTGGGACAACGTTATCGATGGTTGGAACGTCATCAGTAATCGTGACTGGAATAGTCGCGGTTGTCGTATCGCCATCAAAGTCTGTTGCAATGATTGGGAAGTTCAGAATCAATTCATCGCTGTTTAACGCGTGATCCACCGGCCCTTCAAGACGGAAATTGTATGTGCCATCAGCATTAACATTCATGGTGAAGACCGGATTGCCATCCGCGGTAGCCACGTAAGTGAAGCTGCCATCAGCATTCGCATTCTCTACCAAAGTAACAGGCTCACCGTGAGAAGTTAAACCTGCGACAGGATCAGCCGTTGAATCAAGTTGGTAGCTCACTACACGGTCTGAACCTTGGGTAGTGGTGAACGCGCCTTCAACAAACACAGCGTCACTTTGGTCTGAGCCAATACCTGATAAATCATCTTCGTCTACAGCCAGAGGCACAACATTATCGATGATTGGCGCATCATCCGTAATGGTGACTGGAATGGTTGCCGTGGTCGTATCACCATCAAAATCGGTGGCAATAATTGGGAAATCAATCGTCAGGCTGTCGCTGTTAGCGGCATGGTCAATCGGGCCTTGCAGCGTAAAGTCGTACGTACCATCTGTTGCGACATTCAACGTGAAGACAGGATTACCGTCAGCGGTCGCCACATAGGTAAAGCTGCCGTCGCCATTCGCGGTTTCCACCAAGGTAATCGCCTCACCTTGAGATGTCAGACCCGCAACAGGATCAGCGGTTGAATCCAGTTGATAGCTCACCACTCGGTCAGAGCCTTGTGTGGTAGTAAACGCGCCTTCAACGAACACAGCGTCAGTTTGGTCTGAGCCCACGCCGCTAAGGTCATCTTCATCGACACTCAACGCATCCACCGCTGTGATGGTCGGTACATCATCAACAATCGTGACTGGAATGGTTTCAGTAACGGTGTCGCCATCGAAGTCGGTTGCGATAATTGGGAAGTTGAGTGTCAGCTCATCACTATCAACCGCGTGATCAATTGGCCCTTCTAGCGTGAAGTTATAAGAGCCATCAGTATTCACTGTCAGCGTAAAGACCGCTTCAGAGCCCGCTGTTGCTTCGTAGGTAAAACTGCCATCACCATTTGCAGTTTCTGTTAGCGTGACAGCCACACCTTGCGAGGTTAAACCGTCAACTGGTGTTGATGTGCCATCGAGTTGGTAGCTCACCACTCGGTCTGAACCTTGCGTGGTGGTGAAGTTACCATCAATAGAAATCGGGTTGCTTTGGTCTGAGCCAATTGACGCTAGATCATCTTCATCAACCGTAATGGAATCCACGTCAGTAATAACTGGCCTATCGTCTACGATCGTCACTGGGATAGTGGCATTTGTGGTGTCGCCATCAAAGTCGGTCGCGATGATTGGGAAGTTCAGTATCAACTCATCACTATCTACTGCGTGGTCGATTGGACCTTCAAGCGTGAAGTTATAGCTACCATCAGTATTCACTGTCAGCGTAAAGACCGCTTCAGTACCCGCTGTCGCCTCGTAAGTAAAGCTGCCATCACCGTTTGCGGTTTCAGTCAGCGTGACGGCCACGCCTTGTGATGTAAGGCCGTCAACTGGTGTTGCAGAAGCATCAAGCTGATAGCTCACCACTCGGTCCGAGCCTTGTGTGGTGGTGAAGTTGCCATCGATTGAAATCGGGTCAGTTTGATCTGAGCCAATCGTGCCTAAATCATCTTCATCAACGGTAATCGCATCGACATCGGTAATGGTCGGCTTATCATCCACGATGGTGACTGGGATCGTTTCTGTGGTGGTATCACCATCAAAATCCGTCGCGATGATTGGGAAGTTCAGTGTCAGCTCATCACTGTCTGTCGCATGGTCAATTGGCCCCTGAAGCGTGAAGTTGTATGAACCATCCGTATTCACGGTCAGCGTAAATACGGCTTCAGTTCCTGCTGTCGCTTCATAAGTGTAGCTACCGTCGCCGTTTGCAGTTTCCGTCAGCGTCACTGCCACACCTTGCGATGTTAGGCCATCAACTGGCGTTGCAGCAGTATCTAATTGGTAGCTTACTACCCCATCAGAACCTTGCGTTGTAGTGAAGTTGCCATCGATTGAAATTGGATCTGAGCCGTCAGAGCCAATCGTCGCTAGGTCATCTTCATCCACACGGATTGCGTCTACGTCAGTGATGGTTGGTTTATCATCAACGATAGTGACAGGTAACGTCTCCGATGAGGTGTCGCCATCAAAGTCTGTTGCGATAATCGGGAAGTCGATTTGCAGACTGTCGCTATTCACCGCATGGTCTAGTGGACCTTGCAGTGTAAAGTTGTAGCTGCCATCTGGCTTCACAATCAATTCAAATACGGCATTGCCATCTGCCGTGGCTGTGTAAGTAAAACTACCGTCGCCGTTAGCAGTTTCAGCAAGCACGACAGGCTCACCATGAGAGGTCAACCCAGATACTGGATCTGCTGTTGCATCAAGCTGGTATTTAACAACGCTGTCTGAGCCTTCAGTTGTGGTGAAAGAACCCGACATAAACGCATCATCGTTTTGGTCTGAGCCAATTGAGGCGAGATCATCTTCGTCCACCGTGAGTGGAACAACGTTGTCGATAGTTGGAACGTCATCAGTAATCGTGACGGGAATGGTCGCGGTCGTCGTATCGCCGTCAAAGTCTGTTGCAATGATTGGGAAGTTCAGTACTAATTCATCGCTGTTTAACGCGTGATCGACCGGCCCTTCCAGACGGAAATTGTATGTGCCATCAGCATTCACGTTCATGGTGAAAACCGGATTGCCATCCGCGGTAGCCACGTAAGTAAAGCTGCCATCAGCATTCGCAGTCTCTACCAGAGTAACTGGCTCACCTTGGGAGGTTAGCCCCGAAACAGGATCAGCCGTTGAATCAAGTTGGTAGCTCACCACACGGTCTGAACCTTGGGTAGTGGTGAACGCGCCTTCAACAAACACAGCGTCAGTTTGGTCTGAGCCAATACCTGATAAATCATCTTCGTCTACAGCCAGAGGCAAAACATTATCGATGATTGGTGCATCATCCGTAATCGTGACTGGAATGGTTGCCGAAGTCGTATCACCATCAAAATCGGTGGCAATAATTGGGAAATCAATCGTCAGGCTGTCACTGTTAGCTGCATGGTCAATCGGGCCTTGCAGCGTAAAATCGTAAGTGCCATCTGTTGCTACGTTTAACGTGAATACCGGATTGCCGTCTGCGGTCGCCACATAAGTAAAGCTGCCATCACCGTTGGCGGTTTCCACCAAGATAATCGCCTCACCTTGAGAGGTCAGCCCCGCAACAGGATCAGCCGTTGAATCCAGTTGATAGCTCACCACTCGGTCAGAGCCTTGAGTGGTCGTAAACGCGCCTTCAACGAACAGATCGCCGCCTGGGTCTGAACCCACACCGCCAAGGTCATCTTCATCGACGCTCAACGCATCCACCGCTGTGATGGTCGGTACATCATCAACAATTGTGACTGGAATGGTTTCCGTAACGGTATCGCCATCAAAGTCGGTTGCGATAATTGGGAAGTTCAGTATCAGCTCATCACTATCAACCGCGTGATCAATTGGCCCCTCTAGTGTGAAGTTGTAAGAGCCATCAGTATTCACAGTCAAAGTAAATACAGGGTTGCCACCCGCAGTCGCTTCATAAGTGAAACTGCCGTCACCGTTTGCCGTTTCAGTCAGCGTTACCGCTACACCTTGCGATGTTAAACCGTCAACTGGTGTTGATGTGCCATCGAGTTGGTAGCTCACCACTCGGTCTGAACCTTGTGTGGTGGTGAAGTTACCATCAATAGAAATTGGATTGCTTTGGTCTGAACCGATTGACGCTAGATCATCTTCATCAACCGTAATGGTGTCGACGTCGGTAATAACAGGCTTATCGTCCACGATCGTCACAGGGATCGTGGCGTTTGTGGTATCGCCATCAAAGTCTGTTGCGATGATTGGGAAGTTCAGTGTCAGCTCGTCGCTATCAACAGCATGATCGATTGGACCTTCAAGCGTGAAGTTATAGCTACCATCAGTATTCACCGTCAGCGTAAAGACCGCTTCACTACCCGCTGTCGCCTCGTAAGTAAAGCTGCCATCAGCGTTTGCGGTTTCAGTCAGCGTAACTGCCACGCCTTGTGATGTAAGGCCGTCAACTGGTGTTGCAGAAGCATCAAGCTGATAACTTACCACTCGGTCAGAGCCTTGTGTGGTGGTGAAGCTACCATCAATAGAAATCGGGTCAGTCTGGTCCGAACCAATCGTGCCTAAATCATCTTCATCAACAGTAATCGCATCAACATCGGTAATAGTTGGCTTATCATCCACGATGGTAACAGGCAATACGATTTGGCTTGTGTCACCATCGAAGTCTGTAGCAATAACGCTAAAATCAAGGGTTAAGCTGTCGCTATTTGCCGCATGGTCAATTGGACCTTGCAGCTCAAAACTGTACGAGCCGTCGGTATTCAAAATTAATGTGAAAACTGCACTGCCATTTGCCGTTGCGCTGTAGGTGTAACTGCCATCTGCATTTTGCGTTTCGGCAATGGAAACGGTTTGACCTTGAGATTGCAGGCCATTTAAAGAATCAGCGTTTACATCCAACTGATACTGTACGACGCCATCAGAACCTTGAGTTGTCGTAAACTGACCTTCGACCAGCGTTGACTGTGATTGGTCAGAGCCTACCAAACTTAAGTCATCTTCATCGACGGTAAGAGCGACAACGTCATTAATGGTTGGCACATCATCGGCAATGGTTACCGGTAGAACAAGTGAACTGGTGTCACCGTCAAAGTCCGTTGCGACAATAGTGAAGTCTAGAGTTAAGCTATCGCTACCCACAGCATGATCGATTGGACCTTCAAGGGTAAATGAATAAGAACCGTCAGGGTTCACTTGTAAGGTGAAGATAGCGTCCCCTTCTGCCGTTGCAGAATAGGTAAAGCTGCCATCTGAATTGGTTGTTTCCGTCAGAGAGATAGATCGCCCCTGCGATTCCAACCCATTGAGTGGATCAGTGCCGCTCTCTAATTGATAACTTACAACACGGTCTGAGCCCTGAGTAGTCGTGAAGCTACCTTGCGCGAACACAGAGTCGCTTTGATCGGAGCCAATGCTTGATAAATCGTCTTCATCGACGGCTAGCGCATCAACGCCATCAATCGAAGGAACGTCATCTTGAACTTGAATGACAATTTGCGCAGCTTCTGGTGTGTTCGAACCTTCGGTAATAGAGGAGCGGTCACCATCCGCATCTACCGCGTAAACTGGCAGTGAGAAAGTGAGCGAGTCATCGTTAGCACCCGTATGGTCAAGTTGTTCATACAAGTTGAATTGGTATTCGCCCAATGCAGGTGCATCAATCGCCACATCAAATACGGTAATACGCACACCATCCAGCTCGATGAAGCCTTCGTAAGTACGTACGCCGTTACTCTCGGACGCTAGTTCTAGTTGAACAACCTGCCCTTGAGATTGGAGTTCTCCACCAACATTGAACTCTGTAGGTTCCAACTCATAGTGATCAATGATGTCACTTCCGACCGCTGTCGTGATCGACCCAGTACCACTTGTTACTGCCGCGCCTTCCTGTGAACCTTGGTCAACCCCCGCCTCATCTAAAGACAAGCCCGTCACGTTCTCAATCACTGGGTTATCGCCATCGAGGATGGTCATCGTAAAGGTGTTGCTTGCCGTATCTTGGTCATAGTCGACGATTGTGGTTGGTAAAGAGAGCTCAATCGTATCTTCACCGTTTGTTTGTTCTAACGGCTTAAATTGCTCAAATTGGTAGGTACCATCAGTATTCAGACTGATGGTTAAGACGGTTTCATTCGAGCCAGCAATGGACAAGGTGATAGTACTGCCGTCTTCAGAGAGTACCGCTTCTGTCGCCTGATTATCACTCAGTAGGCCATCGAACTGACTAAGTCCTTCTTGATTAAACGTGACCGTTGCCAATTGATCACTACCAATATCAACAAAGGTGCCAGTAATTGGTGTAGAAGAAGATTCAACGTTTTCAAAAGTAACGTTTTGCGGCGCAGGATCATCGCCATCAATAACGGTTGTCGTAAAATCGATAGGCGCTTGAATGCTGTTACCACCAATATCTGCACCTGTAATATCAAAAGCAATATTGATTTGATCACCGACGATCGATACTTGGCCATCAGCAACAGACGCAACATGGTCAACGCCCTGGCTAATCGTGGTAACGACTTCTAACTCTAAATCACGGCCTACAGATGTCGCTTCGATCTCGATACGAAGCACTTCGTTACCTTCTTGAGTACCGATAATGGCATTTTGCGCTTCGTCATAAACGAACGCCACTGGCTGACCACCAGAGGTAATATCACTGTTAAGCTCAGTCAACAAAGACTCTAAAGAAGACGTTTCGGGTACAAATGAAGCAGTATCAAGTGCGAGATCCCCTGCTTCAACCAGCACACTAGACGAAATGGTTTGCGGGTAGCTTGATAGAGAAATTGAGCCTTCTGTTACGCTAGATTGCAGTGACTGCCCACCATCAGCAAAAATCGTGACATTCAAACCGTCATCTTCGTCGCGATCATCTTCTCCGCTGCGAGTCGCAGACGTTTCAAAAAAAGTAGAAGCGAGTACTTCCGGGTTATTATATTCAACCGTCACGTAGCCAGCATTAGCCGAGCCTTCAGCACCTGCGCCAGCAGCTGTTGCTTCTAAGATAGCGGTAGGGTCAGCTCCGTCTAAAATAGCTTGCTGGATAGCGGCAATATCGTTGGCGTCGAAGTCAGCACTTCCAATAGCCGTTGGGTCAAAAGTCACCAAGCCATTAACTGGAGATTGTACCAATACTGGTTCTAACGGTTCAGAAGAAGGCACAGGAAGACAAGCAACACAATTTGCATCGACCAGATAAAGCTCATTATTTATCTGTACGTCGAGAGAAGCATTATTTTCTGTGATAATAATCTCGCCAGGTCTTAACTCATCCCCCGCTTTTATGACCTTAACGTTTCCATCCAGGCCCAAAACCAAAACTTCACCTTTGACAGCATTTACAATCGCGCTCTGCGGTACCGTGTGCGTACTCATCTGACCTCCGCTAATGGCTTACGTTTCCCATTAACCTTTTTAGATAATTTCTTATTAATTTAGTGCGGCATACTGCACACCTTTATACGATTAAACTAAGTATTGAATCATTAAACAATCGATAAATACCCTACTACCAAGCAACATAAGTAAAACTTACTCGTAGTCACAGAAATGTGACACATGTGCTGACGCGTAGATATCGAATAATTATATGAAATTGATACCTTATTCTGATTAAGTGTAGTTGTTTTAAGAAAAGAAGAGAGATGAAATCATTCAGCTAAACGCCAGACTGCCGGTTGCGATCAATAATGGAAGAAAAGCAATGAGAATGTTGTATACACCGGAGCGTGATGACATCTTAATCAATATCGGTGACGAAAAAAACGTAACGATCAAATATTGAACAACATAAATTGCAGGACAAAATGCAACGATAAAAAAGTGGCTTACGATATGAATCCCCGCACACCACGAGTTCGGTTTTGTTCTGATATACAGCAAAAAAAACACGAGCAAGCTAATAATAAAATACATAAACACAGCACTTGAAAATAATTATCATTTTCAATCATATGTAAATATTCCCTTACTTTCAATGGTGTTTGAGCTATTAATGTCATCGTTATTATCAATCAACACAATAAGTAAAATTATCAGTAATTCCAGTCCTAAACGTTTGCGTAATCGCTAACCTTCTCTTAACCTTGATTTGAGGCTTTTATCACGGTTTTTCCATTGATATAGTGCGTCCATACAACAAAAAAAGACCATTCGAGGCATGGAGCTTCCTCATTAATCTCAAGATGAGAAGAATTGGTACCGACAAAATTCGGCAGATTTTAAGAGGGTCAAAAAATGGACATGAATATGGTTGAGATTTTAGGTTATGCAGCTTCAATCATGGTCGCTATTTCGCTAACTATGAAAGATATTGTTAAGCTTCGTATCCTTAACTTTATTGGTTGTGCGCTATTTACTGCTTACGGACTAATGATTGATTCTTGGCCTGTAGTACTAACTAACGGTTTTATTGCTTGCGTTAACATCTACTTCCTAGCAAAAATGCAGCAGGAAAAAAAAAGCCTAGAGCCTGAGAAAGCGCAATAGCATTCAAACAATAAAAGCCCGCAAATCATAAGATTGCGGGCTTTTGCTTTTAACATTCCCTTTCTATCACAGCATCCTTAAACGAGCGCTAACGAACCCAGCTAAGTGCTAGTGGTTCTCGACGAGAAAACATGTCCACATGCGATGAAATGATCGCCTTCACCGTATTCAGTTTCTCTTCTGAATCCGCCTCACAGGTTATAGTTAAGCTAGATGCACAAAGGTTAAACTCAGCTTTTCCCGTCGGAAATGTCACCAAACCGCTATTTTCATTCCAAGTAGCAGGAACTTTTCGTCCAAAATGCCGACAAAGCGTCACTAAGTATTTGTCAGCGTGTTCGCTATCTATTCGGGTGCTTTCTTTAATCATGAACTTACTCGTTACTTTGAAACGTCCTATGAAGAACCTTGTTAGAATTGATAAGCTGCAGAGAGCTTGAAGTTGCGACCCGGCTCGTAGTCATCAAGCGTGAAGCCACGTGCAGTCCCCGAACGAGACGCATGAGAGCTGTACAACTCGTCAAATACATTATCAATACCAAAGGTCACCGACAGCCCATCAATATCAGACGGCACCCATTGAGCGTATAGATTATGCACATCATAACTTGCTTTCTTTGGCTGACCATCAAAGACGTTGTCTTCCTCTAGAACAAACATTGAGTTCCACCCGAAGATCGTTTCTAAAGCGTCTGACTGGTAATCCAAAGTTAGAGCAATGCTATCACCCATATCAATGCTACGCCCATTGCCCCCAGCAACAGGACCACCAGTATTCTTGTTTTTGGTGTCCGACTTAGAGTAAGAAAGTTTGCTGTTAAACTTGTCGTAACCATAAGAAGCACTTGCTTCAAAGCCTTTAATCTCAACATCACCTAAGTTGTAAATCAGGTAAGTTTGAATCGCGTTTTGGTACTGATCTGCAATGTAATCATCAATTTCCGTTTGGAATACCGTAATATTCGCCCCAAAGAAATGCTTATCAAAGGTTTTATCAAAACGAACACCACCCTGCGTGTTCAATCCCGTTTCTGGCTTTAACCCATCCTCTAAAAATGCAACGTCTTGGTAAGCAATAAAGGTTTCCATTAGCTCTGGACCTTTAAATAGAGAACGTGCACTCGCAAACAACGTCCAATCTTGAGTCACCGCCCACTCTGCTGCTAGAGCCCAAGTCACATCATCATAATTACTGGTTCCTGTCTCAGCTTTGCGTTTGTAATCATCAAAGCGCATACCTGCGGTAATAAAGAAGGCATCAGAGAAGAAGAACTGATCTTCTACAAACAGTGCGGTTGAAATCGCCGATTCGTCCATAAACTTACGACTACCGTAGTAACTCGAAGACGTTTTATCCATGTAGTCGAAGCCATAAGTGACTCGATTATCAAACTCACCTAACATAACATCTGACTGGAATTTGCCATTCAAACCAAAGTTTTGGTTTTTGGCGGTGTTCTTTGATAAACGGTTCGAGGGCCAACGAGGCGCCATCACCGTTTCGTCACGTTTAATTTCTGTCTCGGTATTATAAAGAGTGACGTTTCCTTGGTGTTGTTCGCCTCGCAACTCATAACTCAAGGTAACGGTATCGCGGTCATAATCCGTAGGGATAAGTAACTTGCTCGAAAGGCTATTATTTGCACTACCCGACATATCAGGACGCGGACTGTAATCTCCACTGTCTCGGTACATGTCATAAGAGAGCTCAAAACGATGGATGTCATTTAGTTCATACCCCAGCTTAGCCAGAATGTTGTAAACATCACCTGCAGCACCATAGGTTTTATTGCCATCACCATCTTCAAAATCATCACGCGTGACGTAATGGCCATAGACCATCGCATCAATGTTTTCGGACAAAAGTCCGTACAGTGTCAACGAACCTTGTTGGTTGTCGTTGGATGCATAGCCGCCATAAACACGCGCACCAAACTTTTCATCGTAACGAAGTAAGTCACGAGCGTCTTTCGTTTCAAAGTAGACCGAACCGCCTAACCCGTTTTGAGTCACAGAGTTATTACCTACCTGAATGTCCGCAGATTTGAGAATGTCAGGGTTCAACGTCAAGTTACCAATATGATGGAACATGCTCGCATGCTGAGAAGCACCGTCAAGACGAATGTCCAAATCGGTTTCGCTCAAACCACGAATCGTAATACGTTGATTCACAGAGTGTGTGCCACCAACATCCACACCGGGAATATCGCGCAGTAAATCAGACATATGATCGGCTTGCTTCAGTGACATGTCGTCCGCAAACATCGACTCAGTGTTGCTGGAAACTTTCGTTCCCCATACAACGACCTCTTCAAAATGTGACTCAGTATCTTGAGCTAAAACAGGGGTTGATAGCGCCATTCCCACTGCAAGGCAAAGGCTTGAAAGCTTGATAGGTGAACAAGCAGGGCTTTCCATAACTTCATTCCTAAATATTAATGATAATAATTCTCAGGTATAATAAGCATGAGTTTTATAAATACAAAGGCGATTTAGTTATGCGAAATCGCACAAGTGTTATGAGGAAGTGTCAAATGCAGGAAGTCACAACAAAACGAACTAAAATTGCCAAGATAGCTTTAACCCAAAGACTAAAGGCGACAGAGAAACAATGGATTGTCACGCAAGGCCAACCTTGTCAAACTCAACTGGCCGAAGGTAAGTTCCTATCATATCAGTATAATGATCAAATTTTTGTTCATGGCGGGCGTTGTCTAGAACTTATTGATTCGAATATTGTTTCTACTGCACACGCCTCACTGCTGGTCACTATTCTTTTAGAAGGTAGACTCTCGTTTGGCTACGACGATTTGCAATTTGATTTAGACGCGAGCGACGGCCCTAAGGGTGTAGTGGTGAACTTACTCAAACCTGCAAATTTTCGTCGTTCACTGCTCAAAGATAACCTCATTAATAAGATCAACATATTGGTTAAGCCCCAATGGCTAGAGGCCCGCCTTGAGCAAAATTGTAGTCATCGAGCTTTTTTTAACTCTCATCAGGCGTTTCAACAGTTGGAGCCTAACCAGACGCTATGCGAGTTGGCCGAAACGTTAACAAATAGAGAAACACCGCAAGAGTTCCAAGAAAAGCTAGAGGTCGAAAGCTTGATCTATCAAATATTACATCAAGCCACCAAGCAAATTCCTAAGAATTTCAGTGCTAAAAACAGCAGTATTGAACGACACATTGATGGTCGAATTGAGGATATTGTCAGCTATATTGAAACTCACCTTGATCAAGAACTACGCTTGGAAAAGTTGGCGAGCCAATTCTCAATGAGTGTTTCAAACCTGCAGCGTCGATTTAAACAATCACTTAATATGACCATAAACGGCTACATTCGTTTTCGACGTCTTGAGATTGCTAGGCAACATTTGGAACGTGGCCTAGTGACGATAACAGAAGCCGCCTATGAAGCCGGATACCACCACCCTTCTAACTTCACTTATGCCTTTAAAAAGGCATTTGGTGTGCCACCACATGAAGTGATTAAAGAGTAAGGGGACTCTAGGTAACTGACTGTTATTTAGGAGTGTCTTATCCACAACATCGGTATATACTCGCCTTAAACGTTATGGAGGTTAAACATGAATATTGGTGCCGTCGCGAAGCTCACTGGGCTTTCATCTAAGTCGATTCGATTATATGAAGACAAAGGGATCATATCTCCACCAGCGCGTAGCGACTCTGGCTATCGCGAATATTCAGATAATCATATTCAAGAGCTTAACTTGGTATCACGCGCAAAAAGCGCAGGCTTTTCGTTGCAAGAATGCAAAGAGTTCGTACAACTTGCTCATAACCCCAATCGCAAAAGTAGCGAAGTAAAAGCAAGAACCATGGACAAACTGAGAGAGGTTGAAGAAAAAATTGCACACCTCATGGAGATCAAAACGCAACTTGAAGGTTGGGTTTCTTCTTGTCCTGGAGATGCAGAGAGCCGATGCCCAATCATAGACGAGCTCACCAAGTAAGCCCGCCTATCTATTGATCTCGTTAAAAACGAACTAGCTCGCTTAATGATAAGTACACATGCGCTTACCGTTTAACTCTATGATGTTAAATGGCGTTTCATAGATGTCCTCTAGCGTAGACGCTTGAATAACATCTTCAACCGCACCACTCGCCACAACTTTACCTTTCTTAAGCGCCAATATGACATCTGAGTAACACGCCGCGAAATTAATATCATGAATCACGACCACCATGGCTTTATTCATGTCATGGGCTAACTGCTGCACAACTTTCATGATCTGAAGAGAGTGTTTGATATCTAAGTTATTAAGAGGTTCATCAAGAAAGACATAATCTGTATCTTGTGCAATCACCATAGCAATAAATGCAAGCTGTCGCTGACCACCACTTAATTCATCCAAGTATTTATCTTGAATATCTTGCAAATCTAAGTAGTCGATCGCTTGTTCTATGACCTCATGATCTTCTTTAGTCAGATTTCCTTTAGAGTATGGGAAACGACCAAAAGAGACTAACTCTTTTACGGTAAACCGCATTGTAATCGAGTTAGCTTGGCGAAGTACTGCCAGTTTTTTCGCTAGCTCTTTTGTGTCCCATTCCGCGATTTCCTTGCAATCAATGATAACACTACCGCCATCTCGCTCCGTTAAGCGCGAGGCCATAGATAACAGCGTGCTCTTTCCCGCGCCATTTGGACCGATAATCGATGTTACCTTGCCCTTTTCAAACTGAGTATTGGCCTCGTCTACGACTTTGTTTGAACCGAAAGCCTTCGTTAATTTGTCTATTACTATCATATTTATACAACTTTGTTTTTCAGCAGCAGGTATAAGAAATACGCACCGCCGATAAAGTTAATTACGACACTCAACGTCGTCTCAAAACTGAACACGTTTTCGATTATCCATTGCCCAGCAAGTAATGAACTGATGGATAGAAACGAACATCCGACCAATAGCGTTTTATGTTGGTAACTTCGGAACATTTCTCGGCTTAAGTTGGTCACTAGTAAACCAAAGAACATGATTGGCCCTACCAAAGCCGTAGAAATAGCAATCAAAACCGCCGAGATAATAAACACATTTCTCGTCACTTTAGGTACATCAACACCCAAACTTTTCGCATTGTCTTGGTCGAGCCAAAACACATCTAAAGTGCTATGCATCCTAAACAACAACCAACATGCAAACATCAAAGCCGGAGCACTAAAGTAAACCAAGTTCACTTTGACATTATTGAAACTGGCGTACAGTTTCGACTGAACAATTGCATATGTGTTTGGGTCCATCAGCAAAGAAAAGAATGACGCCGCATTGGAAAATAGCTGACCAAAGATCAAGCCGACCAATAGCAACGTAATCAAGTTCTTGCTGCCTTTTGAAAAGTAAAACCCAAACAGCAGTAGCGAAAACGACACCATTACAATTACTGCAATCGCGAAATTTACGTACAAGTTAAGAACTAAGGTACTCAACCCACCAAAAATCAACACGATCAAAATTTGGGTTAACACATACAGCGCATCAAAACCCATGATACTTGGCGTTAAAATTCGGTTGTGCGTAATGGTTTGAAATACAAGTGAAGACTGAGCAATGGCCACACCCGCTAGCACTATCGCCAATACTTTAGGAACTCTACGAGACAAAAAATATTGGTAGTTGTCAGCCGTTAGCCCAATACCAATAAACAGACACGCGAAAAGAATCGCAATGCCACCTAGCAGCAGGATTTTCGTTGAATCACGCATGTTGCTTACCTCGCAACAACATAGCGATGAATACCACGCCACCCAATATGCTAATCACGATAGAGATTGGCATTTCATGAGGGAAAATAATTAAACGACTCACCAAATCGCAACACAACACTAAAATGGCCCCATACATGGCCGTAAGCGGAATGTTCTTTTTGAGGTTATCGCCATAAAAGTGACTCACGAGATTAGGCACAATCAGCCCTAGGAATGGCAACTGGCCAACAATCATCACGACACTTGCTGACATGATGGACACCAATAGTACGCCAATCGTCACAACCTGCTGATAATTCAAACCCAAGTTAATCGCGAAATCTTTTCCGATACCTACGGCAGAGATCCTTGCGGCAAAAAGATAGCTGAGGATAACCATTGGTACCGCGATGTACAGCAGTTCAAAATCACCACGCAAGATGTTAGCGAAGTTTGCGACTGTCCAAGCATTCAGACTTTGAAGTGCATCATATTTGTACGCGATAAACGTAGTCATGGATTGGATGACATTGCCGAAAATAATCCCGACAAGAGGCACAAAAACCACGCTCTTAAATTGAATGCGCTGAATAAAGAAAACAAACGCTAGCGTCCCAAATACCGAGATGCCAAATACGAGCCAAAGGTGATTATCATTACCAAAGAAAACCACGCTCAGTACGTAGCCCAACATGGCACATTCGATCGTACCAGTTGTAGAAGGTGCCGCAAATCGGTTCTGGCTGATTTGCTGCATGACAAGACCCGCAATACTCAAGCCAGCACCAGCAAGCAGTATGGCAAATAAACGTGGTATACGGCTGGTAAAGAAAAGCTCTAATGCTTTCTCATCACCTGAAAAGAGTTGTTGGGGCGTCATGTTTGCCACCCCAACAAATAACGAAACCGTGCTTAAAACCACAAGGGTTAGCAATAACTTCTTCAAAGTTAACCTCTGCTATCTTGGATTACAGTTCAACGGTTTGCTTTATCTCACTGACCATTTTTTCTGTTGCTGTCACACCAGACATCGACAAATACCACGCGTCCACATCTAAATAAGTGATTTTGTGATTTTTATATGCTGCGGTCGCTTTGACTAAGTCGTTATCCATGGATTTACGAATATCGTTATCCGGCGTACCTGTCAGAGAATTACGGTCAACCACGAGAATATTTTTCGGGTTAGCTTCACGAATAAACTCATAAGAAATGACATCTCCGTGAGTGCCCGTTTTCACGTGCTCAACCGTTTCCAAGAAGCCAAAGTCGTTATAAATGACGCCAAATCGCGACTGGGCACCAAACGCGCTGATGTTGTCACCCATGCTCAAAATCGTTAGTGCATCATTTTTGTTCGATTGGTTGTAGTCGCGGATTGCTTTGAATTGAGTATCTAACGCTTCAATTTTCTGCTCTACTTTTTCTTCGATATTGAAGATCTTACCAATATTGCGCCATTGCGCTTGCGTACCTTCCCAATAGCCTTGGTTTTCTTTCGCCGCGAAAACAACTGTAGGGGCAATTTCACTCAGCTCTTCATATTTCGCAGACGCTCGCGGACCAACCAAAATCAAATCCGGTTTTTGCATGTAGATGGTTTCAAAATCAGGTTCAAACAAACTACCCGCAGAGGTGTAGTTATCTTTGCTGTATTTTGAAAGGTAACTAGGAAGATTAGAAGAGTTAGATACTGCAACGGGATCGATACCAAAGTTGTCCAGCGCATCTAGCGGGCCAAAGCCAATCACAACCACACGCTCTGGGGATTGTTCTAGCTCTGTTTGACCCATGTAGTGGTCAATCACAACTTTAGCAGCGAAAGAAGGAGAAACAGTAAATAACGACAGCATAGCCGCACCGACGAATTTTTTCATTTTGTTAAGCCTTAATGAGATCTATTATCATACGCGTTCGCAATATAACGCTACTCTTTAATGCATTCAACAAAATTTAAGGTACTTTACATTAGTTACGTTTACTCAAGACTTAGATATATCAAATACTTATAAAACCCATCAGTTTCAATACCTGGGCGTATCATTCATGCGCTTCAATAAACGCTTTGAGTGCCAGCTCATCAATAATCTCCAAACCGTTGTCCGTTTTGGTAATCAATCCCTTTTCAATCAAGTCCTTAACTGCACGTCGATAGACTCGGCCTGAGGTGCCAAACCGCTCAGCCTCTTGGTTCACTTTATCAAAGCCACCAAGCAACTTATCCGTCTGATTACGGACGAGAAGATCATAGGCAATGTTGTAAGTAATGGGATGCAACAAACGATTAGTGTAGATATCCATGGAGTCTTGATAATCCTCAGCCAATGCTGAAGCGAAGAACACCATCATTTGGGGATAATTTTGCAGTGCTTCGGTTAGTTTTTGGATACAGATAACATCAACCTGCATATGTTCATCTGCTATCACATTCCATTGACAAGGAGTCTGAGTGAAGAACTCCATTTCACCATAAATATGATAGTCGCAGTTAGCTTCCCCTAATTGAAAACGTCGTCCATTTGCGGCCAATATGTTCATCGAGACTCGACCTACTGGCACAACATACAAGTACTGAAGTTGCTCACCTTGGCGGAGAATTGCTTCCCCAGCATCAAAGAAACGCGAATTTATTTGGCATTGATAAATCAAATCGCGAAAGGTGGCACTCTTTTCTTCAAGGTATGTTTTGAAGCGACCAGTCGGATAAGGGCTGATTTTCATTTTCTGCTCTCTCAGAAAAAGTTACGGGCAACTATTTAAGGTGGATTGTACCCCGTAACTCCAAATAAAAAAGCGACAGTGACCTGTCGCTTTACATCTATTCTGTTTATGTGACTTACTGAGATAGAGACTGGCTAACGCTGAGCAACCAAGGCTTCTAATGCCGTAATCGCGGCGCTCTTCTCACCTTGCATCATTACTTTGGCCTCATCAACGTACTGACCAACACCTTCTTTCACATCTTGTTGATACAGCACCACGTTGTTTAATATCGAAGCCACATGAAGGCCTCGTAGTCGACCGACCGTAAACAGCGCAGAGGTTTCCATATCTGCACCTAAGATGCCTTTCTTGTTCCAATGTTGGCATATTGCATCCTCGTCATCGGTATAGAAACTGTCGTGAGAACGCACCACACCAAAATGATAATGCACTTTTTGCATCGACAAGTAACGCTCAACTTCCTTTAACAGTGAAAAGCTTGCGTAGGCTGGATAAGACGAATCGACATACGCTTTAGAGCCGCCCTCATCTCTTACCGCGCCTTCGGCAATGATCAACTCGCCAAGATGAATGCCTGATTGCATTGCCCCCGCCGATCCAACGCGTACCACATGAGTCACACCGCACTGTTTTAGCTCTTCCACTGCGATGATCATCGATGGCGCACCTATACCTGTACTACATACTGAAACAGGCTTGCCTTTGTAGTTGCCGGTAAACACACGGTACTCGCGGTTTTCCGACACCATTTCTGCATCATCAAATAATACCGCGATACGATTCGCTCGATCTGGCTCGCCGCATACAATAACGAGGGGAGCGATTTGTGTTTCATCCACTCCGATATGAGGTTGTTTGGCCATTTTTCGTTCCTTACGCAGCAGCGTGCGCTAAGGTTTTATCGCCATTGCGCTTAGCGCTACGAGCCCACTCACGCGTGCCATTGGCAGCGATGAACATAAGAATCGCGTACTGAACAGACATTGCGTAAACACCTTGCGTCGCGTAGATACCCACACTGATAATATTAATCACAACCCATAGAATCCAGTTTTCGACGTATTTACGTGTCATCAGAATTTGTGCAACAACAGAAAGTACTGTCATGGTTGCATCCCAGAACGGGAACGCGTCAGGTTCAAGCACCGGTTCAGCCAAGCCAGCACCAAAGAGATTCAAGCTATCAACAGCAATGTTTGCTAGCGCAAAGAAAAATGGGTCGATATAGATCGTTAATAATGCGATACATGCAACGCTAATAGAGGCAGTAGTAATAAGTTTCTGTTTATTTAACCAGCGAACCTCCAGCGTTTCACCTTGTGCGTTTGGACGAGTCCACGCATACCAGCCGTAAATGTTCGCACAGAAGAAAAACAATTGAAGAAGCAATAATCCGTATAACTGAATTTGAAAAAAGATAACGGCAAAAAGCGTGACATTCAGCAAACCGAATAAGTAGTTGATGGTTTTTTCTTGGCTGGCAAACCAAATGCAAAGCAGTCCAAAAACGGTACCGAAAGCTTCGATCCAGCTCATTGCGTAGCCGTCGCCAATCGGAATGTTAACGAGAGTATTATTAATATCGAGTAAGGCAAAGAGGTCCATAACATGTCCTTTATTATTTTGTTTGGAATACGCTTATATTAGAGCGTGATCCCTAACAAAAAGGAGGACATTTGTCCTCCTCTTGATGCACTCGATCATAATTCAGTTCAATGTTTACTTGAAAGCAATAAATGATGCTATTGAACGATGTTGGAAATAGACGTGCCTATGAATCCAAGCCTAGATAGCGTTTTTTGAATGCAGAAGCTGATGCAAATAAAGCTGACGCCAAAAGTGTAATAATAAAGCCAATTGCGTACTCAAATGCTTCATTAACCAGTAGCTGATAGCAGCTCACAAAAAAAATCAATACAACTGTAATAACATTAACTCGGTGAAACCAAGGGTGTTTTACAGATAACTTAGCGTAACCTTTTGATAACATTTGACTAATCCGCCAGACAACAATTAATAGTTTTATTTATAATCAACGACGATAGTAAGGCTTTATCGTATAAAGAGAAACGACTTTTTTAATTTTTTAGCTCAACATCACACGTCATTCAGTGACGTTTGACTTTAACCTCTTGACGCTTTTTCGTTCCACTAGAGTCGGTTCTAATTGTACGACCTGTGCCTCTGTTGACTTTTCATCCAACTTTCGGACAAGAGTCTCAACGGCAGCCTGCCCCAAACGGTACTTAGGCTGATGAATGGTAGTTAGCGATGGCGACATAAATTTCGCGATATGGATGTCATCGTAACCAATAATGGACAGGTCGTCCGGCACTTTAATATCGAGCTCATTTGCGGCGTTAATCACCCCCATCGCCATCATATCGTTAGAGACGAAAATCGAGCTAGGTAATGCGCCACGCTGAGCCATTTTTTTGAATGCTTGATACCCACCCTCACATTCGAAGTCAGACTCAATGATCCAATTGGCATTAAATTCCAAGCCAGCTTCGTTCATTGCTCGCTTATAACCTTCGTATCGCATTTGCGCTTGGTGTTTAATCAAAGGGCCTGTGATGCACCCAATTTCGGTATGGCCGCAATCAATTAAGTATTTCGCCGCTAAGTAACCGCCACGAAGTGAGTTGTCTTGGATTTTATCGCTTGTAAATAGCATCGGCCCCCAGTCCATTACCACTACTGGGATATCTGGGTAACGCTCAAATACATCGATACGCTCTCCTTCTAGCGACGAACACATCAAAATCAAACCATCGACACGCTTTTGCAATAGCGTATTAATGGATTGACGCATACGTTCGTTATCACCCTCGGTGTTACATAAAATGAGGCTGTAGCCTTTTTGGTAGCAGCTGCGTTCGACGCCTTTTACGACTTCGCCAAAGAATGGGTTGGTTGAGGTTGTCACGAGCATACCAATGGTTTTGGTACGATTAACTTTGAGGCTACGCGCCAACGCAGAGGGCGCGTAGTAGTTAAGCTCTTTTGCGGCATTGTTAACGCGTTCAGAGATCTCTTCGCTCACAAAACGCGTCTTGTTAATAACATGGCTCACTGTTGAAGTGGAAACCCCTGCCAGTTTTGCGATGTCTTTCATCGTCGCCATGTTACTACTCCTATTTTAATGAGGCGTTGTGCGCCTTATTGTTCAGCGAGAAACGCGTCCACCTCTTCGCGGGTTGGAATCGACGTTTGCGCGCCAAAGCGGGTCACAGAAATTGCAGCCGCCGCATGTGCAAACTTAATCGCTGATTCTAAAGGTAAATCTTCTAGGAGACCAGTGACGAATGCCCCATTAAATGTATCGCCCGCTGCGGTAGTATCCGTCGCTTCAACGCGGAAACCCGAGATGATTTCGCCTCGACCGTTTTGGCTTAGCCAAACGCCTTTTGCACCGAGTGTGATCATGACAATTTCTATACCTTTACCATGTAGCACATTCGCCGCTTCTTGCGCGCTTTCGTTGTCTGTTACAGTAATACCTGTCAGAACTTCAGCTTCCGTTTCATTTGGTGTAATCACGTCAATGCAAGACAGTAATTCATCTGACAGTTCGCGAGCTGGCGCTGGGTTCAGAATGACATTGGTTTTGGCATCTTTCGCGATTCGCGCAGCTTTCTCAATGCCGCACATCGGCGTTTCCAATTGCATTAGCAAGTAATCTGCTTGGCGAATACGCTCTAAATCTGGCTCAATCGCTTCTGCTGTCAGTTTGGCGTTCGCTTCAGCTGAAATGCAAATGCTGTTCTCACCACTGTCCGACACTTGAATCATCGCGATACCTGTCGGGCAATTTGGCTGCATCTTCACACCAGTGATATCGATGCCGTCCATTTTGAAGTTTTCGCGAATGTTAATGCCGAATGAGTCATCGCCCACACAAGCGATAAAACCGATGTCTGCATTTAATCGCGCCGCCGCGACGGCTTGGTTGGCACCTTTGCCACCTGGGATAACTTGATAGTTGCGACCATGCAGCGTCTCGCCTGGGCGAGGGAAAGAAGGCACTTGAAGAACATGGTCAGCGTTTACACTACCTAACACCACTAACTTATTCATACGGTTATCCTCGGTTCTGAATGAACCCTTTTTAAAAACTGTTTAGGAAAATACATTAGATGACTTTAACTTCTCTTCCTGACGAAGGAGTCTCGATAAAAAGCCAAAGGCATCTATACCCCACACTTTGCAGTATTTTGGGTAAGTTTGCCCTCACCTCCTAAACGACAGATATAAACGGAGGAGAGAGCAAAAATTAGGATGATTTATTGAACTTAAAACTTACTTAGTGACTACTTTTAGTGGTACTGGGATGTACTCTTCTACTTCTTCACCTTTCAAAACTTTGTCAGCCGTTTCAACACCTAAAGCACCGATAAGGTCTGGTTGCTGAGCAATAGTTGCCGCTAGTTTGCCACGGTTAACTGCTGCAATGCCGTCTTCCGTACCATCAAAACCAACGATAACGACATCTTTGCCAGAAGCTTGAACTGCGCGAAGTGCACCTAGCGCCATTTCATCATTCTGTGCAAATACCGCTTGTACATCCGGGTTAGCCGCTAGCAGGTTTTCCATTACGTTTAGACCTTTCGTGCGGTCAAAGTCAGCTGGTTGGCTAGCAAGAAGATCCATATCGCTGCCCTTCACGGCATTCATAAAGCCTTCACCGCGCTCACGCGCTGCCGATGTGCCCGCAATACCTTCAAGTTGAATGACTTTTGCTTTTTCGCCGACTTTTTCCATGATGTAGTGGCCTGCCATTTCACCACCAATTACGTTGTCCGACGCGATGTGACTCACAACTTCACCACGGCTTGCACCACGGTCTAATGTCAACACAGGGATCTTAGAACGGTTCGCCATACGAATTGCATTAGACACTGCATCAGAATCCGTTGGGTTGATAAGAATTGCTTTTACGCCGCGAATACTTAAATCCTCGATGTTCGACAGTTCTTTACTCGGGTCATTTTGCGAGTCCAGTACAATTAAGTCGTACCCCAATTCTTTCGCTTTTGCTTCCGCACCGTCTTTCATCGTTACGAAGAACGGGTTGTTTAGCGTCGAAACCACAATCGCCATGGTATCTTGAGCTTGCGCCGCTACCGATACGGTTGAAGAAAGAAGTGCAGCAGAGATAAGAGTTGCAAGTTTTTTCATCGTTCTAGTCCTTTGTGTAGGGTGAGCCAGTACACGTCCCCTGACTCGGTTTGTATTCACTGTTTTATATATACAGATTGTTATGAATTACTTGTTTTTGTTGTCTACCAATACCGCCAGCAAGATAACCACTGCTTTTGCAATCATTTGGTAGTAGGAAGAAACATCAAGTAGGTTAAGTGCATTGTTCAAGAAACCGATGATCAGCGCACCAATCAAGGTACCCATGATACGGCCTTTACCGCCCATCAAGCTGGTACCGCCAAGAACAACCGCTGCGATAGCGTCTAGCTCGTAGCCCATACCTGCTGTTGGCTGCGCCGAAGAAAGACGAGACGTTACAATAATGCCTGCAAGCGCTGCTAACATACCGCAGATGGCGTAGACACCAATCTTCACTCGGTCTACATTGATACCTGATAGACGCGTCGCAGACTCGTTGCCGCCTAGTGCGTAAACATAGCGACCAAAGCGTGTGTGGTTAAGTAAATACCAAGCCGCTGCAAACACAACCACCATTAACCAAACAGGAACCGGAATGCCTAGCGCGTAGCCAGTACCAAACCATGCAAACGCATCCGCGGTGTCAGTAAAGCCTGTCGAGATTGGTCGACCTTCGGTGTACACCATGGTCACACCTCGTAGTAACGTCATGGTAACCAGCGTAGCGATAAATGCCTGCACCTTACCCTTCGCAATAATGATACCGCTGATCGCACCTAACGCTGCACCTGCGACTAAAGCAGTTGGAACCGCCACCAGCACAGGAACCTCAAGCGCAATCATGCTTGCCGCAAAGGCACCACACAACGCCAATACCGAACCAACACTTAAGTCGATGCCTGCGGTTAAAATAACTAATGTCATACCCACTGCGATAATGGCATTCACGGAGGTTTGACGAAGAATGTTGAGAATGTTGTCGACCGTAAAGAAGTTCGGGTTCAAAAATGACACAACAACGATCAGAAAGATCAGAGCTATCAGTGATTTTTGTTCAATCAGCCACTCTTTTGTGAACAACTTCTTGTTGCTCGTTTCGGTTGGTTTGCTCATGGTATTCGTACTCATGCTGCTTCCTCATTGATCTCTTTGCCTACGGCACAGGCGAGTAATTTTTCTTGATCGGCGTCTTTCGCATCAAATTCGCCAGTGATACGACCTTCATGCATCACTAAAATACGGTCGCTCATGCCGAGCACTTCAGGCATCTCGGAAGAAACCAAGATGATGCTCATGCCTTCGGCCTTAAACTTGTTGATGAGCTGATAAATCTCTTTTTTTGCTCCGACATCAACACCACGTGTCGGCTCATCCAGAATCAGAACTTTAGGTTTCGTCATTAACCCTTTCGCTATCGCAACTTTTTGCTGGTTACCACCAGATAAGTTGCCGATGATTTGATCTCGCGTTGGGGTTTTAATGTTGAATAACTTAATAAAATCTTCCACAGCAATCACTTCGTCGCTGTGTTGAATCTGGAAGCCTTTGGTCAGCTGGTTTAGCGAACAAAGTGACATGTTCTCCTTAACCGAAAGACCTAAAACCAAACCATCGCCTTTGCGATCTTCAGAGATGTAAGCGATACCATTTGCCAAGCCATCTTGCGGGCTAACCGGGTTAATAGTTTTGTTATCAAGATTGATAACACCATGCTCACTAGGTAATGCGCCGTAAATGACTTTCATGAGTTCAGTGCGGCCTGCGCCCATCAAGCCAGAAATTCCAAGAATCTCACCACGCTTGAGAGTAAAGCTCACATCCTGAACGCCAGACCCAGTCAAACCAATGACTTCAAGACAAGTTTCGCCATGTTGGACATCAATACGTGGATATTGCTCTTCTAATTTTCGGCCAACCATCATTTCAATTAGGCCATCTTCATCAGTGTCGGACACCTTGCACTCACCGATAAACTTACCATCACGAAGCACCGTAATATCATCACAGATTTCAAAGATTTCTTTAAGACGATGCGAAATGTATACGATGCCGCATCCTTGCTCGCGAAGCTCATTAATCACTTTAAATAGTGATTCCGTTTCCGTATCGGTCAATGCGTCCGTTGGCTCATCCATAATGATGACTTTCGACTCAAACGAAAGTGCCTTTGCAATTTCCACCATTTGTTGTTCACCAAGGCTTAAATCGCCAAGCAATGTTTTTGATGAATGCTTTACATTGAGACGTTTTAAAAGCTTGTCAGCTTCGTCATACATTTTGCCCCACTGGATACGCCCTAAGGAGCCGGTGAACTCTCGTCCCAAGTAAATATTTTCGGCAATCGTCAGTTCAGGAATCAGGTTCAGCTCTTGGTGAATAATGCTAATACCAGCTTCCTGTGAATCGCGTGGCCCTTTAAAGGCCGCCGGCTGACCGTGATATTGAATGCTCCCCGCATCCATGTGGTAAATGCCTGTCAACACCTTCATTAACGTTGACTTGCCTGCTCCATTTTCACCCATCAGCGCCATAACACGGCCTGGATAAACATTCAGGCTTGCTTTGTCGAGTGCTTTTACGCCCGGAAACGCCTTCTCAATTTCGCTTAGTTGTAGAATGGCTTGAGTCATAATCTGTCCTCAATATCTCTGGCTTAAAAAACCACGCCCGCTTGGAAAATAACGTTCGCATATGGCGAGCATTCGCCAGTTCTTACGATAGCGCGACTTTGCGCCGTGCGTGCTTTAAACGCTTCATGTGACACGTAGCTCACTTCAATAGATTTGCCCGTTTCTTCACTCTCTTTGCTCAGTTCGTTGAGCAACGCTTCATGCAAAACTGGGCTTGCATCAGAGAGCTCTTCCGCAATGATGACCCCTTCGATTTGGGACTCAGATAGAATTACGCGAACAGTATCAAGAAAACTTGGTACCCCATGCGTTAGCGCCAAATCGATTCGCTGAACATGCTCTGGGATTGGTAGACCAGCATCACATATCGTGATCTCGTCAGTGTGGCCTAGCGTCGCCACCAAGTAAGAAATATCTGAGTTAATTAGGGTACTTTTTTTCATCTCATCGACCTTTCGGTTACACGTTCATACAACCATGAGCGCCTGTTTTAAAGTGTTTTCGTTATTAACAGAAAACTCATCGAAACGTTTCGATGAAATAATAATTCGTCATCGCAATTTGACCAGTGTGAGATCGATAAGGTGTGAGAATGATCTGTAATTCAATTGTCATTGAATAGGAAAAGCGCACTTGAGTCACACTTTACAATCGAAACGTTTCGATGACGGTATTTTCCTATCATTACGGTTAGGTTTTATACAAGGAGGAAGGAAAAGAGACGTCCAACTACTGAGAAAACCTCTAGTTAATAAGCTCGAAACCTTTCACGTCATCACAATTCTTAGATAGCTGCCTGATTTTGGAGAACGCTCACCTTACAATCTGGTTACAATTTGCCAAAACACATCATCCGTTCAGTACCTTACCTGGTACGCGACGTTTGTAGGGACACAAACGGAAACTAAGAACCATAATGAAGTTAAGCAATAGAGTCATTTTGCTTGTCGCGCCAGTGATCTTATTAAGCGCGTTAGTATCTAGCTATATTATTTATAGCATTCAAAAAGTGACGCTCATCAAGCGGGAAGACAGCTATATTCAGTTGCAGATGGAAAAGCTCGCCGGGCAGTTTCGACAAGCGAATATTTTTCTTAATAGCTATGCCTATACGCTCAGTAAAAGTGATGTATTACAAGACTATTTGGTTAATCATAACAACCCCTATCGTGAGCGAGTCTTGTTTAATCGATTAGACGAGACCGCTGAAGTATTAAGCCATGGTTACAAAGGCGATGCGAGCATGGCGATCCTCGACGGCAAACAAAACCTTCTCTATTACACAGAAAACAAATATTACGAATCATCAGGTGTGGTCGACCCAAAGGTGTTAGAGTACATATCACGAAGTTTCAATGAGAGAGAGGCTTTCAGTCACACTGGCTTTATTTATAACTCCAGTGGACAAAGCATTCTTCTTCAATATGAGGTCGTCGACAAAAGAACGGGGACTCACCCTTTGAGCTTTGACTCAAAAAATGTGTTTTTTGTGGTAGTTTCCGTATCACTTGAAGCCTTTAACGAGATTAAGCATGAAATCGAGTTTGACACGCACAGCGTGATTACTTTCGCCGACAAACCCATTTATCTTGATATTCCTCTCGCTCAAACCATTGAGCTGCTGCCGCACTTTTATGCCGTGCTTTCTCCTGCCGAATATTTAATGTGGAATAAAGTCGATAAAGTGTGGCTAGAACTTGCTTTCTCCTTTGGCGTAGCGGCGTTTTTCACTATCACATTAATCATTTTGGTGTTGTACCGCTATGTGTTGCGCCCTGTCTCTCGACTTGATAAGCAGCTAAACGAACTTGAATCTAATCAACGTGACAATATTGAAAAGCTAGAAACAAACGATGAAATAGGGCGCCTCTCTGCACGCTTTTTTGATATGTATGAGGAACTTAATGTCATCTATAAAAAGACAAAACGCCTAGCTGAAACGGATCACCTGACGCAACTCGCCAATCGCCATCGTTTTCATGAGCTTGCCACTCGTGAACTTATCTCCCCTTCGCAGTTTCTGTGGGTTGTTTACGTCGATCTTGATAACTTTAAATACGTGAATGATAAATACGGGCATGAATTGGGAGATAACTTATTAAAAGTGTTCTCATCACACATCAAGAATGCTTGTCAAAAGTTCTCGCACGATTACAACAGCCCCTGCTTTGCCGCCAGGTTATCTGGTGACGAATTTGCAATTTTGCTGAGCTCAAATCAAGAGGTAAAACGCTTGCCTGATTTGCTTGCATCAGAGTTACTAAAACCGATTAGTAATCTCAGTTCATCTTGGAGTAATTCATTTCCCGTTACGGCAAGCGTAGGTATTGCACAATATCCTCAAGACGGTACTGACATCGCGAAGTTACTCTCCAGTGCCGATGCGGCTATGTATCAAGCAAAACGGGCAGGGAAAAATCAATACGCCTATTATTCAGCCGCTCTCAATATTGAGTCTCAAAGACGAAGTCAACTTGAACGTGCGCTCCGAAAAAGCAATGTAGAGGAAGAATTTCACCTTGTTTTTCAACCCTATATGAACAATCGAAGCAACGAAATTGAGGGGTTAGAAGTCTTGTTGCGCTGGGAAGCCGAAGGTATCGGCCCTATCCCTCCAAAGGAGTTTATTCCAATTGCAGAGCAAGCCGGATTATTTGATAAAATTGACCGCTGGGTTTTCGCCAATGCAACGGCGGAATACCATCAATTAAGGAATATTTTCGGTAAGGATATTGTTCTTTCGGTCAATCTTTCATCAGCAGAGCTAAACTCGATAGAAATGGCAAACTACATCCATGAACAAGCGACACTGCACAGTGTTAAACCAGAATGTATTGAGATAGAAATAACCGAAACCTTTGCCGCAGAACAACAAGGCACGGCTCTACTTGATGAGCTATCAAAACGTGGCTACCGTCTTGCAATTGATGACTTTGGTTCTGGTTACACATCGTTAACTCAGCTCGTTCAGTATCCGGTTCAAAAAATCAAATTTGATCGAGAGTTCCTCGTTACATTGATGAACACCAACAACGGCCATGTGATCAAACCTATTATTGAGCTATGCCATGCCCAAAATAAAACGGTTACAGCAGAAGGTATTGAACACAATATGATGCATGAATGGCTATCGGCATACCGCTGCGACTATATGCAAGGCTATTTATTTGGCAAACCAATGACTAAAGAACAATTGAGCTTGTGGTGGCAATCGGCAAATGACGACAGTCGATTTGATGCGTCCATGGTCAGCTCAATTAGGGTTTCAAGAACATAAGTTAAGGGGAGACGTACAGCAGTCACAACTGTGGCGGCTGTATTTAGCTGTATATGAGCTTCATTGATAGATGCTCAGCTTTTGTTCCCCCATACCTATATCTATGACTTTAGTTGAGTAAATTACTATTTATTCGTTTTTAAACCAGCACTTCCTTGAAATCCAAACCGGTCAAATTCAGCGCTTTGACGCTATCGTACAAGCCACCTTTTTTGTCCGTGCAAAACGTTCTGAGCCCAGCACCTTTTACTCTGAACAAGTCAGACTCATTAACGGCTTCTCTATTCAAAACGAGTTTCTTAAACGGTCTAGCACGACTTAGCTTACCATGACGAAGATTATACTCGGTAGCAGAGGTATCAATGGCATCAATTTGAGTGACAATGTTTAATGCTCGCCAAGGCTTTCCTTGTAGATTTAATGGTAAAAATTCGACATTCTCGCTCAACACATCGAGCTTATCCGCAATAGAAGCGGATACAGCAAGAGTAAAAGATCCCCATGCTGCAATATCAGGCCTGGGCAATGGCTTTTCACCCATAACGTCTAACCATTCAATATCAATACTTTTCCAACTGGCTTTAACAGACTCTCCATAGAGTTGGATAGGTTTGCTTGCCGTTACTTGAAGAGACATTTCCAATGGCGACTCTTGCAACATTGCAAAATCATTAACATTGGGAGTGACAATAAACACTTTATTAAATGCTGTCATAACCGTCCTTAAATAATTTTGAGCGTTTTTCTTAATGAGACGAGCGCTTTCACACCAAACCAAACCAAACCAAACCAAACATAATAGATAGAGTTTACTTTCATGTTCAAAAATTTAATGAATTAATATCTGGCGCTCTTATCTTTTAATTTCGAAGTTTTATTATTTATATACTTTAATCCACACGATAGAATTATTTTTTCAATTTTTACTATGTACCCTTCCTTATGTAATCGAATAAATTAGAGAATAAACAATAGCACGCGTCACTTCACTTTTGTCGAGCTCATCACTCTCACTTAAACGACACATTCACAAGTTCAATTTTTGAACGACTTAGACTTAGCTTTGTCAATCGTGAATTAAAAACAACCGATTCACCGCTGTTTTACTGCCTTTTCTTACCACCCTGTTGTTTATTCATACATTATAAATGCACTTATACACATAACGATTCGGCGTTACGATTTGTTACGAGTTAAATCACAAACTTTTGAGGTATTGGATAAAGCGTAGAAAAAGAAAACACATTGAAATAAAAAGAGTTTCTAAAGTACGAAAAATAAAACGCCGTTTTTATAAATTAGCAACTTCACAAATATCCTTAAACACAGTTTTATTAATTACATATATCAGATATTATTTACGCCGAAGTTTATAGAAATCATCGTTAAACTTCATATTTTTTATAAGTTTCAATTAGTTAGTTTTTAACTCGAAAACTTATCGTCAACCCAATATCAAGCACCTAAGCGTGCAATAAGAAACATTGGGAATAGAATTATATTGATGTGCATGTTGTTTTAACGAATGCATGAAGCAATCGGTAAATTTGTAACACCATAGAGTTTTATTTAGCCAAGATGAAAAAATTAATTATATTATTTACATGTGCGCTGTTGTCTGTATCACCTTTTGCTTTTGCAAAACAATCAGATAACGAACCCAGGGATCATTTACGACCAAAGCAAGTTGAACATGTGTTTAAACAAGCCAAGCTAGATGGCATAGTAGACTTTAAGTTGTTCAGTGACGCTTACATCGCTTATCAGAAGACACCCGATAGAAAGAAGTCGGTACTAACGATCATCGACTATAGTAAACCATCAACTGAAAAGCGTTTTTATGTGGTGGATTTAGATAAAAAGAAGCTAATCTACAATACGTATGTTTCTCACGGCGTGAACAGCGGAAAGAAAACAGCGACACAGTTTTCAAATGTCGTGAACTCGCGAAAAACATCATTGGGCACTTTTTTGACTGATACCACTTACTACGGCTCAAATGGCTATTCACTTCGATTAGATGGGCTAAGCTCTGGATTAAACGACAAAGCTCGCGAGCGTTACATTGTCGTGCACGGTGCCGATTACGCAAACCCTTCCTTCATCAAGAAGAATGGATACCTCGGACGCAGTTGGGGTTGCCCTGCTTTGCCAGAGAAGTTGTCTCGCGAGATCATTGACACCATAAAAGGCGGCAGCGTTATTTACGCAAGCGCATAATATCGATGCGACACATATGGGGAAGAAAAAGAAGATTCTATTTCTTCCCTAGTAATAATCCTGTTAGCTTAATCGTCCTGTGCAACGACTCTCTTTCCATTTTCGCTTACTCGAAAGCGAAAATTATTGTGTTATTCGCTGATATACCTAAGTGCGATCAGAAAACTCTGTTCATCCCCCTTCCATCTCGTTAGTATACGCTGAGTTGATCAGACACTGGCTTTCATCGTTATCATAGTTCCACTAAGATTCCTTAATCATGGTGGGTAACTGTGGCTTTATATGTTTAGGGTTACTTCTTGCGTTATCTACACCGTATATTATTGATGCTTTCTTTGTCCCTGCTCTCAGGGCTCATCACAGCTTCATATGCGCATGAGTGGCACCACACCAAACATTACACTTCCGAGCGCTTACTTAAACTCTCACAACAAGACGATTTTGAGCTAGCACACACTGATTTTCATGCCTCAGCTTCTCTGAGCTCTTGGGGTTCAGAAAGTTACTACCTACATATAAAGCGCGAGTTGTTCGGACTTGTCTCCTGTCGCCGAACATCAGCTACTGATGGCGTTTTATCATCAGATTTTACTCCTGATTATTTTTTACTTATTGCTTTCTCTTCTCCACCACTACTGGAGTTGGCAAAACAAGCATCTCGCTTACCTCTAGACAGTTATGGCGGACTCATGAGTCAACGCTCTCTTTATCGCCTCTCAGGAAGAAAGGAAGCGAACTTAATGTACGTCTTTACTCATGGTCGCAACGCTTTCTCTGTTGTTTAACTTTTTATGACATACAGAGAACACGAAAATGTAACGATAAGAATCAATATGCCCATTGTTACTAGAACCAATTTGAGGTCCATATAATGACAAGAATCGCTACAACCATCGCACTAGCATTACTATTTGCAGCGGGCTCAACCTTAGCAAACACAGAAACTAAGCCAGAAGAAATGAGTAACGACACTCTGTTAGAGTGTGCCAACGTTTCTAACGCACGTATTGCAGTTCCGGAACACAGAGCGATGTTCAGACACTACTTAATGTCTGAGAGAGACTACAGCTTTGACCAGCTATCGTCTGCCGAACTTGAATTTAAAGCAGCAGATAAGAATGAGTCTGAAGTAGAGAACATCTACAAGTCTCAGTGCAAAGAAGTTGGCGAATACTTATATAGCATTGGCTATTAAATTCGAAACCCTAACGACACTCAAAAAGAAAGGCGCAATGTATGCGCCTTTCTTTTTACTGATAAAAACCTGTCGATTAGATGTCTAATCTGCATACAAGCTTAAAAGTGCAAATCAAGTAAACTTACTGAGAAAACTCAGACACATCCTTGGGTTTACAGAACGCTCGACGTGCTTTAACAAACAAGAAACTAAGCACTCCAATCACAAGAGTAATTATTGGTGCCGCCATTAATAGCATTGTGATTGCTTTGCTCATATTTTCCGGTAGCAAAGGAAGTAATGAACCAAAACCGCATAATATCAGCGTCCATAAAATCGCACTCAGCCACGCAAAGTAATGGAATTTACTAATACGTTTCACTCGCAACCCCATCATTAATGGCAATAGGGAACGAACAACCGGAATAAACCGCGCGCACAAAAGCGCAACCAATCCATGTTTACTGAGTAATACGTCGACTTGTTCCAAACGCTTTTGAGGAACCGCACTCACCCAGCCTTGGACCTTAGGTAAGCGATTTAGCCACTTGCCTTGTAAATAAGCCGCCCAACTTCCCAACCCCGCACTAACAGCTATTACCAACATGATCATAATTGGGTCAAGGACGCCAACCGCCGCCAGCGTACCGGATAATACGACGACACTGTCGCATGGGAAAGGTGCAGCAGGAATAAAACCACTTTCCAAAAAGATACTCACAGCAACAACAAAATAAACCAAACCTGCACTGCCTGGCGCCATTAACGCCGTGAAATCTTGATGCCAAAAAGCACTCAAGACCTGAATGATCGAATCAAACATAAACCGCTCCTAAGCATAATTAACCAAAAGTTGCAAAAACATGGAATGTGTTAGCGAGCATGTATAAAGCGGTATATGAAATTCGACTCTTTTCTCACGCCGATTCTGTATTTAGAGTGAGTAAAAATACTTTCAATACAACAACCTAAAGCCTCATTACCGATGCGTTTTAGCCGCTTCATCGAGTAAATTGCCGAACGATGCGCCCACCATGCTACATCAAGCATTTCAAACCATTCGGGTTCTACATCGTCGTTCGAGCTCATTTCCTTAGCATGGATAACCCTCAATATATTCCGGCTGTTTAAACTCGGATAGTCTTGTTGTATTGGAGAGATAGGATGTTCTGAAAAGTGCTTCGACTTAGCGTCAACAGCGATATTCTGGTTATGAAAGGAAAGAAAATTTGGGTGTGAGTGCGCCAGGCTCATGCTCGGAGCCAACAAGCAGAAAAGTAGTCCGAGTAAAGCAATCAGGGTCGTACGCACAAAGGTAACCAAAACCAAAATAATAAGTTCTTTTAACCCTGTGCGTAACTATTGGCAATTAGTATTCTTAATCGTTAAGAATACTAATTATTTTTCACCGTAAGGGTAGCTTTCAAACATCTTCGCGATTTCTTCTTGGATGAGAGATTCTCTTTTCTCAGAGCTCATTGACTCAGACAGTTTACGACTTGAAACGCCTTTCCAAACGACTTGATTAGCCTTTGCATCAACCAGTTCAACCACCAACTTCCCATACTTACGTTCTTTATATCTTTCTGGGCTTGAAGTGATCACTCCAAAGCTATTCCAGCCATAGCCAAAGCTCACCGACGATCCTGAAGAAACAAGCTCGGATTCTTCTACGATATCATGATGTACGTAAAGGTCACCGCCACTATTTACCTTAATTAAACCCTTACCCTCAAGCTGTTCAGCAAGCCCTTGCTCAATACGTCGACCATCAATACTGGTAGGAGCTTCCGCCTGAGCACCGAAGTCAAACGTTCTGTAAGCTGAAAAGTCGGCTTGTTTATCTACATCGGTTGTAACGGTAGTACAAGCAGATACCAGCATCACCACCAGCCCTAATATCAAACCTCTCATCATGTTAAATCTCCTTTGGTTAAGCTGACTGTTTCAGCAGAATTACCCTGTGTTATACATACGCATCAACAGTAAAAAGTAATCATTTCAATATCTAGTCTTGACCATGAAACGTGACTGTTCAATAAACGAGATTAACCTTTACACAGAAAATCTTGAATATCATCAACATCTAAACACCTAAGAATTCGGTGTTTACGACCTAATTGGAAGCCCCTAGGCTTAGTAGCGGAATCGCGAGTGCCACAAAAAACCAGAGACAATGAACACTTTAACATCAGTCCGCTACTTTTTTAGGCAACTGACAAACATTTGATGAGAAAAGACTTTTCTTTTTCGTCCAGTGTGGCATATTAACTGAGTCCTATCGATGCGCGGGCATCGTATAATGGCTATTACCTCAGCCTTCCAAGCTGATGATGCGGGTTCGATTCCCGCTGCCCGCTCCAATCTCTTTATCCCAATTTACTCATAAAAATCCGATGGCGGAGCGAACAAACGGCGGCAGCGTTGTTTCCATGATAAGTGTGGTCGAGTTACGTCATGAAACATGTCTTTCCATTCTGCAAACGTCACGCGGATGGGATTAAAGCTGTTTACAGGTTTAGAAACCCCATATCGAACCGTTTCCACCTCTGGTTCAAACGTTCCGAACATTCGATCCCAAATAATTAATACACCCGCATAATTTTTGTCGATGTACTGACGGTTCACACCATGATGAACGCGATGATGAGACGGCGTGTTAAATACCCACTCTAGTGGCCCGAGCGAACGAATTGATTGGGTGTGAACAAAAAACTGTAAGCCCAGATTAAACAACACAACGAAGACAACCCATTTTGGCTCAAAACCAATAATCACCAAGGGCAACCAAAAAATCCACATCCCCGCTAGCGGATACATTAAACTTTGACGAAAGGCGGTACTGAAGTTCATTCTTTCCGAACTGTGATGAACAACGTGCGCGGCCCACATCCAACGAATACGATGGCTAGCCCGATGAAACCAGTAATAGAAAAAATCTTGCAGGACAACAAGTAAAAGAAAAGCTGAGACGCTCATTTCGATATCAAACAAACGCCAATCAAACCACCACAAATACAACTGAGCAATCAGTAAACCCGTGAGTATGTCTGTCGCTTGGTGTAAGCCCGCAAGAACAAAATTACACGCTACTTCAGGGAAGTAATACGTCGCGCTTTCAGGCAAGCGTCCCCTTCTTTGTCCGAACCAATATTCGGCAAGCATGCAGAAAAAGAAAACTGGAGCCAGAATCATCAGAAGTAATTCTGGGCGGTCCATCAACTGCGTCCAATCCATTGTGTTTCTACCATTTTGCATAGTGATCTTCAGTAAGACCCATAACTTCTTCTAACTGATGTTTGATGCCATTTCCATCGATAATATAGCCAGAGAAATAACCGATGTACTGACGAAAGTTACTTTTGAGAAGCCAAAAATTTTTCTTCTCTGAGCGTCGATTCAAAGGCGTGAACTGTAAGTTAACTCGTTTATCTTCAGACGTAATATGCCACTTTTGCCCTTCATCACTTCGTGAAAACTGAAACTGCACAGGTTGCAAAAAGTGACGCTGACCATTAATCCACAATACATTTTCGCAATAGCCAGTTTCATTCACGCCAGCTGCCAAGTTCAACCCCAGACGCCTGTCATCCTCAAAGCAATTGATACTTGCCCAGCGCCAACTTGTTTCTCGTCGCATGTACCCAGCGGAAAAATCGTAACCAGCAGCCACCTCTGATAGATCTTGCTCTTTTCCTAATATGAACAAGTTACCGTCTACTGCTAACGCATTGTGCTTCTGAGTATATGTCCAACCCGCATAACCTGTTGGCGTACACAACATTAATGGCAAACTCATATTTTCTGGACGTAAATAGAGATCCGCATTGACTGACTCTGTCACAAAGTGGACGTGCCAAATACCATCCTTAATAGAAAACTGAACTCTTTTGTTAGCAAGATGGGCAAGACTGCACCAACTGGAAGGCTGAGTTTGATAACCTATATTAAAAGGTTTCAACCATTGTTGCTCAATCAACTTATTCTTTTTAATATCAAACAGGTAGCAAAAGCCGGATGCTAAATACCGTATATCCGCAATCGCTACTCCAATGACGTAATCAGGTGTGACCAAATTGACGAACTGAAACTGCTTATAATCGCGGTAACGGCGCCACTTAGACACTGGCTTATCCATCTCATCGAGGTAAGTAAATTTATCTAGCTGTAACGATGTTGGAATTCCATCAAGGTGGCCAAACGCTGGTAGACCATTCTGCTGAATAAACGAGTTCAGAACCTTAAGCTCATCCATATAGTTGTCTTTTCACAAGTTATCACACACAAAAACTTTAACATGACGTTAACATAAACAATTTGCGTAACTGCACAACAACATCGACTAAAGTGATTTCTGCTTGTTATATGTGAAACTGATCACTCAACCACCCGCTTACTTAGCTCACCCTACCTATCTCAACCAACACTGCCCGGGTTATAAGCTGCACATTCTCATCCGCAGGAAATACCACTACAACCATTGAATCTTGGTCAAAATCACTATTTAATGGAAATACATTCATATAAACTGATTGCTTATTCACATCAAGGAAGAAATCTATGTCATACATACACGATACTATTGTTGCGTTGCAACACAGTAGCCCTGCGCAAAAAGAATTTTACCAAGCGGTAGAAGAAGTATTAACTTCTCTCGCGCCGGTAATAGAAGGCAATAATAAATATAAGGAACAAGCGATTATCCAGAGGATCGTCGAGCCAGAACGTCAAATCATGTTTCGAGTTCCTTGGGTTGATGATGCTGGAAATGTACAAGTAAACAAAGGTTATCGAGTTGAATTCAACTCTGCTTTGGGGCCGTACAAAGGAGGATTGAGATTCCATCACTCAGTCAATGCGAGCATCATAAAATTTCTCGGCTTTGAGCAAATCTTTAAAAACGCACTGACTGGCCTTCCTATCGGTGGCGGCAAAGGCGGTTCAAACTTCGATCCTAAAGGAAAATCCGACGGCGAGATCATGCGATTTTGCCAATCATTTATGAACGAGTTGTACCGTCACATCGGTCCTACCACCGATGTTCCCGCAGGCGATATCGGCGTCGGGGCGCGCGAAATTGGCTATATGTTTGGTCAATACAAACGATTGACGGGGCGCTACGAAGGTGTGCTTACAGGCAAGAGTCTTCTTTGGGGTGGATCACTCGCCAGAAAAGAAGCGACAGGATATGGCGCCGTCTATTTTGCAGAATGCATGCTCAACGACCGCAACGATTCATTGAAAGGGAAAACTTGCCTCGTTTCTGGTGCTGGCAACGTGGCTATCTACGCCATTGAAAAACTGTACCATATGGGAGCAACGCCGGTTACATGCAGCGACTCTCGAGGTACGATCTATCATGAGCACGGTATTGATCTTAAGCTCCTAAAACAACTGAAAGAAGTGAAAAGAGCAAGCTTAGAAGAATATTTAGAAACTTACCCTGAAGCAGAATACACACCAGAGGGCGACTATCCTAATGAAGGACATTCTGTTTGGCGATATCAGGCTGATGCTGCCTTCCCTTGTGCGACTCAAAATGAGTTAACGTCAGACGACGCACTGGCTCTTATCGAAAACGGATGTATTTTGATTAGTGAAGGGGCGAACATGCCAACCACCCGTGATGCTGCCAATATTATCGTGGACTCGGACATAGCTTATGGGCCTGCCAAAGCAGCCAATGCAGGCGGCGTTGCAACCAGTCAACTTGAAATGGCGCAAAACGCCAGCATGCAAAACTGGACGTTTGAACAAGTGGATAGTCAGTTGCAAACCATCATGAAAAATATTTTCATCAATGCAAACGAAACCAGTAAAGAGTTTGGCCAACCTGGAAATTTAGTTTTAGGCGCCAACATTGCAGGCTTTAGAAAAGTCGCTGATGCAATGATTGAGCAAGGTGTCGTCTAGATGAACGAGCCAGCAGGATGACTGCTGGCTTAATATAACTCCGCAATAGGCCGCGCTTTTTGATAAAGAGCTCCACTTAATTCGCAATAAGCGTTGTCACTTCTGTTTTAACGGAGTTGGCGATAAAGCAATTCTCATGGGCCATGTGGTGCAGTTTTTCTAATTGAGATGGTGTCGGTTGTTTTTCACCTGAGAATGTTATCTTAGGGTTTAACGTTACCTTTGATACCCACTCTTTTCCGTTTTCGCCTTTTTCAAGCTCCCCTACCGCTTCATCTAAGTAACTGTCCACAACGTAACGCCGCTTTGCTGCAATAGACAAGAAAACGAGCATATGACAACTAGAAAGTGCCGCGACAAACGCTTCTTCTGGATCAACATTTTCTTCTACGGATAGTGGTAATGGTACTACGTGGGGAGATGGAGATGCTGGGACTTGCAACCCTCCATCAAATTGCCAAATGTGTGCCCTACTATACTTATTATCACTAAACTCTTCGCCAGCTTTACGATGCCATTTGATTAAAGCGGAATGCTTACTCATTCTAACTCCCTGATTTTCCGACGACGAATCAACACTATCCGTCCTTGCCACAGTAAACCACAACAAAATGAGTTAAGGAAAGCATCGCACTCACAGGGACTATAAAATCTGTTGAGGATCGGCATTGTTCCTCTGGATATCATCCAAAAGTCTATGAGACTGATGGATGTTGACCTGTAACCGATTGATCAGCATCTGCAACTGCTCAATCTCGGGACTTTGGTTGGCTTTAAGTTGAGTTTCCAGGGCCTCCGTTTGGCTCGCCAAAATAGGTAAACTTAGGTTCAGTGCCATCCCTTTCGTTTTGTGCAACGTCAGCTCTAATGAAGCAAAGTCTTCAGCCATAAAGTATTCAATAAGTTCATCAACAGAAGTCTCAAAATCGACAATAATGCTTTTTAGCAACTCGTCGAGCGCTTCTGGCTCATCTCGTAAAGAAGTAAACATGCCTGAACGGGAGAGTTCTTCCTCTGTTAACCTTAAGTTCTCGATTGGCTTACGTTGCAATTGAAGCACATTGCTGTCACTCGTTAGTGGCGGATTCTGTTTCGGTTCGAGTCTGGCGGCAAACTGTTTGAGAGCGTCTGAAAAGCTCTCATGCTGTAGCGGTTTCGTAAGCACATGGTCTGCTCCTGCTTCGATAAAGCTATCGTGAGCTTCACGAAATACGTCTGCCGTGTACGCAAAGAGTAATGTCTTGATACCTAACTCTTGTCGGATAACGCGTGTCGCCTCAACGCCATTCATCTCGGGCATATGGTTGTCCATCAAGATCAGGTCGTACTCGTTCTCTTTCGCCTTTTTAACCGCGATTAATCCATTTTCTGCAACATCCACTTCATGCCCAAGCTTTTCGCAAAACCCTTTTGCCACAATGGCATTCACACGGTTATCATCAGCAAGTAGTATCTTGAAATGGTGTGATTTTGCGCGAGGTTTCGGTGCTTCTTGCTGCTTTTTCGGAGCAGATTCTACCCAAGGAATCGGCAACTCAACGATAAATTGACTTCCAACGCCTTCTATACTCTTCAGAGTAATATGGCCACCCATCAAATCGGTTAGTTTTTTGACGATGGCTAACCCAAGCCCTGTTCCGCCGAACCTTCGAGTCGTTGATGAGTCTGCTTGCTCAAACGAGTTAAAAATATGCTCGTGCTTGTCTGGCGCAATACCAATACCGGTGTCGCTCACGCGCATGACCAACAACTGATTCGATTCATCTAACTCAGTTCTAACCAGCACATGCCCTTCATTGGTAAACTTCACCGCGTTACCGGCGAGATTAAACAAGATCTGTCGTAAACGCGCACAATCTCCAGTAAATTCAGTATATTCAGAAACCTCGTTTTCCAAGATTAACTCGATATTTTTTTCATCAACAAGTGGTTTTATTGCGCTACACACCGGAGAAAGCACTTGATCGAGCTTAAACTTAGCTTGCTCAAATTCCAGTTTGTTTTCTTCAACTTTAGAAAAATCCAAAATATCGTTGAGGATAGTCATCAGATGCTGGCCAGAATCAAGAATAACCCTAATATGCTCTTTCGTCGTCGGCTCTTTGGTCTCTTCTGCAATCATTTGAGAAAGCCCTAGTACACCATTCATCGGCGTCCTTAGTTCGTGACTCATTGCAGCGAGAAAATTTGATTTCGCTTTTGCCGCTCGCTCGGCTTTGTTTCTCGCCTCTTCAATTTCAAGATTCAACTGTTTTAAGTTATGCATTCGGTGATGTGACTGATAAACAAACGCGCTAACTAGAAACATCACCGCGATAAATACAAACAACCACGTAAAACGCGCCTCACTTTGAGCAATATTGAGTAACCGATGCTCTGAGCTTTCGACAAACTCAATATAAGTGTGATCAAGCAGTTCATTCGTCAGCAATTCAATTCTTTTATCACTCGTTTGAAGCCGTTTAAGGAAGTTCGCTTCTTTTTCACTCTCAACTTCAGTTTGTGTTAGAAGCAACTGGTTGAGAAATTCAAAATAACGACTGCCACCCAATGATTGACCGCTCTCGGTAGAAACCTCTTGCTGATATAAATTGAACAACATGAGTAATGCATACCGATTTTCTACCTGAACACCAATTAACATATCAAGCTTCAACGTTGTTTGAAGCACTCGCTCCTTAAACTGTTCAAGCGTATCCCTAACTTTTATACGATTGGGTGTCACGGGAAACCAAACTGATGCCTTTGATGATTCCAACAGTGCCTGTGCTGCGATTTCTATCTCTACTAAAGATGTTGTTAACTCATAGTTTTTCCTATCTTCAACGGCATATCGGTTCACGATAACATCACGCTCTTCAATCAACTCATGTCCGATATTCATTAGCCCTGCATGAAATTCTTGAGCGTTTTTTGAATTCATATACGACATATACGCCAGTGTGCAGCACGTCAGTATCCCAATAAAAAAGCAAAAGTTGATCAGTTTGAATTTATTCATTTTCCAACACCTCTAAAATTATGGGTCTAGGTGCTGTCAACGACTGCAAGAATGCTTCAATGTCCGCGACATTCTCATCGTTCATCGTTATACCGAGCTGGGTTTTAGCCATGATTTGTATCGCGTCGGATAACTTATCGACTTGCCCATTATGAAAATAAGGACTCGTTAGCGCGACATTGCGTAAACTGGCTACTCTAAAATAGAATCGCTCTTCATCTTCTATCGTAACGAGTTGCCGGCCCGAGTCCTCTACTACTGGCTTATCCTTGAAATAGGCGAACCTTTGGATCATCGCTCCGCCGATATTTTTGCCCTGATGACACTGCACACAACCTGAAGTCTGAAATGTTTTCCAACCTCTGATTTGCTGTTCACTCAGTACATGCGTGTAACCCAATAAGTAAGCATCGAATGGTGCGCCAGGCGTCTGCAGCCCTTCAACAAACTCCACAATAGCGGACTTGATATTATGAACGTTAATCGGCAATTCATCGTCACGACTAAATAGCGCTTGATAATGTTCACTCTCTTTTACATATTGCTCTATTGTTTGCCAGTTTGAGTCCATTTCCATTGGATTATGGATTGGACCATCAATCTGAGCCATCAAGGTGTTTTCCGTTCCATCCCATAAAAAACGATAATTTAACGCCGCATTAAACACTGTTATAGAATTTCTAATTCCATCACCTTTCACCCCCGTAGAGACTGGTGTATTTTCAGCGCCATTGGTTTGCAGATTGTGGCATGTCGCGCAGCTGACATTACCATTTGACGATAATTGAGGATCGCGGAAGAGATGCCAGCCAATTCTCGCTAGCTTAATATCCACATTAGGATCACCCTGTATGGGCTGAACTAGGGAGATATCACCTAACATCTTCGCGTTTCTTGCGGTTGTTGTTTGGCTCAAAATGAGTGTTACAACAGCTAGTGCGATTGCGCTGAATTGCCTCATCAACTACATACCTTAAACTTGTCATTGATATGAATTTAGTTGCATTTTGGCGTTTTTTCCACCGACAGGAAGTTGAAAAAACGAGTTAAGTATTGCTTTGTTTAAGGCTTTGGTTGAAGAGGGAGTAATAAGGCGAATAGGAAGAAACCTATCGCCTTATGAGTAGCTAACGTATTGAAATCTGAGTTTAGTGTAGAAAAGCCAAAAACCGTTGAAACCAAGTCACCTCTCCATACGAGATCAGATCGAAAATAGTAAAGAATACGGCACAGATAACGGCCAACTTAATCAAACGCTGAACAATAAACATAAACATCACAATTACCAATAATTTGCTTTAGTTTACTATCTCACACAGCGTTTATATATAAAAAAGTAGTCTCCTAATTAGCCTCGGCAACTTATTCATTAGAACCTATACTCAAGCATCTCTAAGTTATTTGGATATACTTGAATTAGGATTTCAAAAAGTCCCTGTGACCACACAAGGAGGACTGCATGAAACGACTATGGATATGGTTCTTACCTTTACTCTTGATGGCCAGTCAAGCACTGGCGAATACCGTTTGGATTGTTCCTGTCAAAGGCGCTATAGGGCCTGCTACTAGCGACTATTTATCTCGTGAAATAGACGAAGCTCAACTAAACGGTGTCAGTTTAGTGATCTTAGAGATGGACACACCAGGCGGCTTAGACAGTGCAATGAGAGATATTATTCACGCGATTACCACCTCCTCCACTCCAATTGCGACTTGGGTTGGCCCGTCAGGATCTAGAGCGGCTAGCGCAGGGACATACATTTTACTCGCCAGCCACGTTGCCGCAATGGCTGAAGCCACCAACCTTGGCGCGGCAACGCCCGTCGCGTTAGGTGGTGCCCCTCAGCCCCCTTCATCGGATGATGGCAAAGATCAAAACGCGGAAGAAACGTCAGAAGGAACCAACGAAGGTTCAGAGAAAGTTCCCGCGAAAACCGCAATGGAGAAAAAGGTGATTAATGATGCTAGAGCCTATATTAAAGGCTTAGCAAAGCTTCATGGCCGAAATGCAGAGTGGGCAGAGAAAGCAGTGAGCGAAGCAGCGAGTTTGGACGCCACAGAGGCATTGGAATTAAACGTTATTGATTATATAGCCAACTCACCAGAGGATTTAGTCAAAGCCATTGATGGACAAACTGTTAAAGTTAACAATCGTGATGTGACATTGTCACTGGAAAATCCCGTATGGATTGAAAGAACACCCGATTGGCGAGCAGAAATGCTAGCCGTTATCACCAATCCAAACGTTGCCTACATTCTAATGCTCATCGGCATCTACGGTTTACTTCTTGAATTTTACAACCCAGGAATTGGCTTACCCGGTGTGCTAGGTGGGATTTGTCTGCTTCTTGCCATGTACGCACTACAAATGATGCCCGTCAACTACGCAGGTCTTGGTCTGCTGTTACTCGGTATTGCACTAATGATAGCGGAAGCATTCAGCCCGAGCTTTGGTATTTTGGGCTTAGGCGGCGTTGTCGCCTTTGTACTCGGTTCGATATTTCTCATGGACAGTGAGTTTCCAGGATTCCAGATCGCCCTTCCTTTGATTTTTGGTATTGCCATATTTTCCGTGGCTCTAATCGTGCTGACCGTCGGCCTGCTGCTCAAAATTCGTCGCCGGCGTGTAACGACGGGTTTAGAGACTTACCCTGGGAAGGTCGCCGTGGTAAGCGATGACTTTATCGATGGCGAAGGACGCGTTCAACTCAACGGTGCGTTATGGCGAGCTAAAGCCAAAGACCATCAACAATTCAAACAAGGTGATCACGTCACCATTGTTAATGTTAAAGGGCTGACCTTAACTGTGATGCCTGATGACCGCCAAAATAAATAGGAGGCGCTTTATGATGCTCTATACCGTTGCGGTGATCGTGGTGCTGCTGTTCGCACTAGCGACCCAAATGTTCAGGGTTTTGAGAGAATACGAACGTGGGGTTGTGTTCTTTCTTGGTCGATTTCAAGAAGTCAAAGGACCTGGTTTGATCATCCTTATCCCATTTATTCAGCAAATGGTGAGGGTTGATTTACGTACTGTCGTTTTGGATGTGCCGACACAAGATTTAATTACCAAAGATAACGTTTCTGTGCGCGTCAACGCGGTCGTTTATTTTCGCGTAGTCGATCCTCAAATGGCGATTAACAATATTGAAAGCTACAGCGATGCCACCAGCCAGTTAGCACAAACCACGCTGCGCTCGGTATTGGGTCAGCATGAACTCGATGAATTGCTATCAGAGCGAGAACGCCTCAATAAGGATTTACAATCCATTCTCGATCAACAGACTGATGACTGGGGAATCAAGATTGCTACGGTTGAAGTCAAACATGTTGATTTAAATGACAGCATGGTCAGAGCCCTAGCCCGTCAGGCAGAAGCAGAACGTAACCGTAGGGCGAAGATCATTCACGCTACTGGTGAGTTAGAGGCTTCAAATAAATTAAAAGAAGCAGCGCAAATGCTCAACGAAGCACCGAATGCACTGCAATTACGTTACATGCAGACACTCACTGAAATCACTACAGACAAAACATCCACTATTATTTTTCCAATGCCGATCAATCTTGTCGAAGCTGTCAGTGATATCGCCGAAGCGGTGAAAAAGAATAAAGAGACACAAGATAAGTAAGATTTTGCCCCTAGGAAGTAACGACCGCTCACGTTACTTCCTTATTTGGAACTCGCTTTAAGGATGTGCCCATCTTCTTTATCACACTCTTGTTTCATTACTTCTAAGCCCGTTTTAAAGCATGTTCGCCAAGCGGTTTCAACATCGGTATCGTACCCGGAATCACACTGTCGAACCGTTTCTAACAAACTCTCAAGCCAAACATCAAAATCCTGCGGCTCTATACCAATTTCGGCACTTGCATGCTTTTTCCCATACTTTTCCACCATTTTGTGCGCTTCGGTCGAGGTATCTGCCATCATAAAAAATACGATAGACCCTCTAAGCATTCTCACTTGTTGGTGCATGTCTATACCGTCAAACTTCTGTCTAAAGTTGGCGCTTTTCGACCATAAATTTTTGTAGAACAAGTCGAAAAACTCCTGATCTGAAGTACAACGTTCATAGCTATCATTAAAAACTTCAATCACGTTCATGTTGCTTTCCCCTACGCCTCAATATGAGTTTAATTTAATATCAAATAAAAGCTTCCAAATAAGGACTTTTAAGTTTCAAATCGATCAACTCACATCGATTTTCAACAAAAAGTAAAAAGTGATTTAAATAAACACCCTCTTATCAATGAAAAAATATCCATTATCATGAACCCATATTCGAGGTACGCATGGTTGTCGATGCTAGTGCATCCTCATCTGTCATCACATAAAGAGGATATAAACGTGTCCCATCAAATCATTACCGATCTAAATAACCGTTACACTGCAAAAAAATATGATGAAACCAAGCGCGTTTCTCAAGAAGACATGGCGATAATCAAAGAAGCACTGCGTTTGTCGGCGTCTTCTATCAACTCACAACCATGGAAATTCATCGTTATTGAAAGTGATGAAGCGAAGCAACGTTTCCACAATACGTTTGCAAATATGCACCAGTTTAACCAACCACACGCGAAAGCCGCATCACATACGATTCTGTTTGCTTACGATCCTAAATTTACTAAAGAGAAATTTGCGAAGCGTGTGGATGCAGAAGTAACATCTGGCCACTTGCCAGCGGAGATGTACAACAACTTTATGGGTGCTTACGCTTTTGCCGATGCAAATACGGACGAAAATGGCTTCAACGGAAACTGGACAAAAGCACAAGTCTATTTGGCACTAGGCAACCTACTACACACATTGGCACGACTTGGCATTGATTCAACACCGATGGAAGGTGTCGATCCGGCTCTGATTGGAGAAGAGTTTAAAGAAGAGCTCGAGGGCCATATTTGTGAAGTTGCGCTAGCGATTGGCTACCATAAAGATGGGGAAGATTATAATCATGGTCTTCCAAAAGCGCGCCTTGCAATGGATGAGGTAATTACGACTCTATAGTCGACCATTGTCTTAGCTTAGCGACTTAACTCATTGTTTAAACTAAAAAGAGCCGCATTAATGTGCGGCTCTTTTTTACTTGGTTCTGCGTCAACTTTACGCAACTTGCTCTGACTTAAAATTACCAAGCAATGCATCGTAAAGCTCATTGTCGCTTAACACACCAACCAGCTTATTATCTTCAACCATAAGCAGAGGCTGATTGCTACGCTGCTTAAGTTCAATCGCTTCTCGCATACTGATTTCTGGGCTAACCTGAACCAGAGAATTTTCATTAACTTCGTCAAGGTTCGAAGAATCGCTCTTCCATTGAATCAACGATTTACCTTTATCCGCTAAACTTAACCCCTTGCTCTCTTGTATCACCCAAATATCTTTATCAGGGCAAATCAGAACACGCGTATCTTCGCGAACCAAATCGTCACGCATTAAGGAACGTCCCTTCAGCACATTTAATGGATTAGTGTGAGCAACAAAGTCCGCCACATAATCGTTTTCTGGAGCAAGAATGATCTGTTCTGGCTTGCCATGTTGAATCAGCTTTCCTGATTCCATAATGGCGATGTTGTTGCCGATTTTAAGCGCCTCATCCAAGTCGTGACTCACAAAAAGAATGGTTTTGTTTAGCTTTTCTTGAAGCAGAATCAATTCATCTTGAAGCTGAGCACGAATCAATGGATCAAGTGCTGAAAACGGTTCATCCATTAACAAGATATCAGTGTCCATCGCAAACGCTCGCGCTAGGCCAACACGCTGCTGCATACCACCAGAAAGCTCGTGCGGGAATTTGGTTTCCCACTCAGATAAACCGACCATTTCGAGCTGTTCACGCGCCTTTTTACGACGCTCCGCTTTACCAATGCCTTGCATCTCTAGACCAAACGCTACATTGTCTAACACCGTTAACCAAGGCATCAATGCAAACTTCTGAAACACCATGGACACGCGGTGCGTACGAAGGTGGCGCAGTTTCTGTTCGTCACAGTTAGAGAGCTCAACCATGTCGTCGCCGTCTTTAATTTTCAGAGAGCCACGAGAAATATCGTTCAATCCGTTAACCGTTCGCAGCAAACTTGATTTACCCGAGCCTGAAAGCCCCATCAAGACACAGATCTCACCCTGTTTCACGTTCAGCGAAACATTATCAACCCCAACCACTTGGCCAGTTTCATCAATGATTTCTTGTCGAGACTTCCCTTGATCTAGTAGTGCTAGCGCCTGTGCTTGTTGCTGACCAAAAACGACATCAAGATTTTTAATAGTAATAGCGTCCATGATTATGCCTCCTTCTGGTTTGGTGCTTTACACAAGCGATCAAGAATGATGGCAACGAGTACAATCGCTAAACCAGCTTCAAAACCTTGCGAGATGTTTACCGTATTCAGTGCGCGTACGACTGGTTTACCAAGTCCATCAGCACCAACAAGCGCCGCAATGACTACCATAGACAGAGACAACATAATGCACTGCGTAACGCCAGCCATAATACTTGGCAATGCCGCAGGTAACTCCACCTTAAACAGTAGCTTCATGCGGCTGGCACCAAATGCTTTACCCGCTTCAAGTAGCTCCTCCGGCACTTTAATAATGCCGAGGTACGTCAATCGAATGGGTGCAGCGATAGCGAAAATGATGGTCGAGATTAGACCAGGGACAATACCTAAGCCAAACAGAACCAAGGTTGGAATTAGGTAAACGAATGTCGGTACGGTCTGCATTAAATCGAGTATTGGCCGCAACAAGGTGTATAACCAAGGACGGTGCGCCGCCATAATGCCCAACGGCACGCCAATTAATACGGAAATCGTTGTCGCTGCAAACACAAGGACAAAGGTTTCCAGCATTTCTTGCCAGTAACCAAGGTTGAGAATTGCGAGTAAGGCCAACACGATAAATACGACAAGAGGAATGCTGCGATGTAAGAACCAAGCAATTGCCGCCGTCATAATGATTGGCGCTGCAGGTGGCATCCATTTAAAAATGTCCACCACGAAAAGAATGATCGTTTCAAGTGTAATAGAGATTGCATCGAAAAAACCCGATGCATTGATGGTTAACCAATCGACGCCAGTTTCCATCCATTGGCCCAACGGTAGTTTGTTGTCCGTAATAAAATTCAAAATAAAACCTTTGTGTTAATGAAGCGGGCAAAACTGCCCACTTTCTTTTAAAAAAACGAGCTCAAATACTGCTTATTAAGCGTTTGTTTTTAAGTAGTTTGTAATAGCTGTTAGCGCATCTTGGCCATCCACCGTTTTCACGCCTTCTAGCCACGCTGCAATTTGCTCTTGGTTTGCATTCAACCATGCTTGCGCTGCTTTTGATGGCTTCTGTTTCTGGTTAAGAATCGCTTCCATCAGTTCATTTTCCATTTCTAGGTTAAACTCTAGATTTTTCACTAGCTGACCTACATTTGGACACTCAGCGAGGTAATTTTTACGTACGTTTGTGTAGACGTTCGCGCCGCCGTAGTTAGGACCGAAGAAGTCATCACCACCCGCTAGATATTCCATTTCAACGTTACTATTCATTGGGTGCGGCGCCCAACCTAGGTACACAATCCATTGATTGCGGCGTGCGGCACGTGATACTTGAGACACCATGCCAGCTTCACTGGACTCAACTAGGCTGAAATCTTTTAGGCCGAATGCGTTGCTATCAATCATTGACTGAATTAAGCGGTTGCCATCGTTTCCTGGTTCAATGCCGTAAATGCGGTCTTTAAATTTGTCGGCATGTTTTACTAGGTCAGCGAAGTTGGTTACGCCTGCGTCATAAACGTATTTTGGAACCGCTAGCGTGTACTTTGCGCCAACGAGGTTCGCGCGTACGGTTTCAACAGTACCTGCATCACGGTATTTCGCGATATCACCTTCCATCGTTGGCATCCAGTTACCCAGGAAAATGTCGATATCGCCATTAGCCATAGAGGAGTAAGTTACAGGCACAGACAGAAGATCGGTCTTCGTTTTGTACCCCAACCCTTTAAGTAACTCTGATGTAACGGCAGTGGTCGCTGTGATGTCAGTCCAACCTACATCTGCGAAACGAACCGTTTCACATTGGTTGGCGTAAGCGCCTGTTGCTAAAGTACTTAGTGCAATTGTTGAGAAGATTTTTGTCATCTTAGACATGTTGAATTCCTTGTAATGATTACTGACTTTTTCATTTTATGAGATCGAATCGAGATCTCTTTTTGGCGGATGCATTCGTTGCATCTCTTGCCAGTCCGGTGCAATCCAAACTGGTACGTTGTTCGACGTTTCTAGGGCGTTATCCAAAATCATATCCGCGGCGCGTTCTGCCACCATAATCGTTGGCGCATTTAAATTACCGTTCGGAATGGTTGGGAAAATAGAAGAGTCCACCACACGCAAGCCTTGAATACCGCGTACTTGGCATCGCTCATTTAAGACGGCTAATGGGTCATTATCTGCGCCCATTTTGCAGGTACAAGATGGATGGTAAGCACTCTCGACGTTTTGCTTCACCCATTCATCAATCTGTTCATCCGTTGTGATGTTCAGACCGGGTTGGATCTCATCCCCACGAAACTCATCCATGGCTGGCTGATTGAGGATCTCGCGAGTAAGGCGAATACAATCACGCCAATCCTGCTTATCTTGTTCAGTGGAAATGTAGTTAAACTCAATCTTCGGCTTATCATTCGGATTCGCAGAGACAACTTCGACCGACCCGCGACTTTCTGGCTTGTTAGGTCCAACGTGCACTTGGAAACCATGACCATCAAAAGCAGCTTGCCCGTCATAACGCATTGCCGCTGGCAAGAAGTGATATTGAATATTTGGCCACTTTAGCCCTTCTCGAGAGCGGATAAACGCACACGATTCAAAGTGGTTAGTAGCACCAAGGCCTTTGCGAGTTAATATCCACTCAGTACCAATCAAGCCCTTGCTCACCAAACCTAATTTGCTGTTGAGCGTGATAGGTTGCTTACAGTGATATTGGAAGTACACTTCTAAGTGATCTTGCAGGTTTTTACCTACCCCCTCCAACGAGTGTTTCACCTCAATGCCCGCTTTTTCTAATACTGCCTTAGGGCCAATGCCTGAAAGCTGCAACAGCTGAACGGAGCCAACCGAACCCGCACTCGAAATCACTTCATTATTCGCAAAACATTGCTGAATTGAACCTGACTTTTCAAATTCAACGCCTACCGCTTTCTTTCCTTCTGAACCAGTTTCTTCTAATAAAACTCGATGAACCGTCACCCTCTTCATTAGGGTGAAGTTTTTGCGTTTTTTAGCGCGGCTTAAGTATGCATTAGAGGTCGAAGCGCGTACGCCTTTGTCGACGGTCATATGCATTGGGCCAAAGCCCTCTTGCTGATAACCGTTGTAATCTTTTGTTTCTGGGTAGCCCGCTTCTTTGCCTGCATCAATAAAAGCTTGGTACAGTGGATTGAGCTTCATATCGTTGCCGTTACATGTGCCGACTGGACCGTGATCGCCCCGATATTCATCAGCACCACCAATCCAAGACTCTGCTTTACGGAAATAAGGCAAACACGACTGATAATTCCAGCCTTTCGCGCCTTCCTCTTCCCACTGGTCAAAGTCACAAGCGTGTCCGCGAACGTAAACCATGCCGTTGATAGATGAGCTACCGCCCAGAACTTTTCCGCGAGGACAATGAAGTTGGCGACCATCCAACCCTTGCTCTTCAACCGTCTCAAACTGCCACGCGTATTTTTCAGTGTTCATCGGGTAAGAAAGCGCTGTTGGCATTTGGATAAAAATACTTTTATCCGACCCACCCGCTTCGAGTAATAGGACCGAATTTTGACCACTTTCACTTAAGCGATCCGCTAACACACAGCCGGCCGAACCCGCACCGACGATGATGTAATCGTAGTGTTGTTGCATTTTTATTCTCCTAGGAGTTAATACTAATCACCCTAGATAAGTGAACGAAATTAGCGTAGGAAAAATGCTTGAGAACAAGGCGGAAATTTTGATAAGTAGTTAACCTACAATCAAAATTGACAACGTAGTTATCGAGCATTTTAACAAGCTAAAGTGGTCAGTTATCTACTATGAGTAGTATCATTTGTAAGGGCTTTCGAAGTCGCTTAGCTGAACCAGAACACTCTTCGTTTGTGTGTAATGTTTAAGGGTTTCGACTCCGTTTTCACGGCCAACACCTGATTGCTTGTAGCCGCCAACTGGCATTTCCGCAGGTGAGTCACCCCATGTGTTCACCCAACAAATACCCGCTTGAATTTGATGGATCACACGGTGCGCACGAGATAGGTTTTGAGTAAATACACCTGCCGCTAAGCCATAATCGGTGCCATTTGCACGCGCAATCACTTCCGACTCATCGCGGAATTTCAGAACTGACATTACCGGGCCAAAGATTTCTTGTTGAACGTGGCTCATGTCATCATCGCAATCGACAAATACGGTTGGAGCAACAAAGTTACCATTGGCTAGGCCATTGTCTGTTACTTTGTAGCCGCCAGTCAGTAACGTCGCGCCACTCGCTTTCGCGGCTTCAATCGCTCCTAGAACTTTCGATTCATGATCTTTAGAGATTAGCGCGCCAATTTGCGTGTTCTCATCAAGCGGATCGCCGACGACTAACAGCTCGGTTCGGGCTTTAAGCTGTGCGATAAAGTCGTCATAAATACCTTCATGGACAAATACACGTGTACCGTGCGTACAAACCTCACCTTGGGTGTAGAAGTTCGCCACCATGGCCGCAGAAACGGCATCGTTTAACTTCGCATCATCAAAAATAATCAGTGGAGACTTACCACCAAGCTCCATCGTTACTTGTTTTAGTGTCTTAGCGCTGTCACTCATGACGACTTTACCGGTGCCTGACTCACCCGTGAATGACACTTTTGCGATATCAGGATGCGCCGTTAGCATCTGTCCTACTCGGTAATCCCCTTGCACGACATTAAATACGCCATCTGGCATGCCCGCTTCTGAATAAATTTCGGCGAGCTTAAGCGCCGTTAATGGTGTTTCTTCTGATGGCTTGAAGATCATTGCGTTGCCCGCAGCGAGTGCTGGCGCCGATTTCCACATCGCAATTTGAATTGGATAATTCCAAGCACCAATACCCGCGCAAATGCCCAATGGCTCACGACGTGTATAGAAAAACTGATCGTCGCTGAGTGGCTGCTGTTCACCTTGTAGACTTGGAGCAAGGCCCGCGTAGTACTCAAGAACATCGGCACCTGTTGTGACATCAACCGCGATAGCTTCTTGAATTGGCTTACCAGTATCTGACACTTCCAATGCAGCCAGCTCGTCATTACGCTCACGTAAAATGGCAACGGCTTTGTGTAAAATACGGCTGCGCTCAATCGCAGTCATCGCCGACCATGCAGCAAAACCTTTTTTTGCCGATTCAATCGCTGCTTGAAGATCGTCTTGGTTCGCTTGTTTAATGTTGGCCAATGGCTCACCATTCGCCGGATTGTAAGTGGTGAAGTGTTCATCTGAACACCCGTCGTACATCGCACCATTGATATAGTGTGCTTTCATTTCCATTTTGAAGACCTGTAACTTTTATATTTTTTCAGAATAAAACGTAAGTTGTTTTTCGAGATAATCGTTGATGATGATTCTCGCTCTTTCTGCATCAATGCCTTGCGGGTTGAGCGTTCCGCGCAGCCAAATTCCATCAATAAGTGATGCAATACCATGAGCAACCAATTCAGCCTGCTCTGCATTTAATAATGCTTTGAGTTCTTTTCTTAGGTGGGACAATAGACGTCGTTCGTTGACACGCTGTAAACGCTTGAGCTGCTCGTCATGCATTGAGTACGACCAAAACGCCAGCCAAGTCTTAGCAACTTGGTTTTCTGCCTGATAGCCGACAAAGTTACCATCAATGATGGCGTTAATTCTTTGGTGATGAGCATCACTTGGCAGCTCACGTAACTTCTGTGTGATAGTGGACGAAAGCTGACGCAAGATTTCTCGCATCGTTTCCTCCAGCAATCCGTGCTTACCACCGAAATAGTGGTTGATAATCCCCGTTGATACACCGGCTTCTTTGCTGATTAACGAAATACTCGCCGCGTGTAAACCGACTCTATCAATCACTGACATTGTCGCTTTCACAAGCTGCGGTTTTCTGATTTCAGGCATCCCCACCTTTGGCATTTTGCGTCCCTGTTATTTTTAATTGAACGGTTAGTTAAATATAAAATGCCTGAAAATTAATTCGAACTCAAATTATTTTTAAAGAAAAATGTTAGTAAAAAAGGATGAAAAGTTGAGGGTGTACGAAAAATTGCTCGGTAAGAACTTGTCGGGATAACTAGATTTCAGTTTAAGAACAAACAAATGAAGCAAGTAAAATCAAACACTTAAATGTCAATCCATTTTTAAAACGATGATGAACGAGTTGATTTTTGAACAACAAAAATCTGTGCCACAAAAAATTTATATCGACCACTAATCATTTCACCTGTACATGGTTTGTTTGTACAAAGAATAGACACACTAGTTTGTTATAGTTTTGTAGACACAAGTGGCATTCGTACTTTGAAGGTGAAGGAGGCAAAAAGAGAGGTTATATTGAACGCCATGAATATGCGATTCGATATCCTTAAGCCATTTTTAAGTAATATCGCCAAGTGACTTTAAGATGTTAGATTCAGCGTTTTATATTCGAAGCAAGGATCTCAAAGTCACTTGGCTATCAAAGTAAATGGGAGGGATAAGTTCAGATTCATCGTGCGATGAGCCTGAACTTTTGATTTCTGTTACGCTAGCGAGCGACCTTTCACGCAGTTGCGTCCGTTCGCTTTCGCTTGATAAAGCAATTTATCGGCCTGATCGCAAAGTGATTTAAAATTCATCTCATTATCTTCAGTGGTAACGACTCCAAAACTACAGGTCACTCTCACTTCTTCTTTCTGTTCCGTAACAAAGCAATGTAGGGATAAAGCGCTACGTAAACGTTCGGCAGTAATAAGAGCGTTTTCATGGTCTGTATTGGGCATAACAACAACAAACTCTTCACCACCAAAGCGAGCAACAATGTCGTTCTCACGTACAGTTTCCTCCAACACTTTGGCAACGCCCGTTAGTACGGTATCTCCAAACACATGCCCATAGGTATCATTTACCTGCTTGAAATAATCCACATCGATTAACGCTAAAGTTACTGGCCCCGATTGTGGTTTATTTGGCACCATTTTCTGTTTATCGAGTTTGCTATCTACCCATTTATTTAAAGCTAGATAACCGTACTTGACTTGCTCGACTTGCTCAAAAACAAAGTGTTGTATCTTTTCTTGCTTAGATTGAGGTACCGGTTTCTCTTTTCGCTCACGCCTCACTTCTACTGGCTTAGTGAACCAGTCCTCTAAAAAACGGCGATTGAACAACCCTGTCAATGTGTCTGTCTTTGCGAGGCGACGCATTCTCAAACGCGAGCGATTGACGACGAGAAATACTACCGCCATCAAAAATAGAACACCGATGAGCGCAAGTAGCGCTTCACCCAATAAGTAAAAAGTACGACGGTTATTTTCTAGCTCCATACGCTGCAACACATTGTTCCAATTGAGATCTTCGTTCTCATATTCAAGTCGTTCCAACTCAAATAACGTCTGCTGGCGCTCAAGATTTTCAACTTCTCTTTGATTGCTAAATTGGATAAATTTATCGTGATAGTTACCGTAAGTTTCGAATGCTAGTTTAAAGTCATTGCTTCCCGCATAGGCCATAGCGGCGACTTTTAGTAGCTCCATTTGCTGTTGCTTGACGTATCGACTCTCTATAATCTCCGGCAGCATTGGCGCGATCATCGCTAAAAGTATTTCAAATTGCTGCTGCTCTAACATATATTCGGCTTGTAACAACTTAAATGTTGCCAAATACGCGCTAGACGTTTCTCTGTACTGTAAATTCTCCGCCAGCTTCAAGTGGTTAACCATCTTCTTTTCTTGTTTCGTCTCGCGATATAAAGCTGCAAGTTCAAGGTTAACTCGAAATCTAAAGCGTCCATCACCGATAATTTGAGCCAGCTTTAACGCTCGCTGATATGACGCTATCGCCTCTTCGTATTGGAACTGTGCTTTATGAAGTTTCGCTATCGTCAAAACGCTCAACAACTCATTGAACGACATACGCCTATCCCTAAAATAGCGATATGCTTGTTCCAAAAGCGCCTCAGATCGGTCGTAACCCTGAATTTTGACAAGTACGTCACCTAGCTCTAGTGCTGCACGTTCGACCAGCCCGTGAACACCTGAAGATTCAGCCGCATCCATGGACGACATAAGTGCAGCATAGGATTTTTTAAACTCACCTTGCTCATCGTAATAGCGTCCTTTTAGCAACAGGATTTCTGATTCAAGTTGCTTATCACCATTCTCACGCGATGTTTCCAACAAGCTATCCAACGCAGAAAGCGCGGTATCGATATCGCTCTTTCCAACCATAGTTCGCATCTGAATCAACTTAAACAGGAGATACTCATGGCTCTGTGGACGTACAAGCTCCAATCCTTTTTGAACGACACTCTGACTCTCTTCTACGCGCCCTAGCAGCTCTAAAACCGTGGCCTTGGCAAGCCAGTAACGCACCAACAGCGCTGTTGGTTGGTTTTGTAGTAAAGACTCTTCTTCTAACGCTTCAATCAAAGCTAAAGAACTCTGAGGTAATGCGTAAATTTGATTTTCGATGCCTTCTAACGACTGTAAAAACTTACCTTCCTGTTCCACCTTTTCTGTGGAGGCCTGAACAGAAAAACACAGACACCCCAATAATAGCGGCATCGTCCTAAGCGAATGAAATAGTGACATTATTGCTCTTCCCTAATGGGTAGTTACTTCAGTGTAATTGAGAATTCTGATTATTTATTATTAAGACAACTGAAGGTTATTCAGTCAGCCTCATATTCCCATGTATTTTGCGCTGAATAATAAATCACCATCTTTAGATGCCGAAATAGTTTTCGGTTACAATATGACCAATAAGAATGTTTTTTACACACCAAGAATAACGATCTCGTTAGTGAGACAAAAGATCGTCTTAGTTGTGAGTTAATACATTTACATGACAAGCAATATAGAACTAGCCATTCACATTAGAAATAGAATAAATTTTTATACCGTTCGATGAGATAACAGTCGACCATGCATCCAATACATTTTTCAGATAGAAGCAATAAAAGAAAGAAGAAAGTGGAAGGAAGCGGACAATCAAACTCGCTCCCCTTTTTTATGTTGCAGAGGGGGTTACATTCGCATTCCGCCATCGACTTCGAACACTCGTCCGGTCACGAATTCGTTGGTTAACACGTATTTTATGGTCGATGAAATTTCATCCGCCAAACCTAAACGTCCAACCGGAATCATTCCGATTAAACGTTCCATCGCTTCAGGTTTTATTTGGTCTGTCATGGCAGTTTTGATGACACCCGGAGCAATCGCCACTGAGCGAATTCCGAAACGCCCTAACTCTTTCGCCCACACCGTTGCCATGGTGGCTACCGCCGCTTTAGATGCTGAATAGTTGGTTTGACCAATATTCCCGGCACGCGCAACGCTGGATATGTTGATCAGAACCCCTTTGCTATCGGTGTTCAGCATTACCTTGCTCGCTTCACGGCCACACAGGAAAGTGCCTGTTACATTCACATCTAGAACAGACTGAAATTGTTCCAGCGACATCGTGTTAACCTGACCATCTTTGACTTTAATGAACATACCATCACGCATAATACCTGCGTTATTGATAACGCCATTGAGCTGCTTGAAATCTGCCTCAATTTGCTCAAAAGCAGTGCACACCTGCTGTTCGTCAGTCACGTTCGTCACATAAAAACGAGCGGTAACGCCGAGAGATTCACATTCCGCTTTCGTTTCAGCCAGTTGCTCTGAATTGAGGTCGATAAGCGCAAGATGAACGCCATTTTCCGCCAGTGACAGTGCCATTTGTTTACCCAGCCCCTGCCCTGCCCCCGTGATCGCAATGACCTTATTTGCTAACTCCATAAGCGCTCCTTAGGCCTGATTTTGCTTTTGGTAGAACTCAAACAAGCTTGAAAAATCTTTTTGCCCGTTGCCCTGACCGTTGTGAAAATTAAACAGATTACGAGCCAAGCTGCCCATTGGCGTTGATGTTTGACTGGCAACCGCCGCTTCCATCGCAAGACCCAGATCTTTAGCCATTAACTGGCTCATAAAGCCGCCTTGATAACCATGGCTTGCAGGCGTATTTTCCATCACACTTGGACAAGGGTTATAAAGCTCTAGCGCCCAGTTACGCCCTGAACTTTGCAACATGATGTCGGAAAGCACTTTGGGATCGAGTCCGTTTTCCATCCCTAAATTGAGTGCTTCACAGGTGCCGCTCATCAAAATGCCCAACATCATGTTATTGCAGATCTTCGCGACCTGACCAGCTCCAACATCGCCCGCATGGAAGATGTTTTTACCCATGTGGCTAAGCACCGCTTTGGCTTGAACAAAGTTCTCTTGTGAGCCGCCAACAATGAAAGTTAACGTACCTGCTGCTGCGCCCGCAACGCCACCAGATACTGGTGCATCAACAAAACTGATACCAAGTTGCGATGCTTTTTCGCCAACCAAACGAGCAGTCGCCGGATCGATGGTGGATGAATCAATCAGCAAGGTGCCTGATTCGACGCTATCTAAGATGCCATCTTGACCAAGATAAACGCTTTGAACGTGTTGGCTCGCTGGCAGCATAGTGACAACCACCTCCACACCTTGTACTGCCTGCTGAACGGAATCGGCACTTGAAGCGCCCAATGCGGTCAACTCCTCAACTGCGCTTGGGTTCAAATCAAATACTTCGACATTCAAGCCCGCTTTGAGTAGATTCTTAGCCATAGGCGCGCCCATGTTACCAAGGCCAATAAATGCAATTTTGTCCATATCGTATTTCTTCCTTGTACTAAAGTGCCGCTATAGCTACCGACGATGCGGTCAGTGGGTATTCTGCTGAGTCAATTGGCGAGAAGAAGCGCTCCAAAACTTGTGGCGTTACGTCAGAAACCGTGCGATGTTGCCAAGTCGGTTGATTGGTTTTATCAATAATCAGCGCACGAACCCCTTCTCTAAAATCACCTTCTAAGCCACAACGTAGTGTTAGGTTAAACTCCATATCAAAACACGCTTTCAAAGAGAGATTTTGATACTGCGTTAACTGCTGATAAGTGATACTGAGCGACAACGGACTGCCATAGTTCAGTGACTTCTGCGCATTGACGAACCACTTGTTATCAACGTTAGCACTGCTGATTGCGTCAACAATTGACGCTAAGTCACCCGAACATAACTGCTCAATCAATTCCGCATAGGGCATCAACATCCCTTCGCTTGGCTCGTCCACGTGTACCGAACGCAGCGTAGTAGCGATTTTTTCGTTGATGTTCGCTTCACCTTTCCAACTTATCGATGCAAGCAGATCCAGCAGCACTTGCTTGTTTTCTGGCTGTGCAATCCATTGGTTTAACCCCAACGCTTTCATATCTGTTGCGTTAATTTGGCAAGCCGTCAAACTTAAGAACAGTGCCAAATGTTTTGGCAACTGGTTTAGGAAGTACGTCGCGCCTACATCTGGGTAAAGGCCAATTTTAATCTCTGGCATTGCAAAGCGTGTGGTCGTTTCTGCAACGCGATGGCTAGCACCCATAAATAAGCCCACACCGCCGCCCATCAAATAACCATGTCCCCACGCGATGATCGGTTTTGGATAAGTATGAATAAGATGGTCACAGCGATATTCGAGGTCAAAGAAGGTTTCCATCGCTGAAAACGCAGAATCAAAGTCTTGCTCTTTGTTTTCAAGTGCACGGTAGATCGCTTGAATATCACCACCAGCACAAAACGCTTTTTCACCTTGAGCATGCAAGAATACCGCGATGACGCTGTCGTCCGTTTGCCATTCATTAAGCTGTTTGTACAACTTCTCAATCATCACGTAACTCAACGCGTTGAGAGCTGCTGGGTTATCAAGCTCTAGCACACCAATAACAGAGCCATCAGCGCACTCAAGTTTTGAAACATTTACTGTACCTGTCATTTGGCCTCCGCTAGCTGTTTGTCCATTGTGGCTTGCGCTTTTGCAAAAACGCATTCACACCCTCAGTCTGATCTTGTGTATTGAACAGCTGTAAAAACAGTTCACGCTCCAAAACCAATCCAGCTGCATGAGTTTGGCTGCGTCGACCTTGAATGAGCGTTTTGCACGCAGACACAGATTTCGGTGATTGACCTGCAACACGCTGTGCTAGCTCCATAGCCGCTTCGAGTGCTTGACCTTTCGCCACCACCTCTTCGACTAACCCAATTTTTTCCGCTCGCTCGGCCGTCACACGCTCGCCACACAGGATCATACGCTTCGCCCAACCTTCACCTACCAACGCGGTCAGGTTTTGCGTCCCACCCGCACACGGCAACAAACCTACCGATGCTTCAGGAAGTGCCATTTGTACTTGTTCTTCTGCGATACGAATGTCACACGCCATCGCCACTTCCAGACCGCCGCCCATCGCATAGCCATTAATCGCTGCGATAGAAACCCCATCGAATGCAGACAGCGCTTCAAACGCTTCACCAAATGCGAACGCCATGTCTGCTGCTTGTGATTTATCACCCGATGCAAAGTTATTAAGATCTGCTCCAGCAGAAAAGAATTTCTCGCCTTCGCCTGTTAAAACCAACGCATAAATAGAGCGATCATTGCTAAGTTCAATCGCCAACTCTTTTAGCTGATTCAAAGACTCAAGCGTCCAAGTGTTCGCTGGCGGATTACTAATCGTGAGCTTGGCAATATGCGCTTCGCGCTCTAATTTGATTTGTGCCGTCATAATCTTTCAGTCCTTTTTAATTTCTTTAGGTAAGGCTGTGTCTCGCTGACTAAAGCAGCTCAACGCCTTCCGTTAGTAATCGTCTTGCGACGATCAGACGCATGATTTCGTTGGTACCTTCAAGAATTTGGTGAACACGAACGTCTCGGAAATGGCGCTCGACTGGATATTCTTTGATGTAGCCATAGCCACCGTGAATTTGCAGCGCCTGATCGCAGACTTTAAAGCCCACATCAGTAGCAAAGCGTTTTGCCATGGCACAGTACGCACTTTTTTCTGCGTGCTGGGCATCGAGTTTAGCGGCAGCGAGTCGCACCATTTGACGCGCAGCGACCAGCTCAGTCGCCATATCAGCAAGCTTGAACTGCAACGCTTGAAATTGCGCCAGTGAACGGCCGAACTGTTTGCGTTCGTTCATATATTGCTTGGCTTCGTTCAGTGCTTGTTGCGCAGTACCGACGGAACAAGTAGCGATATTGATTCGACCACCATCAAGGCCAAGCATGGCGAACTTAAAGCCCTCTCCCTCTTCACCCAACAGATAGTCAGCCGGAATGCGGACATTTTCGAAGGTAATCATGCGAGTTGGCTGGCAGTTCCAACCCATTTTGGCTTCTTTTTTACCGTAGCTAATGCCTTCGCAATCAGCAGGAACAACGAATGCAGAAACGCCACCCGCTCCTTCACCACACGAACGCGCCATCACGACGAGAACATCTGTATCACCCGCACCCGAGATAAACACTTTTGCTCCATTGAGGACAAACTCATCGCCATCACGCACTGCGCTAGTCGTTAGAGAAGCGGCGTCAGAGCCGGCATTAGGTTCGGTTAAACAGTAGGAAGCGAGCTTTTCACCCGAAATTAGATCCGCGCTAAATTGCTGCGCCACTTCGGCTTTGGCAAAGCTGGTTATCATCCACGTCGCCATGTTGTGAATGGTCATAAACGCAGTAGTCGCGGTACAACCCATAGCCAACTGCTCGAAAATGATCGCCGCATCCAAACGAGATAACCCCAAGCCACCATGCTCTGGCGGCGTATAGATGCTCAGAAAACCAAGTTCACCTGCTTGACGCAGTACGTCTTTAGGGAAATGATGGTTTTCATCCCACTCGGCCGCATGAGGCGCTAACATTTGGTCTGCAAACTGCTTTGCTACTTCGGCAAACGCGAGTTGATCTTCGTTTAATTCAAAATCCATCTTGAAGTCCTAAGGTCTAATTCGTTGCATTTGTATCCGAGCCAAGCCCACTTAAACGGTGGCGCTTGGCTAGAGGTGTCGCTAATCCAGTAATTAGCTAAGTTGAATGGTCATGTTTGGACCGCTTGGAATGTCATCTTCAAACCAACGCGCGGTGACAGTTTTCGTCTCGGTGTAGAAGCGAACCGCTTGTTTACCGTAAGCATGCAGGTCGCCGTAGAAGCTGCCTTTCCACCCAGTAAATGAGAAAAATGGCAATGGCACTGGAATCGGCACGTTGATGCCTACGTTACCTACTTCGATATTGTGTTGATACTTTCTCGCGGCAGCGCCGTTCGCCGTGAAAATAGACGTACCATTACCAAAGCGGTTTGCATTGATCAGTTCAATCGCTTCATCTAGGTCATCCACTTCCATAGTTAACAGTACAGGCCCGAAAATTTCTTCCTGATAAATCGACATGTCTGTGGTCACGTTAGTAAACAGTGTTGGCCCCACCCAGTTACCGTTCGGGAAGCCAGGTACTTGGCAGTCTGTCCCGTCCAGAACACAATTCGCGCCTGACGCTTTGCCTTCATTAATCAGATTCACCACTCGCTGCTTCGCTTGAGGGCTAATCAGTGGACCATAACCGGCGGTTTCATCATCCCACGCGCCAGGCTGAACCTGAGCTAACGCCTCTTTAAGCTCTGGAATCCATTCTTTGGTTTCGCCGACAAATACGGCAACCGAAATCGCCATACAGCGTTGGCCTGCAGCACCAACTGACGCGCCAACTAGGTTATTGATGACTTGCTGTTTGTTTGCATCCGGCATGATGACCATGTGGTTCTTAGCACCTGCAAATGACTGCACGCGTTTCAGGTTGTCTGTACCTGTTTTGTAGATGTACTCACCAACGGGCACAGAGCCAACAAAAGAGATCGCACGAACAACTGGATCAGTCAGAATGCGGTCGACTTGCTCTTTGGTCCCGTGAACAACTTGCAATACGCCTTTTGGTGCGCCAGCTTGTTCAAACAGCTCCGCCAGTTTCATTGCCGTTAGTGGCACTTGCTCTGACGGCTTCAAAATAAAGGTGTTGCCACAAGCGATCGCCATCGGGAACATCCACAATGGGATCATCGCAGGGAAGTTAAACGGTGTAATGCCAGCACAAACGCCGAGCGGTTGAATGTAAGAGTAACCATCAATATTGGTCGCGACGTTCTCAACCGTTTCGCCCATCATTGAGCTACAAATGTTTGCAGCTTGCTCTACCACTTCAATTCCGCGCCAAATGTCACCCTTTGCATCCGCGAGGGTTTTGCCTGTCTCACTTGAAAGCAGTATCGCCAACTCATCGTGTTGCTCTTTTAGCAGATGTTGGTAACGCAACATCAATCTAGCACGCTCCGGCGCTGCAACTTCTTTCCAGCGTTTGAACGTTTCTGTTGCGCTGGTAATCGCCGCATTCATTTCCGATTCCGTGGCACAAGGTACTTGTGCAATCACTTCGTTGGTTGCCGGGTTAGTTACATCTAGCCATTGTTTTGAATCGGAGATGGCAAATTCACCACCGATATACTGCTTTACTTGTTCTGTCATGATGACATCCTTGTATTTTTCAGCTTGTTACTGACTACTGTTATGTAAGTGAAACTTTGTTGAGAGTGATTTAGCAGATTTCAATCGCGATAGCGGTAGCTTCGCCGCCGCCAATACAAAGCGATGCAACGCCACGCTTACCACCAGTTTGTTTTAGCGCATGAATCAAAGTGACAAGGATTCGATTGCCACTTGCGCCTATTGGATGCCCCAGCGCACAAGCCCCTCCGCGAGGGTTCACTTTGCTCTCGTCCAGTTCGAGAGCTTTCACCGCGTATTGAGTCACGACAGCAAAAGCTTCATTGATTTCCCAAAGTTCCACGTCTGATTTGTCCCAGCCCGTTTTTTCCAGCAGCGATTCAATCGCGAAGACTGGTGCGATGGTGAACTCATCAGGCTGTCTTGCATGCGTGCTGTACGCGACAATTTTGGCTAGAGGCTGAAGGTTTTCCTGACGACCAAACTCACTATCGACTAAGATCATTGCCGACGCACCATCCGAAATGGAACTAGAGTTTGCTGCGGTTACGCCGCCATCTTTGGCAAACGCAGGGCGTAAGGTAGGAATTTTAGTGACGTCGAGTTTGCTCGGTTGCTCATCATCTACAACCAAGGTTTCGCCGCGCCGACTTTTTACGTTAACAGGCACGATCTCTTCTTTGAACAAACCTTGTTCGATTGCTTGCTGCGCACGAGTCACCGACTGCTGCGCCCAGGCATCCATACTTTCACGGCTAAACTGATACTTTTGCGCCGTCTGTTCTGCAAAGACACCCATCAGCTCGCCTTGGTAGGCATCCTGCAACCCGTCATAAAACATGTGATCAAGCACTTGCTCGTGACCTAAACGGAAACCATCACGCGCTTTCTTTAATAGATAAGGAGAAGACGACATGTTTTCCATGCCACCAGCGATGACAGCATGCGCATTGCCAGATTGAATAAGGTCATATGCCAGCATGACGGTTTTCATACCCGAACCACAAACTTTGTTCAGTGTCGTACAACCAATCGATTGTGGCATTTCAGCTTTAAGACTTGCTTGTCTTGCAGGCGCTTGCCCCACACCGGCGGTTAAAACGCATCCCATCAACACTTCGTCTATTTTGTGCACATCGAGTTGGCTTTCGGCTAGCGCCCCTTGAATGGCTTTCGCACCGAGTTCCGTGACATCTGTTGAAGCTAATGCACCTTGAAAAGAGCCGATAGGCGTTCGCTTAGCGGCAACAATCCATGTTTCATTTTTCATTCCATTAACCTTTTGTTGACGTTTACGTCATAACTATACTAACATTTACGTTAACGTCAAGTTTGAGGTTATTGTTTGTTCGAGTGATTCTTTGATTTCGAGTAAATGCGAGTGATATCAAGGCTCAAGAGTGGATGTTGTTTGTTTACTTTAACGTTAACGAATTGTATATTCATGTGAATGTTATACGAAAGTCGTAAGGTTAAGGAATGAACACATTTAAGATCAGCGAGCTCGCGAAAGAGTTCGACATTACTACTCGAAGCATTCGCTTCTACGAAGATTTAGGTCTCCTAACTCCAGAACGTAAAGGCAACACTCGAATCTACAATGGTCGCGATCGAATTCGACTAAAACTGATTTTGCGAGGTAAGCGATTGGGCTTTTCTCTTGCAGATATCAAAGAGTTATTTGAACTCTACGATACCGATCAAAGTACTGAGCAGTTGAACTATATGATTCGGTTGATCGAAGAGAAGAAGGCAGCATTGCAACAGCAAGCAAACGACATTCAAGCGGTAATGATGGAGTTAAATGCTGCGCAGTTGCGATGCCAAAACACACTGAGATCCATGAAAGGCGAAAAAGTCACCTAACACCTCAACTCTGGGATGTAGGTGACGTAAAGGCAAGGACACGCAATGAAATCTACCTACTCTTCCCTGAACTTTGTTTATGACGAAAATACCGATTTGCTTCGCGAGCAAATCAATAGTTTTGCTGCAAGAGAAATTGCGCCGCTAGCGCAATCTATCGACCAAACTAACGACTTTCCAAACCATCTTTGGTCCAAATTAGGTGACATGGGTCTTTTAGGTGTGACCACCAGCGAAGAGTTTGGTGGTGCAGGCATGGGCTATCTCGCCCACGTTATCGCTATGGAAGAAATCAGCCGAGCATCCGCTTCGGTTGCGTTAAGTTACGGCGCTCACTCCAACCTTTGCGTCAACCAAATCCACCGTAACGGCACACAAGCGCAAAAAGAGAAATACCTACCTAAGCTCATCTCCGGTGAACATATCGGCGCCCTTGCTATGAGTGAACCCGGCGCCGGCTCTGATGTGGTCTCTATGCAGCTTAAAGCCGAACGTAAAGGCGATATTTTCCTATTAAATGGCAACAAAATGTGGATCACCAACGGCCCTGATGCACACACCTATGTTGTCTACGCAAAAACCGACCCAAGCCAGCACTCCAAAGGCATCACGGCGTTTATTGTGGAACGCGGATTCCCTGGATTTACTCAAGCACAAAAACTCGACAAGTTGGGCATGCGCGGCTCGAATACGTGTGAGCTGGTCTTCCAAAACTGCGAGGTCCCTGCGGAGAATATTCTCGGCGAAGAAAACCAAGGCGTGAAAGTATTGATGAGCGGCCTCGACTACGAACGTGTGGTGCTTGCAGGCGGCCCACTTGGCATCATGCAGGCGTGTATGGATATCGTTGTGCCTTACATTCACGACCGTAAACAGTTCGGTAAATCCATCGGTGAATTCCAGCTAGTTCAAGCAAAAATCGCGGATATGTACACACAAATGAATGCCGCTAAAGCGTATGTTTACGCCGTCGCTGCCGCTTGTGATCGCGGTGAAACCACACGTAAAGATTCTGCTGGCGCGATCCTCTACAGCGCAGAGCTGGCAACCAAGATGGCACTGGATGCGATTCAACTACTTGGCGGTAACGGCTACATCAACGAGTTTGATACGGGCCGTTTGTTGCGAGATGCCAAGCTGTATGAAATCGGTGCGGGCACGTCAGAAATTCGCCGCATGCTTATTGGTCGCGAATTGTTTAACGAAAGCGCCTAATCATCATACCTAGGCGGTTCGAACTCGAAACAACTTCCTTATTCAATCTAAATCTTATTCAACCTAAATAAAGACGGGTGGTGACACCCGTCTACCGAATGGAGATCGGCTATTTATGGCTTGTTTGACGACCAATATTAATACCCATTCAGAGCAGTATCAGGAAAACTACCGCTCTATGGCTTCACTTGTAGATCAACTTTATACCGTGACTGCCCAAATAGAAGATGGTGGCGGTGAGAAAGCCCGCGAGCATCAGCAGAAGAAAGGCAAACTTCCGGTACGTGAGCGCATTCTTGCCCTACTCGACCCTGGTTCGTCCTTTCTAGAAATTGGTCAATTTGCTGGCTGGGATGTGTATCCAGATTACGTTCCATGTGCTGGAGTGGTTGCAGGTGTGGGTGTGATTGACGGCACTGAGTGCATGATCGTCGCGAACGACGTGACGGTAAAAGGCGGCAGTTACTACCCACTCACCGTGAAAAAGCACTTAAGAGCACAAGAAATTGCAGAAAAATGCCAACTGCCGTGTGTTTACTTAGTCGACTCTGGCGGTGCTAACCTCCCCCGCCAAGATGAAGTCTTCCCAGATAAAGACCATTTTGGCCGTATTTTCTACAACCAAGCCCGTATGTCGGCCAAAGGCATTCCACAAATTGCGGTGGTCATGGGGCTATGTACCGCTGGCGGCGCTTATGTCCCTGCCATGTGCGACGTATCCATCATAGTCAAAGAACAAGGCACGATTTTTTTGGCAGGTCCACCTCTTGTAAAAGCAGCGACAGGTGAAGAAGTCAGTGCGGAAGATCTTGGTGGCGCAGACGTTCATTGTCGCACCTCTGGTGTGGCGGACTATTACGCAGAAAATGATCACCACGCGTTAGAGTTGGCAAGACAAGCCGTTTCTCAAATTAACCACTTGAAACCCGTTCAACTCAAGCAAAAAGCACCACAGGAACCACATTTTCCTGCCCAAGAGCTGTACGGCATCGTCGGGACCGATCTCAAAAAGCCGTTTGATGTTAAAGAGGTCATTGCCCGAATTGTTGATGATTCCCAGTTCGATGAATTTAAAGCCTTGTTCGGCGAAACCTTGGTCTGTGGCTTTGCCCATATTCACGGTATGCCGATTGGCATTGTCGCTAACAACGGCATTCTATTTTCGGAATCAGCACAAAAAGGCGCGCATTTTATTGAGCTGTGCGCACAACGCAAAATTCCTCTGCTCTTCTTGCAGAACATCACGGGCTTTATGGTCGGTCAGAAGTACGAAGCCGAAGGCATCGCCAAACATGGTGCGAAAATGGTAACTGCTGTTGCGTGTGCAGACGTGCCGAAGTTTACCGTGGTTATTGGTGGATCGTATGGCGCAGGAAACTACGGCATGTGTGGCCGCGCTTATGATCCAACCATGATGTGGATGTGGCCAAACGCGCGCATCTCCGTCATGGGTGGAGAGCAAGCGGCTGGCGTGATGGCGCAAGTGACCCGCGATATCAAAACTCGCAAAGGTGAAAGCTGGAGCGTAGAGGAAGAAGAAGCGTTCAAACGTCCAATTGCGGAGCAATATCAGACTCAAAGCCATGCATACTACGCCAGTGCACGCCTGTGGGACGACGGCATTATTGACCCTGCGAAAACCCGTGATGTTGTCGGCATTGCTCTGTCTGCTGCGCTTAATGCGCCAATACCAGACAGTAAATTTGGCATCTTCCGCATGTAGCCGGATGCAAGGCAAACCTTAACTCCTCGCGAATACCGATGTTTAAAAAGTAATGGTTAGCGAGCATTGAAATACAGACTGAAATGTCAGACAAAGGAAGTCACATGACCGGACTACTGCTTGAAAAAGACAGCAATGGCGTTGCTTGGTTGAGCCTCAATCGACCAGAGAAACACAACGCGTTTAATGATGAATTAATTGCTTCACTTATCGACACCTTGGAAAAACTTGAGAGAGACAACTCTCTACGTGCATTGGTACTAACGGCGCAAGGTAAACACTTTTCTGCGGGTGCGGATCTTGGCTGGATGCAGTCAATGGCCACCAAAACCGAGGGGGAAAATCTGCAAGATGCACAGCAGTTAGCGTTGCTCTTGCACAAACTGGATACCTTTAGCAAACCAACCATTGCTATGGTGCATGGCGCTGCATTTGGCGGCGCACTTGGGCTTATCTGCTGCTGCGATATCGCTATCGGTACACCTGAAAGCCGCTTCTGTTTGAGTGAAGTGAAACTCGGTTTGTTACCCGCGACAATCGGACCCTACGTCATTCGAGCGATTGGACAACGACAAAGCCGACGCTACTTTTTAACCGCGGAACTGATTGATGCCGAAACCGCACTATCGATGAGTATTCTTCATCAGATAGACTCTCAACCACGTGAAGCCGTCAATCGCACCATTGATCACCTGCTTAACAACGGTCCACAAGCCATGCAGGCAGCAAAAACGCTCTGCTTACGTTGTGACAATCAACCTATCGAGCATTCATTAATTGAATACACCAGCCAAGCTATTGCAACCGCCCGCGTGTCCGAAGAAGGACAAGAAGGACTGAGTGCATTTTTTGAAAAGCGCGCCGCCAATTGGAGGAATCATGTTTAAAAGAATACTGATCGCAAACCGCGGTGAAATTGCCTGCCGAATCATTAAAACCGCAAAAAGCATGGCTATAGAGACGGTTGCCGTCTATTCCGAAGCGGATCGCAGCAGCTTACATGTTAAACAAGCGGATTTCGCTGAATTCATTGGCCCCGCTCCTGCGAGTGAATCGTATCTCGATATCGATGCAATTATCGGCGCTGCGAAAAAATGGCAAGCCGATGCTATCCACCCTGGGTATGGTTTTCTTTCCGAGAACCCTAAACTGGCGAAAGCGTGCAGCGAAAATGGCATTGTTTTTATTGGCCCTCCCACCAGCGCAATTGAAGCAATGGGTTCGAAGTCGCAAGCCAAAGCCATCATGTCTGAGGCGAACGTGCCCTTGGTTCCCGGCTATCACGGCACAGACAACAGCGTAGAGCACTTATTAGCGGAAGCTGAAAAAATCGGTTACCCAGTGATGCTTAAAGCAACACAAGGTGGCGGCGGCAAAGGCATGCGAGTGGTCAACAGCGCAGCCGAAATGCCGCTGGCTATCGACGGAGCGCAGCGTGAAGCACTTTCAAGCTTTGGCGATAAGCAGCTTCTAATCGAAAAATGCATATTGCAGCCTCGCCACGTGGAAGTTCAGGTATTCGCAGACCAGCGTGGCAACTGTGTCTATCTTTCTGATCGCGATTGTTCCATTCAGCGTCGTCACCAAAAAGTAGTCGAAGAAGCACCAGCTCCCGGTCTTAGTGATGAACTGCGTAAACAAATGGGTGAAGCTGCGGTTCAGGCCGCTCAAGCGATCGACTATGTTGGCGCTGGCACGGTGGAGTTCTTACTCGATAGCCGAGGTCAATTCTACTTCATGGAGATGAATACCCGTCTGCAAGTTGAACACCCTGTCACTGAATTGATCACCGGCGTTGATTTGGTGGAGTGGCAATTCAAAGTCGCAGCTGGCGAGCATTTACCTATTTCGCAATCGGAAATCACCCACAACGGTCATTCAATTGAGCTGCGAATTTACGCAGAAGATACAGACAATGACTTTATGCCGTCGACTGGCCGCATTGATTACTTAAAAGAACCCGTATCAGACAGTAGTGTGCGCCTAGCGTGCGTACGCGTTGATAGTGGTGTTACCCAAGGCGATAGCATCAGCGAATATTACGATCCAATGATCAGCAAGCTGATCGTCTGGGGGCAAACTCGTGATATCGCTCTAAAGCAGATTAAGCAGGCGTTAACTCAATATCACGTACGTGGCGTAACGACAAACATTGGTTATCTGCACAGTATTATTTCGCAGCCAGCCTTTGCCGAGATTGAGCTCGATACAGGTTTCCTCGTAAGACATCAACAAGGCATAAATGAGCAGCAAGACGTCTCGGATTCAATCTGGCTTACATTGGCGGCGGTTGCTCGTTGGAATGATCTCATTTCAAAATCAGACAGCTCAACGTTACCCGCGCCAACCAAACGAGGTTTTAGACTGTCAGTTGACAACGTTTACCGATTTAACTTCACGGATGCCAATGCCAACCATCAGGCACGTTTGCAACAATCATCGCAAGATACAGGATCTCACTTCACTGTCCGATGCGGCGAGGATCTGCATCAGGTCATCCTGCTTGAAAGTGACAACCAGTTTATCGTCGATATTGATAATGTGCGTTACACCTTTAATGCACTTAGCGATGAACAAAGAACAACACTATTTTATCTTGGTCAGCAGCGCACGTTCGCTCATCAACCTAACTTTGACTCTGCAAAAGATGTAGATGATGAACTAAGTCCAACCGCACCACTCAACGGCATAATTTCAGCAGTTATGGTGGCTAAAGGTGACGAAGTGGCGGCGGGCGATCCGCTTTTGGTACTCGAAGCAATGAAAATGGAATACACCATCACGGCTCCGGTAGCAGCAAAAGTCGACGAATTGTTTTATCAGCACGGGGACCAAGTACAGCACGGTTCCATCCTGCTGAATTTGGCTTTGATATCGGATAACGTCAGTGAAGATAAGGAGCGCGAATATGCTACCAGCGAAGGTTAATATCGTCGAAGTCGGCGCTCGTGATGGTCTGCAAAATGAAACGTCAGTGACGCTGGTTGATAAAATCCGTTTGATTAACCAACTAAGCAGCAGTGGCTTAAAGCATATTGAGGCGGGATCTTTCGTCTCTCCAAGGTGGGTGCCTCAAATGGCCGATTCCGATCAGGTGTTTGCTGGTATCTCAAAAAAGCCTGAAGTGGTTTATAGCGCGCTCACACCAAATCTCGCAGGGTTAGAACGTGCGCTGGAAAGCGGTGTAAAGCGAATTGCGGTGTTTGGCTCCGCTTCAGAAACGTTCAGCCAGAAGAACATCAACTGCAGCATTACCGAAAGTCTCGCTCGATTTGAACCCGTTATCGAATTGGCGAACCAGCACAACATTCCTGTACGCGGGTACTTGTCTTGTACCATGGTGTGTCCATATGAGGGAGTAATAAAGCCAGAGCAAACTACCAAGGTCGCCAATACGTTGTTTGATATGGGATGTTATGAGATTTCGCTCGGTGATACTGTCGGTAAAGCAACGCCTAATCGCGTTATCGCCATGCTGGATTCGTTGTTAACGCTACTGCCAAAAGACGCGCTCGCAGTACATTTTCATGACACTTATGGACAAGCATTAGCCAATATCTACCAAGCCTTGTTAATGGGCATCAACACCATTGATAGCGCAGTAGCGGGGCTCGGCGGCTGCCCTTACGCGAAAGGAGCCAGTGGCAATGTTGCAACGGAAGATGTACTTTATCTGTGTGAGCAACTTGGGATTGAAACAGGCGTTGACCTTGGCGTCATCAATGAAGCGGGTTGGCAAATTTGCCGTGCGTTAGGAAAGTCTCCTGCTTCTAGGGTCGCATTAGCTCTGGGCGATCCGTATAGCTTGTAAATCATCAACAACCAATCAGGTAATGTATTTAAACGGGCATGCAGACGTACGTGCCCGTTTTTTATTGTTACTCATAAAAACCTTAACGCTCAACGGTCTTCATCACATTAATTAGTGCCTGATTTCAGCTACAATTTAGTTTCAAAGCGAACATATAAAACAGGATCAGGTAAATGCTCATAACATTTCGTTGTCGAAGCCACTCAAACGTCACAATGTTTGGTGATATTGCATTAGATATGCTCAAAATGATGGGTCACAGCGGCACGGTGCCGGGATCAATTTCCGCTCAAGATGTTCCTGACGCGTTATCAAGATTAACTTCTGCTCTATCTGCGAAAAATGCAGCTGAAGAAAACCTCCCTACTGATGTAGACGAAGAGGAAGAACAAGCAGAGCCCGCGGTAAGCCTAGGACGCAGAGCGTTTCCACTGATTGAGTTGCTAAAATCAGCAATCAAAGAAGAATGCGAAGTCATGTGGGACAACCAATAACGCCTTCAAACTGGTTTCTAGCGAGGTGAATCCGTGTTGTGACCGCCTCGCTATGGTTACTCGACACCAAGATAAGAACACCAATACCGCTTATCGCCCTATCCGTTTCTCTCCCTAGACAACTTGATTTGCCCATCAATGTGCACATCTCGTTGTGGAAACGCGATTTCAATGCCGTGCTTTTCGAAAGCTTCGTAGATTTCAAAACGCATGGCACTTGCGACCGAGCGAATACCGCCCTCAACCGTTGAGTTAATCCAAAAATAAGATTCGAAGATCAAAGCATTGTCACCAAAGTCTTGAAAAAACACATCTGGCGCTGGCGAACTCAGAACTTGCGCTTGCTGCGAAGTCACTTCCGCCATTAAGGCAGCAACCTGTTTGACATCGCTCCCATACGCGACGCCGACGACGACCGAGCCACGAACTAATCTGTCACATAACGTCCAGTTGATCACCACGTTCTCAATCAACTGACTGTTGGGTATGAGCATATGAACACCATCGGTTCGTCTGATTCTCGTTGAACGTGTATTTATTTGCTCGACAGTGCCTTTGGCGCCCTCAACCTCTAAAAAGTCCCCAATTCGAATTGGCTTTTCACCAATCAAAATCCAGCCACTTATGAAGTTGTTAATGATGTTTTGCGCACCAAAACCGAAGCCGATAGCGATGGCACCAGACAGAAAGGCAAACGCGGTAATTGGCACATTGATCATCGAAAGTGTGGTCATAAAAATAATGGCGAGAGCGATGACAAATAATATCCGTTTAACCAAATGAATCACGTTTGGGTCTTTCCCCGATGAGGACATTCTTGACGTAACGGTTTTGATCAAAATTTTTGATAACCATAAAGCGACAATCACCCATGTCGGCACCATCAATATCGCCCATAACGTGATAGGTTGTTCGTTAAAGGTAAACAGCGTTGTTTCTAAAAATGAAATGACCCGTTCGAACATAAAGTGCTCACTCTTGATTCATCGTTGCCAGCAAGCCAGAGCGCATAAGTCTTAAATTTTTAGGTCAATCGATAGCGCAAGCGGCTCAACTAAGTTCTTCTTATTAACTATATTGTAATCTACGTAAAACGCTTCGAGTGGTTTCCCACTTTGGCTTCAACCGATTAAGCCATTTAGGGAGCACGTCTTTGTGAACTAAACGAGCCAATCAACCAACTGGATACGCAAGGCAAATCAGTGATAACTTTCTGATTTTTAAGCGTCAAATTTTCACTTCGAATCACTCTCACTTATTATTATGCACCTTATTGCAATTTATATTGATGGAATGATTGTTATGTCAGAACTGACTCGGATGCGCTCTGGAGAAACCTATAATTGTCTGGATGAAGAACTAAAGCTAATGCGCGCCAAAACTGCGCAGCTTGTCTTCCAGTTTAACCACGAACCAAACCCAGATATCCGTAGACAGCTATTGGCGGAAATGGGCGTCCAATTAAAAAATAGCGCCTGTATAGAGCCACCGCTACAACTTACCTACGGTTGTCACTTGTCCATCGGAGAAAACACCTACATCAACTGGGATGCCATTATTCTGGACAATGGACAGGTTGAGGTTGGCGCGAACGTCATGATTGGGCCTAGAGTGCAAATTTACACAGCCGCTCATTCACTCGATACACAAAGACGCTTAGCCGGAGATGAGATCGCCAAACCGGTAAAAATCGGCAATAACGTTTGGATTGGTGGGGGCGCTATCATACTGCCAGGCGTGACCATTGGTGATGAGGCCGTCGTCGGCGCTGGCTCTGTCGTAACCAAAGACGTTGCGCCGGGCGATCGAGTTGTTGGAAATCCGGCGCGCTCCATTAAACCAAAAAACTGAAGAAAGTCGCTATTTCGCCAAATGATCGCGAATAATATTAGCGAGCAGATTGAGAGCATGAACATATTTGTCATTGAGCTCAAAAGAAGCGTTAAGACGAATACAGTGATCGTATTGTTCTGTCAGGCTGAACATCTTTCCCGGTGCGATGCTGATATTACCTTTTAGTGCTTCTCGATATATCGGCAAGGCATCAATATGCTTGGGGAGCTCTAACCAAATAAAGTACCCACCGCTTTGGCTTAACACTTTGACTGCTTCAGGTAACAGCTCACTAAGCAGAACCGTCATCTTACTTTTACGTTCAAACAGCTTTTTCCGTAACTGCTTCAAATGCGATTCATAATTGCGGCTTGTTAAATAGTGCACCAATGTCATTTGCACTGGTGCACTCGTCGCTAATGTACTCATTAGCTGTAACTTTTGTACCTCTAGCGCCCGCTTTCCCGCCGCAACCCAACCAATACGTAGCCCTGCGATTAATGATTTTGAAAACGAGGAGCACAACATGGTATTACCCGTGTCATCAAACATTCTTAGTGGGTAAACCGAGTCATTCTCGGCATGCAGTTCGCTGTACACATCATCTTCAATTACTGGCACGTTATATCGCTGTGTCAGTTCAATCAGCTTTTGTTTTTTCTCGTTGGAAAGCGTAAAACCCAGAGGATTCTGGAAGTTCGACATCAGCCAACATGCTTTCACATCGTGTGTTTGCAGCGCTCGTTCCAATGAGTCTAGGTCAATGCCCGTGACTGGGTCTGTTCTTACTGAGAGCGCTTTCAAACCTAACCGCTCTAAGGATTGCAAAGCGCCATAGAATGCAGGCGACTCCACAACCACCCAATCTCCCGGTCTTGTACAAGCTTGCAAACTGAGCGTTAACGCCTCCAGCGCGCCTGCCGTAATGACAATTTCATCGGGTGAAATTTCAATGCCTTTCGCAGCATAACGCTTCGCGATGATGGTGCGTAATTGTTCATTTCCCGGCGGTAAGTTATCAAAGGTGGTGGAAATCGGCATATTGCGAGCGGCTGCGCTCATCGCCCGATTCACGTGATAGCGTGGATACAAACTTGGGTCTGGATAGGCAAAGCCAAAATTGATCATGGATGGATTTTTGCTCGCCTGCAGAACATCAAAGATAAACTCATTGATGTCTACCTGCTCTGTCCACGAAACCGCGGCTGGCGCTTGGGGTTCATTTGAACTCTTAATATTGGGCGCGACTCGATAACCAGATCGCGGCTGTGACGTTACCCAGCCTTGAGATTCCAGAATTTGATACGCGTGCAACACCGTCATCAAGCTCAAACCCGAGTGTTCAGATTGGCGACGCAGCGAAGGCAGCTTGTCACCCGGATGCCATATCCCCGATTTTATCTGCCTTTTAAGCTGTTCCACTAACTCTTGATACTTCGCCAAACGCAAATCCCCTTCCATAAAGCCGAATTCAAAATAATAACACTTCAATATTTAATCTGTTATAGGTTTATAGTCACTGTCTGTACCTACTTCCCTCATTCCGCTCCTTTTAAAATAGCTCTCTCATAAAACTTAAAAGATCAAAGGAAGTTTAATGTTTGGCCTCGACGCATTTATGCTTGCACGGATACAGTTCGCCTTTACGGTATCCTTTCATATTATTTTCCCCGCTATCACCATAGGTTTGGCCACCTATCTCGCCGTGCTGGAAGGCTTATGGCTAAAAACACGTAATCCCGATTACCAAAAGCTCTATCACTTCTGGTCGAAAATTTTTGCGGTTAACTTTGGAATGGGTGTTGTATCTGGTCTTGTCATGGCCTATCAATTCGGCACCAACTGGAGTGGTTTCTCCGACTTCGCTGGTTCTATCACAGGCCCATTACTGACTTATGAAGTGTTAACGGCTTTCTTTCTCGAAGCCGGATTTCTTGGCGTAATGCTGTTTGGGTGGCGTCGCGTCGGCGAAAAGCTGCACTTTTTTGCAACCTCGATGGTGGCGTTAGGAACGATCATTTCGACGTTCTGGATTCTCGCCTCCAACAGTTGGATGCAAACGCCACAAGGCTATGAAATTGTCGACGGACGTGTGGTGCCAACCGACTGGTTTGCTATCGTTTTCAATCCTTCATTTCCTTATCGTTTGGCGCACATGAGCGTCGCGGCTTTCGTCAGTTCAGCACTCTTTGTAGGCGCGTCAGCCGCTTGGCATTTATTGAGAGGCAATCAATCGACTGCGGTAAAAACCATGTTTTCGATGTCGCTCGGGATCTTAGTGTTCCTTGCGCCACTCCAAGCCGTGATTGGCGATGTGCACGGGCTAAACACTCTGGAACACCAGCCCGCCAAAATCGCTGCCATCGAAGGACATTGGGATAACAGCGATGGCAAACCAACCCCATTGATATTGTTCGGCATGCCAAACATGGAACAAGAACGCACAGACTATGCCTTAGAAATTCCTGTTTTAGGAAGTTTGATCCTACGCCACAGTTTAACTGAGCCAATCCCGGCGCTGAAAGACTTCCCGAAAGAGGAACGACCGAACTCACCTATCGTCTTTTGGTCATTTCGAATCATGGTCGGGCTAGGACTTCTGATGATTTTTCAGAGCTTCTACAGCATATGGTTACGAAAAAAGAACACGCTTTATACTTCGCGTTGGTTCCTCAAGTTTTCATTGTTTATGGGGCCATCTGGTCTTATCGCAATACTCGCTGGCTGGTTTACGACAGAGGTTGGTCGGCAACCTTGGGTCGTGTATGGCGTACAAAAAACGCGTGATGCGGTTTCTGCACACGGAGACCTACAAATGAGCATCAGCCTGCTGTGTTTCCTTGTTGTATACAGCTTGGTATTTGGTTTTGGTTATTACTACATGATCCACCAAATCAAGAAAGGCCCCGATGCAATCGAACACGATGAGCACGACATGACGACCGTTTCAGGTCGCATTTAGAATTTGTCACAAAGTGAAGGTAGAAAATATGCATTTTGATTTATCCGTGATTTGGTTCGCGATCATCGTTTTTGCCACTTTGATGTACATCATCATGGACGGCTTCGATTTGGGTATTGGAGTACTGATGCCCTTCATCAAGGATGAAAAGCAAAAAGACGTCATGGTCAACAGTGTCGCACCTGTTTGGGACGGTAACGAAACTTGGATTGTACTTGGAGGCGCATCTCTATTTGGCGCTTTTCCGATGGCTTACGCTGTGATTATTGAAGCGCTAACCATCCCTTTAACGTTGATGTTGATTGCTTTGATCTTTCGTGGCGTCGCGTTTGAGTTTCGCTTTAAAGCATTGGAAAGCCACTTAAAGTTCTGGGATCGCTCTTTTATGGTCGGCTCGATTTTAACCACGTTTTTCCAAGGCATCGTTGTTGGCGCGGTAATTCAAGGCTTTGCGGTGGAAAACCGCGTCTTCGTAGGTAGCCAACTCGACTGGCTCAGCCCTTTTCCCATCTTTTGTGGTTTGGGTTTAGTCGCAACGTACGCGCTGCTTGGTAGCACATGGCTCATCATGAAGACGGAAGGTGAACTGCAAAACACGATGTACCGCTTCACTAACAAAACACTACTGGCAATGATCTCCGCATTAGTCATTGTGAGCGCTTGGACTCCACTTGCTTACCCTGCCATTGCGGAAAGATGGTTTTCTCTGCCTAATTTGTTCTACTTACTGCCCGTACCTGTCATTACTGGGCTGGTATGTTTGAAGATTGCCGACTCCGTTAAAAAGCGTAAAGAGCGCAGCCCTTTCGTGATGGCATTGGTGATCGTGATTCTCGGGTTCGCTGGGCTTGGCATCAGTATCTGGCCAAATATCATTCCTCCTAGCATATCAATATGGGAAGCAGCGGCTCCTGCAAGCAGTCAGCGCTTTATGCTCGTTGGAGCAGTGATCATCATCCCGATCATTCTGGCTTACACCTTTTGGAGTTACTACGTCTTCTCCGGAAAAGTAAAAGAAGGCGAAGCGTACCATTAACGAGTTGATAAGGAGTGAGTATGAAAATCAAAAATTGGTGCCGCCAATGGGCTTGGATGGTTGGAATTTGGGTCGTTAGCGTCGCTGCATTAGGGTTAGTGTCTATGTTATTTCGCGTCATGATGACCGCTGCCGGGTTAAAATCTTAGCTCGGCACTTTTAAGTCAATAAAAAATGGATGCCTCTAGATCTTGTGTAAGAGCTAGAGGCGTTTGCATTCAAGTCCGACTTTTCACGTGTGCAGACAATACGATCGTAGATTCTAAACCGCGAGCCACTTCAAAATAACCACCAGCACGAGATAGCTGACGAGCCGTCAATTTTTCTTTGCCTAGCTTTTCAAACCAATAAGGCGCCAATGAGCACTGAGCCGAACCTGTGGCAAGATCTTCTGAAATACCGATTTTAGGTGCAAAGTAACGCAGCACATAGCCACTATCAGAACTTTGAGCCGTCACGATGACCGCATGAAACTCATCAATTTTAATCAGCTCATCAAAGTTAGGTTGATAGAGAACAACATCATCTTCGGACTCGAGAACAACAACCAAATCACGCGTTGTAAAAGCATCTACGGGGCGATTGGAAAAACCTGAAATATCCAAGGGGATGGCATGAGGCTTGGCTTGCCAACTTGGCATCACGATCCTGTACATTCCATCAAGTTCAGTAACGGTAATATGGCCATACTGGCTTTTTAGAATGATCTCATTCTGATGATAGTTGGAAATGATTGCAGCGCCTGCGCCCAAACTTCCGTGTCCGCATAGGTTGATCTCTCCTTCTAGGCTAAACCAGCGAATGTGGTAGTCAGTGCCAGACCGAACCACAAATGATGTGACAGGTTGAGCGACCTGATGAGTGATTTGAAGTAATTCAGAATCACTCAGCCAGTGATTTAGTTCGACAACGCCACATGGGTTACCTTGAGCTAACTCATCACAAAATACATCATATATTTGTGCTTTAATCATCCATCACCCTTGCGGTTTAACCATGCATTAAATCAAGGTCCTCGTCATTATCATCTCGATAAAAACGAGAGTTCAGCTATCAAGTCAACTTGATGTAGGTAATATATACGACAACAGAGTCGCAATCTTCAGTAAGTTTTGTTCGTTGGGTACAATCGACAGGTTATATGACAAAGCTTTAAGCCTCAACATGACCGATGTGCATGGCTACTTTTAGCGCTTGTTTATTGAGATTAGATGCCTCCCAAGCAACGACAACACGACTGGTTAGGGGGATATCATCAATCTCGGCGACTGTCGCGGAATCATCGAGATGTTCAGCCAGTGAGCGCGGAACGAGAGCAATACCTAACCCAGCCTGCGCCATGGCAATCGTCGTACGAAGTTGCGGTGCTGCGAACTGTGGTTCGAGCCTTACTCCTGCGTCGGCAAAAAGTGTGCTCATGCCATCAAACAATGCGGGTCCAGTCTCTCGTGGAAACAGTAAAATTTTATGGCCTCTCAACTGTTTCATCTGGATACAGGGATATTTTGCCAGTTCGTGGCCCGCCGGAATCACTGCGACAAACGGGTCGTTAAACAACACCTTATGCTCAAAAGGCTCACTGGCGTAACAGGGTAGCCGCATGATTGCGAGATCAAGTTGTTTGCTTTTTAACTGAGTGGCAAGCTCTGGCATTGACAGTTCCGCCGTCTGTAAATGAACCCCATTCTCTTGAATACGCCCAATCCTCTCCAATACCTTAATGCAGGTTGATGTTGACGTCGCGAACCCAATTTTAACCTGCGTATTTTCACCACGGGCAATCTGTCGGGCTTTTGCTTTAGCGCGTTCCACATCAGCAAGAATATTTACCGCATCCGTATAAAAGACTTGCCCTGCATGGGTCAGTTCTACTCCTCTAGACAAGCGCTTAAATAAGTCCACGCCAAGCTCGTGCTCTAGCTTTTTGATTTGTTGACTCAAAGGAGGTTGCGCAATCCCTAACTGTTCAGCTGCTCGGGTAAAGTGACGAGTCTCGGCGACCGCGACAAAATACTTCAGGTAGCGAAATTCCATATATTTTCCATATCAAAATAAATCTTTTTTATATTGGATTTAGCACCGTGTAGAAGTCAATCTAAATATACTCTTCATTGCATAACTGGTCTTACTCATGCGTGGATTTTATAACCCTCTATGTGCTTGTTCGCTTGAAGTAGCGAAAGAATTTTCTGAATACCATCACGTTACCGGAGATGGTGAGATTTATCAGACTTCGTTAATGAGTGCTTTGATCGCTGGTGTTTACGAAGGCTCAACAACCATAGAAGAACTACTGAAACATGGGGATTTTGGTTTAGGTACGTTCAATGAATTGGATGGTGAGTTGATTGCGTTTGATAAGGAAGTTTTTCAACTCAAGTCGGATGGCTCCGCAAACCCGGCAGACCTGGCGCAAAAAACGCCCTTTGCTGTCATGACTTTTTTTAAGCCTGATATCGAGCTGCCACTGACATCGCGCATGTCACGTCATGAAGTCCATAGCCTCATAGACGACATGGTTCCAAGCGATAACCTATTTTGCGCAGTGCGCATTGATGGCGTTTTCGATTCAGTTCGTACTCGCACCGTACCTAAACAAACACGCCCTTATCGGCCAATGCTTGAAGTGGTCAAAGAACAACCAACGTTCCGCTTCACGCATAAGCAAGGCGTGGTCGCCGGCTTTCGCAGTCCTAAATATACGACTGGCATCAATGTGCCCGGCTATCACGAACACTTTATTACCGATGACCGCCAAGGAGGTGGTCATATTCAGGATTACAGCATTTCGTCAGGGTTCCTCCAGATTGGCAAAGTCTCTCGGCTAGTGATTGATACCCCGGTATCGACAGACTTCCTCAACGCCAATTTGGCTCCGGAAGATATAAATACCGCCATAGAAAAGGCGGAAAAGTAACAAAGTCAGGCAAATAATAAGGACAACAAATGCAATCCAAACCTTCAAATAAAAATGGAGCTCAGTTGATCGCTCAACAGCTAGAGTCTCTCGGCATTAAGTACATTTTCGGTATTCCCGGTGCAAAAATCGATCGACTGTTCGATGCGATTGAAGACACTAACATCCAAATGATTCCGGTACGCCACGAAGCTAACGGCGCATTTATGGCGGGCGTTATGGGAAGACTAACCGGCAAAGCAGGCGTCACCATGGTTACGTCAGGCCCTGGCTGTGGAAATCTAGTTACGGGGGTGGCAACAGCAAACTCCGAAGGCGATCCGCTGATTGCTATCGGTGGTGCGGTGAAACGAACTGACCAGCAAAAACAAACACACCAGAGCATGGATACCGTCAGTATTTTTCGCTCTATTACTAAGTTCAGTGCTGAAGTGCAGCATGTGGACGCCGCAAGCGAGATCATGGCGAACGCATTTCGTATCGCAGAGTCAGGTCGTCCTGGGGCTTGCTTTTTGAGTCTCCCCCAAGATGTTTTATCCGAGCAAACCCAAACGGACATTATTGTCCCCTCGCCTTACACACAGCCTGGTTGCGCTGACATCGCAGCAATCGAAGATGCGGTCAGTCGAATCAGTAAAGCAAAGCGCTGTGTGGTTTTACTTGGCCTTCACGCGAGCCGCAGTCAAAACGCTGCTGCTATCGCCCGATTTCTTCAAAATACGCAGCTACCCGTTGTCGGCACTTACCAGGCCGCCGGCACGGTAGATATCAATTACTATCATCACTTTGCTGGGCGTGTCGGTTTATTTAACAACCAACCCGGCGATGTTTTACTGCGTGATGCCGATTTAATTCTCACCATCGGCTTTAGCCCAATAGAGTATGACCCTGAGCTTTGGAACAGCCACCGCAACCCAGTGATTCACCTCGATATTGAACCGGCAGAATACCAACTTAATTATCAACCTTGTGTTGAAATCGTCGGAAACATTGCGCAGTCATTAGACAAGATGGGCAGCTATATCTCTGAATATGCTCGCCTTTCCCCAACGGCACTTTCAGTACTGGAAGAGGTAGCACTGCAACGGCAAGTGATCAAGACCTATCCCAATGTCTATCACAAGCAAGGGTTTCATCCACTGGCGCTAATTAAAGCCATGCAATCTATCATCACACCAGATACCACGCTATGCCTTGATATGGGGAGCTTCCACATCTGGATCGCTCGTTACTTAAGCTGTTTTCGAGCTCGCCAAATGCTGGTGTCTAACGGCCAACAAACGATGGGCGTTGCACTGCCATGGGCCATTGGTGCCAGCCTACTAAAACCTGGTAGCAAAGTGGTATCGATATCAGGAGACGGCGGTTTTATGCAATCGAGCATGGAGTTAGAAACCGCGGTTAGACTGAACTGCAATATCGTCCATATTGTGTGGGTTGATAACGCCTACAACATGGTAGAAATGCAAGAGATCAACAAATATCAGCGCTGCTCTGGTGTGAAATTTGGACCAATTGATTTCAAGGCGTACGCCGAATCATTTGGCGCGAAAGGCTTCGCAGTGACTAGTCAACACGAATTGCTACCGACATTGAATAAAGCCATGGACGTTGAAGGACCAGCAGTGGTGGCTATCCCCGTAGATTACAGCGACAACGACAAACTGATGTTGCCGCGCACAGAGAAAAATCAAGATCCCGTTTTTGTAAGTTTCGAAGGAGAAATCGCATGAGAGGATTAAAAAATAAAGTCGCACTCGTCACTGGTTCTGCCAATGGTATTGGTTTGGCCATCGCAAAACGTTTGTATGAAGAAGGCGCAAACGTCGCTCTTGCCGATTGGAATGAAGAGCAATTGGCAAACGCCGTTGAGGGCTTTGATAAACAGCGTGTGTCTGCGCATTCTATTGATGTTTCTGACCCAGAAAAAGTCGCAGCACTGATTTCTGATGTTGTTACCCGTTTCGGTAAACTGGATATTTTAGTAAACAATGCTGGCGTACATGTCCCTGGTTCCGTGATTGAAGGTAGTGTGGAAGACTGGAAGAAGATCTCTGGTGTAAACATTGATGGTGTTGTTTATTGCGCGAAGTTTGCTTTGCCTGAACTCTTAAAAACGAAAGGTTGTATGGTAAATACCGCGTCCGTTTCCGGTTTGGGTGGTGACTGGGGTGCCGCATTCTATTGCGCGAGTAAAGGCGCAGTGGTGAACCTTACCCGAGCGATGGCATTGGACCATGGTGCGGATGGGGTAAGAATTAACGCCGTATGCCCAAGTTTAGTAAAAACCAACATGACAAACGGCTGGCCGCAGGACATCCGCGATAAATTCAATGAGCGCATTGCGCTTGGCCGAGCAGCCGAACCTGAAGAAATTGCGTCTGTCGTGACTTTCTTGGCAAGTGATGACGCATCTTTCATTAATGGCGTAAACCTACCTGTAGACGGCGGTGCCACCGCATCAGATGGTCAACCTAAAATAGTATAAGCATGAAATAGACAGATCAGTGAGAGACGTTCTACTACCTTTCGGATCGATGCTGATCTGTCGCTTTACGCTCTGAGCACACAACCCGTGCCGGCAATAAACTCAACCACTCGACCGCTGTTAGAGATATCTCAACAACTTAAACCAGCAACGAGAAATTAATGTTTCACACAAACCGACAAACTATGTGAGCATTCCATCAGGCATAGAGTGAAGACTTATGTATCAGCGATTCACAAAGAACCAGACAGTTTCCGCGAATATTTTCTAAAGAAGTCTCAGTGACGACTAACGTTTCTGCCACACCATCCATTGCTCTCTGCCTTTAAAAACCTCAACACTGTTTGCCACCACTGAGGACTTCACAAGTTCAAACGTGGGCTCTAGAAAAGATGCCAACTCCCCACTTCGCAAACAAAATGGAGGAAAGCGTGATAGGTAATTATCATCAATGACGAAAAAACCAATTAGAAAACCTCCGCTTGGCAACAATTTATCCACCATAGAGAAATATTCTGACCACATGTCTCTCGGTAGTGCTGCGAGAAAGGCCCGCTCGTAAATGACATCAAACGAGTGAGAAAAATCGGCATTAAATACATCGCCCAATACGACTTTATCTTTGTAGTTACCTAACGCTGATTGCGCCATTTTTACCGCTTCTTGGCTGTAATCCATCGCGATCACGTCATGCCCATATTGAATAAAAGTGCTCAGTTCATAAGCGGCACCACACCCAGGAATAAACACTGACTGGCCTACATGAAGTGAATTGTCGAGATAGTCCTTGAGTTCTTGAGGTGTCGATTGGGCATCCCAAGGCATAGTGCCTCGGATAAACAAATCATCCCAGAATTGTGTGTTAATCATTGGTGCCTGTTTCATTTACCCGCTCCCTGATTGCGGTAGTAAAAAATAAAGGGATACGCAGCGCAATGTGGTATCCCTTTTCTAGCCTTTTGTCTGACGTTGTTAGTTTTTTATGACAACCACTTTCTACTGCACTTATGCCACCAATGAGTTAACTGCGAAGATCATTGATTAACGGCTGCTCCGCTTGGTTCGGTACAAACTGGACATTGCCTTTCAGTTTAGTGACAGACTGGAGTGTTGCTTGAATGTCCTCTGCTGATACATGCACATCATGACAACAGAAAGTAATGGCATCGTTGAAGCCATCGCGCTCAATTTTCAAGGAGCCTTTAATATCGTGGCGACGACAGACTTCTTGGATTTGATGCGGATAAACAAACAGCCCTTTTACTTTCACCGCGGAGTCTGCTCGTCCCATCCAGCCCTTAATTCGTGCATTCGTGCGTAGCGAATCCGAGCCCGTTTCTAGGTATGCCGATAAATCTCCCGTTGCGTAGCGAATCAGCGGGAACTTCTCATCGAGCGACGTTACAACGACTTCACCGACTTCTCCCGGTTGTACAGGAACACCATCAGGATCAACGATTTCAACAATAATATCTTCGGCAATCACTAATCCTTGTTCACCAGACACTTGATAAGCAATCAAACCAAGCTCTGCACTTGCGTAGGCTTGAAAGACTGCAATGCCTTTTTCCTCAAACATCTGTTCCATGTCTGCTGTAACCGCTTCACCAGAGACCAGAGCTTTCTCAAAGCTAGGCAGCTCATTGTATTTCTCTTGATACTTTTGTAGCAACGTCAGCAAATACGAAGGTGTACCAGTGTAACCATTAGGTTGAAGCTGTTTAATTGCCTCTATTTGCGCTTCGGTATTGCCTACTCCAGCCGGAAATACCGTACAGCCACAAGCCCTTGCGCCACCATCCATAATAAATCCGCCAGGAGAGAAATGGTAAGAGAGCGTGTTATGCACTAAATCACCCGCACAGAACCCAGCAGCGTGAAACGCGCGCCCCATACGCCAGAAATCGGCCTCATCCGTTTGAGCCTCATACAACGGCCCAGGAGATTGGAATACGCGCGCCATTTGACCAATGGCAACGCTATTTAAGCCACCAAACGGCGGTTTAAGTTGCTGCTGATTAGGTACATTGAACTTACGTGTAATCGGGAGCTGAGCAAGCCCTTCACGATTGTTTGCCAATATAGGATCAAACTCAGAAAAATGCGCTGCGTAATGTTCGCTATTGGCTTTCGAATTTTCAATCAGCGCTGGCAGACGTTGAAACAGCGACTCTTCTCGCGCCTGTAGAGACAACGATTCTTTCGCATCAAATAGTTCGTTCATCCTTGCTCCTTACAACCAACGCTTACGACGTTTGTAAGATTTCAGATTCTTAAAGCTCTTGCGATCTTCATCGCCGCCGCCAAGGTAGAATTCTTTTACGTCTTCATTGTTTAGCAATTCGTGCTTGCTGCCATCTAGTACGATTTTGCCTGATTCCATGATGTAACCGTAATCGGCCGCTTGAAGAGCGAAGTTGGCATTCTGTTCAACCAAAAGCATGGTAATACCTTGCTCTTTGTTGATCTTGTTAATAATGCTGAATACTTCTTTAACTAGCAGTGGAGAAAGCCCCATAGACGGTTCGTCCAACAAAATCATCTTCGGTCGAGCCATTAACGCTCGGCCAATCGCTAACATTTGTTGCTCACCGCCAGACAAATAGCCCGCCAGGCCAGTGCGCTCTTTGAGTCGCGGGAAATAGTCAAACACCATTTCGATGTCTTGTTCAACTTCGTTGTCAGTGCGTGTATAAGCGCCTAAGCGAAGATTTTCTATCACCGTCATATCTTCAACAATTCGGCGCCCTTCCATAACTTGGAAGATGCCCGAACGGACGATCTCTTCCGGGCTTTTGTTGTCTATACGCTCGCCCATGAAGTTGATTTCGCCGCGCGTCACTTCACCATCTTCGGTTTTCAATAAACCAGAAATGGCTTTCAACGTTGTGGATTTACCCGCACCGTTGGCGCCCAGTAAGGTCACAATCTGCCCTTTTGGAACTTCTAAACTCACACCGCGAAGTACTAGTATTACTTCGTCGTAGACGACTTCAATGTTGTTCACTGAAAGCAGTATTTCTGCCGGTTCGATATTCGTTGCTAATTCAGCCATCAAGCTACTCCTTGCTAGGGTGAGAGTGTTCTCTCACCCATCCTTATTTTCAGTAAGCTTTGTTATTAATAAGTCGTAGATTAGTAACCTAGCCAATCGTCACGACGTGACAATGTCACCTGAGATACTTTCTTAATATCAACTGCGCCGCCATCGTTGTTGCCCATAAAGACGTTCACGGTTGTTGTGCCTCGGTGATCTTCCGGTTTCCAGTTCGCAGGGACACAAACACCTTCTAAGCCTTGTGGTACCCAGTTGTCATGGACATACATGCCCTTCTTGATGTTTTCACCTGTGATGCCACCGTTGTCTTTCGCCCACTCCATTGCTTCTTTCATATAGAACGCAGAACAAATACCGCGAATGTAATGGTGAGTTCTGAATTCGCCCGGCTCTGATTCAGACTGCTTAGAAATCTCACGGACCAGTTTCATGCCTTCATTATCATCTCCCCAAAACGCTGTCATACCTGGGAAAACGTAATCTTTAAGGCCATCGCCTGCTGCTTCAAGCACTGGCTTGTCGCCGCCCCAAATGTTTGCCATGTACTGGAACTCTGTCCCAACCGTGTTACAAGACTTCACTAGTGAGATAACCGAGCTACCGATATTAGCAATGTAACCGTAGTTGGTGCCTGACTCTTTCAGCGACAAACATTGCGCTTTGAAGTCCCCTGGTTTTAGTGACACAACGACTGGGTTTTGCACATCAAAACCAAGCTCTTTGGCGTACTCTGCACACGCTTCTTTTGGCGCATTCGGGAATGGATGGTTATCGCCAATGTGCGTAAATTTCGGCGCACCTTGATTGCCCTTAGATTCCCAATCTTCTTTCGCCCACTTAACTAGCGCACGGCACGCATCTGAGTACGACGCACCATAAAAGAAATTATAAGGCGCTGGTTTCGCGGTTTTTGGGTTTTTGCCAGTTGGGTCAGTTAAGTGACCAGAGTAAGAAGCAGAGAACACCGGCACTTTGTCTTTGGTAACAAACGAAATAAGTGCTTCGGTATCCGCCGTACCCCAACCTTGCAGCGCAACCATGTCTTTACGCGCCACCCAACGTTTATAGTTGGAAATCGCCACTGGTACTTTGTACGCCATGTCTACTGTTTCAAATTCGAGCTCGGTACCGTTAATGCCACCGTTTTGGTTAATCCAACGCAATGCGTCTCGCACGCCAGAACCATAAGGCTTGCTCACATAGGCCGTTGGTCCAGAAAAATCGACTAATTGCCCGACAAACACAGAATCTTTTGCCCAAGTTGCGGTAGTAAACAGTGCAGATGACAGCACCAACGTTGTCGCTAAATGTCCTTTGTTCATAACTCGTTGTCCTTGTTATTGAGGTATATTCCACTTAATTCCACGTTAATATGAGAACGGATAGTGTTTCCAATATGCTCGAATCTGTTGCCAGCGATGCGATAATCCTTGAGGTTCGAAAATGAGGAACAGCATGATGACTAAACCAATCGCCATTTCTTTGAAGTAAGCCAGACCATCAGTGAAAGCGGTGGTATCACCAAACGCTGAAAGCCCCGTTACGCCAAACTCCAAAACTTCAGGCAGCAGTACGATAAATATCGTCCCCATCAGCGTACCTTTGACTGAGCCTAAGCCACCAATGATGATCATGGCCAAAAACTGGATAGACATCATGATGGTGAAGCCTTCTGCTGATACAAACCCTAGATAATGTCCGTAGAGTGCGCCCCCGATGCCTGCATAGAATGCACACACTCCAAATGAGAGCAGACGATACTTGGTTAGGTTGATGCCCATGATCTCTGCTGACAGATAGTGATCTCGTACTGAGACAAACGCGCGACCGTCACGAGAACGGATTAAGTTTGATGCCCACATATACATGAAGATCAGCGCAAACAGAGCGATGTAGAAGAAGCTTTCGTCGGTCGTAAACTCAAAGCCAAACAAATTAATTGGGTTCGCGCTTGCACCGTATGAGCCGCCACTGAACCAATCTGCGCGAGCAAAGAAGTCCTCTAGAATAAACTGCGCCGCCAACGTTGCGATAGCTAGATATAAACCTTTAATTCGAGCCGCTGGCAGACCAAACAGCATCCCCACAATCATGGTTAAGTAACCCGCAAGCGGAATCGCAAACACGACTGGAATGTTAAACTGGTTATTTAGCCAAGCCGATGCAAAGGCGCCAAAGCCAAAGAACGCACCGTGACCTAGCGAGATTTGTCCGGTAAAACCAACCAAAATGTTTAAGCCCAATGCCGCGATACCGAGGTATGCAATCTGAATAAACAGGTTTAGGAAGTAAATATCCAAGACCAGCGGTGCTGCCAGCATGGCGATGACACCAGCAATCGCAAGGCTTCTGATGGTTTTGGTTTCAAAAATTGGCGTATCGCTTTTGTATGTGGTTCGAAAATCCCCACATGGGCGCATGCTAAGTTGAGCCATGTTATTTCTCCTTAAATACGCTCAATATCTTTGGTACCAAACAGGCCATATGGCTTGAAGGCAAGAATGATTAACAGCACATAGAATGGTGCGATGTTGTACAGGTTACCCACTTGCAGGTATTGGCTATCAAAAAACTCAGCCAAGTTTTCTAGCACCCCGATGGTAATACCACCGACAATTGCGCCGACCACCGAATCTAAGCCACCTAAAATAACGGCTGGGAAAACTTTGATACCAATAATGGATAGCGCGTCAGATACGCCGTTAACGATACCGATAACAATCCCTGCGGTTGCAGATACCATTGCCGAAATGGCCCAACTGATGGCGAACACTTTCTTGATGGAAATGCCAAGACTCTGGGCTACTTGCTGGTTGAATGCCGTTGCGCGCATTGCCAGACCCATTTTGCTGAATTTGAAGAACCAGTAGAACGCGCCCATGATGAGCATTGAGAAGATCAAGCTCAGAATGTAAGCAAACTCAACATTCAAACCTCCGATATTCACCACGTTGGTTTCGAACACTTGCGGGTACGACACAGCAGAGACGCCGAATATCCACTTCATCAGTGCTTGGAAAAACATCGATAGACCAATGGTCACCATGATCACAGAGATAATCGGTTCACCAATCAACGGTCTGAGCACAATGGTTTGCACGGCGATACCAAAAATCATCATGAACGCGAGCGTGAGTAAAAAGCCAATAAAAAACGGTAACTGTAGGTGTACCAATGCCGCCCAACATACCCATGCGCCAATCAACAAGAACTCCCCCTGAGCAAAGTTGACCACCTGGGTCGATTTGTAGATCAATACAAAGCACATGGCGACAACGCCATACAACATGCCAACGATCACGCCATTAATGACGAGTTGCAGTAATAAATCCGTATTCACTATGCGATCCTCCGTTGTTCGCTATCCACTAGTGTTGGCTCATGCTCAATAAGCGTTTCAATAACTAGCGACGTTTGAATGCGTGTTTTAGTGCCATCTTGATAAGTGATCACCGTATCGACATCGACTTTTGGATCGTCGCTGTAGATGGTTTCGATGATGTCTCCGTATTTCTCTGCAACCACACCACGGCGTACTTTACGTGTGCGAGTTAGCTCTCCATCGTCGGCATCCAACTCTTTGTAAAGTAGAATGAATTTGCTGATCTTCTGTGCATCCGGTAGGGATTCGTTCACTTTTTGAACTTCTTCACGAATCGCTTGGTACACTTCTGGTTGAGCAGATAAGTTGGTGTAGTTGGTAAATGCCAAGCCGCGTTGCTCTGCCCACTTCGCGACGATCGCATAGCGAATACAGATGATGGCAGACAGCCAAGGTCGACCTTTACCTACCACCACGGCTTCTGCAATAAACGGCGAGAACTTGAGTTTGTTTTCAATGAACTGTGGAGAGTAGCGGTCGCCGTGGCTGGTTTCCGACATATCTTTCAGACGATCAATCACCACCAAGTGACCGGAATCTTTAAAATAGCCCGCATCGCCTGTGTGCATCCAACCATCTTGAACATCTTCATCATATGCTGCTTGGTTGTTTAAGTAGCCAGTAAACATGCCTGTACTTTTCGCGATGATTTCACCAACGCCATTGCTGTCTGGGTTGATGACTTTCACTTCTGCATTATCAAACGCAACACCAACGGAATCGTAATCCACATCATCCGCTTGGTGCACGGTGTATGCGCCACACATTTCGGTCTGACCATAAAGCTGCTTAAGTGGCACACCAATAGCTTGTAGGTAACGGAAAGTATCCGGTCCCATCGCCGCACCGCCGGTTGCCGCAGATGTCAGGTTCGAAAACCCTAAACGGTCACGCAGAGCACGCAGAAGAATCCATTCAGCCAACTTAGAGCGTTTACCCTGCTCCAGCGCTTTGTTGGCTAAGCTCATGCCCAGTTTGTACATCTTTTGCTTAAACGGTGTCGAATCCATCATTCGTGCAGACACGTCTGCCACAATGTTTTCCCACACACGTGGCGCTAACAGCACAAAGTTTGGACCGATTTCACGCAAGTCGGACATCATGGTTTCTTGTTCTTCCACAAAGTTAACGATTTGACGAGAAATCAACGCCTGACCAACCACGTAAACCTGCTCCATAATCCAAGGCAAAGGCAGAACAGAAACGTAGTTGTCGCCTGGGGAACGAGGGTCTGCACGCAAGTAAGCCGCACAGTGATCCAAGAACGTGCCACTGTGTAGCTGAGCCAATTTTGGTTTAGAAGTCGTACCCGACGTTGTACAAAGAATTGAAAGATCGCTGCCTTTGGTTTCAACAACCATATTGAGATATTTGTCTGGGTCCGCTTTATCAATCAGCTGACCTTTTTTGTAGACCTGTTCAACATCAATCAATCTTGGATCATCGTATTTACGCATTCCACGAGGATCGCAGTAAATAATGTATTCAACGCTAGGAATTTCATCACCAAGCTCAAGCAGCTTGTCGCATTGCTCTTCATCTTCGGCAATCACGACTTTTGCTTTGGCATAGTTGATAAGGTACGCCACCTCTTCGTGCATAGAATCTTGATAGATGCCCAGCGAGAAACCTTTGATCGCATGTGCCGCTAACTCGCCCCATACCCATTCCGGGCGGTTATCACCTAACAAACCAACGACATCTTGCTCACCAATACCCAAATCTTGTAGTGCCAGTGCCATCCACTTGACGCGGTTTTCGTAATCCTTCCAAGTGAACTCTCGCCAAATACCAAACTCCTTTTCACGCATTGCGACTTGTTCGGGCCAGTTCTTGGCATTGTGTTGCAACACTTTTGGAAAGGTATCTAAGCGGGTTATATCTGCCCAATCATTATGTTGCTGTGCCATTATGCACTCTCCTCTAATGTCGGTAGCTCTTCGCCTAAGTACGCTTGTTTCACATGTGGGTTGGCCATCACTTCTTCAGGCTCACCCGTAGCAATGTGTTTCCCGAAATCCAAAACCAAAACGCGATTAGAGATGTCCATGACCACGCCCATGTCGTGCTCAATCATGATGATCGTGATATCTAATTCTTCATTCAGATCCATGATGTAACGTGCCATGTCTTCCTTTTCTTCCAAGTTCATACCTGCCATTGGTTCATCAAGCAGCAGTAACTTAGGTTTTAAGGCAATGGCACGAGCAAGCTCTACACGCTTACGTAAGCCGTAAGATAGCGTGCCTGCAGTCGCTTTTCGGATGTGCTGGATTTCTAGAAAATCGATCACGTCTTCCACATATTTGCGGTGCGCCATCTCTTCTTTCTGCGCATTAGAGAACCAATAGAGTGGCCCCGTGACGAAGTTGTTTTTTAGTAGGTGGTGTCGGCCAACCATGATGTTGTCCAGTACCGACATGTGAGAAAAGAGCGCTAAGTTTTGGAAGGTTCTTCCCAACCCTAACTCAGCTCGTTGGCTAGGTGTCCGTTTAGTTACATCATCTCCAGCGAAGATTACAGAGCCTTTGTTTGGTGTGTATCGACCAGAGATGCAATTGAGCATTGAGGTTTTACCTGCACCGTTTGGACCAATGATTGAAAAGATTTCCTTTTCATTCACATGGAAGCTCACGTCAGTTAAAGCTTTCACCCCACCAAAAGCCAATGAAATATCGTTTACCTGCAACAGAGGCGATTCCGATACCATAGTTGATCTCCCTTTCGTTATTTTAAGTGCGTTCCATTGAGCACTATTTGATCAAATCTAACTTTGATACTGGTAACCGCTTTTACACCTATGCATCAACTTTGTATTCAGTTTACGTAAACGTCAATTTAAAATCAGAATAGTGCCTGAAAGATTAAGTTGCAATCGAGTTCATTGAGAAAGATTTGAACTAACGCAAACTTTAAGTAAATAAATTGTTAATAAAAATTATTCTCAAACGCTTACATATTTGGATAGTTAGGACCACCACCACCTTCTGGCGGAGTCCAAGTAATATTTTGACTTGGATCTTTGATGTCGCAGGTCTTACAGTGGATACAGTTGGCCGCATTTATTTGCAGCTCTGGCTGCTGCTCCCCCTGTACGATTTCATACACGCCAGCCGGACAATAGCGCTGTGCTGGCTCTGCATATAATTCAAGGTTCTGCTCAATAGGGATCCGCTGGTTCTCCAGTCGTAAGTGGCATGGTTGATCTTCCTCATGGAAGATATTGGATAGATAAACAGAAGAGAGGCGATCGAAACTTAACACGCCATCAGGCTTCGGATAGACAATTTCATTGCTGTTTTCCGCCAATAACAGAGACTGATGATCAGGCTTATCACAGCGGATATGCCACTTAGCTTTGCCTTTTAATACGTTATGTTCCAGCAGCGCTAAACCACCGCCCAGCCACGATCCAAAGCGGTGAATACCACTTGAGAAGTTACGTGCTTGATAAAGCTCTTCATACAGCCAAGACTGTTTGAAATGCTTTTGATAATCAGCAGTAACTGACTGACTCTCAAGGGCTTCACATACTGCTTCAGCGGCAAGCATGCCAGATTTCATTGCGGTGTGTGTGCCTTTGATTTTAGCGCCGTTAAGTGTTCCTGCATCACAGCCAATTAACAAGCCACCAGCAAACTGCTGCGTGGGAAGCGAATGAAAGCCGCCCTTGGTAATCGCTCTCGCGCCATAGCTAATACGCTTCCCATTTTTGAGGTATTGCTCAATCAACGGGTGGTGTTTAAAACGTTGAAACTCATCAAATGGACTCAAGTGCGGATTCTTATAATTCAAGTCAATAATCAACCCGACGGCAACTTGGTTTCCCTCTAAATGGTAGAGATAACTGCCACCTGTAGCTTCATTTGATAACGGCCAACCTAATCCGTGCACTACTAAACCTGGCTGATGCTGCTCTGATGGGATTTCCCACAGCTCTTTAAAACCGATAGCGTAATGTTGAGGCGTTTTCTCTTCAGCAAGATTAAATCGGTTAATCAACTGCTTACCAATATGCCCCCGTGCGCCTTCAGCAAATAAAGTAAACTTCGCTCGCAGTTCAATACCAGGTTCGAAATTTCCTTTTTGTTCACCATTTTTATCTAATCCCATATCGCCCGTGATCACGCCACAAACACGACTATCTTCATCGATGATCGCTTGACTGGCGGTAAAACCTGGGTAGACCTCCACCCCCAAGTTCTCAGCCTGCAACGCCATCCATCGGCATAGACTGCCCAAACTTATGATGTAATTACCTTTGTTATGTAACGTATTAGGCACCGCCCAAGAAGGCAGTTCATGACCATTGATGTGATTGCCTAGATAGTAGGTTTTATCTTGGTTTACTTTGGTATTGAGCGGAGCGCCTTTCTCTTCCCAGTCGGGAAAAAGCTCATCCAAACTCCGCGTTTCAAACACCGCACCCGATAAAATATGCGCTCCAACTTCAGAACCTTTTTCTACCACGCAAACAGAGAGGTCTTGTTTTTTTTCTGCTGCTAATTGTTTGATTCGGCATGCCGCAGACAAACCTGCGGGACCAGCGCCTACAATCAGAACATCAAATTCCATGCAGTCTCTTTCCATGATTGCATTCCTTTTTCTTTGCATGTTGCCAACTTGTTAATCAACAATATATTTAAAGTTGACGCAAACGTAAAGGTAAATTAACATCATTTTAAAGACGTCATCACATCGTCTTCACTGTAAACACATAGTCTTCACTGTAAAAGGAATCTAACGTGAAAATACTAGTGCCAATCAAAAGGGTCATTGATCCCTACGTTAAAGTTCGCGTGAAAGCGGACCATAGCGATGTTGAAACCAATAACGTCAAGATGACGATTAATCCATTTTGCGAAATAGCCGTTGAAGAAGCCGTACGACTAAAGGAGCAAGGTATTGCAGATGAAGTCATCGTTGTCAGTGCTGGCGGTAGCCAGTGTCAGGAGCAACTACGTACTGCGCTTGCGTTAGGTGCCGATCGCGCTATTCATATCGATACTGAAGACAAAATAGAGCCATTGGTCGTCGCTAAGCTGCTCAAAGTTCTGGTTGAGCAAGAACAAGCACAGCTTGTGATTACGGGTAAACAATCCATTGATACTGACAACAACCAAGTGGCTCAGATGCTGGCCGCCCTACTTGACTGGCCTCAAGCAACTTTCGCTTCCGACGTGAAGATTGAAGATCAAAAAGTTCAGGTCGTGAGAGAAGTGGACGGCGGCTTGATGACGGTCGCGATGAACTTACCTGCGGTGATCAGTACTGACTTACGCCTGAATGAACCGCGTTTTGCCTCTTTGCCTAATATCATGAAAGCTAAGCGCAAGCCGTTAGATACCATCACACCTGACAGTCTGGGTGTTGAAGTGGTATTTAGCCAAACCATTCAAGAAATCACACCGCCAGCGCAAAGAAAAGGTGGCATCAAGGTTGAATCTGTCTCAGAGCTTCTCGATAAGCTGCGTAACGAAGCGAAGGTGATTTCATGAAGAACTTAATCATAGCAGAGCATGACAATAACCAATTGCATGCGGACACACTCAAAGTGGTTAATGCAGCAAAACAAGTCAGCCAAGACAATGTTTTGATCGTAGTGGGCCACCAGTGTGAAGAAGTCGCTCAACAAGCTTGTCGCGTTGATGGTATATCAAACGTAATTTGTGTCGATGATGAGCAACTTAAGCATCAATTTACCGAGAGTATCGCACCTATTGTAGTGAGTGTTGCTGAAGGTTTTGACGCAATCTGGGCTAGCTCATCATCAAAAGGGAAAGATCTTGCACCGCGAGTAGCAGCGAAGTTCGGCGTTGGGCAAATTTCCGATATTGTCCAAGTTATCGATGAAAACACTTTTATCCGCCCTATTTACGCAGGAAACGCATTTGCCAAAGTGACCACCAGCGACAAGGTTCGCGTCATCACCGTGCGCGCGTCTGCGTTTGAGCCGGTTACTTGTCACAACCAAGCTGATATTAAGCATCAGCAGGTCACTATCTCAGCTCCAATGGTTGAATTGGTTTCTGTCGATAAAACCGTGTCAGAACGTCCTGAATTAAGCGCGGCAGAGGTGGTTGTGTCAGGTGGACGCGGGGTCGGTAGCAAAGAGAACTTCGCGTTGATCGAACAAGTTGCCGATAAACTAGGTGCTGCCATTGGCGCTTCTCGCGCGGCAGTTGATGCCGGGTTTGTTGCCAACGACTTACAAGTGGGTCAAACCGGTAAAATCGTTGCACCTAAGCTTTATATAGCGGTTGGGATTTCCGGTGCCATCCAGCATCTTGCAGGAATGAAGGAATCCAAAGTGATTGTCGCGATCAACAAAGATCCAGAATCTCCTATCTTTGAAGTTGCCGACTATGGATTGGTTGGTGATTTATTTGAGGTACTACCTCAGCTTGCCGAACAACTTTAAACGATCAGATAAGGGGCGAACACCGCTATGTTCGCCCCTTTATTTTGTTTTTGGTCATATTCAAAAGAATTGAAATTAGAGGGACCTATGCCAAATTCTGCACCTATTTGGTCACCATCTGCTGAGCGCGTCAGCAATAGCAACTTATTACGGTTCATCGAAAAGGTTAATAAAGACAAAGCCGAAGGTACCGTAATCAACAATTACACGTCTCTACACCAGTGGTCCATTGAGCACAATGATGAATTTTGGCGACATACTTGGCAGTTTTGCAACGTAATCGGAGATATAGGTTCGCAAATCAAGAGCCTTGGCAGTCCCAAATGGACACAAACAGGTTCTAATCATCACCATGTAAATAGAGACACAGTATGGTTTGCTGACGCCACGCTGAACTACGCAGAGAACCTCCTATCTCAGGCTGAGCAATCACCAGAGCGTGAGTTTATTGTTTTTAGCAATGAAAGCGGTGAACACCGACAACTCACCGGTAAACAGTTGCTTGAACAAGTTTCTGCCATTCAACAATGGCTACTCAATTGTGGTGTCGGTAAAGGCGATGTCGTTGCGGGTTATTTGCCCTACCTTCCTGAAACCGTTATAGCCATGTTGGCTACTACAAGCCTTGGCGCTATTTGGACTTCAACCTCTCCTGATTTTGGTATCGATAGCGTCGTAGAGCGTTTTGGTCAGGTTAAGCCGAAAGTTCTTTTTTGCTGTGATGGCTACCAGTTCGGAGGCAAAGCTTTCGATATGACGGACAAGAACACCACTCTTAGTAGTAAGTTAAGCAGTGCCTCCGAAGAGACTACTATTAGCGTATGCCAAATCGAATATTTACAAAACGCTAAGAGAGCTACCACTTCTGACTTTGTCTCTTGGTCCGATATTACTCACCACTTTTCTCCACAATCAATTCAATATCAACCAACGCTGTTTAATGACCCATTATTCATTTTGTATTCTTCTGGTACAACAGGTCAACCTAAGTGTATTGTTCATTCCGCAGGCGGTACCTTGCTCAATCACCTCAAAGAACATCAACTGCATTGCGACATCAAATCGCAAGACAAGGTTTTCTACTACACAACATGTGGTTGGATGATGTGGAACTGGCATGTTTCCGCTCTTGCGAGTGGTGCAGCCTTAGTGATTTACGACGGTAGTCCGGTTTACCCTGATCACTCCGTCTTATGGCGATTAGCTGAAGAACATAACGTGTCGCTGTTTGGTACTTCAGCGAAATACTTAGAGGCACTGGAGCAGGCAAACTGCTCTCCAAAACTAGAACATAACCTGAAGTCACTCAAAACTCTGTGCTCAACTGGTTCGGTGCTTTACCCAGAACAATTTAATTATGTCTATCAGCACATCAAGCAGGAATTGCATCTCGCTTCTATCGCTGGCGGCACAGATATTTGCGGATGCTTTGTACTTGGAAACCCTATTTCACCAGTTTACAAAGGTGAATGCCAAGGCTCAGGGCTGGGAATCGACGCACGTGTTCTAGAGGATGATGGACATACTATTACGCAAAAACGCGGCGAACTGACTTGTAATAACTCGCTACCTAACTTCCCTATTGGCTTCTGGCACGACAACGGCGAACGTTATCACAACGCTTATTGGAGCAAGTTTACCGATATCTGGCACCATGGCGACGATGTGATGCAAACCGAACATGGCGGCTTTATTTTTTATGGCCGTAGTGACGCAACCTTAAATCCAGGCGGCGTACGCATCGGTACCGCTGAAATCTATCAGCAAGTGAACGCGTTACCCGAGGTTGAAGACTCCATCGCTGTCGGCAAGTTAAACCAGCAGTCTGAAGAAATCTGGTTACTAGTAAAACTCGCTCACAACGTCGAGTTAACCCAACAACTCACCGATTCAATTCGCCAAACATTGAAAACAAAATGTTCACCGCGCCATGTCCCACGACAAATTTTTGCTATCAGTGATATTCCTAAAACGCGCTCAGGCAAATTGGTTGAGCTAGCAGTGAAACAATTGGTAAACGGACAAGCTGTAAAAAACATTGGTGCTATTGCTAACCCAGAAGTGCTGGAAGAAATTAAAACGCTTTTCAACATAGAAGGCGCCACCGTCACTTAGAGACCCAACAAGTCTTCCCACAATACAGACGGGTATAACCTAACTATATTTTAGCTCGCTCGATAACTCCTCCCCACTTTCGTGGAAACTGAGCGAAATATGCTTCATGTACACAAAAAAGGTGAGATAATTCTATCTCACCTTTGAGCCATATGAGCTGGAGCATTAGTTTGGGGATTAAGCTTTTATCAGTTGGCTCATATCTTCGCGAACTTGTGGCACCGTTAAACCAACGATGATTTGAAGGCTCTCTTGATTTCTAACAATATTCACCGCTCCGTGCTGTGTGAAAAATGCGTTCTCCTTTACAAGAGAGACATCTTTAACTTTAACACGCAGACGCGTCGCGCAATTAGTTAACAAGTCAATGTTTTCTTTTCCACCCAAACCTTCAATAAAGGCACTAGCTTGTGACGGACTTGCGCTACTGTTATGGACCGCTTTCGCTTCTTTGTAGTCAGCTTTGGAATACAACTTACTATCTGCACCTTCACGTCCCGGAGTAAGTATGTTGTATTTTAAAATAAGCGCGCGAAACGTAACAAAGTAAACACCAGTAAACATGAGACCAATAATAATCTGAATCACGTATGTTCCTGCATGGTTACCAGCCAAAGGCAACCAGTTTTGGAAAATGAAGTCTATCAAGCCAGTCTGAAAGTTACCGGAAACACCAAACATAAAGGCGATCGTTGCCATTGTCGCAGATAACAACGCATGCAAAGCAAACAGCGCAGGTGCGATAAATAAGAATGTAAACTCTATTGGTTCGGTTATCCCTGTAAGAATTGCTGTGATTGCGGCTCCGAGCACTAACCCCATCACCATCTTTTTATTTTCTTTTTTCGCAACTGAATAGAGTGCTAGTGCGATACCCGTACAACCAAACACTTTACCCATTCCCGTCAACATCAAACCACCCTGAGGAAATTGTGTCGTTAAACTTTCCGAGCTCTGGGCGAATGTCTGTATATTTTGAATCCAATAGGCAACCGTTCCGCCATCGACTGCAACTGGCCCATAAAAAACGGGACCATATACGAAATGATGCAACCCCGTTGGTATCATGATTCGCTCTAAAAACGTAAATAGCCATACCCCTAACGATCCAGCAGAAACCAAAAATGATTGCAGATTGTTAATACCATGCTGAATACTTGGCCAAGTCAAACAAGTTAGAATTGCCATCACGACCATAATGGGGAAACTAATGATCACAACCAATGGCGTTCCGCCAAATACAGCCGCCCAATCCGGTAGCTTTTTATCAAAGAATCGGTTGTGAACCCAAACAGAGAGACTTGCAATTAAAATGGCACCTAGTAAGTTGGTATCAAGCGTTAGAATGCCACCAACTTCAGTCAAACCTCGCTCACCTTCCGTATAGTTCACGCCCAGTTCTGGTCCCCAAAATTGAAGGATTCCACCAATAACGTAGTTAAACGTAATGTAGGAAACGAGTGTTGCAAGTACAGCGCGACCAGATGCTTTTTTAGCTAAAGCGATAGGTAACCCAACGGCAAAAATAAGTGCCATATTTTTAAATACAGCGAGAGATGCCTGTAAAATGATCGTCGAGACTTTAACCCAAGCACTCCCCTCTAGTGCCCAAGGAAACACTTCTTGATTTAACAGCACAACAGAGAAACCCAATAACATGCCCGCTGCTGGAAATAATAGAACGGGAACAAACATCGCGGCTCCGAACCTTTGAATAATGTCTTTCATATAAACCTCTTGTTTCATTCACGGAGCCTACAAGTAGGCCCCGAACGTCCAGTTGTTATTGAAAAAATTGAGGAAGGTAGGCTTTATTTTCTTCTAGTAATTGTTTTGTTATTTCTTTAGCTTTTGGCACATTAACCACGGTACGGTTAAGTGTGAGTGCATTAATCAGCTTTTGCTGACTTCCTTCGTACCAAGCATCCACGACTAATTTCTCGTAACCAAGTTGGCTCTCAATCATGGCTTTTTGGAAGGTTGGGATTTTTCCTACAGTAAAAGCTTTCGGTCCATCACTAGTTAGCGCAGCTGGAACTTCTACCATGGCATCATTTTGTAAATTTGTAATAGCACCATTATTCGGTACGATGACGAGATACACATCGCTCAAGTTGTAGGCTAGCGAAGCCGCGACTCTCACCATGTATCGACCATGGATATCGGCATGCAGTGTTTCGTGCTTCGTGGTGCCCGCTTCAATTATTCTTGCGTTCAATTCGAACACTCGTTTCTCACGGCCGTTAATTACCTGCCTTGCGCGAGTATTATTGATATCCTCTTTCGCCACCATTTTTTCAGGGTACAAATAGTATTGAAGATACGTATTCGGCAAAAACTCTGGATTATCAGCAAGCATTGTTCTCATGTTTTTGAATGTGGCTTGCCACGATGGGTCATCCGCTATTTCCGCATCAACCGCACTGATCCCTTCTTTTAGGATGATATTTTTAATTTTATCCGTTAAGTCTTCACCCTGTTTGTTACGAATTTTGGTAAACCAGCCATAATGATTAAGCCCAAAATATTCAGGAACAAAGTCCCAAATTTCACACCCTAACAATTGCGCATAGCTGACCATAATCGCTGCTGGCATATCACAAATATTTAGAATTCGCTTATCATGCGGAAATTCACGATTTAAAGCTTCAGCGACAATTGCCGCTGGGTTGGTGTAATTAAGAATCCACGCATCTGGACACGTTTGTCGGATCTCGTTCACTAGCTGGATCATATCGCCGATAGAGCGAAGTCCATATGCCATTCCTCCCGCGCCACATGTCTCTTGCCCAACACAAGAGTTGGATAGCGGGATTTGTTCATCGCGCTCGCGCATGGCCAACCCACCAGTGCGGATCTGGATAAAGAAAAAGTCCGAATCTGCGAATGCGACAGATTTATCCGTTGTATAAACAAACTCTTCAACTTCTGGATAGTGTTCTCGCAATAGAATTTCAGTAGCTAATGCATTCGACTCTTGGCGTTTCTCATCTATGTCGTAAAACACGACTTTTGCGAGTGGAAAGTTATCTTTTTCGGCAATCAGGCTGTTCATCATACCAAGAGTGTATGTACTGCCAGCACCAACAATCGTTAATTTTTGACGTTTCATTTCGCTACCTCAAATGTTTACCCTGAAAATGTATAAAATAAGTATTAATACTTTTATGATACATTTAAAGTGTAAGCACAAAGATACGAGATAAAAATCACACAAAGATCCTAAGGAAAAGTATTAACTACATCTCAGATCACATTCTTGCTATCATGATCCAAGACTTAGCGAGGTATTATGAAACCCAAATACATAGACATTGCGGAACGATTAGAAAAAAAGATCAAAGATGGGGAACTACAACCTAAATCGATGCTTCCAAAAGAGAGTGATTTGCAAGAAGAGTTTTCCGTAAGCCGCGTAACCATCAGAAAAAGCTTACAAATTCTGGTCGACAATAATTTAATTAGTCGGACAAGAGGTAGTGGAACTTATGTAAACGATCTAAAAGCCCAACATGATGCCTTACATTTGCTGGGTTTTATCGAGGAAGTCAGTAAACAAGGGAAAACACCTAGCTCTCAAGTCATAAAGTTCGAACTTAAAAAGCCGAATGAGCAGGTTGCTAAGCAGTTAAATCTCTCGCCCAATGATGATACATATGAAATACATAGACTCAGGTGTATTAATGATGAGCCTGAAATTTACGAAGTCACTCATATGCCAGCAATGTTATTTCCAGACTTGAGCATAGCCATAATGAATGGTTCTAAATATGAGTACATTGAAAATAGCAAAGGATTGAAAATTGCGAAAAGCAGTCAGTCTGTCAAACCGTATTTGTTAGATGCAGAGACGGCCTCATACCTGAATGAATCAGAAGCTTCCCCTATTCTAAAAGTTGAGTCCACTGGTTACCTAGAAGATGGTCGTGCATTTGAATATACCGTCAATTACTTCCGACTTCATCAATACAGCTTCGAGTTTATTTCAACTAGGACGTAGTACTATTCGACGCTAATGGTTAATCATTGCGCCAAATCTTATATCCGACCTCTCGCATTGCTCTGCCGAGCAGGTGGGAGGCGACTGGCGCAGTGAGAACGATAAACAACATCGTACCGATAACCCGAGAGATCACGGTAACTTCAGGGAGTGAGAAAGCGACCGCTAATAACAAGCAGCTCACTCCGACAGTTCCAGCTTTGGTCGCTGCATGCATTCGGGTATACAAATCAGGAAGCCTCAGGACACCTAGACTTGCAACCAAGGTCAACAATGTTCCTAAGCATAAAAATAGTCCAATCAACACGTCCATTATTCTTTCTCCTTTCTTTTAACGATCAAACGTGCAAATGCGATCGTGCCGAGAAATGCGACCAAACCTAATGTAATGGCGATGTCTAACAGAGCGTCCTCACCGCTGTCTAAGGTGTAAACCGTAATAAATCCGATAGTGATAAATGAAATCAGATCTAACGCCACAACTCGATCAGCTAGCGTTGGTCCTAGAATTAAACGAGCAAAAGCCATAACAAAGCTGAGTAGTAGCCCAGAATAGGCAAAAGTGACCGTTATTTGCAGCCAACTATCCACGCGTCACCTCCAAAATTCGATGCTCTAACCCATCTTTAATTCCGCGAATAACCTCTTCATGTTCAGGTGCAAACATGGCATGAACGATAAGATACTTTTTATCAGCCGTAACATCCAAACTAAGCGTGCCCGGTGTTAAAGAAACCATGTTCGCCAGTAATGTGATTTCTAGATCAGAATCGACCTCCAGAGGGACATAAACGATATCAGGCTGACTCAAATGAGTAGGTGTCACGACGTCCCACACCACTTTCGCAACCGATATAACCATTTCATAAGCGAAGTACACCAATAACTTCAATGCAGATGCAAAACGTTGAAAATAGCTCGTTTTCAATCCAAATGGTTGACTCAACCTTAAAGCAAAAAAACCGACCGTAAATCCGACAACAAAATTCAGACTCGAATAGCTGCCGTTAAGCATCATCCACGCTAACGCTAAGAAAAAATTGAGGAATAGATAGATCATGCATTTCCTCCTAACACCACTCTGATGTATTCAGTCGGATTTAACAGTTGTTCTGCAGCTTGAACGGAAAATTGATAAAAAGGCTCCGCCACTAAGCCAATGATTAGCGTCAACGTCGTCAATACAATAATTGGAACGCAGTACAACCAATGTACTTTGGCCTGCAGAGTCTGTTCTGGCTTCTCTCTAAATGGCTTTTTCCAAAATGCCTCACTCCAAATTTTCGTCATCGAGTAGACGGTAAGCAACCCCACCAATAACGCGGTACCTGCTAACCAGTAATATTCAGCCTGTATGCTCGACTTGATGACCAATAGCTTTCCCCAGAAACCCGATAGCGGTGGAAAACCGGCCAGAGAAAACGCAGGGACAAGAAACAAGAACGCCAACCAAGGCATAGCTTTGTATACCCCACCCAAATGTTCAAGTTGACTAGAGCCATATTTGCGCTCGATGAATCCACCTATTAAGAACAAATTCGCTTTTACAATGATGTGATGAACAATGTAGAAAATGGCACCGGCTAAAGCTAAGGGAGTGTATATAGCCAACCCCATGAGCATATAGCCTATTTGGCTAATAATATGAAAAGAAAGAATTTTCTTAATGTCGAATTGGCTAGCCGCTCCTAAAACGCCCGTTAACATGGTTAGCCCTGCGACCCAAATTAACGTCGGTTGCCAGCCACTCTCGGCGAGCGGAAATACTAAGGTGAAGACTCTTATCAACGCGTATACACCGACTTTAGTAAGCAACGCGGCAAACAGTGCCACCACACCGCTTGGCAACGTGTGATAAGAAGCGGGCAACCAAGCAAATAAAGGAAAGAGTGCCGCTTTAATAGAGAAGGCAAACAAAAACAGCGCGGACAGCATCATGTTGATGCTCAATTCATTTTCCCCTACTTTGGTGTAGAGATCGGCCAGGTTCAAGGTGCCCGTTGCGCCATACAACAAGCCGATAGCAAGCAAAAATACCAGCGTCGAAATCAGATTCAACATCACGTACTTTACTGCACCATCAACTTGAGTTTTCGTTGCATCTAACACCATTAAACCAAATGATGAAATGAGCATGACCTCAAACCAAACGTACAGATTAAAAATATCTCCAGTCAGGAAAGCGCCATAAACGCCAGCAAGCAACATGTGCATTAACGCATGGTAATTGCTATAGGAGGGCTTTCGGTGAAGGTCCGCCATCGCGTAGAAAACACATATCGCACCAATCACCGCCGTTATCATCACCATAGCAACGCTGAGGTAATCTGCGACAAACACGATACCAAATGGCGCACTCCACTGACCAAAAGCAACGGCTTGAATACCATTACTTATGATGTTTTCTGTGAGAAAGCCCGCAACGAAAAGGTTCGAAATCGCACTTACACCGCTCAACCACTCAACACTTTTTGTTGAGCGACGGACGAAGAAGATAATCAACGCCGTACTCAGCGAGAGAACTACCGGTAACGTAAGCAAAATCGAACTCATTGACCCTCCTCAGAACGTTGCATTTCATCGACGTTTGCAGTTCCAGTGTCTTTATAAGCTCGATAGAACAGCATTAAAGCAAAAATAAGTAGTCCAAAACCGATGACTATCGCAGTTAAGATAAGCGCTTGAGGTAAAGGATTTGCCGCGCTATCTGGTGGTAAAAGAGCATTATCGCCAATCAATGGCGGTTCTCCGGGCGTCAGCCTCCCAGCTGTAAAAATAGCAAGGTTAACCGCACTACTGAGTAACATGATGCCGAACAAAAGGCGCAAGATATGCTTTTCAAGCATTAAATAAACACCTGCTGCGACAAATACTCCAACGACAACACTCCAGACTATTTCCATCACTCTAGCTCCTCATTAATACGAAGCAGCATACCCATCACGCCACCTATAACGGCAAGGTAAACACCAACATCAAAAACCAATGGCGTCCCTAGTGGTATCACGTCTTTCCACCACAGTCCGGTCAAAAACGGTTTATCAAACGCAAAGCTCAAAGCACCAGAAACTAAGCTCAATGCGATGCCAGATAACGCAATGAGAAACGGTTTGAAATACAACCTAGAACGAACGTATTTCGGTGATTCCGCGAACATGAGAAGTGATAAACCAATAACGGCAATCAACGCACCAATAAAGCCACCACCCGGTTCATTATGACCACGTAACAACAGATACACTGAAAATACGAGCATGAGTGCCGAAACGATGTGTGCCGTGGTTGCAAAAATTAATGATTGGATACGATTTTGCTTTTTCGCTCTTGTCTTAAGCAAACTCACTGCCGCAATCCCAGCAATAACAACGACGACAACTTCTCCCAATGTATCAAATGCGCGAAAGTCGACCAGAATAACGTTAACAATGTTTCGCCCATGTCCACCCGGGACACTGTTTTCTGCAAAGAAATCTGACACCGAAGAGTCCATCGGCTGAGACGTGATTCCTAACAAAAGTAAAGTAACCGAAACTCCTATCACACCTGCTATGCAAATATTCGCTACTTTACGTCTTATTGAATGCTTGGGCACGGTGGTTAGACGTGGCATATGACGCATTAACAATGCAAGAAAGACCACCATTAATGTTTCCACTAACAGTAAAGTCTTCGCAACGTCCGGGGCGCTATAAATCATAAAAACAAGCGTGGTCATGAAGCCAATCATACCAAGCGCAGAAATCGCAAGAAGTCTTGCGTGGGACAACGTACATACGAGCGCAGCACCAATCAACAATAAGGCAATACCAATCTCATAGAAAGTGACACTTGAAAGTTCGCCAACCAAAGGCAGAGGAATAAGCGCTACCTGACTCAGTAACGCAACGGCAAGTACCGTGAAAAATAATAGGACATAGCGACTCAATTTCTTTTGCTGTAACCGCGCCGTTTGCCACTTCGCCACTGTCATCATGCCATCTAATAGTCGTTCAAAAATATTCTCCGCTTTGGGGACGAATAGATGTAACCGCTGAAAAAATGCAGACACAGCTGGATAAACACGGTACACCACATACCCCAACGCTAGCGTAATAACGCTTAACACTAACGGTACATTCACGCCATGCCATAGTGATGTCTCTTTAAGAGCTGCTGTGGGCAGAATGTCAGCAGAGCCCGGAAAAATAATATTGCGATCTAACCAATTTAAACCGAATAACGGAACTAGGAGGCTGCCAACTGCCAAGAGCAAAGGCGAGATCCACATGGCTTTTTTTGTCTCAACTGGCTTAGTTTCAATCGGCACGAGATCACGGCGAGCAAAGAATGGTCTCGCAATAAGCATAATGGTTAGCGCAACCATCAGTATATTCACGATTAATAGTACAAAGGCGATCCAGTTATTGAGCTCTACTGCGGACTTGTACATGTATTCTTTGCTCAAAAAGCCTAACAACGGCGGGAACCCCGCTTTAGACAATGCAGCCAAACTCCCCGCAACCATGCTGATGACGAGAACTGACTTCAGACCGTACAATTGATCAATATCTCGTGTTCCTGTCGCTTTGTCGATATTACCCACCACCATAAACAGCGCAGCTTTATAGAAAGAGTGAGCGAGAATAAACATCAATACTGCACTAACAGCCAAATCTGTGCCCATACCTAGTAATAATGTTAATTTACCCAAAGCAACATTTGTGCTGTAGGCTAGCATCAGCTTCAAGTCAGTTTGTTTTAATGCGACAAATGTGCACCAAATGGCCGTGATACTCCCAGTGATGACTAAAGCATAAAACCAGATCTCGCTGTGGGCATAAACTGGCGATAAACGTGCTAATAGGTAAATGCCTGCCTTTACCATTGTTGCCGAGTGTAAATACGCACTGACCGGAGTGGGAGCTGCCATCGCGTTAGGTAGCCAAAAATGAAACGGGAATTGCGCAGATTTAGTAAATGCACCGAGTAGTATGAGCACTAGAGATGGGATAAACCATTCATGCTGCGCAATAGTGTCTGCCTGCTCGATAATGGTATTTAGCTCATAACTCCCTGCCATTGCTCCCAGCAAGATAAGACCAGCTAGCAACGCTAGTCCACCAGCACCGGTAACAATCAGCGACTGCAAGGCGTTTTTCCGAGACGTTTTATTTTCGTGATTAAACCCGATCAGTAAGTAAGAAGTGATGGTGGTGAGTTCCCAGAAAACAAATAACAACAGAATGTTATCGCTCATCACAATCCCTAGCATGGCAAGCATGAATAGGGTTAGATACAAATGAAAGGAAAACCGGCTATCACTTTCTCGTAAATAAGCCAAAGCGTAGATTTGAATCAGTGCACCAATCCCACTGATCAGTCCCGCAAAAAGAAATGAAAGACCATCTAATCTAAAGCTAAGGTTGATATCGAGGCTTGGTATCCATTCCGCATTCCAGCTCACGCCTGCAGGAGTATAGATATAGAAGAGAAAAGAGAAGATTAAAACTGGCAGCGCAGGGAAAATCAGTAAGACCAACTGATTATCTAGGTTTTTCGGCAGGTTTTCTTTACCCGTTATGTTATTCAACATCGCAGCCCATTCGTTATTATAAGAAGGTACGCGCTATTCGGCGCAAATGACAAACTCCACTGTATTGTTTTAGCCCAAGCGCTTCAAAAACGATCATGAAACCAAGGGAAAAGTAGCAAACAGTAATCACTGAGTGCTACTTAGAGGAACGCCGATACAAACCGCTATTTGCTGTCTGCTACGGCATAAGAACGTAGGTCACTACTTACGTGTTCTTGGCTGAATGTATATGGATTATCGTCATCAGCTAACTCGAATGCATCGTAGGTGCAGTCACCGATATCATTTCTCGGACAAACATAAACATTCGAACGTTCTATCATTTCTGTGTGGCATTTCGGGCATAGGTTTTTCATGTCACTCTCCTCTGATAACTTATTGATACATTGATAATTCCATGTTCTAGAGATCCATCTCCCTCCTTTACCTAAAACATCACTTAAACCCAACTTTGTTACACCCCAATTACTGAATCGGTGAGACAAAACCATCGGGCTTAAGAGCGACCAAACTACAGTTAATCGATTGCAAAATATTTTCAGCCGTATTACCAATGACATAACCAGATATACCAGTCCTCGCTAAGGTTCCCATTACCAGCACGTCTACCTCAATACTCTCTACGTAATCTGGAATCTTTTCGTCGGGTTTTCCATGCAGGTGGTGAATCACAATTTCACCTGTAATCCCAGACTCCTCCAACAGCTGTTGCAGAGCTTGTTTATGATCGGCTTTTGCCTTGTCGAGTTCATGTTTCAACTCAGCATCATCGACTTGAATCCAAGCGTTACCATTAAGGTAGTTTTCTAAGTAATACTCCCAGCAAGAAATCACGTGTAAACGACTATCGCAGGTGTCGGCTATCGAACGCGATAATTCGAGTAAACGCACGGCTAATGAGTGCTGTTCATCGCTTGCCGTTAATGGGTCGATAGCCACAGCAACACGGCGCTTATCTCTTGGCTTATCAATTGGTCGGTGCAACCAAAGCGGACAAGGGCATTTTCGTAACAGAGTCATATCAATAGCTTTGAAACCCTCAGCACCTTCACCGAGCGGTTCAGCTTCTTTGATGATGAGATCTTTATTATCAGCTAATGCTTCTTGAATAATACAGACAGCGGGCTTTTCACTGCTTTTCACAGTAAGAGGAAATGCGAGATCCTCTTCAGAGAGTCCCAGCTTCTGTCTGTATTCGTGAATACTTTGTTTGAGTGAGTCTTGCAGCGATTGCTCATAACTTTGCTGATACTGGATCATGTCTGTTGGGAAATCAGGACACGCTATTAGCCCTGAGAGAGGCACTTTGTTGCTAGATGCAATCCTCATCGCTTGTTCGAGGGCGTCACTATGGCCTGGCAATCCTTGTGTTGCAAAAAGTATGTTTGCGAATCGTTTCATACACACCTCCTTGTTTGGTTAAATATTAACCACCCACAAAGTATAATACCTAACGGATAATTGTAACGGCTTGTGACGTTGATGAAATCAATTCTCATTAAGAGACGGATATTGCTTCATTTTGTTTTACGTCACACTCTCCTTTCTTCACAACTATCGCCTTCGACCTAAATAAATTCCGCTACCTAAAGTTGAGACCAAATAAAAACCCAAATTACTCAAAGTTTTTTCTCACCTTGAGTAACTTGGGTATAAGCAATAACACACTTAGTGTCCGGATTTAAATGGATGGCCTAAATTTTCACGCAACTTAGTTTAAAGATGCCATCTCAATCACGAATCGATATGCAAAGTTTTACGGCTTTAGTGACCTAAAATCGCCGTAACTCAATGTTAAGGTTGTTGTTTTGTCGGTGCCAAAGCAATTTCACGAACACATACACCTTGCGGTTGCTGATAAGCAAACAGCACTGCGCGTGCGATGTCATCTGCGGCCAACACACCGCCCATATCCACCTTCCAGGCGTCATAACCATCTTTAATATCTTGAGACGTTGTATGTGAAAGTAATTCCGTTTCCACTGCACCAGGTGCAATCGTGGTAACGCGAACATTTGATGACGCAACTTCTTCACGTACGTTTTCAGAAATAGCATGAACCGCAAATTTGGTACCGCAATAAGCAGCATGATCAGGGAATGTTTTCTTGCCCGCAATAGAGCTGATGTTAATGATCGTACCACTGTTACGTGCTTTCATAGGTGCTAGGACGGACTGCATGCCATTGAGCAAGCCAATTACGTTCACATCAAACATGCGCTTCCACTCCGATGCTTCCTGAGTATCTATCTGACCGAGAAGCATAACGCCTGCGTTATTTACAAGTGCATCTACCGGACCATACAACGCTTCAGCTTTCTCTATTGCAGCCTCGAAAGAAGCTTTGTCGGTCACATCTACCTTTTCACAAAGCGTATTTGGTAAGTTTAATGCTTCCAAACGTTCTACACGTCTTGCTAACAAAAGAAGAGCATGGCCCTGGTCACTGAAGTGACGTGCAATCGCTTCACCAATGCCTGAACTAGCGCCTGTAATAACAATTAACTTTTTCATTTTGAATCCTTAATCGAACGGTTTACATCAGTGGCGGTAAGTTTAAGAAAACTTTGTTTGTTGATATATACCGACCTAGTTGAAACACTGTTGTTATACTGCAACAATACTTTTTTGAATTATGAAGAAGTCATCATGCAAACACACATCAACCTTGCGGATATTCGCTCTTTCGTCCTAATCGCTCAACTAGGAAACTTCACGAAAGCAGCAGAGCAACTTGGCGTTTCTCGCTCACACGTTTCACGTCAAATAACAAATCTGGAGCAACAGATTGGTGTCACTTTGCTACAAAGGACCACTCGAACACTGAACCTCACCGAAGCAGGCAAGGTTCTGTATAAACAGTGTGAAACTGCCCTTCACAATATTGAGCAAGCTGTTATGGCAGTGGTTGATGATGTAGAAGACTTAAGAGGTGACATTCGTATCAACTGTGTGGGGGGCTATTTAGGAGAAGACGTTGTCGCAGATATCGTTGCTCAATTTCTAATCCAACACCCACAAGTGAGCATTAACTTAGATTTTAGTAGCCATCGTGTCGATTTAATCGCAGATGAATTCGATATCGCTTTTCGAATGGGAAAGTTAGACGACTCCAACTTTATCGCTCGCAAACTGATCGATGTGGAAATGGGGACATACGCAAGCCCAAACTATTTAGAAACATATGGCTATCCTTCACATCCAAAGGACTTAGAAAAACACGTTTGTTTGACAGGTAGTGTGACACGGTGGGCATTTGAGAACACGAATACAAAGCAGTCAACTGAACACCAGATACGTGGACAGTTACGATGTAAGAGCGGCAGAGTAATGATAAAAGCAGCCTTGGCGGGAAATGGCATCATCCGTGTGCCAACACTTTATTGCCAACAAGAACTCCAGACAGGCAAGCTAAAAGAAGTGTTTACCGACTGGAGCATTCCGAGTGTGGAATTTTCACTCCTTTATCATCACGACCGACATCAACCAAAACGCATCCGAGCCTTTGTTGATTTTACCACGCAATACTTTCGCAAACTGCAGAGTAAAGACAAGTAACCTGCATGTTGGTACCTGTCTATGTATGTTTTATAGGCTGAGCCTGCGAACCTGAGGTTTGTTCTAGAAAGAGTGTGAGCATTTTGACGCTTAAGGCTTGGTTTTCATAAACGTCAGAGGTGTTTGTCCAGTTTGCTTTTTGAAAAATGCAATAAAAGCACTGTCTGACGAAAACTCCAGCCAATCGGCAACTGCGCTGACTGGCATGCCCGTTGATAACAATTCAACTGCTTTTAAAAGCCTCCACTGTTGCCGCCAATCTTGATAATTCATGCCCGTTTCCGACTTAAATAATCGTGTTACCGTCTTGGTGCTTGCCCCAACTTTGCTTGCAAGAGTAGTAAGCGAAGGAGCCAGAAATGAAGGTTCAACCAACTCTCGACGAAACGTTGTTAAGCGCCGATGCGATGGCAAAGGCAACTGAAACGAATAACGTTTCGCAGCATAAAACTCCTCCCAAAAAAGCGCCGTCGTATTTACCATCTCGCTGCTAGGCTTATCCCACTCCCAAAATGACATTTTATCAATAAGAGCTTGGAGTAAATTATTCACTTCTATCATCGTGATCTTACTCGGACAGGCAAACTCCTCACAATCAAAATACAAAGATCGATACGCCACCACATTCGTCATTAGTGCGCGATGCGGCGTATTAGGTGGGATCCAAACCGCCTTTGTCGGTGGCAAAATACAAATCGAGTCTTCCAGAGCAAAACTCATACAACCTTGAGGTGCGTACAATAACTGCCCTTTCTTGTGCATATGCATACCTGAGTCGTGCTTGCCAATATCCGCAGCAATTCCCACTACACAATTAGAAATTTTGTCTGCATCAAATTGTGTTTTTTCGTTAATAAGCGCCATTTTGTCCGAATGTTGATGTATTTGGTTTTTATGTTGTTATTAGATCAATCATAGCCTCATTTATACTGCCCGCCAACTTCATTAACGATGGGTAACAATATGAATACTAAGCCCTCTTTATGGCTCATGCTGGTTATGTTGATGTTTCCGCAAATTGTAGAAACCATCTATAGCCCAGCGTTGAGCTCAATCGCTCTATCATTTGATGTAAACCACGCACAAGCAGCCCAAACATTGTCGATTTACTTCCTAGCTTTTGCCATTGGCGTTGTAGTTTGGGGAGTTCTCGCAGATAAACTGGGAAGAAGGCCCACCATGCTTATTGGGCTCTTTATCTATGGCTGCGCATCTTTACTCGCAACTCAAACCGAAAGCTTTGCTGTTGTCATGGCCGCGCGAGCCCTAAGCGCATTTGGTATCGCGGTAGGATCCGTTGTCACACAGACCATGCTTCGTGACGCGTTTGACGGTCAAGAACTGAGTAAAGTCTTTAGCTTAATGGGGATGGGTATATCAATCAGCCCGGTAGTTGGCATGCTATTAGGCGGGCAGCTTACAGCGCTTGGTGGATACCGTTATGTGTTTTTTGCCTTGTTTTTAATCGCGTTAGTATTGCTCGCTTATAACGTTATTAAGCTTCCTGAAACACAGAAGGAACAGACACCAGTACGGTTGCATCAACTTAGCTGGGAAATGGTAAGAGACGCGCGAATTTGGCGCTCAGGATTATTGGTTGCTTTGTATAACATTGCTCTATTTTCTTATTACCAGCTTGGCGCATTTACTTTCTCAGCACTTGGGTATAACTCCGAACAATTTGGATACAGTGGCATGGTACTGGGGTTAGGCACTCTGCTTGGGAGTTATTTAAACAAATCCCTAGTGTCTAAAAATGTTCGAAAAAGCCAACTACTTTGGCTCTCAGCAGTATTGCTTAGTTTGGGATCAGTCGGTGTGTTGATTCTGAGCCAATCAATCTGGTTTGTTGCTCCAATGGTGTTAGTCGTCATGTCTTATGGGATTGCGATACCCAATATACTCAGTGACGCACTCGTTGATTATAAACAACAGGTAGGTAGCGCAGGCGCTTTATTTGGGCTCATGTACTACATCATGATCGGGACGGGATTAGCGATGGCTGGAACAGCACAAAACTTAGGTGTCGTTCTATTAGCATGTAGCTGTTTAGCGATTTTATTAGCGTTTTCTAAAAGGCAAGTTCATACCAACTTGTGACCAGATACTACGCATTGCTTGCCTAATCTTCCGAAGATTGGTCTACATCTTTTCTAACGGTTAACTAAAACGTAAATAAAAAGCGCCTGTCGGCGCTTTTTATCTGAACATTTCTTATCCAAACATCTCGAGTAAATTTTCTAGAAAAGCTAACTCTTTATTACAATGAATTTTATTTAGGCTCTCACTGGAATCTATTGCTATTTAACCCCAAGCTTCAAACTCATTGGGCTTTACGTGCTTTATTTTTAATCTAACGTTAGGATCCAGAGCTGTTTCAGTCCCCATTTCACAGAAGTATTCAACAGCATCTTCGTCTTCAATCATGTCAACGGAGTTAGCAACGACACTCAACCGCCCACCACCTCTAGTCAATGAAAAATACACATTCTTGTTTTCATTTACTTCAAACTTCAAAGGAATGAATTCAGGTTCTTCAAAAGAAATATCTATCCATTTATAGTTATCTAAACTCTTCCCTTGTCTTGGAGTATAAACTGTTTTCAACCCATTTTCGTCAACAACAAAATACATCGAATTCTCGGCTTGATTAAAGCAAGCTTTCAAACTGCCACCTTTATTTTCCAAATTACATGTAAATACAACAGGGTCTTGTTCGCAGTCTGCATTTACAAAAAATGGTAACGGAAAAATAAATAAAAACCCCACTACCTTAATAAATTTACAAACCATATTAAACTTAAGTTTATCGACTGAATTTAAAAATAAAAACAATACTGAGCCTTGTCAAAATAGAGAACGCGAACATACATCGGACATTCCAAAAAATGAAACATTCATCAACAACTACTCTAGTCTTCTATACTATTCATAAGTTAATGTCGATCGTCATATCTTGTACAGATTTATATAAATTGTTAACTATAAAATCAGAGAGTGCTCTTCTATCATAACTTTCCAAGTTAATAATACTCTCTGGAGATTGCACATTGACTTTATATATCGTTTTTTTTCCTTCTCTTTTATCAAAACTCTCTTCGAGATATAAAACATCGGTTAGAACAATTTTATTATTTTTGTAAGAATAAACCAAAATAAAACTATAATTAGAATTATCTTCCTGTGTTGTTGTTAATATAATATTGTTTCCAAAATTTTGGTCGACTGAATAACCCAGTTTCTTTACTAGAGTATTTGATATAATCAATTTATAATTAATATCATCTTCTAAAATATCAGGATAATTACTCTCATTGCCTGAAATCGTTGATATTTGATTATCACCAAGCAATATATCTTGACCTAAAAAACGTTGCTCAGATTTTGAAAAGTAATAATCTCCATCAATTTTATTTACCTCAATTTCAACTTTTTTATTTTTAAGATCTATTAAAAATAAATCTTCAACTTGAGAAAAAGAACTAAAGCTAAATAAAGCTGAGGATATAAATACGATCAACCTTACTAAAAATTTATTCATTACATAAAACCTCATATATATCCAAAAAATACTTTGTTCTTTTTTCTTTGTCAGAACGTGGAAGGCGTGAGTTAACAACATTAGTGATACTATTTGTACTAGCTATAGTTCCGGACACTTTCTCATTCAAATTATTAACATCCCAAAAGCCAAGAGCAGCTAAAAAACCTTCTTTGGTTTTCAAAACCGAGTAAGGGTCATCTGAAATATTAAAACCCAAGTCTTGAATTTTATTTTCCAATCTAGTTTGAACAGCGTCATAGTTATATTTCCAAGTTAACTGTATAAACCCCTTCCCCTTATACCTCAATCCAGAAACGTCCCCTCCCTTGACGAGTACAAAATGGCCATCTGGTGAGTCACAAGAATAAACACGTTTCGCTATCTCATCTTCCTGAGGAAGCTGGCTATAATAATAGCTTCTTCTTCTCACATACTTTTTCTTATCCGCCTGTGAAAGTGCTTTGTATTCACTTTCATCAATTCGTATATAGCCAAGACTAACTGCTTCTTCAGGGTATTTATTGAAGTAACGCTTAAACATTTCTTTTAACCGATCGACAGAATACCATAAGTCCTCTTCATTACCTTCTAGTTTCGAACCAACTTCAGCTCTTATCTGAGCAAAAAATTGTGCTGCTCGTTCATTGGTATTTATTTCAAAGCTACTAGCATATTTATTAAATAAGTCACGCACTTCTTCTCTTTTACTGAGGGAAGAATCTGGAAACATCAGATTCATTTGCTTTTGAGTCACGTAGTAACCCGAAACAAAAGAATTAACAAAAGGCCAATAATGCCAAAGGCTCTTATCATCGCTTAGTTGCAAATCACCTTGTAAATCTTGCATCCATGAGAACTTATCTGCTCTTTCCAGTTCGAATTGCGAGAAAAGATCAAAGCTATCCATCACTTGATCGCGCCATGGGGAGTTACGGTAGTCCTCTATAGTCACAAAACCAGCGGAGCACTTAATATCTAGAGCTTCCTTTGCGGTCTGATGGATTGATTCATAAAGACTTTGTGACGACTCTGTATGCCAATCTGTAGGATGTTTTACAATAAATCGCTCAAAGTGTTTACGCTTACCGTCTAAGTATACTTTGGCATCGCGAGCAGTGAACGAGGAGAAGTCCGTTACTTGATCTTCTGTCACAGATTCAAGTAATTGCTGAATAAACGAATTACTCATATCAACGGCACCGCTACTATCGGCCCCATCGAGAACAACAAGTGGATTTTCTTCCGCATTTTTGGGAGAAATCTGTTTTTTGAAAAATTCGGGCGGCTCCTCAAAAGAGAACATCTCGATATGCACACGATTATCTTCTTTCTTAGTTCCAATTGCATCGTTACTGTACTCATGCAGTCCCATGTAACCGATATCTTCCCCAGCTGAAACCTTTATCCCCTCTCTAAATAGGAGTGGGAGTAAAGAAACCACACTACCGTCCCTAATCATTGCCGCCTTGTCCGACATCCATTTAGGTTCTGAAACTGGTTCTGATAGGACAGCAGAGGAATCTTCTAAAATGTCAAAGTCACTATTGAGACCCGAAGCAAACCAAACAATCTTGTTTAACAGTGCTTTTTCGCTACCACTTGCCGATTTACCATTCTCTACCACACGGCACTTTATCATTTTGTAGGTATTTTTGTCGATCTGGTATGGATGGGTCTCCTTCTCTTCTGCATACAGGTATTCAAGTAATGTTCCTTTAGACATCGACTGTTTTTTTTCACCAGAATTAGTAGGCACATCACTATGTTTGAAAGTGCGTACATTTCTCGCTTCTTGTAAACGGTAACGCGTGGTTATAGATGAATTGGCGCCAATATCTGAAGGTGGCGCAAGGTGCATATAAAGTGTATAGAACTTAAATACATCTTCATTATCTTCGGGGTTTACAGCCTCATGCTCGATAAGCACAAAGTTATTACTATACTTAAACTCTTGCTCTTGGTACGTTGATGTTAGGTAATCAGGATTTATGCGAAATGCCACTATTTTTCCATCAAGCATCGCTTGAATAGGTCTGAGCCCTTTCCCCCACGGTAACATTTTTGATGTTAAGTGAATGCCACTATGCCAACCGTACCCTTGTCCTATTAAATAACGACCGCTCTTAGCTTGATCAAACAATTTCGTAAAATCACTGAGCGTGTAGTAAGCGTCACCTTCTCGTTGCGCTATCGGAAAAACTGCATCCATGATTTAAATGTCCTAGTCAGAAAAGTTATCGTCAAAAGTGACAAATGATGGGCGGTTCAAGTTGTTTGACTTCGTGTACACCACCGCATTAACCCTACCTAAATTAGTAGCAAAGCTAGATTGGCTCGCTATGTTAACGGTACTCCCAAGGGCCATTGCCGATATAGAAATTAGGGTGTCATTTTTGGTTTCGAAAATTTGGCTAATGACGTCAGGAAGTGCTTGTTTGAAGTGGTTAAGTGCTTTTTTATAACCGTTTATACCCTCTTCAACAGAACTCAACGATCTTGCAGAAGCTTGGCTTTGTATGAAATCTAAACGACCGATGATTTCACTGTTTAGCTCATCGATGTATGAACAGATTTGATTGTTTATCAACGTCCATAAAACAAACTGCAAATACTTCACAGTATTCCCAGTCCCTAAAAAGCGAAGCTTCGCTAATAATTCATAGGGAGGCTCAAACACATCAGCTTGATATAAGACTCTCAATATATCGCCATTTTCGTGCACTTGCTCCAAGAGCAGTTCAACTAAAGGTTCATATTTCTCTAGCGCAGTAGTATCAGTTTGGATGTGATAAAGTGCCGAAACATAAGCATCAGAAAAATCTTTAGAGTGATTTTGACTAATCGCATAAGGAGACGATATACGGCTTTGCTCTAACACAATATCTTTAAAGTCATCATCACTGAAGGATGGGGACATCAATATGCCCCAGTCATTAGCAACCCCAACACGATCTTCCCAAAATGGCGAGCGGCGACCTGCGACAAACGTACAAAAATCATTCGGATCAGGGTAAGTTTCCGTAACAATATTTTCAGCTAAAGATTGGTTCGGGGTGTAAGAGTCTTGAGTTTCGCTGAGCACTAACCTGCATTCTTTTAGAGCGAGACCATTAACAGATGCTTTTCCGCTAGAGTCCAGCACTCCACTCCCAATGACAGCACCTGAAGGTTCGACTAAAGAAAATTGTGCATTAGAGTAAGGGAGCCCATTTGGATATTTGCATTCTATATCCAGCGTATACGTCCCTTCCTGCTCTTCAGTCACAGAAACCGATGGGTTTTGTGCGCCACCCAAACACATAGTGTTAGCTTTATTCATGGTCATTTGATCGGACAGGCGACATACGCCCTTACCTTCAAATTTAACCGTTGGTGAGGCTGAAATGAATTTTGCTTCGGCTTCTATCGTGCCTGAGGCAACGCCTTTTCTGTCACCGCCCGCATCGCCAGTACTTTTTGAGAACGTACTGCCCTTGATAGCGACACTGTTACCGCCATCCATAGAGACCGTCGTAGTCCCACCTGCAAGGTCTGCTGATTTAGCATTGTTGCCATAAGGGATAGGAACGACTGGCTTGCCGACCTTAGTTAAACAAACATCTGGGAGCGTTGCATTCGCTTCACCACCTGAGCCTTTATGAACTATCGAAAGTCCATTCGCACCAACTGTTACGCCCATAACCAATCCATTTGAATTTTATTGATTGAATGATAAAAGAGATCGCAAACTGCAATCTCTCTAAATAACTAGTGAATTTCACTAAAAGACCAGTGATATTCACAATAAGCCCTAAAACTGACAGAAGATCTCATTTTAGATCTCTGGTTATCTATACATTTCAAGCAGTTGCTGAAATTTTAAGTCTATGACGATGTAGGTTGCCGCATACATAAGCGCAAACGTCATCGCACTAAGACTTAAGATCAGCTTGGGTGAAATTACCCTTTTTAACGGCTTCTTTAGATATTTAGCTTTAAGGTTGATTAAAGAAACTTTTTCTTGTTCTGCTAGGCGGTCATCTCGCACTAATCGATAAATGGTGCTGCCAATTTCCGCTAACTTTTCGTTGCCACGCTCTTCACGGCCGTACTTGCCTTGGAAACCAAGTTGAAGCAATAAATAGAGAAACTCTATAACGTGACGGTATTTGCGAGGGTCGGCTTTTAAGCGGTCGAGAATAACGAAAAACTTGTCACCACCAGATGTTTCGTTATGGAATTCAGACAGTAAGCTGTTCTGGCTCCAGTGACTATTTGCTCCCCATTCTTGCCGACAAACAGATTCATCAATCGCCGCACACAAGCAGTAACGAATAACAAGAACCGAAGCACGATCGAGCTCCATTTCATTAAGTTTTCGTTCGCCTTTTCGAATCTCACGTGCCACTTGTTCACGAAATGGCATCGGGTCATCAAGCCAAGGGATCGAAGACATACAAGACAGACTGGCGATCAACCATGAGAACTGGTCCACTAGCGGGTTAATACCCATGTTGTCGATAGATAGATCTTGTACTGCGATGTTTCTCGACAAGTCAGGCGCTGGCATTACCTCCATTGGTTTGCCAGGCTCTGGTTGGAATAAGACTACGGTGACGTCGGTTTCTGCGTAACTCATAGACGAACGGCCCAAAGTTGCAATGATAAGTTAGCGAAATCGCCCGCAACGTGAATCGCAATCGCAGCAGTGTTCTTCAATGCCATCCACTCTTCGCCCGTTTTATCGAGCTCGAAATAGGTGTAGCCAGCGTGATACGGCAGCGCGCGTGGCACTACTGGCATTGGTTTGATCTCAATCCCAGGCAGTTGAAGGTTAATCAAGTCACGTATGTTATCGATAGAACCGATCTTCGTTTGGCTGACAAACTGGGTATGCAGAACATCCAAGGTCACGTCGGCTTTAACTGCGAGGATAAAGGTTGTCGTATCAATGATCTTATTGTCAGGGATTGCTGCCGTTCTGATGCCATAGTTCTGATCTTTTAAGGTTAGTGGAATTGCTCTTTGCTCAGACATCACGCTCAATGTCATTTTCGCACTGTCTAGGACGCGAGAAAGACAGCTAGTAAGATCACCATGATTGTACTTCGTAAACTCAATAGGTCGGCGTGTCGTTGAGCACAGCGTCGAAAGCTCACCCTCTGCCTGAAGAAGAATTCGATACAAAGACTCAGGATGCACAGCTTCTGTGCTTGCGAAATGCCAAAACAAGGGTTCGTATCGGTTGAGCGCTTGCAATAGCATAAAGTCAGAAACCGATGATACGCCTTGTTGATCCACCACCCCTAATCGCTGAACTATCGATTCCGCGCGATGCTTCAACATAGAAGCAAACTCGGTCGCAAATTTACTCAGTACTGTCGACGCATGAATATCGATGCAGGTAGGAATGAAACTATCATCTAAGATCACGCTGCCATCAGGCTTCACTTCTGAGATCTTTAAGATCGGAATAGACGTGTAAGCACTCTTATCTTCATGATCGTACATTAAGCAAAAGTTAAGCTTACCGACGACGATATTTGCCATGTCTTCCGAATCATAACAAGCGTCAACCGCTTCTTGAGATTCCATCGTATAGCGCGCACCGTCTTTTTTGGTACCAAATAACTCAGAACGTTCCGATGGTAACGGACAGCACAAATAAACGACTTTATCGGCAATCGAAGGATCTACATCTTTCACTTCAGGCAGCTCAGCAAGCAACGGAAGCTCAAATGGTGTCCGGTCTTGTAAAATACCTTCAGCACGAGTAATACCGATTTTACCCAGTGCTAGTAACTGAGAGTTGATTTCTAAACGTTTAATTCCCCAATGCAAAGGCGATGCATTGGCACTCAGTAGGCTCGATAGTTTACTTTGCGAACGATCGAGTTGTTGAAAATGCTGCGGCTTCATGAACATTCCATCTTGCCAAACAACTGGATTGTATAAAGACATGTTTCTATCCCTTAAAAGTAAACCTGTTCAATGCCGCGAGTGTTATCAGAAATTAACTCACTGCCCTCTAACTTGAGCTTGATGTAGTACTCGCTCTTCTCTTCAATAACTTCCACTTTTCGCCATGACGAACCATCAATATCACGAAAAGCCACTGAAAAACCGACGGCACGAGTGTCAGGGTCTAGCGTTAGCATTTCATGAACTTTTCCACCTGGCTGTATTTGATACTCGTAACGTTTGATGTACTCATCACCCAACGACGCTTTATCGCTCTCAAACAAGGCAAAGAAATCTAAGCTTCGGAACAATACTGGCGAACTTAATTCGTGAAGACGGAGAATAACTGGAGATGACTGGCCCCCATTTCTCACATTGAGTACAGGTGATGCCTCAATAACCAATTCAATCGACGAAGTTTCTGGTGTGATACCAGTGGACTCTTTAAATTGATCCCACATGGAACAACCGGACAACATGGCAAATCCGAGTAATACTGCGATACTACGCATGGTTTCCCTTAATCACTTTGTTATAGTTTTTCTTAATCAGCCCTTTTAAGGATGTTTCATTAAGCAGGCGACGATTATTAGTGTAGAAATCTAGGTATTCGGCCCACAGCTTTGACTTAGTTGAGAACAAAGACTGGCTAGCGACCCTGTTAGCAAATGCTACGGGATCGTTCGTTTCAGACTGTTCTAAAACGAGCTCATTCAGTGCTTTGTTAAACATAACTTGGTGATCGTTCAGCTCATCGAGCATTTGTTCAACCAGTTCATTTGGAGCCAGTAATTGCTGACTATTCAAAGTGAGCATTAGCTCTGCGATGTTCGAGTTAGCCTCACTCGCACTCTGCTCATCTTTTAACGATTCCACTTCGTGCAACTCTTTCTGTAGGTTATCAATACATAAACGCAAGCAAGTGCCCATTTGCTTGAATAACTGCGCCTCGTTTGTCATCAACTCTGGATTTCGAATACCCAAACCATCAAAAAACGCTTGCGCTATATCTGGAGAGCAAACGGCCGCATCAGTATCGACTTGTGCTTTCGTCGTACTGTTTATCGCGTGCTCTGCCGTAGGTATTTGAAGTTGCTGATTAGTGTTAGGAGAAGGCGTAAAAGATTGGGTCATCTCTTCCCATTTTGACCCTGTATTTGCCTGCTCTACGACCATCTCAGTAACATTAGGCGTACGATGTTGTCTTTGAATCGTGCTATCTGGGGCTACTGTGCCAGGTTGTATCGCCTCAACTGAGGCAATATCGGCTCTATGTGCCTTACCGCTTTCTGGCGCTAATGCATCATTGACTGATGCGTTACTCTTGGTTTCCGCAGCCATCCAGTCTTCAGGGATTAGGCTTGGCTGATCGAATTCGGAATATATGCTGAAACTGTCATCGACCACCTGACGCGTACTTTCCACGGTTCTAGGTTGTTCAGATTCTGTACGCTCATTATCACGAATTAAGTAATCGTCATCTCGCTGCATCGAAAAGTTAAGGTGAGCAACAGGATCATGACAATCAATGTCATCCTGTTTAGTCTCCATAAACAAATCTTCTAAGGCACCGACTTTTTCTTCCTCTTCGACAACCGCATCTCCTAGACTAACCAGAGGATCGCTAGATACTCGCTCAGGAGCAATATCAGCGGCGATGTCTAGTGTTGAGGTAACGTGCTCAAGAGAAACACCAATCTCATATTGCCCTAAAGAAATGATGTCGCCATCAACTATCGCAACGGGTTGATTTTTTAGTATTTTATTCCCATTTACCATTGTGCCGTTAGTTGATACGTCACTTATATAGTAGGTATCTCCATACACGCTGAGCAAACAATGAGTGCCCGATATAAAGCGGTTGTGATCGGCTAAAGACACGCTACAGCTTGGGGAACGACCTATCGAACCACCACTTTCAGGCATTTCAATATGCTTTGCACCGGTGTATTCCTCTGGACACTTTGAGATAAATAAAACTAGCTGATTTGAGTACATTTACGAACCTCAAAAGAGCAAAGAAACTGATAGTTCAAGCCCACCAATTCCATCATTTACAACCGGAAGGATATAAGAGGCCTGCGGGATAATTTGTATATGGGCGTCAGGATTACTGCCTAACTTTATAGCAATACCAAGGGTCACAACCGCACCTAACTCAAACTGGTCGATGTCTTCAACACTCTCATAACGATAGCCCTCTTGGTCTACTTGCCAGCGATTAGAATATTGCGAGTAACCGACAGACAAGCCCGCACCAACGTATGGCGTGAAAACACTCCAAGAAGTCAACGCATATTGAGGAACAACACGAAGTTCATAGTTCGTCGCTTCTTGATATAAGCCGTTTGCTGGCGCTTCAATATCTTCTGCTAGATAGTTTAGCCCTAACCACCAACGCCAACGGTTATTGTTTTCATCAATAGGACGAGTATGAACTAAGCCGAACCTAAGCGTATCCTGCTCACCACTTTTACCTTCATCGTATTTAATGCTATCGATAGTCAACATACTGGTAGAGAGTCCAAATCGCTCCCCTTTTGCCATTACAACAGAAGAAAATAGACACATGGCTGAAATCAGCCCAATTTGACTTGGTTTTAGCATTTCGTCCCTCTAGGAAAACCGATATTCTACTTAGAGGCGAAAGATATCAATTATATTCTCTTTTTCAATATGCCTAAAAAAACACCTATAATTTAATACATTTTAACTATCAGGTTGGTTGTTTTACCTACAAACAAAAACTAAAGAACCGACTACAGATTAAGTGACGAGACAGTAAATCTTTCTATTTAAATAGAAGTAACAGAATTTGATTGCTAATTGAACAAAACGTAATCTCCGATAACAATTTAGTTACTTTTTAATCAACGTTCTCATCTTCATATATAAGTTTCTTCTTATAAATAGACTTAACTATTGATATTAATATTATGAACAAAGATCACACTAAAAGTAATTTAATTTCTTTTAATGAATTTTTATTATCTAATCCGCTTATTTTGTCTATAGAATTGCGGCAGATGTGCACTGCTTATAATTTAATATAACAGTAGTGAAATCCTATATAACTTAATACTTCTATATGATCAGTTGGAACTTTCCTTATGTTTTTTACCGACTTCGCTCGAAGACCAATCGATGAAAATAACCCAAGCGGCTCTAATCCTAATGGTTCTGAGGATTTTGACGAAATTAAACGTCAAATAAACAACCTGAATAAAGTCACAGGGAGAGTCTCGTGGAAAACGGTTCAAACACTCTCAAAAAAGATCTTGAGTACCCAAGCGAAAGACCTACGTTGTTGCTGTTACTTTACCGTTGCATCAACCTATAACGACGGCTTAAGAGGCCTTGTCGAAGGGTTAAACTCAATACTTGATGTATGTGTCGTATATTGGTTCAACGCGTATCCAGAGCATTCAAAGTCAAAGGCACGAATGAGCGCTATTGAATGGATGGTAGAGCATACTGAAAAACGAATTAATAAGTATCGGGCGTTACCAGAAGAGCTTCCATTGATAGAGGCAGCACATCAATTATGCTTGAGGATTGAGGAAGAGCTTCGTCTTCATTACGGTATTGAAGCGCCGTCACTAGGTCGCATTCGCCGTATTTTGAATCAATGGATTGAGCAGATAAAAGAACAACAAATTGCGGCTGAGTTACGCGAGAAAAAACAAGCCAACACTAGCGCTCCTGCAGCAACGCAGAAGGCACCTGAAATTAAAGTGAATGTGTCTCCCTCTCCAGCACCGGTGTCATCACCCAACCTAAATAGCCAAGAGAAAGCATCACCGGCAAAGTCTGGTCGATTTATGATCTACTTCGTTATTGGTTTGATTGTTACTGCGATATGTTCACATTTCATGTACGAGCAACAACGTTATCGAACATTGGAACAAAAAATTAATCAAGCTTCACTTAATGAACTTGTAAATTTGGTCGCCTCGTTAGATTACGAAAATAAAAAATATGCTCAGTCATTGAAAACGCAGGCCATTAATCGTGTCGATATTATGATGAATAACTGGTTTTTAGACTCGGCAAAAGTAAGTAACGTCAGCGAGCTCGATAGCTTGACCAATGAATTAATCGCAATCTATCCGGATTCGTCTTCTGCACAGCAGCTACGTCAAAACTTTTTGACACAGAGCGCCCATTTAGAAGACCAGTTTATGGATGTTTATAAGCGATTCTCAGACGCAAGAACGGTGTTTGCCAACGTAGCTAGACAGAATGTAGATAAGAACTCTGAAAAGGCGTACGAATACAGTAACTCGTTATTCCCGCTTTTAGGTCGTATTGAATACGCTGAAAAGTATTCACAGCAAAAGGAAATTGACCGCGCAACCCTTTTACTGAACATCTACCTATATAAATTGAGTCAGCTACAAGCTGAAAAAACTGACAATAAATAACAATACAATTAAAGAAGTTTTAGGCTTATGTTCAAACAAAAACTGTTTAGAAATCCAGTGGTGATTTCTACTATATTGATGTTTTTAGTGGTTGCAATTATCACCACTATTTATCTGCTTTTTCTTGACGAAATCGATCAACTTTATCTTTGGCTGACCCTTGGTGCTATCGCCATTGTTTACGTCACTTTTCAATTCACATTATGGTTGAAGAAAAAGAACAACGCTAAAGCTCAACATTTGGAAACCGAGGAAGAAGCACTTTCTATGGTTATCCAGCCTCTTCTTGCTAACTCAGGCAAGAAACCAATTTACCTGATGCTTGGTAATAAAGGGTCAGGGCGACGTCAATTTTTATTTAATTCTAGTGCAATTAAACCGATGGATCGCACTAGAACCGCTAAGAATGACTTTTTTGAATGGTACGAATCTGACAGCGCTGTGTACATCAAACCAGACCAACGCTTAGTGTTCCAGGAAGTATCAAGCAGTGATGCTTCTTTATGGAATACGTTCATTGAAGAAGTTATTCATCATCGACCTCGAAAGCCATTTTCTGGGTGTCTATTCTTCACCGATTTCGAGTTCATGATCGTCTCTGAGCCAGAGCAAAAAGAGTACACCATTTCGTCGTTATTGGCGCGCTTGAGTACCATCAACTCTAAAACGTCTTCAGCATTGCCAATCTATTTGATTATGTCAAAGCTAGACAAGTTAGATGGCTTTAAAGAATACATGCACTTTAGCTCTCTCAAGACACGTGTTGAGTTCCTCTCTATCCCACTAAAAGAAGCCAAAGGTGTATTTGCAGAGTACTACCGCGATAGCTATCGAAATCTAGTGAGAGTGCTTGAAAGTAATGCGCTAGATGCATCCGCTAATTCAACGGACATTGATGAGAAACAAGCAATACTCGCTTTCCCTAAGCAGTTTGAGCTATGTCAGTCTGAAGTCAGCTATGTGCTTGAGCGTCTATGTGATGTTAACAACGGTGTCTATTCACTAGACATCCGTGAGATTTTCTTTAGTTCAAGTCTGCAAGGCGGTCGCAAGTACAATTTACTTGCAAAAAGTTGTAGTAATTACTTCAACTTACCTATTATCGCGTCAGAGCATACTCAGTTAACAGAAACGCCTTATTTCTCTCGCTTTCTGATTGATTCACAAATATTGCCGGAAAGCGACTTTGCGGGCGAAAACAAGACGTATCTTCGTCTAATTCAGAGACAAAGCCGTTTGGCAATACTCGGCTCTATTATCCTGCTTACTGGGGGCAGTTACTTCTTTTTCACGACATTAGACAGTAACTTACACGTGATGAATCAACTCTTGAGTATCGATGACAAATCACAAGTGGAGCAAGATGCAAGATTCAATGAGCTTTTAGCGAAGGCGACGAAAGCAATAGAGCCTTCTTATGGGGCGTGGCTTAAAGGTTCTAAGGCTTTGGATGAAGAGATATTACCACTCAACATTAGCCGTTTGGATCAAAGCACTCGCATCGCTTACGAAGCATTACTTAAGGACGTTGCTCAACAGTTGATACCTCTCATTGAGAAAGCTTACCGTCTACAACTGACACAAAATCAAAACACTTTTACACGCGCTTTACCTCTATTGAAGGGGTATCTAATGCTAAACGATCCAACAAAGCGTGATATCCGTTTTTTGCGTCATCAAACTCTCCAAATGATGAACGATTTGAGCAACCAAAGTGACGTCGTCAATCAGGCGATGCGTTATTTAGACGCTTACTTTCGCACACAGTTTGATCCAATTGATATCAATATGGATCTTGTTCGCGCAACACGTCGCTCATTGCTAGCAAATTCGAATGTTGATCTCGTTTATGCAGGCATTTTAAACGAAGCAAATTCGATTGATTTAGGAACCCTAGATCTGCAACGAGCTGTGGGTTTTGAGTTTAGCAATGTATTCAACACACCAATCGATAGTGAACGCTTGATCGTAGATAAGATCTATACCTCCACTGGTTTTAGCACTTTTTATCGACCACGCGTGGACCTAATGTCACAACAAGTCATCAGTGACAACTGGGTTTTAGGTCTGTCACAACACGTTATTCCTACTAGTGAAGAACAAGAAGCCTTCAAAGAGGAAGTACGTAAAAAATATACTGACGACTACATCAGTAATTGGCGCAATGCGCTGAGTGAACTAAAAGTCCAGAACTATGACAATGTCGGCGATCTAACGAACGCGATAGACTTAATCTCGGGCCCTTCTTCACCAATGACAACCGTACTGAAGCAGGTCTATGCCAACACACAATTTTCACCCGTTGGTGAAAAAAATGCTCTGATTTCAAAGCTAGACCCGAAACTCGTGGCAGCGGCAGACTCCGCATCAGACGTAGTAGAGGAAGTAGTTAAGCCTGATTACTTGTTAATGAAACGTGTTGAACAAGCTTTTCACTTATTAAACCAACTTCAGGTCAGTGAAACACCAAACTCCCCTACTCCTTGGGATGAGACCGTAACAGCGTTAAGCCGTGTTCGCACGTATATGAAAGACATCGCTGATGCACCCGACCCGCAAATGGCGGCGCTAGCGGCAGCTCAGCATCGAATGAACAGCAGTGAAGCTGACCCATTAATAAAACTTAAACAAATTGCCCAAAAATCACCGGAACCCGTTCGTAGCTGGTTGTTAGATGTGGTTCAACAAAGCTGGTCAGTCATGATTAAAGAGTCCGCTAAAGGCATTCAAACCCAATGGTACAGCGAGATTTACACCAAGTTTAAAGAGATAGGGCTAGGACGATACCCATTTGATCTAACAGCGACCGAGGAAATCTCAATTGAAGATTTTGAATTACTGTTTGCTTCAGGTGGCTTGTTAGACACATTTATTCAGAAAAATTTTGCACCGTTCTACGATACCAATTTGTGGACGCCAAAACAGGTGGATGGCGAGACGATGCCAATCTCTCCGGCTCTGTTAGTGCAACTGCGTAACTATAACGTTATTCGAGACACATTAATTAATAAAAGCACTAACCGCGTTCATATTCCGTTTAGTGCAAGAGTACTCGATCTTGATTCTAGTGCGATTAGAGCGAGCTTAAAAATTGCAGATACCAATATAAGTTACTACCACGGTCCAAGCCGCATTCGTGAAATGGCATGGCCACCGCAAAATGGTGACTTCAATATTAGTATCACACTCCAGGATGTAACCGATGAAGGCAGACAGCACGTTTTAAATAAGAGTGGTCAATGGGCGATATACAGATTGCTAGGTGACTCGACCTTGACAAACACTCATAACGGCAGCTTTGTCAGTGACATAAAAGTGTCAGGGAGGGACTTGAGCTTACGCATCACTCCGTTGACACAGAAAAACCCATTCACTCTTGCTGAGCTGTATAACTTTACGCTCCCAGAGTCGATTTAATAACAATATAAAAACAAAATAGGCAGAACACATGATTTCAAACATGACTTTACAAGGTTTAGATAAATTGGATCGAAAAATACTTTCAAGTCTATTGTCGAATGGGCGAGAGTCGATTGCGAATCTATCCCGAAACATTGGTTTGTCTCGAACAGCAGTAGCAGAAAGAATTAATCGTTTAGAAAAGACCGGTATTATCAAAGGCTATACCGCACAGATTCGTGTAGAAAATGAAGGGCGAAAAGCCGCTAGTTATCTACTGATCTCTTGTGAAAAGGGTAAGAAGAATGATGTAACGAATGCACTTAAAGAAATTCCTGAGGTTCGCTTAACGAGCGTTGTTGGTGGCAACTTTGATATTATTGCCCTAATTGAAGCGCCCGACCTGCAGTCTATTCATCATCTTTGTAATGAAATTGAATCATTTAACGGCATTCAAAGGCTTGATACTACCGTTGTACTGCATCAGCCGATCAGTCGTTAAGCTTTTCTGACCTCTTCGAGGAAAACATAAAGGGCCGCTCGTTGAGCGGCTTTCTTATATGCTTCCGATAAGTCGAATTTTGGCGTCTTTATCACCTGGGTTACCAAGCCAGAACGTTTGACCTAGTTGGTTCCCTTCTCCATTACCCAGTTTGTTTTCTGGAATACTGTCTAGGTTAACTGTCAACTTTAGGTCCCACGACATTGGGTCACGCAGAATAAAGCGCATCAAGCCCACCAGCGTCTTATGTAACTCACCATCGTAGGAAAACTGCTTAAACGTTTCAAAATCAATGTTGTCGATACACAAGTTAAACTTGCCGTTCAAATCCGCAATGCTTTGTCCCAAGTGTAAGCTTTGCCCCAATACACAATTGGAACGATTGAGTTTGTTACGCTGGCTTTCTGCAATCTCGACCCGCCGATAAACCCATTCTTCGATTCGCACATTCGGCAGTGAAAAGTAGTGCGAAACAATACCGGAAATAAGCTTGGGTGAACGTGTACGCGTAGATAACTGGTTCACGTAAGACAGAACTTTCGCTCGATCTAACTCCGCGACTTCACAATCTTGCATAACGCTAGAAAGACCAGCCAAATGCAGTATGCGCCCAGAAAACGCATCGCTCGCCCCGCTTTTGTACTGCACGTGATATCGGTATTTCTTCCAAACACGATACAGTAAGCTTGTATAGCGGTTGTGGAAAAAGTCGAAGAAATCCTTCACTGGGTTATCATCGGGATCACGACCGACGAGTTTCTCAGTGTAAGACGCAGGTAGGGGCGAGCTTGAACCATGCAAGCCAAGAAAGTTCGTCTCAATACGTGAATATTGCTGTCCGTTTCTTTCCATATGAGTAATAAAGTCCATATCACTCTTTGGAAAGCACAGGTTTGGCGACACGCTGAACTCAATTCGCTCTTGGTGAAAGTATTTGTTCTCGCCCACGGCAACAAAATTTGAGTTTGGCTCCAGCTGGTAGTGTTTCTCTAACAGCAACACCGCTTGGTAGAAACTAAACTCATTCGACTTATCAGAAAGTGTGTTAATCATAGTATCGTCTGCTGCCCGATTAGGCTTGCCCAGTTGTAAACCTCGCCCGTCGCTTCATCGAACACCTCTAGTTCGGTAAAGGAGTTCACACTCGAATATAAACGGATAAATTCATTCAATACCGTGGCCATAAGGAACATATCGCCTTCATTTACGAAGAACTTAGAGTCCGTCACGAGCTTGAATTGGTTACCACGCACAGATACACCACGAAATACGCGATCGATTGGTTTCATCTCTGAAGAAATAATGCCATCAAGTCGATGAATCGACGCGCGGTGGGCTTGTCTATCGACTCGAGAGTGGAAGTCGTAAGTCGAGAGCAACACTTTCAACACATCGATATTGGCCAAAGACAAGTAGTTGAGCGACATGTTGGCAATCAACTGCCATTGAAGTTCACCATTAACCTGAGGACTTACTGACTGTGTTGGCTTAGTAATGTTTTTAAACGTCGCATACGTTGGCGATTTGTGCGTCGCGTACGTGATGTCCCCTACTGACAGGCGCTCCGCTAAGTCCGCGTTACTGCATTGCAGTTTCATCAATACGGTTTCAGTCCCTAAATCCGCGATGTCGCCATTGTGAGTATGGAATGAGATATAGCGCTCTAACCCTCTTCCGCTTACTCGCTCGCCCACTTTGGATTTGTAGAACTCTCGCTTATCACGCTGGTTGATTTGGTGCTCAAACGATTCAAATTCAATCAGTGGTTTTCGGCGACGCTCGTCTTTACTCCAGCTCTCCACTTGCTCAATGGAATAAACCTCGTAATGCTCTTGAATGTTACTTTGTGGACGCACCTTGTACTCGTTTCGTCGATGCTCTAAACGGATTGGATCGCCGTCTTTTTCAAACAAGTTAACGGCAGGTGTGCAGTGCAACCTTAAGTGTTTATCTTTAAGCACCACCTCTGAAGGCAAAGCACGCTTAAAGTGGAATTTGATTTTGACCGTACTGCGCTGTGGAATGCCTTTTAGCCACTCTAAGCCTTTAATGTCGAAGAACATGAACTTATCTGGCAAAGAGAAGAATTCTTGCAGCAAACGGTAGCCTGCAAAGGAATTTTTGCTGTAAGGCAACAGCGCCTCGTCCTCTTCATGCCCGACTGGCTTAACGTATTCTGGCCCTAAACGATGTTTGTAGCCGCCACCAACATCCAACTCGACGTGATCTAGATAACGGAACAGCCATAAGAAGACAGTGCGAGTAATATGAATCTCACCATGCAGGTGCAAACGCAACGTATCTAAACCGATACGAGACAGTTCCAGGCCTTGCTCCGTCGATAACGTCACATCAATCATCGAACTGGTGCGGCTGTTAGTTTGTTCGATGTTAGTAATCGTAACTGGGTATAGATTGACGTCATAACAAGTACGGAACAAACACTGCGTGCCTTCTACCTGTTCGCTGGCCATTTCCGCACCACGTTTCACCACGGTTTTCTCAGTAACACTTCCGGTATGCGGTTTTAGTTCGCTAATGCACAAAGACGGAATCGAACGCATGTAATGTGGCCACAGCAAAGTCATCAGAGATTGCGTTAGCTCAGGAAGTTCATCGTCAATCTTTTCGCGGATGCGTCCGGTCAAAAAAGCAAAACCTTCCAGCAGTCGTTCGACATCTGGATCAAAAGTTCCTTCAGAGAGAAAGTGAGTTAACTTCGGATGATATTTGGCAAACTCACTACCCGACTCGCGTAAATACGTGAGTTCATCTTGAAAGTATTTACTGTTACTCAAGTGGCACCTACTAAACGTTAAATTGGCCGTCGGTTCCCATGTAGACATCGATCGACATTGGGACTTTACCGCCGTTATGGGAAACTTCGCCGCGAATACCAAAGCCGAGTTGTAATGGGTTATGGTGGTCTTCACGGTAGTGAACCTCGACATTCAGCAGTCGGGGCTCAAAGCGTTCTATGGTTGACGTGATGTTTTTTTGAATATGGCGAACGAGGTTCGTGTTGTTAGAAAGTACGTCGTTAAAATCTGGCAGACCATACTCATTGTCGATCATTGCGTTGCCGGAATGCGTATTCAACAAGTCAGCGAGATGCGAGTGAATGGATTCAATCAAATGCTTATGAGACACCACTTTCTCGTAGCAGTTTTTTGGTTCTCCTAGCTCGATCCGCTCTAAAAGACGGTAACCTTTTTCCATATGCGATCCTACGAAAAAAGCAGCCAGTCTTCACTGGCTGCTTGATGGTTTCAGTAATGGGTTATTGGTCTAGCTTACCAACTAGAGACAAGTCGAAGCTTGCGCCCATGTACTTGAAGTGAGGACGTACAGACATCGATACTTTGTACCAGCCTGGATCGCCTTCTACGTCTGATACTTCAACCTTCGCAGCGCGAAGTGGGCGGCGACCACGAACTTCCGCTGGCGGGTTCTCTTGGTCAGAAACGTATTGACGAATCCACTTGTTCAGTTCGATTTCTAGGTCAGAACGCTCTTTCCAAGAACCAATTTGCTCACGCTGTAGCACTTTTATGTAGTGCGCTAAACGGTTGATAATGAACATGTAAGGAAGCTGAGTACCTAGCTTGTAGTTCATCTCGGCTTGTTTGCCTTCCGGCGTGTTCGCAAACACTTTTGGTTTTTGAACAGAGTTTGCAGAGAAGAACGCCGCATTGTCAGAACCTTTACGCATGGTTAGCGCAATGAAACCTTCTTCTGCTAGCTCATACTCACGACGGTCAGAAACCAGGATCTCGGTTGGGATCTTAGTCTCGATTTGACCCATAGCTTCAAAGTTGTAAACCGGTAGATCTTGTACAGTACCACCGCTTTGAGGACCAATAATATTCGGACACCAACGGTACTTAGCAAATGATTCACTGATCTTAGACGCCATCGCGTACGCTGAGTTGCCCCATAGGTAGTTATCATGGCTGTCTGTTACTTGCTCATCGTAGTCAAACGCCTTGATTGGGTTATCTTCAACAGAGTAAGGTGTACGTAGCATAAAGCGAGACGTACATAGACCTAGGTAGCGCGCATCTTCGTGCTCACGCAGACCACGCCATTTCGCGTACTGTGGACCTTCGAATACAGACTTCAGATCTTTTAGGTTTGGCAGCTCTTCGTAGCTGTCTAGACCAAAGAATTTAGCCGATGCCGACGTGATGAATGGTGCGTGAGACATTGCACCTACGTTAGCCATGTATTCCATCAATTTGATGTCAGGCGACGAAGCTGACATAGCGTAATCACAAATGACGGCGCCAACAGGTTTACCACCGAACTGGCCGTATTCACGTGTGTAGATTTGCTTGTACAGGCCAGACTTCACCACCTCTGGAGCGTCTTCGAAGTCATCAAGAACTTCGTCTTTCTTCGCAGAGATCAGTTCGATTTGAATGTTCTCGCGGAAGTCAGTGTGATCAACCAGGTACTTAAGGCCACGCCACGTTGATTCAATCGCTTGAACTTCTTCGTTATGAAGAATTGCATCAACTTGCTTAGACAATTTTTGGTCGATTTCAGAGATCATCAGATCAACCAGAGATTGGTCGACTTTCTCTGTGTTCGAACTGCTTAGTAGCTCACTGATGAATGCTTCTACGCCGCGTTTTGCAACGTCAAAACCTTCATCACTTGGCTTTAAACGTGTTTCGTTAAGAATGCTATCCAGAAGTGAGCCTGATTCAACTAAGGCTGCTTCTTGTTCTGGCGCTTGTGCTTCTGCAGACATGATATCCCTTACTCTTCTTTCGCGTCTTGGTCGTTGCCAATGCTTAGTTCATCCAACAGTTTCTTTCTCGCTTCTTCATCTTGAAGAACCGATGCGATCTTCTTACGGAACGCAGGAACGTTTCCTAGAGGACCTTTCAGTGCAACCAAGGCTTCGCGAAGCTCAAGTAGGCTGTTTAGTTCAGGTACACTTTTCGCGATCGCTTCAGGAGAGAAGTCCTTCATGTTTTGGAACGTCAGATCAACACCAATCTGGCCGCCTTCTTCATCAGAAAGACGGTTTTCAACGTTGACTTTAACGTTTGGAGACATGCCCTCTAGCACTTCGTTAAAGTTGTCTTTGTCAATGTTAATTGGAGTACGTTCTTCAATTGGTGTCTCATCTGCACGCGCAGTAAAGTCGCCAACTACCATCATGCTTAGCGGCAGCTCTACGTCTTCTTGCGTATCGCCAGTTGCTGGAACATAACGGATATTAATTCGCTCTTTAGGAGCCACCGAGCCGTCACGTGACATAATTCGTTCCTTATCTAACTCTTTAATTAGTCGTAAATTGCTTTCCACTCTTCATACTTCTCAGGTAGAAGATCCTTGCTTCCAAATAACCGATGGAGTGTTTTTCGAATTAGGTCTTCTAACTGTGACGATAAGTGGGGTTCCCAGCTCGCGAGATTAAACGCTTTTTGTACTTCCCACCCCTTCTCAAGATACGGCAAACACAAAGGGTATAATCCAACAGACTGGTAAGCTGCTATCAATTGCAAATACAGCATGAACTGCCCACGTCCCGAGCTATCCAGCTCAAGTTTGCGGGCAAGCTCTGCGGCACATTCCCCTAGATTTTCTAGAGTGATATCCTCCATTGGCAGCGAGTCTTCCTGCGAAATCACAACCGTTTGAACAACGGGTTGAGAAGTCGAAGAAGTAGTATCTTGAGTCGATAACCAGCTCAAGGTCGCTTCATCTGCAAATGGTATAGAATTCTTAAATGAGAGGTGCTCGATGCCCTCTAGCGATTCAACAAAACGCGTCACTTCTTGTTTCACAGCAAGCGCTGCATCATCAAAGCCCAAGTTATTAAGCATCGAATACACGAAGTAATGGCCCGTCAGCCAAAACGGCGCATCCGTTAATGTGCGCTCCAAACGCTTAATGGTGTCGATGTCGCTTTCTTGTTCAGCTTTATCTCGGTATTCCGCTTGTTGATCGGACGACACTGCCAAGCTCAAAGGCGTTTGATTATTTTGGTGGTCGGGTAGACCATCAATGTCATCCCAAGTCAGATGACGATAAATCCGGTAAGCCAGCGGATCACTTGGGTTCGCATGAAGCATGACTTCCGCAACCTTCTTCAAGGTGCGCTTAGAAGCTGTCGGCGAAGAGAAGTCCGTATCGACATCGACTTCTTTTGCTACCGCTTTCTTAACTGGCGCAGGTTTAGGGGCCGGCGGAACCGCCTTCACCGGTGCGGTTTGCACTTCATTCTGCGCTGGCGTTTCTTCGGCAGCAGACTGCGTAGCTGGTGCAGGCGCCGCTTGTTCAACGTTAACGACTGCATCATCGCTCTGCTCATCAGCCGCCGCTTGTTGAGATAAAACATTGAGTTGAGTGCGAATCTCAAAGAAATCCGCTTCTGAGTCTTGATAAACCTCGTCGTACTGACGCTGCACTTCTTCAATAGTCGAAATGCAGTTTGATACCAAATCCCATGACTGAGCACTTTCCGCTAACTTGCTGCTGACCAGTTTAAACTGATGGTTCAACCATTCGACCGCGCCATCTCGACCCCGCTTTCGGGAAGGATACAATTCAACGCCAAAGCGACTTAACGCCTCACTAAGCAGCTTCAGACCTTGTTCAAAGCCTTGCAGACCAAACTCTTCTGTTAGCGCGCGAACGAGGTAACAAATGGCTTTTAAGTCTTTACTGTGGTGCTCTAGAACTTCAGTCGCGTGCGTTTTTACCACGCTCCAATCTACTGTTTCGCCAAACAAGGAACCGAATTTCTTCACTTCGGATTCCATCATTTCATAGCAAAACTCGTAACGGGCATCGTTACCCACTGGAGATTCATCAGAAATAGGATTAAGCAGACGATCGATATCAATGTTGGACAAAGTTCACGTCTCCTTCAGTCAAGTAATCTCTCAACGCACGCGCTACCGCAATTGCGCCATTTGCTGGCTTAGATAATCGATGGCTCTGCTCTATCGCATCCGACGCCATGCTATCTAGAATTTTCGTGATTTCTGTAAATTTACTTGGTGCATTCCGTTCTAAATCGGCAAGGGATTCATGTAGCTTTTGTTTGTCGTAAACGGATTGCTCCATCACGGTGCTAAACAAAATAAATTCGCTTCTTGCGACGATTAAATCTTTTATTTTTTTGTCTAGTTCTGGCGTATTCCCGAAGTAGGCTTTGGCTAATTCAGCTTCTTCAATTGCTTTGGTGTAAAAGTGCGCCTCTGCATGTTTATCGATGGAGTCATTAATATTTTCCATCACAGCCTTTGGTAAGATTTGGTTGTAGAAATAGGCTTGTGACTGGTTTAACAACCATGCCTCTTTCATTTCATTTTCTGCGAGCTTAGCTTCACCATCTAAAATTAAGCGAGCAATCTGCTTATCTCGACTGCCAGCTATGGCAGATACTCTCATGGAATCGATAGACGCGACATTTAACCCAGACATCACTTTAGTCAACGCCTCATCTGCATATGGAAACAGGGCACCGTCACGAACAAGGGTTTCTCGCAAGGTGACAAGCTCCTTACGTAATTCGACTAATGCCATTGGTAAGCCATCCGCTAACGATTGATACGACGTTAACTGAGCCTGTTTTTCTTCATATAAATTCGAGAGGCTTAACTGCTGAGCTTGATATGCTGTTCGATAAGCTTCTGTCATATCAATACTCTGAGTAGCTTGAGACAATTCTTCTTTGATTTTCCATGGAGGCTGAGCCAAAAAAGAAGCCGTTTCAGAGGGCGTAATAACGTGAGTTACAGTAGTGACACCTCGGGAAAAAATGGCATCCAATTGATCTTTATTCTGTTGATACAAATAACTTCCTGCTGTTGCCAGCACACTCAACACTAAGCTCGCCTCTAATATTTTAAAGCGACCATACGCCGTTTTATCATTTGGCTTACAGTGTGTAAGCAGCAAATCCGCGTTACGCAAGCTACTGAAAATTGGTGCGTTAGAATTTGAGCTAATTGATTGCGTATCGATTCGCGCTAACTGTTGAGCAAAAGAAATAGCGGTATAGCCATGCCCTCTTGGTTTGTTGATGACTTCTTTCAGCAATTTCCAAATATGAACCGGGATCAAAGCTGGACGCTTTCGGTCTTTTAACTGCTTATTCCAAGCATCACCAAATATTGAGCCTAAAAATAGATGTCCAGCGAGCAAAGCGAGAGAGTAAACATCATCTTGCGGTTCCGCGATGCCAGTTTCTATATAAAGAGGGGAAGCGTAGCTCAAGCTTGCTTCTGCGTAAGGTTCTGTCTCTCCAATGTAACGAGCAGCGCCGAAATCAATGAGCTTAACGTAATCGCCTTCACTCACTAATACGTTAGATGGTTTAATATCAAGATGGCAGATACCTCTTGTATGCATAAACTCTAGAGCGCCAGCGAGTTGATACACCAACCAAGCGATGTGGTCGTGGCGGAAGCCTTTAGAAGAATGACGCTCCATTTTTTCTGCCAGTGATTCACCTTGGATCCACTCGTACATCAAATATGGGCGTTCGAATTCGTTGCCGATTTTTACAAAGTTAGCAACGCTAGGGTGTTGAGAAAGCTCCAGCCTGCTCGCTTCGTTAATCAACATTTTGCTCGCAAATTCTGGCGAGTCATCATTGATAACTTTGCAACAGATTTGCTTCTCTGGCTGCCCTTTTTTTGCAAGATGGTAAACCGTTGTCTTACCATTTCTAGAAGGAAGCTTGTCTAATACATCAAACTGTGAAAAAAGCACGTACTCAAGCTTCGGCTTATTTTTTTCTGCTAGCCTTTGCTCATTCAGTTTCTTTTTCTCAATAGCTTTAACAACCAACTGATCGATATATCCTTTGGCTGTACTCTGATTATTAGACACTTAGTACTCTTTCATAGAATAAATATTATTAGAGTTGAATAATATTTTCTTGAACGTACTTGTATCAAGGTTGGTATTTAAAACAAACAGTAAGCCTATTATTTTAGTTATTATTACTAACTTATTAGACCTTTTTACTTACGCTTTCACTGCATGAGTTATACGCTTTTTCGTGTTACAAACTTCAACCTAATAATATGAGTATACTTTCATTGCCATTTGATCGATGAGTGCCCACTAACATTGCAGTAATTGGAGAACTCCTTTGTCACCATGAAAGTCGAACATTAACAACGTAGTTGGTTGCTTAAAGTGGTGCTCTCTGACCGCAAAGGCAATTAAAGCGAGAGAAGAACAACTGCCCATTGTGCCCCACAACTCATTGATAAGCTGCGGTTGTTCTGGGTTCGTGAATCGTTCTGCTTTAGCCCCCAGAGCAAAACCGTAATCTTCCGAATGCATGCGCAGGTTCGTCATATCGGAATACACTTCACCAAATGAATCGAGCTTTTTACTCGCACGTTGAACAAGTCGAAACATGCCTCTTCGGTCTGAAGTGTTTAATTCCGTATCAATGTAGCCAAGCTGCGCTTGAGGCTTAAGTTTCAATGTTTCTACGGTGTTTTTTCGACAAAGAATTAAACCCGCCCCACCCTCGCTCGGAATAACGCCCCATGGATTATTGGTACTCATTACCATCGCATCGTCGATGAGTGTTTGCATCGAACTCACCAAGGAATCGACACTGATACACATCATAGCATCATATTTATCCAATGATTTCATGGCCTGGAGAACGAAACTGGGCCCACTGGCATGAACAGCATTCACCACAGAGAGAAATTCAGCATAGTTACTTTCACCAAGCCATTCTTGCACCTTTACTAGTGAAACAGACACAGGCACCGCTATAAGCAAAGGTATTGGTCTCAATGAACGTGGTAACTGTGCTAACAATGAATCAAGCAAGTGGGTGATTAACTCACACGTTTTCTCAAACTGCTCACTTTCTTTGGTGTATTCGATTTTGGCGTAAGTAAAACGCTCGATACCATCATCCCCTACACATTGGTCGAATCTTCCTAAGTCAGCATACGAAACTGCACTAGCAATATCTAAATTCATACCGGTTGGCGTCATCACTTCCATCCCTAGCACGTAACGGCCTGTTGAATTATGCATGCTCGCTTACCTCTTCCAACTTAGTGATGGATGTCGACACCAACAAATGCTCCTTGCCCTGACAAGGAAACGCAGCGGTGTAACTGATTGATATAGTTTTCTTTTCCGCATCAACGAATAAGGTGTACATCGCCATATCAGCTTGATAACTTTGATCTTTGAACGTCGCGATCGCACTGTATTTTTCTTTAGGAATTCGAAATGAAAGCGTGTCATCATGACAAAAGCCACTCATCATCAAACGCTCCCCCCCACGAAGGAAGCCTTTGCACTGTTGATCAATAGGCGCGCTTTGGAAGAACCGCTTATCAAAATCGAGTGGCAACATTGGCTTGCGATTCTCAATCCAATCGTCATCGAACGTGCCGGCCAGCTTCTGGCGCGACTCAAAGAACGGAGGCACTGGCCCGAACCCCGCAACGCGTAGTTTTTTCGCGGCGGCACTCCAGTCCTCTCGGGGATAAAAAATCGAGGGTACTTTCTGTTCAAGCAATTCTTTGTTGGAGTCGGCAACCCCACCACCTATTCGGTTACGTAAATCACCGCCTACCGCGCAAGTGTAATCAATGTCTTTTTCAATAAATGGGACTGGATTGCTCAGCGTGATACTGCCAGCATGCTCAACCCATACGCGTTCCCCGTGAATAGCGAGAGTCTTATCGATATGACCATCAATCAACACGCGACACTCTTGGTATGTCACTGGCTTTTTCGCGTAACTGCGCGCTTTACCGTAAACAAGTACATCTGTATTGTCTTTGGTATACGCGAATTCGTGGTCAACTTTCATCGCAGAGAAGCCTTCTTCGCCCAAATATTGGGGATCATCGAAGATTTCACTTTCACCTAATTCGTGCCAAACCACACCATCGAATTGCCATGTGCGTTTGGCGACCACAACCCACACTTCATCGCCGTTTTCGTCACGTTGAAAACGACCTTTAAGTGATAGCTCAGGGTGCGCCTCAATATCCCATAACTGCATTGCTATTCCTTAAGTTGAATCGTTCGCTCGCAGAAGGTGCGGCCTTTAAATTGTTAAAGTTCCAGTCTTGTTGATGAATCGACATTGCCATATCCCAAGGCACGTAGGCTCTGGATTGAATACAGATTTGGCGCCATAGCCAGTCGCGGAACAGCACATCAACGTTAGAATCTTGCATCGCAGCTAACGTAGACTCGAAGCTCAATGCGTAACCCAAGCGGCTTGGTAGATTTTGGATATATTTTTCATCTTCCACCCACTCATTGAGCAGATCGACGATCTCTTCCCATTCATACTCGACACCAACATCTTGCGGAGTCAGAGGAAGAAGCTTTCCGTAGACGACATACAAGGCTTGAAGCCAAATTTCACCTTCAGCTTCCTCCAGACTTTCCAAGTGCTCGATGATTTGGGGCACCAGTTTCCAATCACCACTCAGCGCAAAATCAACAGGTGCTAATGAAGAAGAGATATCAAACGCCTCAAACTCTTTTAACTCAAGCAACTTGGCGTAAGTGAGCACTTGCGCTGATGGTAATCTATTTGGTTCGATGCCAAAGCACTGACGGAACCAAGTGCCTCTGTCACGTTTGGTAATCAAACGTTCAAATAGATATTGTTCGCTGCCTGCATTGTCATTAAGCCAATCAATCCCCTCTTTTACGTCTTGTAAAACGAGCAGTGGCAAAGCAACTTGAGAGCTAATGATGCTGGCTTTGTGCCAGCGCTTGATGAGAGAAACACTTAATGTTTGACGTACACGTAAGCATTCAAAGTAAAACGCACTGGATGTCGCATTGCCCTCAATAAGCTCCGAAAGCGTGCTATCCATAGATTCAACCGGAGATTGTACGGCAATGACCATTGCGGTTTTAGCGTCAATATCTTCGAGTAAACTCAATCCGCACAAAAGGTTATCCAACTCTGAGCCCAACTCGCCCTGTAGCATCAGCCAGCTGTAGATTTCTGGCTCCTGGCCTCTTAGCTGATGAATCAACCCCGGTGCTAGCCGATAAAACGACAAGTACACCTGCTTCAGTTCTTCAATTTGGCGTTCGATCAGCTTGAGATACGCCAACTCACGACTTGGATAACCCCTTTTGTGAATTTGAACTCGCTGCCTGATTAAAAACCCGATACTTTCAGAAGCAATGGACAGCTTTTCATTACAGAAATCCAGCCATGTTACTGGCAACTGGGAAAGGTCATTCACAGCGCGATCAGCTTTTGCTAACGCGCCTTCGACTTCTTGATTGGTTATGGGTGCCTTTAGGTGCTCGACACCGATTCTTTGTCGCATCTAGTTATCCGTTATTAGCGTGCCATAACGCGATTGCAATTAGTTAATACAAAGTAATTAGTTAATTGCGATCGTTCCGCCTTGAATTTTTTGTGCTTTTTCTGCTTGAGAAGTGACGTACTTCGCTTTAGTGGTAATTCGTCCATCGCGCCCGCTATAGCGAGTTTCTGTCTCACCACTTTTGACTACCAACTCTTGTTCTGTCTCGATAACCATCTTCTTCGCTCGCAATACAAACTCGTCAGAGTCATCCAGAATGGAGAAGAAAATGTCCGTCACAAGAGGCAAGCTTAAGTCGTCGTTCAAAAATTCAACTCGACAACTTAATCGATTATCGATAGCCATTTGCAGCTCAGAACGACGAAAGCCACGTCCTAGTCTCGCAGTGAGTGGCTGCTTAAATGGGTTACCATCAAAATCAACTCGCACACTGCCCGTAGACTCATTGATAGCCACTATTCTTCCAAAACGCGAAAAGCAAGCCGTTGATTCGGCTTGCTGCTTTGATATTACTTCTGTTGTAAGAGGTTGTTTTTCCATTGTTAGTTAACCACTACGTTGCCACCTTTCACGACGACTTTGTCACTGCCTTCGATCGTAATAGCCGAGCCTGATAACTTTATTGAACCATCACTGTTCATCACTAAAGAGGAACCACCCGTTTTCAATACAATCTTGTCGCCACTGATAATTTGCGTTGCACCATCAGCTTTATAAGCGGTGTTCCCTTTCACTGATACCGTTAAGTTGCCACCAACCGTCTGGTTATCATCCGCACCAATATCTGAACTCCTAGACGCACCGATAGTAAGGTTACTGTTTTCGCCAATATCTAAGTCATCATTTTTACCGATCTTAGTCGTACGGTTATCACCAATTTCTAAGTCAGAATTGTTTTTCACATACTGGGCTTCGTTCGCGTTGTATGTGACGGTAACGTCTTGCTCGACTGTCTCGGTAAACGTACTGTTTACTTGTGTCGTTTTATGCCCATTAATGGTTTCTTTATGGTCACCATGAACTTCATTCGTTTGGTGACGTGCAACCTTCAAGAATTCATCTTGACCGATATCACGGTAACGGTTGTTGAGCACCTTGGTCGACATGTCTTTTTGAGCGTGAATATAGACTTCTTCTTGGTTCGCTTCGTCTTCAAAACTCAACTCGTTGTAACCTGTTCCTTTGTGCGTTTGCGTGCGGAACGTGGTACGAGTTTTGTTTTCTGGCAAAGAGTACGGTGGGAAATGCAAACCGTTGTAAACTGCGCCCGTAACTAACGGACGATCTGGATCCCCCTCAAGGAAAGTCACTACGACTTCGTGGCCAATACGCGGCAAATAAACTGCGCCCCATGTTGGCGCCGCCATGGATTGGCTTACACGAATCCAACAGCTTGAATGTTCGTTGTTATCACCGTAGCGATCCCAATGGAACTGTACTTTCACTCGACCAAGCTTGTCGGTGTAAATCTCTTCACCTTCTGGTCCTACAACAACCGCCGTTTGAGGGCCATCCACTACTGGTGCTGCTAGTTTAGGCGCTTTAAACACCACATCACGTGGAATACACGAGAACTGGTTGTAGTAAGTGGTTGGCATACCACTCGCTTCATCTTCATGCACTTGCGGATCTTGACCTGTGTGCATTACAGACAACATGAGGTAATCGCGGTTAATCTCAGAACGCGGGTGGTCACTGACGTTAAAGCTGTAACCAGATGCTAAGCGCATTACGTCACTCGTTGCTTCCACTTGTTGATTATCGACTATGTGTTCCGACATCCACTCCGTGGTTCTCACCTGACCCATCAGCGGGTCAACGTATCGTCCAGGATAATCAAACTGCTTGAGATCTTGGTCTAGCTCGCCAGCCTGTGTCATCTCTTGTGGAATTTTAGGGTGTTCGTAGTTGTAATCTGTGTACGTAACCTGTCCTGTTCTAACGCGGTTAACTAACTCGAGATCAGAGATATGTTCGCGATCGGCAACACCGCCACCATCGGCATGATAAACAATCGGCCCAATGTAAGAAGCATTTAGTGGCGAGCTTATCAAAGGTGCAATCGCGTCATTACTGTCGACAATGACCATCGTATGATTTGAATCGCTATGGTCAAAGTAATACCACATACCGTGTTCAGCCATCATACGCTGCACGAAGTGCAAGTCAGACTCACGGTATTGCAGAACGTATTCTTTTGGAGGATAAGTACCCGACACTTCAAATCGGTAATCGGTGACTGCCCCATCATCGAGTACTTCTGTGATGATGTCTTGCGCTGACTTTTGCTGGAAAATACGACAATCTTGGCGCTGAGATAAGAACCAAGCTTGAGGAACCAAGACTAATTGATAACGAGAAAAACGACGTCCAGTTCCTAAGTAACGCACTTCATTCACCACGCCGTTGAACACACGCGCAGCCCCAACACCTTGTCCGTAAAGTGTCAATGTTCCTGCTTTACGTATTAACTCATCGAACGAGATATCTGGATCAAGTGAAAGTAATGAGAGATTGATGTGGAAAGGCTTAGATAACTCTTCATGAACATGAAAGCTCTCGACCCGAAATTCATGCCCACATCCAGGCACTTCAAATTTAAATTCTACGTCATTCACCATATCTTTTACCTGATACAAATAATCGAATTAGGGCCAACAATCGTTGGCCCTGAATCTTTACGCGACGAGCAATTAAGCTTCGCGTGGAGCACGCCAGTCGTCGTTACCCGCAGTACCACAGTTTTCGTGAGTTACTTCGATCGCACGGTAAGTGAACTTAAGCACTTCTTCTGTCACGCGGTCAGCTGTTGCTGCGTCTTGACAGTGGTTCATACGAGTTTGGATATCGACAAGTAGCGCATCAATCAATTTGATTGAGTAGTAGTGCTCTTGTTTACCTTGAACTGAAGTGCGGTAGAAGCGGATCACACACTCAGGAAGTTTTTCGCCAGATACTAGTGCGTTGAATAGTAGTGGAGATGAGCGATCTTGAACTTTAGTTACAACAAGTGGACGGTGTACACGTTGACCAGTTGGCTGACCACTTTGTGGATCACGTGGAACTGTTAGCACGTGATCAAGTTCTTGTACTAGGAACTCATCAACATGAGCTTCTTGCCATGTGTTACCTACTGAATCTGCAGAGTAAGTATCTTTAGTAATATGGCCTTGAGTCTCACCTTGGATAGACATATATGCTGGAGTTGGCATCGCTATTTCCTTTTCTAAAATCTGTTTTGTTTAAATCACCAAATCGCTTATCACCGCGACTACTTGGTATAATCAAAGTCCGTGCCAACTTTAAAAACACAATAAAAACAACAACTTATACAAATTAAGGCATTATTCACTAATATCTTGAGTACAATTTATTGGATAAAAAACCAAAAAGTTGGATTAAGATAATAATAAATTGTTCTAACTTTAAAAAGTGAAAACAACCATATAAAACCGTGTAAATAAAGTCATTAAAACTAATAAATCCGACACTTTTACTATCAATTAATTTAGAATAACAACGCCATTAAAATAACCACAAACATTAATGTCACAATAATCATTAAAAATAACCAACAAACGATAGTCAAAATATCTTGATAAAAAAAGAACGCAATCACTTTTAGTATAATAGCCGCTACCTCTTTTCCTCTAAAGAATAAAATGGCTATGATAAATATAAACCTTTCTTCATTAATTCAGCGTCTACACCCGATTGCAAAAGTAGCATTAGAAGACGCCGCTGCACTTGCAGTCTCTGAAAAAGCAAACGAAGTTCAAATTGAGCATTATTTACTGAGTCTATTAGAAAGGCCAAATAGTGATTTTGACGTCTTATTAAGTCATTTTGATTGTTCTGAGAACTTATTAAGACAATCGGTTCGATCCACACTCGACACCAACGCCAAAGGAAATGGCAGCAAACCTGTTTTTTCTGCGTTATTAATCGAATGGTTGCAAGAAAGCTGGCTGGTTTCTTCTTTAGATCTATCCGAAACACAAATCCGCTCTGGTGCCTTACTCCTTACTCTTGTTAGCAACCCTCTCCGTTACGGCCAACATGGTTACGCCTCTATCCTTGAAGCGGTAAACCCTGACAGCCTTAAGCGTAACTTTGCAGAACTAACAAGCCACTCTATTGAGGCGCAAGTTGCTAATTCAGAGAAAACACAAGCTCGTGAGGATGGCTCAGCACTGAGCAAGTTCACGACAGACTTCACTGGTAAAGCACGCAAAGGCGAAATCGATCCTGTTTTCTGCCGTGACCAAGAAATCCGCCAAATCGTGGACATCCTTGCTCGTCGCCGTAAAAACAACCCTATTGCTGTTGGTGAACCGGGCGTTGGTAAAACCGCAGTAGTAGAAGGCTTGGCACTTAAGATTGTACAAGGTGACGTACCAGACAACCTCAAAGGTGTTGAGCTTTACGGCCTGGACATGGGTCTTCTGCAAGCTGGTGCAAGCGTAAAAGGCGAATTCGAAAAACGCCTAAACGCAGTATTGGATGAAGTGAAAAACTCGCCAACCCCTATCATTCTATTCATCGATGAAGCACACACCCTTGTTGGCGGTGGTAACCAAGCAGGCGGCAGCGACGCGGCAAACTTGCTAAAACCAGCCCTAGCGCGTGGTGAAGTGAAAACCATCGCTGCGACAACATGGTCGGAATACAAGAAGTACTTCGAGAAAGATCCTGCTCTTGCGCGTCGTTTCCAATTGGTGAAACTCGACGAACCGTCTCCTGAGCAAGCAGCATTGATCATTCGTGGTCTGCGCCCAGCATACGAGAAGTCACATAACGTTTACGTGCGTGACGATGCTATCACTGCTGCGGCAGCACTTTCTGCTCGTTACATCTCTGGTCGTCAACTGCCAGACAAAGCGATCGATGTACTAGATACGGCGTGTGCACGAGTGAACATCAGCCTTAATGCCATTCCTGCTTCTGTAGAGACACTGCAACAAGAACTTGCAGCTCAACAGCGCGAGCTTGAAGCACTTGAGCGTGATGCTCTGCAGCAAACTGGCGACAAGCACAGCCTTGCTAACATTCCAGACCTAAAACTGGCAATGGAAACAACGAAAGAAGAGCTAGCAGAACAAGAAGCGCAATGGCACAAAGAAAAAGAGCAGATCCAAGAGATGATTGCTCTACGCTCTCGCTTACATGAACTGGTCTTTGGCGAAACAAATGAAGAAGAGCTTGCTGCAGACGAAGATTCAGAACAAGAGCAAGACGTTTCTCCATATGCAGAAATGGATGAAGAAGCCGTTCGCATTGCAATTTCAGCCTGCCAAGAACAGTTAGACGCAATCCGCAGTGGTAACCCGCTGGTTCACTTTGAAGTGGGTCCAGATGAAGTTAGCCATGTGATCTCGGACTGGACTGGTATTCCTATGGGTAAGATGCTTCAAGACGAAGCAGAAACCACGCTAAAACTGAAAGAAAGCCTAACACAAAGCATCAAAGGCCAAGAATACGCTATCGATGCCCTGTCTGAAGGCATTCAAACTGCGAAAGCTGGTCTAGGTAACCCAGACGCACCAACAGGCGTATTCCTGCTGGTTGGCCCAAGTGGCGTGGGTAAAACCGAAACGGCTCGTGCGATCGCTGATCAAATGTTTGGTGGTGAGCGCTTTATGACGACCATTAACATGTCTGAGTTCCAAGAGAAGCACACGGTATCTCGCCTAATCGGTTCACCTCCGGGTTACGTAGGTTACGGTGAAGGCGGCATGCTGACAGAAGCGGTTCGTCAACGTCCATATTCTGTTGTTCTTCTTGATGAAGTGGAAAAAGCCGACCCTGAAGTGTTGAACCTGTTCTACCAAGTGTTCGACAAAGGCACGCTGAACGACGGCGAAGGCCGCACAATCGACTTCAAGAACACGCTGATCATCATGACCAGTAACCTTGCGACGCATGAGATCGAATCTTTGGTTCATCAATCCAAAGACATCGATGCAAACATCATCGCAGAAGCTATTCGCCCTACTTTGAACCAACACTTCAAGCCGGCGCTGTTGGCACGTATGTCAGTACTACCATTTGTTCCGCTGTCTGATGAAGCAATGACAGAAATTATTCACCACAAGCTGAACAAAGTTTCTCAGCGTCTACAGAGCCATCACAAGTTGTCTCTGAGCTACGAAGACAGCTTGGTTGAGTTCGTACTAGGTAACTGTCGCCTTGCTGAAACGGGTGCGCGTAACATCGACGCGGTCATCAACCGTCAGTTGCTGCCGCAACTATCGACTCAGCTATTAGTGCATGACAAGGATGATTCACATACGCAAATCGAAGTGTCTGTCGATGAGCAAGGAACACTAACCTATGCGTTCAGCTAACCATAGCGAACTTAGTAACGCCCTACTTGCGATCAGTCAGTCTTTGGCTGATCGCAGCCAGCTTACCCAAACGTTGGATGCTGTGTTGACTGCTGCGAGACAAATGACCCTCGCAAAGCACGGCATCATTTATGTGTTGGACCAGACTGGGCAGGCGTTGATTCCAAGTACCGCTCACCATAACGATAAAACTATCGTTTCCCATCCTTGGGATGCATTACAGTTAGACTCAGCCAGTGAGAACGATCCATTTAACTTTGCCATTCGTAATGGTGAAGTGGTGTTGATTAACGAGTTGTATAAGTACAACGGCTATGACTGCGAAAGCATCTATCAAACTGAGCAGACACTGGGATTAAAAAGCGAGAACTTACTGGCTTGGCCTTTGATTGATAGCGAAAGCAAAACCATTGGGCTGTTAGTCTTACTCGATTTAAGTGTTATCGACAATGAAACTGCATTGACTGAGTTTTGTCGTATGGCCGCGAGTAATATTCGCCAAGCTGTGTGGTTAGAGCAATACGGGCAAGTGATTAAAAATCTCAATGCCGACAATCAAGCCCTAGTGCGCGAGAACACTCAGCTCAAAAAACGTACCCAAAAAACCTATCAGGGTCCTATTGCAGAGAGCGAAGAAATGCTCAATGTATTGAATCGTCTTGATAAGGTGCTATCTCTCCCTGTCGACGTTCTATTGCGTGGTGAAACGGGAGCCGGTAAAGAAGTGATCGCGAAATACATTCACGAAAACTCTAACCGTTCAGAAAAGCCTTTGATCGTACAAAACTGTGCGGCAATTCCCGAACAGTTGTTAGAGTCTGAACTGTTTGGGCATAAGAAAGGTTCATTCACGGGCGCGGACAAAGACAAAGTCGGTTTGTTTGAAGCAGCCAACGGCGGCACGCTTTTCCTAGATGAAATTGGCGATATGCCAATGCTACTGCAGGCAAAGTTACTGCGTGTACTGCAAGAACGCAAAGTTCGCCCTATCGGTACCAGCAAAGAGATTGAGGTGGACGTTCGCGTTATCGCGGCAACGCACTGTAACCTTATGCAGCAAATTAAAGATGGTGGATTCCGTGCCGACTTGTTCTATCGCTTGAATGTCTTCCCTATTACATTACCACCACTGAGAGCACGCAAATCGGATATTATTCCCCTTGCCGAACATTTCGTGCAACACACAACCAACACGCTAGGTTTGCCGCAAGCGCCAGGGTTAAGTGCCAATGTACGTAAACAGCTCCTTGCCTACCAATACCCAGGGAACGTGCGTGAGCTTAAGAACATCATTGAGCGCTCGGTGCTACTGTCCGATTTTGAAACCATTACTCACATTGAGTTTGGCGAACAAATCCCAGAAGATGTACCAAGTATTGACATGAAAGCAGCTTCACCTACCCCAGAGCAACCTGCTTACGAGCAGCAAGCACAAGCGGATTTAGAAGACGTTTCAAAGAGCCTTAAGGACGTTGTCAGCCAATACGAGCGTACAGTAATCATCGATTGCTTAAATGCCTGCAATTGGCACACCAAGAAGGCCGCCGAGCAATTGGCACTTCCAATGAGCACTCTCAACCATAAGATGAAGAAATACGACATTTCTGCAGCGGGTTGATGGGGCTTAAAAAGAAAATTCTAAATTCAGTATGAAGTCATAAGAAAAGAAAAACCGCCCGAAGGCGGTTTTTTTTGCATCTAGGAAGGGTTATCAAGTGACTTTTCCAAGGGCTTGGGTGCTTGAGTTACCGCAGGTTGTTTCTCAATCCAATCTTTCAACCATTTCTTGCGTTGAGATTCGTTATACTGCTTCCAAGTTTCAGCCGCAGACTTGTCTACGCCTTCCTCTGTCGACTCTTTCTCAATTAGCCAAGGCATATCACTAAAGAAATTACCTGCCAAAGCACTATCCGCATTTAAAGAAGGAATAGAAATTACAGCATCACGACCAATATCATAGTCATCAGCTCCATTTAATCCGACTTGTTTTAGATGAGCAACCGAAAGCTCCAAGTTCGCTTTACCACCAATTACACCACCAAACGGTCTTAGACCTTTTAACCTAACTCCCGTTGGTGCAACATATTCCAAGTTAAACCTCATGCAGTACATCGTATAGTTTTTGCTCTTAGATAGTTCATTCTCTTTAGTGAGACTACCTACAGCTTCACCTATAAACTCACTCATAGCATCAACTTGTTCTCGATGGTTTTCTGAAATAGATTCAGTAAACATCCACTCTTCGTTTTTATGAGCAAACTCACCAATATGATACATATCGGTGAAGTAAAGAGGACCTTTAACTGGCTTGCCATCATTTCCGTCGAGCGCCAGTTGAATGCACATATTCACTGCTTCCCACGGCATACCCAAACGTTCATAAAGTGCTTTTTCATGACTCTCACCCAAAATCAGTACATAAATACTGGCAGGATCGTCTTTCTTTTTGTTTCCCCATGAGAAACCATCACGCCAGATATTATCAGCCGATTGGTACCACTTTCTTTCACTGAAAAAGTTCAAACCAGACGCTTTGGTGTCTATAGCCACCAATTGCTGTTTAATGCCATGAAGTATAGGGATGGTATTTTTGTCTCCCTCAGCTGCCATTAAGGTAAAGCTCTCTACCATAAGGTCCTGTTCACGTAGACGCAGTTGCTGCTCTCCCAAGTAGGTATCAAGCAAAACCAGTCTAGTTTCTGTACTTAAAGCGCCAATTTGCAACTCATCTTCAGCATCATCAAACTTCTGCCCCAGACTGTACTCTTGTGGTAAATAAAAACTATGTTGCCCTTGATTTGTTCTAATTCCCAAGCAGTAACGCATATTTTGGAAGCCTCCGCCTTTTACATAGCGCTTAAAGGAATCCACTTCTGCAAAATAGTCGCTTGGCTGACCCGATATCGCTGCTCCGGAAACTGCCATACTGAACATTGCATCAGAGAACATTAGCTTTGCTTTAGAGGTCATTGGTTTCATACCGTCGATCATCACATCACCGAAGCGGAATGAGGGAATATGCTCAATAGCAATCAACGTAGCGCCGTCATCAATCCCCTGTTGCTTGTAAAAAGCACTTATTCGCCCATCAGGATCAGTTTTGAAGTCACTAACCTTCATTGGCAGCATCCAGTCACTGAAAGCTGGGCCTTTAATATTTTCGAGCCCGTCAACGCGATCGTAGCCAATCGTAACTGGCTTCGCATACTTGTGTTCTTTTTTAAGTATCAACTGCACTTTCACTTTATCGTATGGACCTAGGCGACTGTTGCTAGATTGCTGAATCCAACTATCATATGACATCCATTCTGGTTCATCACTTTCAGTATAACGAGCTGACTGAACAAGTATTCGACAATAACCGATTTCATCTTTCTTTAACTCACTTCCCTGCGGGTTAAATGACTCGGTAAAGTTATCAAACATCGTTTCATTTGGGTGTTCAAACAACATGGTTTGTATCGGGAAGATTTGATTAAATGCACCTGACGCTTTAAAGCTATCCCTGTTTTCGGTTATAGAGAGATGAGAAACTTTGCTATTAGTTGTTATTGGAGCAGGCCAATGCTGCGCACCTTGTGGCATCTTTGTCGATAATTCGGTGTAGTACTCGTTATCACAACGGTTCTTCCAGTTAGCCGCTAAGGTGTTTCCTTTGATCGTATGTACAGACCAATCATCGCTCAAAATGTAGTTCTCAATGTATTCCTTCACCTTGTAACGCTCAACCAAAAACCTAAACGAGATATTAGAATTCCGTTTGGTTTGAGATCCTAGGTCAGCGAGTAATAACACTAAGCCATTAATAGCAAGCGCTCGTAGTTGGTAGCGTTTTAACACCTCCTTACGAACTTCTTCGCTCTCAAGGTGAGTAATGAGTTCCTGATAAGACCTACATTCAATACCTACATCTACCTTACTGCGTCGCAAATCGTTAAGTAACTCGATATGTATTTTTGCCAGCCTTTCAAGCTCACTGACAACCTCATGGCTTTGCTTTAACTCTTCTAGGAAGGAGTCCAACATTAAACTATCAATCACTTTCACCGCAGATATTGCTGTCTTTGAACCCTCTATGGCAAGCATAAACCCTCTTGCCGCAGGAGCTATAGCAGGAATATAGGAAGCGACGTCAACGACACTGTCAAAAATCGCCATTCGCAGTGCGACTTCTGCTTTATCTTGCGCAACCATCTCAGCTTCTAGAGCAAGCCTAGAGCGTTCCATTGCATGCGAGCCATAGCGACTGGGGTGAAAGAATATGTTCAGGGATTGCAGGTAAATACGGATTACAACCCGACGGTTTTGTCTTAGATTAGGGTTGTTGCGGTCGACTTTTTCACCTTGTTTGGGAACATAGACAGGTTTACTTTCACCAAAAGCGGCTACCGAAACACGACCTTCAAAAACAGGGAACTCCTTCATGAGCAGCTTTTTCGCATATTCTGCGCGCTCTGCCGAGACCTGCATATTTGCTTTCTCGGTACCGACTTGGCAAGCATGCCCTTCTATCTCTACTCTAAGGTTTGGCTCATTCTCTAAAACGTTGGCAAGAGAAGCAGCAAGCTGTTTAAATATAGGTGCATGATCCTTTAACTCTTTTTCACGCGAGTTAAAGGCAAATTCTATTTTTATTCCTGCGCCTCTAGAGCTATTTACGAGAATGGCGTCAATCTGATTGCCAGATTGATCACGCGCATCTTTTAAAGCCTGTTCTAGTTTTTCTTCCTGGATATGGTTAGCTGTCTTCCAAACTGGAATTTGAGCAAGGTAGTCTTTTGTAACTTCTTCTGTTCCTTGCTCTGCTTTATCAACCTTTTTATTTTGATTAACCAGCTGTTTAGCTTTTTTATACAAACTAAGTGCTGTCAATCCCGTTCCGAAGCCATTAAAACCAACGGTTTTACCACCAGAAAGCCAAGCTTCCGCAACTCGCCCGGCAACCACACGTCGGTTACCCAGACGTGATTCTAAAGAAAGTGCAAGTGCGCTTGACCGAGCTTCATTGGTGTTAAAAACCTTATCGTGAAATAGCGCCTTCCAACCAACACCCGCGATAGTTGGAGTGTGGAGTTCCTGCAACTTATCAAGCGCTTCTTTCGTACTGTAAATACCGTAATACAATTCGCCCGCCGCTTTCATCGCAGGCGGCATCTCGGACTTAACTGCATCCCAATACAGTTTCGAGACGTTATTAAACACCGCTTGGCGGCCATCACGGTCTAAAGTGTCTTGCAAGCTACCGCTCAGCAGCCCTGCTCCTAGCTGAGCAGACACATCTCGGATATTCTTGAGTAACGCAATACTCCTTGAAGCTGGCGTATTGGCTGTTACACCTTGTACATTACCGTGAAGGTAATGTTTCATATTTCCAAAGTACTGAGGGTATTGATAAATCAAGGATTCCTCAAGGGAGATCATATCGCCACTGACAATGGCAAATTTCCCTAACGGAGTGCTTGAAGAAAAGGTAATCTGTTCACGTAGCTCGTAAGTATAGACTGTATCTAAGCCTTCAGAAAATTGCTGAATATGAGCGTCTTTAATGAACTGTGGAACACCATTTTTCATCTGGCTTGGAATAAATTCGACACGGATACTGTATAAGCCTTCTTTAAAATCAGCAGGATCAACGTGAAACATCGCGCATGGATATTGCTTAGCATTTTCTTCTGAAAGCTCATCTTCAGGTAATGCCGCTTGTACTGAAGAGCCTATCGTTTTGTATTCCCCACCTTCTTTGGTTGAGTCAAACTTTTGCAAAGTAACCGTCGCACTTTCATAGCCTTGATCAGAAAAAACCACCGCGCAACTCGCCACAACAGGTAAAACGAAGCCTTTTAGTGTCTCTCCCGATTCACTTACATCTTCATACCACTTGTTATATTCTGCCTGTTCTTCGCTGAGCCCCCCGTTCGCAGCTGGTTCGTAAGGCTTAGCCAATTGTTCAATGCTGACCTCTGTCAAGGTGAGTTTTGCTTCGCTGTTTTCCAACTGGCTACTCAAATCTGCAACTTTTGTAGCTAACTCTTTGGGGTTTAACTCAGAAAGTGAAGCTATTAAAGGCAAGGGCGGAAAGCGGAAAGTGAAGGTCTGCTCACCCTCTTTGGGTAGATCCCTACCTAACGCATGAATTGTGTGCTCTGGTGTCAGGACCTCAAAAGCCCCATATTGATCGGGCTTTCCGTTACCCAGTGAACATAACTTAAATTTATGGTCGGTAGCCCAAAGCTTAGGGCTATCGCTATCAGTGACGTTAAGCATCGGCACTTTCGCTAAAGGGCGAATATTAGCGATTTGTTTTCTTACCAAGCTTTCCTCTGAATGCCAAGATGGGAATTCAGTTGTTTTAGTTTGAGAGTTAAATTCCCCCTCATAATAAACACCAAACAAATAGTAATTTGCACACAAAGGTATCGCGTTACTGGTATCATGAGTGCTCACAGTTCATCCCCTTTAACAAAATCACCATTGTTGGCAAAGGCGTTGTAAAGAGAAGAGTTACTGGCACTATGGCCCGTCCCTATTTGCTCCCATTTTAAATAAGAACCAAATTCTTTATTTTCTTTTAGTTTACTGAGGATGGCCCGCGCCGCTCCATCCCGAGCATAATTCGCATCTTTACTCAAAATTTCAAAATAGCGCAGTTTACCTACCGCTCGCGGTACAATTTCTTCTTGTTGAAATGAATCCTGCTCGATATCAATTAGATAACGAAACTTCCTACTTTCACCCCAAGCGTACTTACCGTCTGGACTAATACTACGTTTGTTAAACTTATAATCACCCAGATTTTGTTCATCAGGATTAATTCCCGTGCTAAAGAGAAATTCGTCTTTTGCCTCATCATAAACTGCAACGCCAAAGTCGTTTAGTACGTATCTTTTTCCTTTTTGAATCACGGAATACTCATTAAACTCTGTGTCTACTTGCTGTTTGTCGCCTGTCGCTAAGGTGTACTTCCAGTCTTTAAACTTGTCTACGTAGTAAAGATAGCTGCTGTCTTCTGCCCATAGAAACTCTGGGTAGCCACGTGAACGACCTAGTTCAATATACTCACCCGTCTTAAGATCTTTAATTACTTTAAACATCCCTTCTGAGGCCGAATAGGCCAAAGCCAAGTAGCGATTATTTGGAGAGACACGCATTAGACGAACTTTGCCAACAAACTCATCTGCGACCAGACGCAAGTCCGTCCCATCCGTTTTGATACTCCACACTTTATCCCTTTGATCATAGTGGTCTTTCGCTTCATTTCGGGCGTTATCCCAACGAAACACTACACGTGGTAAATCATAAGAGCTTTCATTGGTGAGATCTTCACGTGGCCATTCTTTAGCTTTAAAAATAAAGTGTTTAGGTTTACCCGTCTCTTTGTCATAAATAACGTAATTGTTTTCTGTAATATAAACACGACCATCTTCCCACTGTTGAGCATTTTTTTCTGCGATTCGGTCTTGAACCGTCTGAGGTTTTGGCGCGTGTTGTTCTGGTTCCTTGGCTGATTCTTGATTACAACCAGATAAGACCGCTAAGGTAATCAGGCATAATGTATGACGTAGGTTCATCTTATATTCTCTTCGTTATCTTTCTCGATCGCGTTTAATAATGTGACAACGCAACCCGAATAAGTTGTTTTGTTAACTTGGCTGATCTTTTTTCTTATAAGCCAGTAAATCCGCAATGGGTGTTTGAGCAAAAATGACCGTTTTATTATCTCTTCCGTGATGACTATTGCCCTGATAACCACGGAGAAGATCCACTTCTTTAACCTCTGCAGGCCAACCAGTAAAACGAATCAACCTAGAACCATTCTCTTTTTTTATACATTGGCGCAAGCACACTCGCTGCGACCAATCACCATCGCTTTGCCTTAACTCAAAGTAATCATCTGACTCGTCCAGCGTCGTATAGCCCGGATATTCGAAAACTATCTCGACAGATTTAAGTAAATACACGACCGCTACATTTTTATTTAGCTGGCTTCGTAACATTGCGTATTTTTCAGGTTTTGAGGTCGCAGCACTTGGTAATACTGAGAGCAGACGAACAGAACCGTCTCCAATTTTAAAGCTTTTCTCACTGCTATAATGGTTAAGATCAGTGACTTTTATGGCCTTGGTTCCGGGATCACTTTCTAGTTCAGATAGTTCACTCTCGCTCAATCGTTTACTGTTATAAGCCAAATATACTTCTTGAGGCTCACCTTTAATCTTGTAGGGAAGCCATATATGCGGGAGAGGGTAACCTTGCGCGCTCCGCTCCACTGGGCTAGAAGCATTAATAGGGCTCAAATTTGTTTCAATCTTTTCTTTGATTTGTGGTTCATAGCCTGTCATGACTATCTCAACTTCTTCCTCAACTAAGTTGAACACTCGAGCCTCTCCAGAGCCATTCAAAGAGCCTTCACTTACCACCTTGCCGTTCTGCACGATTTGGAAAGGCTCATAAGCGAAAACACCGCCTGTTTCAGGATTGGTCATATAGATATCGGCGTGCCTTTTGGGTCTAGAGCCTTCACGAACACTATTAATGTCCGTATCTGAAAAGTAACCATTTTCCGTAATTGCCACTTCGCGCCAAATTTTATTGTTCCAAACAACATACACGTAGCCTGATTTAAACACTTCTGCAGCTTCATCTGATTTATCGCTACCAGGGAAGTGCAGCGGAACCACAGGCACCAACACGTTATCCCACTCATCCATTTGAGTTTCTTTATCAACGGGTTGCAGGTCTTCGGCGAGTTTAAGCAAAATTGGCTGAGGCTGGTCAGTGCAAGGGATTTTGATATAGAGCGTTTTGCCCTCAGCTTCGAGATCTTTAAATATCGCGAGGCTGCGGTGTTTGTTTTCTGTATCAGCCTTGCCTACAGTCACTTTTTCTTTTTGAGCTTCGGTTTTTCCCAACATCAAACATGCCGCGTTGCTAGACCACTGCCCTGCAAACTCGACAACGATTTTTTGATCTGGGCTTGGCTCAGAGGGGACATGCGTGTAACTACGAACTAAAGCAACATCGTCGGTAACCTGCTTGTATCCTGCTTTAAAAGCTTTGCTTTCATTCGAAGCAGATACAGAGTCAACGAGTGATTTAAGTCTAGGGAAGCTTTGCAGCTGAGAGTCCGTCAATGGCGAACGACGAGCAACGGTAGATAATGACACCCAATTGCCTTTCCCCAATTCGATTCTTATCGCAGCTAGCAATGCGCTGGTCGTGTTTTTGGCAGAGATGGAAATCTTTTGCGCCAATTCTTTAGGGAGGTTTCTAAGGATGTCATCTGAATTTCGCAAACGCGAAAGCTGTCCTATACACTCGTCCGGTGTAAGAACATAAGATAGCTCGTTGGAGGATAGCTTCGAGCTAGGTATAAATTTGCAAACTAAATGCATTTGAATTCTCCACAACCAACATCGTAAATATGGCTGCGGTGACAATTAAGCTGATAAGGCTTACAAGTACGATTTGGTCTGCGTATCCTACTTACTTAGCCATTTATTTTCAACGAGATAGAAAAATCGCCCGAAATCAAAAACACCAAAAAAATGGCGACTTTTACTATTAAAACATGCGATTTAACCACAATAAAAGCCAGTAACATCACCCACTCTGTCAAAATGGTAAAATCTTACTATCTAAAAAAATTTAATTTATGGACTGAAGTTAACAAAAATTGTAGTCACGTGCGCTTCAGGTAAGCACGAGGAAATTCAGAAGTTTATGAGGTGCCCTCCTCAGCAACAAACAACAAATTGACTGTTACTGAGGAAGTTTAAATAAAAAGGTGAGCGCATTACGCACTCACAAAAGTAACTGCTCTGAAGCTTGCTAGGATTAAATTTGCTTCATCGCGAGTTAAAGAGGCGAGGTATTACCCATCGACCTCATGCAGAACACTATACTCAGAGTATAGAAACGAGCGTAAATATATAATATTTAAAAAGATTTTCAACGCGACACATTCACCACAGCACCTGCCGAGCGACCATCACAATCACTTCATACACACCTAAAAGCAACATTGGCCTAGTTATTATAGTTATTCAGCCTTGTATTAAGACGATTCATTAATTCGAGTAACTTATCAATAAAGGCAATTATTTTGATAAATATCACAAAAAATCCCAAAGAAATAAAGCGAGCTAAACGCTCGCTGTACTTGCGAAACGATCATAGTTAAATGTTGCTTGAGCCTCTTCGGCAGAGGCGGAAAGCTTGTTGGTACCATTTACATAAATCGTCACTACCCCCTCCTTCAGTCCTGAAAGATCTAAATCAGTTGTCCATGAGTCTGAAAGCACGGTAGCCATGCCTGTGGCTTCTGTACCATCAGCGTCGACTGCTTTAATATCTATGAACTCACCATCTTCAAACCGTTCACTGCTACCACTTACTGTCACGCTTTCCACTCCAGTAACATCGTTGATAACGTCTAGGTGTATTGTCGGTGTAATTGGCATGGAGTAAGCCGTGTTCTGGCCACCGGTATTTCCTGATAAGTCTTGGTAGTCACGAACAAGCAACGCCACATTGAGCTCTGACGTGCTTGGTACCACCACATCACCAGTCCAAACACTTGGGTCCGCGGTTGCCACTAATGAAGTGATCGTCGTGCCACCTAACTCCGCTGCGGCGGATTGCAGATCTTTATCGAATTCCAGCGTCACCGTCACGCTTTGGCCGATGGCTTGGTGCTCAGGCGTAAACGTCGCGTTAGTCAGCGTTGGCAGAGACTGCGCCAGTGTAAAGCTCTGGCTTTCACTCACTTCAATGCCCGCAGAGTTCGTCCCCGTCACCATCACAGTATAAGTACCATTGGTTTGGTGACTCATGTCCATTGCGTCACTGATCCAAGTGCCACCGGCTTGTACTGTCGCGCTGCCGCTTTTTAGTACCGTCGCGCTGCCTTGGGCTTTCACTTCAAGACGCAGGGACTGACCGTCAAAACGTGTCGACGTGCCTTCGAATTGTAGTGTGGCGGCATGCGTTTCATCCACATTGCCCACTGGCGTAATAGCTAAGGTCGGCGTGATCGGCATGGAGTAAGCCGTGTTCTGGCTACCGGTGTTTCCTGATAAGTCTTGGTAGTCACTAACCCGCAACGCCACATTGAGCTCTGACGTGCTTGGTACCACCACATCACCAGTCCAAACACTTGGGTTCGCGGTTGCCACTAACGAGGTGATCGTCGTGCCACCTAACTCCGCTGCGGCGGATTGCAGATCTTTATCGAATTCCAGCGTTACCGTCACGCTTTGGCCGATGGCTTGGTGCTCAGGCGTAAACGTCACGTTAGTCAGCGTTGGCAGAGACTGCGCGAGAGTAAAGCTCTGACTTTCACTTACTTCAATGCCCGCTGAGTTCGTCCCTGTCACCATCACGGTATAAGTGCCGTTGGTTTGGTGACTCATGTCCATTGCGTCACTGGTCCAAGTGCCACCGGCTTGTACCGTTGCGCTGCTGCTTTTCAATACCGTCGCGCCGCCTTGGGCTTTCACTTCAAGACGCAGGGACTGACCATCAAAACGTGTCGACGTACCTTCAAATTGTAGCGTGGCGGCATGCGCTTCATCCACATTACCCACTGGCGTAATAGCTAAGGTTGGTGTGATCGGCATGGAGTAAGCCGTGTTCTGGCTACCGGTATTCCCTGAGAAGTCTTGGTAGTCACGAACAAGCAACGCTACATTCAGCTCTGACGTGCTTGGTACCACCACATCACCAGTCCAAACACTTGGGTCCGCGGTTGCCACTAATGAAGTGATCGTCGTGCCACCTAACTCCGCTGCGGCGGATTGCAGATCTTTATCGAATTCCAGCGTCACCGTCACGCTTTGGCCGATGGCTTGGTGCTCAGGCGTAAACGTCACGTTAGTCAGTGTTGGCAGAGATTGCGCCAGTGTAAAGCTCTGGCTTTCACTCACTTCAATACCCGCTGAGTTCGTCCCCGTCACCATCACGGTATAAGTGCCATTGGTTTGATGACTCATATCAATCGCGTCACTGGTCCAAGTGCCACCGGCTTGTACTGTCGCGCTGCTGCTTTTTAGTACCGTCGCGCTGCCTTGGGCTTTCACTTCAAGACGCAGGGACTGGCCATCAAAACGTGTCGACGTACCTTCGAATTGTAGCGTGGTGGCATGCGTTTCATCCACATTGCCCACTGGCGTAATAGCTAAGGTTGGCGTGATCGGCATGGAGTAAGCCGTGTTCTGACTACCGGTATTCCCTGATAAGTCTTGGTAGTCACGAACAAGCAACCCCACATTCAGCTCTGACGTGCTTGGTACCACTACATCACCAGTCCAAACACTTGGGTCCGCGGTTGCCATGAATGAGGTGATCGTCGTGCCACCTAACTCCGCCGCTGCGGATTGCAGATCTTTATCGAATTCCAGCGTCACCGTCACGCTTTGGCCGATGGCTTGGTGCTCAGGCGTAAACGTCGCGTTAGTCAGCGTTGGCAGAGACTGCGCGAGTGTAAAGCTCTGGCTTTCACTCACTTCAATGCCGGCTGAGTTCGTCCCCGTCACCATCACAATGTAAGTGCCATTGGTTTGGTGACTCATGTCCATTGCGTCACTGGTCCAAGTGCCACCGGCTTGTACCGTTGCACTGCTGCTTTTTAGTACCGTCGCGCTGCCTTGGGCTTTCACTTCAAGACGCAGGGACTGACCGTCAAAGCGTGTCGACGTACCTTCAAATTGTAGCGTGGCGGCATGCGTTTCATCCACACTGCCCACTGGCTTAATAGCTAAGGTTGGCGTGATTGGCAATTCGTGAGCGGTGTTATCCTCACCTATGTTGCCAGTCAAATCTTTAAATTGACTAACAACCAAGTCGACACTTAACAGCGCGGTGCTCGGAACTTGTACATCACCAACCCAGACCTTTTTATCTACCGTTGCTGATAGAGAACTAATGCGATTGCCGCCAAGCGTAGCGGTCGCCTCTTGGAGCTCTTTATCAAACTCAAGCGAGACACTCACGCTTTGCCCCACGCTCTGATGCTCGGGGTTAAATGTCACATTGGTCAGTTTTGGTAAGGTTCCTTCAACCGCGATACTTAAACTGCTTCCTTTTCCAGGAATGGTGTTGGTACTTTGGTAGCTATCATCCTCTACCTGTATTGTTATGTTTTTATCTTGCTTTTCTGGACTGATGTAATTAACCGTCCACGTAACGTTGTCTGACGTGGACCACGTATCTTGCTTTAACGTTCCTGTTGCGCCGTTATCACTAGCGATAAGGTGGACATCTGAGATATCAAAGTTAGTAACTTCTTCTGTAAAGTTAAACGTAAGTGTAATCTCTTCACCTCCAAAAAGAGGAGCGCTTGAAGCAGCAGAGATACTTAGCCCGGGAACGGTTGCAGCTTCCACATGCGCGTCAATAGAACTTTCACTCTTGTTATCCACCTTGTCTGTTGCTGCCACCGTGATCGTATGATCGCCTTTAGGTAACAAATAGCTTATGACATAAGGCCCCGCTTCGGTTGTCGGCTCAGTAATCGCTTGAGGAGCCACTGTGCTACCACCACTCACCGCTTTTGACGTGACGAGATTTAAATTTTTATCTGTAATGTATGCACTAATTTCTAGTTGATACTTATCGTTTGTCGGTACCTTAGAAATTTGATTAGCATTTAAGCCAGAAATACTTGGAGCATCATAATCAACAATAGATTCGATAACCTTTCCATCATAACTTTTTCCTAGTAACTCAAAGCTTGTATTCTCTCTTCCAACTGAGTCCGTCACTGTCACTTTAAGGGTATATGACCCTTGGTTATCGACGGCAAAGTTCATCATTCCATTACCACTAGATGAGATAACATCACCTGAGTAACGCAAGGAATCACCGAGGCTTGGAATAAGCTCCACAGAATATTGTGAAGCTTTCACTCTTTCTCCTTCCACAGTAGATACCGTAAACGGCTGGCTCGCCTTGGTTAAAAACAGTTTCCCACCCTGCAAACTCGTAATTCCATCGAAATCAACCGTGACTTTAGGAACACTAATATCAATGACTTTTCTGATGTCTGAATATAGCCCAACACTATCTGTCGCTTTGATATCAACCGTGATTGAACCACGCCCCTCTAACTGAGATTTCGGTAGTTCAAAGTACGTAGATGAACCGTTCCCATCCTCTACTCTTTCTTCTTGATAGCTTGGGTTTAAAATTGAATAGTTTACTTTTGCCAGGCTGCTACCAGTGTCTGTTATGTCGAAACGAAAACGAACATTATCTGGATTTGTTGGCGATTCAGTTACGATAATCTCATCGCCAACACTTGGAGATGTATTGTCAACTTTAATATCAACGGTCGCTTCACCGACTCTCGACCACACATCCGTTGCGATAATCGTTGTCCTGATCGTTTTTCCATCCGCATCGCTAGGAAGTTCACTCGTAAATGTTGAACACTTGTAAGTTGGATCATCTGCACACACCTCTAATTGCGCAAACTTCTCCGGGTTATCTTTATAGTTGTAGGATTCCGTTCCAAATCTGGCCATCACATTGTCTAGTCTAGAGTTTTCATACAGCTTAATTCTGAATTTGGCGACAAGCTGCTGACCATTAATGGTTGTGTTTCCAACCGGATCAGTAATTTCGACGACTACCGAACCTTTAGGTAATTCAAGCAGTAGATCGTGCTCTGGCGTCAAGTTTCCTGCTAAATCAGATAAGTTCTTGATTTTGTATTCTTGAGTTGTACTCAGGCCATCAATAATATCGGCATAGGATTCAGAATACGTACACTTGATATTTCCAACACCTTTGGCACAAGTCGTTGGTGTATAAGCTTTGTTGCCAAGATTACGAACCAACTTTGGATATTCATCTGAACTTTCGGTATTCACGCCTGATAAAGCATCATTAAAAGAGAGCTCAAATGTGAGCATCTTCTTCTTCAAAGCTTCATCAAACCAAACATCACTTCCTTTAAAACTGTATGAGTTACCATCTACGACTGTCGGTGCATCAATATCCACCATCGAGAAATTGAACTTGTTGATCGTTTCACGCCCATTTGTACCCAAGGTTTTAGTGATCAAAGTGACAGGTGCTTTGGTCATGTTTTGCCCAACATTGACACTACAACTGTAAGGTTCTTGCGATACGTTGATAACACCAGAAGTTGGTTGCTCATTAGTTGGTGGCGCATCTAGAGAGTTGTATTCTTCACGAACCCAACACTCTAACGTTTTGGCTTTGACCGCACTCAATGTAGTAAAGGTGACATCAAGAACACCATCAGATAAGTAATTTTGGAAGTCCAGCGGGCTTTCAATTGTTAGAACCACGCCTTCACGCTGTACGCTAAAGGTTTGGTTTACTTTTCCAACCTTTCGGTCTTTTTCATCAAGGTAACGAACTTTGTTATAAACTTTGATATCAAGTTCATAATTACCATCTTTGGCAATTTGTGTAGAAAGCAACGTTGCAGTCCAAGTGCCATCTGCGGTTTCTGAGAACGTAAAGTTAGTCCCGTTTTGCTCTCCAGAGAATCTATACGTTGAGTCAATTCGATCAACGCCACTATCATCAACAATATCAAGCGTAAGTACGATATTCCCATCTTGATAGATGGTGTTGTTTGTAATTGGCGTTCCATCCGTGTAACTCATCGCCAGCGTCACCTGCGGGATTGAGTTGTACACTTTGACGGTAAAATCTTGCTCATCACTGGTTAAGGTTGTGTTGCCACGAACATCAGACCCTTTTAAACGAACCTTGTGTGTACCCGTACCTAAATCACCAAGGCTCACTTTGAGATCCTCATTGATTTTTGTACCGGGAGAGCCAGGTAATGGCTCCAGATCGCTAAACGTCCAATACTCTAGGCTTTCTCGATTGACACCATTAATTGAAACATCACCGTTTGCATTTAGGTCTAGAGCCGTTAGGTCAAAGACATAGTTACCTAAGTAGTAGTCATTCGCATTGAAACCACTTAATCCTAATGTTGGTCCATCACGATCAAGAATAACCTTGTGCGTGTTAGAACTAGACTCAAAACCATAAATATCGGTTGCTTTTACATACAATGACGTTGTTTTTTCATCTTCAGAAATGTCTATTTTATCTGTGTCACTCTTGATAAGAGACATGACAAATTCTTTAGATGAATCCGTTGGCACAATTGTCTTAATTGGCGAATCTTTACCACTTTGATACAGCGAGACTTGCTCAAGGTCTGAATCGTCTATTACGGATTTAAATCGCACATTGAACTCACGCCCTATGACATAGTTCTCTTTAGACAATGTGTCTTCAACCCAAGGCGTATTTAGGATGATTTCAGGGCCTTTGTTATCGACTTGGAAGGTAAATTTCCCTGTTGTACTAACATTGGCAGGGTAAGCGTTGTCCGTCGCAGTGACGTAAAATTCATTCCATTCATCGTAATCAAATGCTTTTGAAACCAGTTGGACTTTGACGTCAGGCTGTTCACCAACTAGGTATGGTACGTCACACGCCTCTGTTAGAGGGTCACAGCTTTCTAATGTCAGAGCCTGACCAGATCCGCGGCGCAAATCTATTTTTACGTTATTGCCAGAGCTTAACGTCCCCCAATCAATGACAGGTGCCCATTGGTTATTACCACCTAAACGGCTTTGAACCTGCTCACTTTTTACAATAGGGGCTTCAGAGTCGATACGAATATTGAATCTCGGAGCGGTGCTAGTTAACTCTGAAACGGAGTTACCTAAGTTGTCCTCTGCTGCTGCAACAACTAACCAATCTCCATCACCAGGATAAATCGTAGAGCCTTGATTTGAACAAATCTCGCCCGTACATAGTTTGACTTTAAACGCGTCTTTCGAGTTACTTGCAAAGTTTTCTGGTGTGTATGTTACTTTTTCACCGGTTTGCTGGTAGAAAACAAGGCCCCTCGAGGCAAGCTTATCACCAACAATATCCTCAACCTTGAAGGTTAATTCATGAGTATTGTTCGCGTTTAAATAAATACCGTTTTCTACAGGTTTACCATCGACATCATTGGGTGGAAGGTAACTGGCCTTAGGGAAGTCGTTATCAATAAACACCGATTCTATAAACGGAGATTTACCATTGTAACCATACGCATTGCCATGTGGGTCCATAGCACTGGTCTCCACGGCAAACTCTATAATATCTTTTAGTTCACTAGACTGGGAGTTAAGGGTGAAGAAGTACTCTTTTCGATAAGCATTGCTGCTGTCTGAGTTTTCTACGATGTTGATGTCCAGTGGTATTTCAATATTTGGCTCATTGGCTTGATACCACATCGTGCTAAACTTCGGGCCGTGAGCGTCGGTTCCTACAATACCAGAAGGATCGTCTAGGACAATTTTAGAAACAACCTCGCCAGCGATATAAAGCCTATTACCAACCATCGTCTCTCTACCGCTTTCAATGGTTAATTTTGGCTGCGGAGGCAAGGTATCGATACTGCTACCCTCTGTATCAAAAATGTTCTTACCATTTAAGTCAGGATTAGCCATCGAAATATCATCAGCATAGAGCTGCGCGATATTGGTCTCAATACCGTATTTGCTCGCCATGATTTCATAATAGGATTGCGCCAGATCTTTTCGGTAAGTTTCAGCGCCAAACGTGTAAGAATCGAGCGTAACTTGACTTCCTCCTGCCCCTACACCATTTGCTTTTCCATCGTAGCTAAAATCATCGTAAATAGCAGATGCAAAATCTAATGAGTTATTTCTTGGCATTCTCTCGGCAATACTATCAATTGCTTCAACAAGGAATCGGTGTAGATAGTCATTTGATGGCTTGTCTGGAATCGCTTTAGTCGTAAGCATTTCATTGGTTGCATAAGACACAACCGTTGGGTCAAACCCAAAGAATGAGTTGTTATTCGTACCTGATAACGCGTAGCGCACCTCATCAAGAATTTGAATCGCACGTTCTGAAGTTTTCTCTCCCGCTGTCACTTGATCCCACTGGAAATCAAACAAACCAGTCTGATATGTCGATAGTTCAGTAATATAGTAAGTTTGAGAACCTTTGAGCTTAAAATACACACCAATATTGGCCTTGTTTAAGTCAACCGTTACTTTCTTGGTCCCTGGATCTCTTTTCCATTGGTAATAGTATGGCTCACTGCCTTCGATACCAATTAAACGAACACGCATGAAATCATAATTCACTACGTCAGTTGTGGTTTCACAACTCGCTACGTCAAGAGCCATGGACTGGTCACTTTCCAGTTGCTGGATAGTGGTACAACTTGCAAGTGAAGTGAATTCACCACTTGGGCTCAACCCTTCAAGTTGAGCTCGCGCACCAATAAATGGTGTCACCACTTTTATGGTTGGTAGGTCAAAGCTACTTCTAAAATATACTTCTCTTGGAGTGCTTTCGTTATCAGACTCATCGACGGTTTGAATGACTAACTTTTGACTACTGTTTTCTGATACCGATTTAAAGCTGTCACCCAAAATATCTCTTACAAATGGAATGTAATAAATGACATCCTCAACTCGCCCATTGCTATCTAACAGCGTTTCGTGCGGAATTTTTGCGATGTAATCGTCATCTGATGCCGTTGTATCAATAACTTGCTGAAGTGAGTAGTTGTTATCGTTGTTTTGGCTTACGTAGTACTTGACGACGAGCTTAAGCTTATTAGCGTTGGAGCCTAAAACCGTATCGGTATTTACGTCTGATACTTTCACACGAACATAAGGGATTTTATTCTCTTTCAATAAATTAGCGTTGAAGTTACTAAAATCTATCCCTTTTAATGAGCTCTGAATCCCTAAACTTGCATACGCATAGTCAATCTTCAGGAAATCGCGGCTTGCTTGAACATTGTCTGGGGTGTACGTATCTTGAGAGTAGATACCATCGTAAGTGGTTCGTTCACCATCTAACCCCACATTTACGTACGTCATTGACGTACCTTCAGGATAGGTTATCGTCTGTGCTGGCGCTTGATCGTCACGACTTACTGCATGCTGCGCAGAGCCCGTATTGCCTTTGCTATCCCTCGCTCGAACCTCAAAGACCGTCGTAGATAGGAATTCATCAGTTGGGTAAGCCTTACTAAACTCACAAGCATTTCCAGACTCTACAGTGACAGGAGAACATGTGACGCCCTCATGTAAGCCATCTTTAAATGAAATACTGACCGAACTAATCTCTTGCGAGCTTTCTTTTACAACCCCTTTCAGAACGTATTCTTTAAGTTGGTTATTAATTGCACTCGCCGATGTAATATCGATAACAGGCGCATCGTTATCCCATTCAAAGTTGATATGAAGACCCGAATGGCTGCCTGGAATTAACTCATTACCCAGTACATCCGCTGTATATAAGACTAACCGTGCTGCTGTTACGTTTGAGAGCCCTGTGGCAGGGTTCATATCTACACTATCGATCTCTTTGGTATTAATGTTAACTTTAACGTTGGTCTCTCGAAGGCCAACTTCAAAATCATCAAATTCAACCGAACAGAATGTGCTTCCAAAATCTTGTATGTCGTTACATTGAAATTCACCAGACCAAGAGCCATTAATCTGATACTGAATAAAGGCGGATACGTCTTCTACACCGATATCATCAACAATTTTTAGATCAACTTTATCGGTGCCAGCAAGTACATCACGGTCAATGCGTGTCACGATAGGCGCTGTGGTATCGATCTCCGTCCCATCTCGCGGTGGAATGACGCCATCTGTACTGCCATATGTACCTAAGTCATTAAGCTTCTTACTAAAGTCGACATAGTCGGCAGCATCAGTACCTGAAATATTGATACTTGGGTCGTTTACCACGATCAAAACGTGCTGAGATAAGTCACGTGTGTAAACGTCGCTGTTTATCTTTTTCTGTCCAAAGCTGAGGGGAGTCACTGCTCCTGAAGTCTTGCTCACTTCAAGACCATCAAGAACACCATCTGCAATAACATCCCGATATTGGATGTCAGCGAAGTGCATCGAAGTGTAGACGTTATCGCTGTTGCCGTATTTTTTTACAAGATCGTAAGAGTAAGACGAGTATGCTGTTAATAAAGCGCCGTATTGATGCCCAGTACTAGCAAAACTGCTTTGCCCACCTTTGGTAATATCAATAGGTTTGGTCTCATTTACGTCAAAACCATACATGCTATTGATACTATCCAAAGCAGTTGAAAAGGCACTCTCATCTGTGGCCCCCTGGGAAATTTTGTACTTTGCCAAGCCTGCTGCCAAGTTCGACAGCGGAGTAAGCATTAACTTTTGCTCACTCCCCTCTTTAAAGTTCACAACACCTTCAAATTTAAGTGTCTTCGCATTGCTCACAGATACCGTTTCATTTGTAAACGGATCGGTATAACTCCCCTCTTTTGCAACAACAAAAAGAGGCATTGACGACGATTCAAACTCTAGCAGATAGTTTCCGAAGGCATCAGACGTCGTGTTAGCCAACTTCCGACCTAAGTTTCCATTTTTGAACTCGAAAACCTCAATCTTGGCGCCATTGACTGGGGCGTCAAACACCATACCGGAAATGCTTCCTTTGCTTCTAGCTGGAGGTGTGTTGTCTCCTCCATCACCACCACCACATGCACTCAATAAAAGAGATGTAAGCGTAAGACCTAATGTTAATTTCAGCGTATTTTTAGCGAACATAGTAATTTGGCAAAATATATTTTCCCGAGATTATATTATTGAAAAATATTTTCTCAACGTGACATTAACACCAACAAAATAGGCATAAACACCAAGCCAACCGTCACTTTGACTGAATTATTAAAATTATTTTTACATCCTATAATTATTAACTTAGTTAAAACAGAGGAATTACTCATGCTTTAATGCTAGTTTTTATTTAAAATATTATACTCTACGCACAACTGTCAGTATTGATAAACCAACAAAACTAATGACTATTTTAATAATAAAAAGGAGTGTGCAAGCTCCTACCGTAGCCCTTATCACTACTGCGTTAATCATATTGATTAGCGTATCGCTTTCTCACTACTTCCTCACTCCTGTGGATAGGCTACCTACCATCAAGCCTTTAGAATTCGAAAGTAAGAATGTGCAGCCACCAATTAATAAGAATACTCGTAGGCAAAAAATCACTATCGGTGTTGTTGAATACTCTTTTGTCGCTTCATTATTAAAATCAGGAGTGAGTCAAAAAGAGATCAACTTGCTATTAGCACTTATCAAAAGCAAGTTTAATATTATTGACTCTATTAAAAGAGGTGATAACTTTATCTTAAGAACTAAATTAAATAGTAAAAATGAAACTTACATTAGTTCTTTTTACTATTTAGGCAGTAAAACTGATTTATTTATTATCAATGATGGTCACGGTAACGTATTTGATGAGCATGGTGTATCGATAAATAATCAGTTCATGTTTTCTTCACCCTTTGATAAAAACTACAGAGTGAGCTCTGACTATGACTTAAAGCGAACACATCCAGTGACCAATATAACGACTCCGCACTTAGGCACTGATTATGCCACACCTGTAGGTACACCGATTCGTAGTATTGCTGATGGCATCGTTTTAAAGTCCCGCTACAACCGTTTTGCCGGCAACTACATTAATATCCGCCACACAAATGGCTCTGTATCACGCTACCTACACTTATCTCAGCGCAACGTCCATGTTGGTGAGAAGATCAGCCGAGGACAAGTGATAGGGAAAACGGGTAACACAGGAAGAACAACAGGGCCGCATTTACATCTTGAACTGCACATCAATGGTGTTCCGGTTGATTACGAGCGATACATTCAAAGGCACCCAAACACTGACGTAAATATAGAAATGCTGATTGCAGCGAGAAAAGAAAAAGCAGAGTTAACAGCGGAATGGCAACGGTATGAGCAGTCAAATAGGTAACAACAGCCACTTCGATTCGCTCTTTCTTCATTTATCTGAAGCGAGTCCTCGTAACCTTCTGAGCGCTTCGTAGTCTGTCGCCACTAACCAATTTCAGGATCATTAAGAGCCGCTACATGCGGCTCTTAATGATTATAATTTCCCGATATTCCATCGGTTTCCCCTTTACCAAACACGTTGTCCTCTTGTTCTTGAACGCAAATGGTACGCGCCCTATCATGTTCACGTAAAAGATCAATAAAAGAATAAAATGATTACTCATTGTATTGGCTAGATATCTAATACAAAGAGGCCCAACAATACCTCTTTCTTACTTTCTAAACAGTGACGCTGTCACGATTATGAGTGGTTTCTATCATATTCAGCGCTTGCCTTTCTCAGCCCTTCTAAATCGTCTGAACATAAAAATCTCTTCAGGCTGTCGATTTTCTTATCAGGCCAATCATATATCCTAAGAGCAAGCAGTTCGTCTATCGTCTCTCGAGAAAAGCGATATTTGACATGCTTAGCTGGTGACCCCGCAACCATGCTGTAAGGCTCAACATCTTTCGTCACCACACTGTTTGCCGCAACGATTGCTCCTTCTCCGATAGTCACACCCGGCATTATCATGGATCGCATACCGAGCCAGGCGCCATCGCCAATATGAGTATCTCCTTTCCCGACGTACGCTTCTTCAATAAAGTCCATAAATGGGTACAAGGAGAACCAATCAGCTCTATGTGTACTGTTTCCCCCCATAACAATGACAACTTCCGCTGCAATACAGACAAAGTCACCTATATGTAACTTATCAATCTTCCATTTTGGTTCCCAATCTCGGCTGAACTCATCGCCTTGTAGATATCTTACAACAGACTCTTCAAAACCGGCGTCCCAACAATCACTGTAATAACTATGTTTACCTTTAATCGTTATATTTGGGTTCGTAACAACTTCATGTAGCAAAGTCACCTTAGACCAATGCTTAGTTTTCATGAATACTCCTATAAATACTATCTAATAAAACACTGTAGATAGTATGTATCTAAATAAGCTCTAATAATTACGTAGTGCCTATTACCACTAAAATTTACTTCACCACTGAGCTAATAATATGGTAAGCAGCCTCTACTCTTTCTGCATTAGGGTAGTTTTTATTCGCCAGAATCACTATGCCTATTTTTTCAGAGGGTACATACGCGACATATGCCCCAAAGCCACCTGTTGAGCCCGTTTTGTTATACCAAACGTCACGACCGAGAGTACCAGATACACTTGCTTGAACCGGTTTAGCTTTGAGAATTACATCGCTGGAGTTACCCTTCAATAATTGCGAAAGTGAAACGGGGTAATCATAACCCTCCCATCCTACGGCTTGTGTAAACGTGTCGGTATCAAAATACTTAGTATGAGTTCTCTCTAGCGCATTTTCTATATCAGTATTAAGTTGCGCTTGACCCATATTTGCTTCGATATATTGAAGCATATCTAAGCTTGTTGATTTAATACCATAGGCTTGTGCATCAAGAATACCTGGATTAACTCTAACGGGTTTTCCCTCAGAACTATAACCAAAAGCATAGTTGTTAAGCTTATCCTTTGGTACATCGACAAAGGTATTGGTCATACCGAGCTCAGGCAGGATGACGGTTTCCATCATTTCCGTATAGTCTGACTTCATACTCAAGGCACCGATGTAGCCAAATAGACCAATACTAGGGTTTGAGTACTTCCTCTTAGTACCGGCTTCGTACTCCGGTTTCCACGTTTTGTAGTACTGCATCATTTCAGCGTCGTTCGTTACTTCGCTAGGGAATTGCAATGGTAGACCACCTGCAGTGTAGGTGGCGACATTAACTAGCTTGGTATTACCCAGAGCACTATTCTCTAATTCTGGAATATAATCTTTGACCTTGTCATCCATGTCTAGCTTACCTTTTTCTTGGGCGTACCCAGTCAAAGTAGCAGCAAAAGTTTTACTGATAGAGCCGAGTTCAAAAATTGTGTCGTTGGTGACTAAACTCCCCTTACTTACGTCAGCCAAACCGTAATTATAAAAATAACGTTTACCATCAATCGTTACTGCAACAGCCAACCCCGGAATGTCGTATTCGTTGATTAATCCTTTAGCGCATTCATCAACTACGCTCTTTAATTGACTGCTAACCGTTAACTCCGTTTTCGCAAACGTGACGAAAGAAGTGAGCGATAAAATGGCCAGCAAGGCATTGTTTAACTTCATTGAACCCTCAATTTTTTAATTTTAACTTATAATTAATTTCTAGTTTATTCCAAGGCTTTTAACTTTTTATATAAAAGTAATCCTGACTTGAAGAACTCCAATCGTTAACCCTCGATGAATAACACTGTGTCTTCAAATTTTTAGTGCGATATAAACAGGTCTAAACCTGATCACCGTTGATAGGTAGGACGGTTAGATACGAATGTAAGTAACATCCGTTTCCAAAATGGGGAAATAGTGTACTCAATTACGCTTTCTCCATATCACGATAACGGTATACTAGGTAGATATACTTGGTATATACAGATCCACATCCTCACAACGCTTTAGAACCACTTTTCAACGTCTACAGAGAAAACGATGCCATTTTCACTACACTTCGAAACTGGAAAAGTCACCAGCCAACAACTTTACTCCGAGATATACCAAGGGATATTAGAAGGCAGATTACGATCAAATGAGAGATTACCATCAACTCGCATGCTGTCGAAAAAGTTAGGCATAGCAAGAAACACTGTCATTTCGGTGTATGAGCGACTTCAGTTCGAGGGGTGGATAGTAAAAAAGGCAGGGTCTGGCACGTACGTAAGTAATGCTCTAGAACAAACGGTGAATCAAGATAAGAGACCAATAAAACACTACCAACTAGGGGTGTTTGGCACTAACGCAGCGAAGAAGCCAGAGATCATCGCACCAAAGAATCTAGACTATGACTTCACTTTAGGCGTTCCTGATCATCAGAGAATAGCAAAGCATATTTGGCGACACTCAAGACTGAGTAGGCTCAATGCATTAACTCCAGAGTTTGCACATGGTGGTGATTTGCAAGGGTTAGCTTGTTTACGAGAGTCTATCTGCGAGTATGTGAGACACTCGAGAGGCGTAATCTGTGACCCTGGAGACATCATCATTACGCAAGGGTGCCAGCAGGCAATAATGACGACTCTCCTTACATTACTCTCTCCCGGGGATCTCGTGTCGACGGAAGATCCAGGATATCCTGTTTTTCGAAATCAAGCTCGATTACTTGGCGCGCAAATAGGCTCCGTGCCGATGGACGACCAAGGTGTTGTCGTTGAATCAATCCCTTCTAATACCAAAATTATTTATACAACGCCTAGTCATCAGTTCCCTTTAGGCTTTAGCTACTCAGTTGAAAGGAAGTTAGAACTGCTGAGATGGACAGAAGTTAATAACGCAATCATTATCGAAGATGATTATGATGCGGAATATCACTACCTCAATACCAGTAAGCAAGCTCTCAAGTCACAAGATAAAAATGACTGCGTCATTATGGTAGGCAGTTTCTCTAAAATACTATTTCCCGGCATACGCATTGGCTATATGATTCCACCAAAGTCTTTAATGGAGCCAATTTCAAATATGTTGTGGCACTTGGGAAGAAGTACATCTGTAGTGTCTCAAATCCTACTTGACGAATTCATGCGTGACGGTCATTTCTCTCACCATTTACTCAATATGAATAAAATCTATAGCGAAAGGTACCATAAACTCACTCAATTAATTGACAACGTAGATTGCTTACAACGTATTCCAAGCCAAGGTGGATTGCATATAGCAGCTGAAGTATCGGGATGCGCGACACAAATGATGAATAAACTGGCTTCATCAAATGTAGCGGTTTATCCATCATCGCATTTTTCTATCAACAATCATTCTAATGCCCTCTTATTTGGGTTTGGCATTATCCCTATCCAAAAAATAGAAACAGCATTTGATATTATTCAATCAGTATTGGATTAAAGCAGATATAAAATTATCGTTTTGCTCGGTATCAATTTATCGTCTTGTTATCACCAGCAGAGTCAGGGGCAACTGCGAACTTGGAACGCTTTTCAACCAAATAAGAGTTCACTACGAATTGTGTCGCTCTAACCCGCTTGGTTTGGCTTCAGCCCCAACACTATATTTCTTCAACTGTAGACGCACTAGGTTCAAGTAAAGCGACGTATCACGCTGACACTTTCAGCGCCACCAGCAACCCTATTGCGTAAATCATCTTCTTTTAAGTTCACATCGAGCATTCAATGAACCTTATTTTTCTAATATCGAACAGTAAGTTCTGCTTAACACTCTATCAAAACACTATCTTTCGCTAGATGTTAAAGAAGAAAAGACTTCAAGGTAATTAAGGATTTGTTATAGAGTATTGACCTATATAATAAAGATCACAATCACGACATTAATCTCCAGTAATTTACCATATCGCTTCATGATCGCTTAGGATACAAATTATCGAAAAATACCAAACCCTAGGTTAATACGCTGTTAACGGCTCAAAAAAATAACGAAGTTGTAGCGCAATTATATCAACATCATTTTCATGTAAAAAATAACGAGCGCCTTGGACACCGATCTCCCAATTATCTGAGAAGTTGTAGCCAACTTCTGCACCAATATATCCATCAAAACCATCCACTTCCGTCGTTATCTTGCTGCCTTGATACGTACTTTCAATATCGGTTTCCCAGAACAAGCCCCCCAAACTCAGTTTTGCGGACCATGAATTGTATTGCCAGAACTTATAACCGATGTCGAAGCCCATGCCCTTAACAAGGAGTGGGGCTATCGATGCGACATTGGCGTGATAGTCTTCTGGTGAAGTAGTAGCACTACGCAATGTAGCACTACCTTCACCCATATCAATATAACGAATAGTTCCAGACCATTGCTCAGAAAAAGTATATCCAAACCCGACAGAGCGATAGAGCCCGGTGTTGTCAGTAGAGATTACGTTATCACCTTTAACAGCATCGCGCTCATCTGCATGGCTTGACCCCATTTGAACATCAACATACCAACCCGCTTGACTACTAAAACTAAACACAGCAATTAGTGCTAAAGCACTGTTTCTTCCATAACGTTGCATGGCTCCTAACAAAATCAAAAGCATCAACACTATGCCACCCAATGATCCTGCTGAAGTATTTTCAACCTTTACATCTCTTACCAACTTAACGGTCACTATAACTTTCCCCGCGTCTTGCAGGCCTTGGCTATCCTGAATGATATATGTCAACACATCATTGCCTTCAAACCCTGAGGTAGGGGTATAGGTCACGCTCTGATCTGCATTCATGACCGACTGCCCATACTGCGCTTGGACTGAAACCAACTTCAATGTGTCGTTATCCGGATCGGTATCGTTAGCAAGGACATAAACCGTGACAGGGGTACGATCATCGGTGGTAATATTATCGTCCACCGCATTCGGATTCTGACTGTTTACCACATTTACCGTCACCTTCGCCGATCCCGTTCCACCATTACCATCCGTTACGCTATAAGTGATCAAAGCCTCCCCGTAGTACTGTGGTTGAGTGACATAACTTAGTTTGTTATCAACCACACTAACACTACCAATATCTACAGAAGCGCGACTTACCTTCAGCCCATCACCATCAGCATCGGTATCATTGCTCAATACATCGATCGTCACCGTACCATTGAGACTAACAAACGCATTGTCGTCAATCGCTTGAGGGAGTGTATTATTGCTTACACGAGCGGCAACGACGCCAGGGTCAACGACACTGCCATTAGCCAATCCGTCATCATCGTTCGGGCCACCGTCTTCAATGGTAAGTTGTACACACCAGTCACCTTCAGTCAGACCCTGTGACCATGAACTGTGCCCTGGTGGCGGACAATAACCAGCCTCGCCAGCACTAGAAGAAACTGTGTTTTGAGCATCCTCAATAAAGTCTACCCACCCCTGTTCAGCATTATACTTTCGGTACACTGCATTTGCTGGAACAGGTAAACGCTGAGGCATAACTAATTGATAGCTTTGACCGGGAAGCGGCAAATTAGTTACTACAAAATCAAAGATTCCCCCTATGCTCTTCATATTGATATCTTTAGGAAGCTCCTCATCCAGCAATAAAGCTCCTCCTGTTGCGTTAGTCAGAATGGTTATTCCTTTGCGTAAACAGACACCTGGCTGCCCCTCAATGAGGAAGCGATCTTTTTCTGACACAACCTGTTGAATTACGTTACAGTCAGAAATTGCATCAAGATAATCAGGGATACCATCACCATCACTATCATTATGACCTTCTTGATCATCCGGGATTAAGTCGCCATCACTGTCTTCACTCCCGAGCTCCGCCAATGTTTGTACCACTTCTAAATAGACATTCCGTGTCACTGATAATGGTGGAGTGCCATTGTCAGTAACTGTCAATTGCAAATTGTAAATCGCTGAACTCAGTAATTGCGGAGAGAAAGTCAATGTTTCGCTGTACATCTGCCCCGCAATCGCTTGGTTAAGTACATCGCTATCACTACTCCATCTGAAACTGTGTATATCGGACATATTGGCATCACTAACACTGCTCGTGATTGTGACCGGTTCAACACCATTTTCAATTTGTCTCCGCTGCTCCCCCGCCTGAGATACACTTACCGTGACCTTCGGAGCCACATTCTCTTCAAAGATTGTCAAGGTGTAACGACGCTTACTACCTAGATTAAGGGTGCTGTCCAGATCAATCACTAAGGTTTCAACGCCCTCATTTTGTCCATCATTAAGTAGTTCGAACGAAAGTTTGCCTTCGGTACCACTAGGTATCACCACTTCACCAGAGGTGAGCGTGTGGTCATCACTGTCCGTGCTTCCTGAAACCGTATAAGGTATGATTACTGGGTAGCTCGGCGAAGGACCGTTAAGGTGTATCGATACGCTATGATTGGTGCCTTCCGTGGTTTGCGCATCTTTGGAGATACTTATCAGTGGATACACTGTTACCGTTTGACTAGCTTCAGCGACGTTTCCATCAGAGTCTTGAGTGCGCCAATAGACCGTATTAGTTCCAGGTCGGAAAAAGGTCGTGCTGTCGACCAATGAAACAGGTAATAGCTTGCCTGTACTATCTCGTGCCACAGCAGAGCCTAATGCAACTTTAGTAAAGAGCGAAGTTGCGTTCACTTCGATATCTGAAGGTGCGGCTATTGTTGGTGCGTCCAATTTCGCACTTTTAATTGTCACGATTGCTTTCGCGGTGGCCTTTCCACCGTTACCATCTTTCACACTGTATTGCACTGCCACTGTACCAATTGAGGTCGTTACCAATTGGATTTGACTGCCCACAATCGTTGCCGTTCCAGATGTAGGTTTAACCCATTCCAGTTGTAATGTATCTAGATCAACATCGCTGTCGTTGCTGAGTACATCCAATAAGTAGCTACCATCGTTACTCTCGGTAAAGACATAGGTATCATTAACCGCCACTGGCTCATCATTAACGTTGATTACCGTGATGCTAAACGCTGCTAAAGATGTGCTTAGCTCACCGTCTGAGACACTAATAACAATATTATTGGTGCTGCCAACATGCTCATTTTCCGGCGTACCACTTAGCAACCCAGTTGCTCTATCAAAGGTTGCCCATGATGGTTTATTGCGGATTGAAAAGCTCAAGCTACTACTATCAACATCCGATGCCTGCAGTGCAAAGCGATACGTACTGCCTTCGTTGACGGTAAGAGCAGGAGTGCCACTGATCATCGGCGCGTCATTGACATTGTTAACCACAATACTGAATCTATTGAGCATTGTTGTCGTGAGACCATCAGAAACCGAGATAACAATGCCCTGATATTTGCCAACATCACCATTATCTGGAGTACCACTGAGCGTGCCTGTTGATGCATCAAAGCTAGCCCAAGATGGCTTGTTCACGATACTGAAGGTGAAGGCTTGGCTGTCAACATCTGACACTTGTGGCGTGAACAAATAGGTGCTGTCTTCATTCACTTGTGTTGCTGGTGAGCCAGAGATAACGGGTGCATCGTTAACGTTATTCACAGTAATCGAAAACGCTGACAATGAGGAAGAAATAGTGCCATCGGATACGCTAATCACGATATCTGGATAAGTCCCCACATAACGGTTACTTGGCGTGCCAGAAAGCGCTCCTGTTGTCTTGTCAAATGTAGCCCAAGGTGGCTTGTTAGCTATCAAGTAGGTCAGAGTATCCGCTGGGTCATTATCCAATGCGGCGGGCACAAACTGATACACACTATCTTCATCCACTTGCGCCGATGGAGTACCCGTAATCACTGGCGAGTCATTAACGTTATTCACTGTGATGGTCACTAACGCCACTCCAGAGGTAAGCTCTCCGTCACTTACGCTGTAAGTGAAACTGTCCTGACCAAAGAAGTTACTGTTACCCGTATAAACCGCGTGATTGCCTGTGACGGTAACATTACCGTTGACTGGCGATTTTACAATTTGATAGCTCAAAGATGAGCCTTCTGCATCGTTACCATTTAAAGTAATGGTCAGCGGTATTTCTTCCTCTCCCGTAGCACTGATATCGGTGGCGGTTGGTGTATCGTTGACTGCATTAACCGTCAAATCGACACGAACCTCTGTCGAGTCGAGATCACCGTCGTTGACCTTGAACAAGAAGAAGTCGGAGCCATTGAAGTCCGCTTCTGGTGTATAGCGCCAACTATTATTGGTCAACTGCTCTAGCACGCCATGACTGACTTGCTCAGTGATAAGATACTGCAGAGTGTCATCATCGTTATCAATATCTGAACCAACCAGCGTGATCACCAAACTATTGTCTTCATCAAGCGTTTGTGACTGTGCTTGCGCCATTGGTGCGTCGTTGACTGGTGTTACTGTCATGGTCACTGTTGCGGCGTTAGATACAGCACCTGCTAAGTCTGCCACCGTATAGGTGAAGCTATCTTCACCGAAGTAGTTCTCATTGGGGTTGTAAACAATCGCTCCTGACGCCGTCACGTTCACACTGCCATGTGCTGGCGTATCAACGACTGTGACACTAGTGAGTTCAAAACTGTCTCCAACATCGGCATCACTATCATTGCCTAATACATTGACCTCGAAGGAGCCTCCCTCTAGTAGTTGTGCACTGTTATCAACAGCAACGGGGGCATCATTCACTGGCGTAATATTGAGCGTGACGGTTGCAGGCACTGAGACTGCTTGACCACTATCGGTTAGCATGTAGGTAAAGCTATGTTGACCATTAACGTTCGCTGTTGGCACAATCTTTAAGGTCCCATCGACATTGACACTGACCGTGGCAAAACTGTATACCCCCTCTCCTTGACCAAGATCTTGCAGGGTAATACTACTCGGGGTGAATGACCCATCTTCAATATCACTGTCGTTACTTAAAATATCGAGTGTCGATGTGATATCTTCATCAAAAGTAAAACTGTCTTCCTCCGCTACTGGTGAGTCATTGACGGAACCGATATTGACGCTGACCGTGGCCGCAAGAGAAACGCCGCCTTCACTGTCTGCGATCGTGTAAGTAAAGCTATCGCTACCATTTTCATTCGGATTCGGCGTATATACAAAAGTGCCTACAGTTTGATCAATGGCTACTTGTCCTTTTTGAGGCAAACTAACTAACGATAAATCACCCGTTGGGATGCCATCTTCAACATCCTCCGCTTGACTACGCGCGCTGACTACTGCGCTTGCGGTATCTTCGTCGGTGTTGATGGTCAGCGCTTTAGCGACTGGCGCATCATTTATAGCCATGATAGTGACGGTCACTGTCGCCTCTTGCGACTCCTGCAGCAGGGCATCTTTCACGGTATAGGTAAAGCTATCTGTGCCTGTCTCATTATTATTTGGCGTATAGGTAACAACGCCGTTGCTGATCGACACCTGACCTTTAATTGGTTGCGTTTTAATCGTTGTAGAAGAAGCGACCATGTCATCATTAACATCGGAATCGTTGGCTAACAGATTAAATTGTTTCGCCGTATCTTCCTCAGTCGAGAAGCTATCATCAACTACCGTTGGCGCGACATCGTAGCGTTTGGTCACAGTATCCGTCACTGCATCAGATGCGTTGCCTGCGGCATCGGTTACCACCACGCTTACTGTCAACGTCCCCTCTTGCAAAATAGTGACGTCAATGCCCGTTACTTGCATGGTCTCCGAAGAAATTGTTTGACTAGCGCCGTCAATGGTCGTGGTACCGTCGGTCACGCTATAAGTGAACATCGCGTTCACTTCAGCTGCTGCGAAGGTAAAGCTCATCGCCTGTTCGTTGGTTTTGTTAATGCTCTCCTGATCAATGCTGATGCTATGTCCAGTCGGGATCCCCGTATCCACTGAGATCAACAACTGAGTCGCTGCTGTATTGAGGTTGCCAGCTGCGTCGCTAAATTTCTCGGCTGCAACATCAATAGTTGCATCCTCAGTGCTTTCTTCTGCAGGTGTAAAGGTAGCCGTGTAACTGGCGCTACTGCCCGCAAAGTTAGAAAGAGTTCCTCCAGCCACGGTCACATCGGCTTCGGAAAAATCAGTTGCGGCTTCACTCAAGGTAAACGTGAGTGTTGCCGTTTCACCCGCTTTCAACGCAGCGCTGGAGCTAGTGATACTAACGGTTGGAAGCACAGTATCGACGCTGATGGAAAGTGGTGTAGCTGCACTATTGGTGTTACCAGAGGCATCGGTAAATGTGCCTGTGGCAACTTCAATAGTACCGCTCGTCGCACTCTCTTCCGTTGGTGTAAAGGTCGCAGTGTAGCTGCTACCACTGCCAGCAAAACCAGACAAAGTACCGCCACTAACCGTGATATCCGCCTCGGTAAAATCGCTCGACGCTTCACTTAAGGTAAAGGTAATGGTCGCCGTTTCGTCCGCTTTCAGCGCCAATTTATCACTGGAGATAGTCACACTCGGCACTAAACTATCAACGGTTATAGACAGTTGAGACGCAGCAGTGTTGCTATTCCCGGCAGCATCGGTAAAGAAATCTGCCGCCACGTTAATCGTCGCTGTACTTGTACTGTCTCTATCCGGCGTAAAGGTGGCCGTGTAATTGTCACCGCTGCCCGCAAAGTTAGACAAACTGCCGCCAGTGACGGTGACATCTGACTCAGTAAAGTCACTTGAGGACTCACTTAAGGTGAACGTGATACTCGCCGTTTCGCCAGAGATCAAATCAAGGTCTGAGCTGCTCAAAGAAACAGTTGGCCTCACGTTATCTAACGTAATTGTTGTGCTATCTATACTGGAGGTGTTGCCCGCCGCATCGCTCTGGCTCGCCGCGACCGTCAGGGTGCCGTTGTTAAACGCACTTACATCAAACTCACTGCCAATAGTCGTCCAAGCCCCGGTATTGTCGGCCGTCACCGTACGACTGACTGAGTTGTTATTGTCCGTGATGGTCACGGTCACACTATTGCCAGCCTCCGCGCCGGAGCCAGCAATCAGCACATCATTGTCTTCTGCCGCATTGACGATACCGTCGATTGCAATCGGCGTGGAAATGGTAACAGCGGATGGCGCTGCGTTATCTAGGGTTACGCTCTGGGTGGCTACGGTGGAGATATTACCTGCTATATCAGCTTGGGTTGCAGACACAGTCAGGGTGCCATTGCTCAAGCCACTGATATCCAGCTCGCTGCCGCTCAACGTCCAGTTGCCTGAGTTGTCGGTCGTCACCGTACGACTGACAGAGCTGTTGTTATCCGTGATAGTCACGGTCACGCTGTTGCCTGCTTCCGCGCCGGAGCCAGCAATCAACACATCGTTATCTTCCACTGCATTAACAATACCATCGGTTTCAATCGGTGTAGTGATGGTCACAGCTGATGGTGCGGCGTTATCTAAGGTAATGCTCTGGGTGGTCACTCTGGAGGTATTACCCGCCGTATCCGATTGCGTCACAGCAACTATGAGTGTGCCGTTGTTCAGGCCACTGACATCAAGCTCACTGCCGCTCAACGTCCAGCTGCCTGAGTTGTCGGCCGTCACCGTACGGCTGACAGAGCTGTTATTGTCCGTGATAGTCACGGTCACGCTATTGCCTGCTTCCGCACTGAAGCCAGCGATCAGTACGTCGTTGTCTTCTGCCGCATTGACGACCCCATCAGTTTCAATCGGCGTATTGATGATTACAGCAGATGGGTCTGCATTGTCCAGAGTAATACTCTGGGTGGCTGCGGTAGAAGTATTACCTGCTATATCTGCTTGGGTTGCAGACACAGTCAGGGTGCCGTTGTTAAACGCACTTACATCAAGCTCACTGCCGCTCAACGTCCAGTTGCCTGAGTTATCGGCCGTCACCGTACGACTGACAGAACTGTTATTGTCCGTGATAGTCACGGTCACGCTGTTGCCTACTTCCGCGCCGGAGCCAGCAATCAGTACGTCGTTGTCTTCTGCCGCATTGACAATACCATCGGTTTCAATCGGCGTGGTGATGGTCACTGCTGATGGGGCTGCATTGTCTAGGGTAACACTCTGGCTAGCTGCGGTGGAGATATTACCTGCTATATCTGCTTGGGTTGCAGACACCGTCAGGGTGCCATTGTTCAGGCCACTGACATCCAGCTCGCTGCCGCTCAGCGTCCAGTTGCCTGAGTTGTCGGCCGTCACCGTACGACTGACAGAGCTGTTATTGTCTGTGATAGTCACGGTCACGCTGTTGCCTGCTTCCGCGCCGGAGCCAGCGATCAACACATCGTTGTCTTCTGCAGCGTTGACGATACTGTCAGCCTCAATCGGCGTGGTAATGCTCACTACGGATGGTGCTATTGTATCAATGGTGACACTTAACGCGTTGGATGCCGAGCTAACATTATCATCGCTATCAGACGCTTTAGCACTTATTGCATGTGTAATACCAGACGCCAACTCATTGGTTGTTATCTGCCAGTTTCCTCCAGTAGCAGTGCCTGTGCCAATAACCGTTGCACCTCCACCGACTTGATCACTGTATAAAGTAACGATCGATCCACTCTCAGAAGTCCCACTAAACGTTGGTGTAGTGTCACTGGTAATATTATCAGTATTTAATGGCCCGGTATCCGAACTAGCATCTAAATCGGGTGTAGATGGCGCATTTGGCGTGGTATCGACTGTCGTAAAGTTAAATGTGGCATCATCGCTGATCCCAGCGAAGCTATTATTTGCGCTGTCAGCCACGGCACTGGATTCAATATGAATGGCGTAGGTCCGGTTCCCTGCCAGATCACTGGTTGGGTTTAAGTAAACTTTATTGTTGGTAACACTGATGCGACCAGCGCCTGGTGATGTTGTTTTGCCATCGCTTTCGGTGGCAACATTAAATACTTCAAAGTCGCGACTGTCGGTAACATTACGAATGGTAATATTGCCGCTCTTCAGCTCAATATTTTCATCGAAGGCAATCTCGATGTTGTTGCTAACAGAAACATTGGTTGCATCATCAGTGGGGGTTGAGCTCGCACTGACAAAAGTAGGCGCGGTAGAGTCTGAAACCGCAGCGTCATCAATCTTGATACTTCTGATAAGATAACGAGAGTCAGCACCCGGACTTCGGGTAAACGCCATAGTCACTGTATCAACGTCCTGCCATGCCGAATCATTAAAATCTGTACCACGGGTCAGGGTAAACAAGTCCTGTAACCCTGAGTTTGCTTCACCACCTTTTGGCAAGGTGACAGTTTCGGTCACTGTTTGAGTATCATTAGAGAAGCCAGTTAACACAAGTTGATACGTTTTATCTGAGTCTCGCGCCGACCCCTGCATAAAGGTAATTTCGTCGAAACTGAAGTTAGTACTTGATTTCTCAAAAAAGCGGAAGCCACGATTGTTGAACTCATTAATCATGGTATTTGAGTAAAGAACACCAGCTACAAATCCGAGGTCATTTAGGCCAGTAAACGGAGTGCTATCAGTGCTATTGCCGGCATCTAATACCATAGACACAGCACCTGCATTGGTAAGAGTGACCGAGGGCATACCCCCAGTGACGCCGGTCTCCACCTCACTAAAACTGGAACCTGAACCATTAGAGTAGTTAATCGTTTGCTGTGCAGCCCAGGCTTCACCGGAAAAAAACGCTGAGGACACCCATGCTGTTGTAATTGCGATCGCTACCTGACGACGTAATCTCATTTTCCTCTCCTGAAGATGACGGCCTTATCAACATAGCCGGGTTATCATAATCAACTTAAATGTTTAATTTTTTTATAGGAAAGGATTAGCGATAGTTTCAGCCAATTCTTTCTTGGTTGATTAGCTGCGTGGTGGGTATACTCCCGCAGTGGCAATTAACCAATTAATCGGCAATACCGGGCTCAAAATATTAAGTGGCATTGAACCGCCTGTTTCAGTCACAGCTACAGTACCTCCGCCCGAGCCACCACCAGACACACTTAAGCCTTCGATCTCGGTCAAATCTGGTTGCTGAAACGTCGGTTTATAGAACCCGGGGGTAGAGTTTTGCGCTATATACGAATTACTATCGGGTACCTGTGTATTTGCAGCATTGGTAGCAACCTTCATCCTGCCTGTTACAGGTGCAGAAGTGCCAAGAGGGGTAAAAATTGCCGTATGTAAGTGTGCTGGCATTTGAGTTATATCAATAGTTACCAGTTCAGTACCCAATCTTTCTCCCTGATGATAATCCATCCCCCCAGGTCGTGTGCCTACACCAACTGGACTGCGGCCACGCAAATCAGGTAAACCAAAGGTAGTTCGGGCGTCACCTCCGTATAGAGTGCTAACTAGAGAGAAGAGCGCTGGATTATCTTCAATTGCCTGCATTTGCCCCGAGCACATTGCCCAATTTCTAATTGCAAAATTGCCACCAAATGCGGTTAGTGTCCCAAGATACGGTTCTGTAGCCATACTGTTCTTCCTTTCAACGTATACACTTAAGTTAAAACCAGCCCATAACGAAATTGGTGTGGTTGGTTAAAACTTTCCAATCTCGCATTACTAAATACCGTTACGGGCTTCATCACTGCCGCAAAGAGCCGTATTGAGATATTTATTTACTCACAAGCAGAAGCGTGCTGGAGCAATGACATCCCAGCATCTAGCCCAGCCATTTGCGCATAGCGATAACCCGAAAACACGCCTTGCGGTGTAGCAATAACATCTATTGATATGGCGCTATCTAACGTTTTCACTTGTAACCCATGTTGTGGGCTGATCTCGAGAATTCTCCCCGCCTCAACACCGACTAAAGAAGTCTCCATTGCGCTTGCTTGCAAAACATTGGCGACACCACTTGGCAAGCTCAACATCGCACCACCGAAGTCATGATTGCCTGCTCGCACTAAGTTGACGATTTCGCGACTCGTTTGCACGTTCCAACGAATGTGCAGATCATGTTGGTTTACTGCTCGTGCTACTTCGTTGGGGTTTGATACTTGTTCACGCCAAACCAGCCCTTGCTTTTGTTGCGCGATGAGGAAGTCATACATCAGCTTAGCCGTCATTTGTGACGCTTTTTGCTGAGCACTGGTTAAGGTCTCAAACGGGTGAAATGGTACCTCTAACTCCATTCCTATAGCGCCGGAATCAGCCGATGCCTCAAGACGATGCAGGGTGAGGCTAAAGGTGTCTAAACCGTCTCTTAATTGCCAATAGAGAGGCATCGGGCCTCGATACTCGGGCAGCTTTCCCGGATGAATGTTGTACAAGTTTCCGTTGAAAAACTGACACAGCGAGGAATGAACTATGTGCCTGAACAAATAGATGACGCCATCCGTGACTCGCCAAGCATCGAGTTGCGCTATCAAAGCACTGCTATCATTGGCGGTATACTGAGCAATATGAATCGATTGAGCGCTCAGATAGCTCTGTAGCTGCTGTAAGTCTGGATTTAGTTCTCCTTCCGGTACTACCACGCCCGCCAATTTATGTTGTTGTGCCAACAACTGAATGATGGGCAAGGCGTAACAACTTCCTGTAAAAACGACGTATTTTTGCTGCATATCGAAATCATCCATGGGTGGCGACAAAACCTGGCAATCCGGTTAACTGATAATAGAAACTGACCTTATCCCCTCCCTTCGCTTCAAAGTAATGGTGTTCAACAGCTTTGGGCTTGGCATCCACATAAAAAGTCATGTCGGGATTAGGATGGGTAATACCAGAGTCGTATTGTCCGACCATCGCATCTCCGTAAGTATCGATATGGCTGTAAATGGCGAGGATACGTTTTGCCATATCTGCCACATCTTTCGGCAGCTCAATGGTGTTGCCTTGCAGCATTTTTATTCCACCATCTAGCTCAAAAATCTCGCTTCTGAGCAACATGGCTTTATTGACGTTAAGAATTTCTCCCAGATCAATTCGATCATCGATCGCTTCCGGCTGGCAATGGTTGGAATGTGCATACTCTGCTTTTTCCCATTGTTGATTAAATTCCGTCTCCCCGATGACCATCATGGCGCGCACAGATACCTGATTGGGGATCATTTCGCCTTGAATATGTAAATATTGAACCAAATGTTTCGCGATGCTGAGGAACCCTTCCCGACTAAAGCCATGCTGCATCGCTTCAAGTATCAGGAGATCAAACGTTTGAGTTGGCGAAAATTGGGTAGCATCTTCTTCCACTAAGGCTTCAATGTAGTCTGCGATATCGAGATCCGCGATCAATTGATTGAGTGCTTTAATGGCTCCGGGGTGAATATCTACTAGTGTCACCTGAAGCTGCTCTGCGCTAATTCGATCACTTTGTTTGTAGTGAGCAAGTAAAGGCAGCAGCAATGGTGCAAAGGGGCCGCAAGCTGGATAAAGCACTTTAACCTGTGACTTGTTGGCAAGCATATGTTGGATAGCTTTGTTTATACCACACGCAAAGCCTTTAATTCGGTACACATCTTTGATGGTGTGTTTACAGTTAAGTGGGGACATCACCAGCCCAGACGTGGAAATGTACTGTCGGGTCAGTTCCTCTTGAGTGAGTTTAGCCAGAGAAAGAGATTGGCAAGCGTTGCCATACATGCTCTGAAAGGCTTGCACCAGTGTTCGGTGCTCAACTTTCGTCTCCTTCAATACGAGCTCAACTGCCGCAGCGAAACTCTCTTTCAGTTGCCGTTGGCGTTCAGCCGTGCTGAGTTGGTTTGGGAGCATAGCCTCAAGTTGAGTCCGTAATGAGTACTTAAGCAGCTCATCCATTTCGGGTTCAGCAAAACCAAACTGTTGAGTTTGTTGCTGCACTTCTTCAACACCGACCGTCTCACGAGATTGAGGACGTTGCTGGTAGAATTCTATAGATGAGCCTTTTTGCATAATTCATGAACCTCACTTGCCGCTGTAGCAGTAGTTAATGATGTAACACACCTGTACTTGAGAAAAACATATGCCAGAGGTCCGCGTTACAATATCTCAGCTCCCGGCTCTAACTTCATAAACCGTACTGACAAAATTGGGCAGAAAAATTGAGATAAAAACAGTTCTAATCCTGTAAATTCAGAGAGTAGTAAATAGTTAGGGTAATAGGCCTTTCGATGTGATTCTTCTAAAGCAAGCGCTTGCCAATCCCCTCGATGGCAAGATCGTTTGACATATGGCAGCCACGCAGTCTCCTTAATAGAGGTAAGCGCGGCACTCAAGTGTGGTGTAATATGAAAGCCTTTTAACAGGCAGAAAAAGCCAATATCCATAGTATAAAGCCAACTATTTATAATATTGAAATTAAAATAATTTTTTCGGCAGTTATTTTGAAATTGCCGATATTTGATTTATAGACTAGAAAAAATCAGTTAGCCAGAATAGAGATCAAAAAAAACACTAAAAATAAGATTGTCAATTTATATCTCTAAAATTAAAGAATTTAATTTTTAAAGTTTAATGAAGTCCAATATAAGTTTAAGGTGTGCAATCTTTTAAAAGATATAAGTTTAAAGATATTTCAAAAAACTTATTAAGAAAAACATGAACTCACAAAAATAAATATCAAAATTATTAATAAAAAAACACCACTAATATAACAATGAATTAAGGTGGTTTGAAGATTAAAATGCCCATTTCATTTTCGTATATAACATTTTAACTACTAGTATTATATATGTGGTGAAATAAGATAAATTTATTCACTCAACATATCCAATCGATTCAGGTTTACTGGGAAAAGCTATACGTTACAACGGAGTGAAATATGGCAAATAGGGATGGAAGAATTCCACTCAACGTATTACGACTCAAAGAACTGAGAAAGAAATTAGGACTGAGCCAAGAAAAACTGGCGGAAGAATGCTTTCAACAGGGTTTTGTCGTATCTATTGCTTCTATAAAGCGAGCAGAGTCTGGGGCGAATGTGCTGTATCGTACCGCATCCAATCTCGCGGAATACTTTTCTGTCCCCGTAGAGGACCTTTTAATAGATCGGGCCTCAGAACCATTATTTACAAATGTATCTTCATCACCACCATATTTTTTTATTTTTGCAATCGAAGCAAAGTGTGATTTGACCGCAAAGGCTCTGCAAACCTTACTTCTCAGCCAAAACACTACACCCATAATACAAAACCGAACGTTTGTTCTTACTTGGTCTTTACAGGAATCGGACGAATATATTTTTGAGCGAATTCGACAACTAGCCCTTCAATTAAAGGTTGCTCTTTCGGCTTCGATTCGGTCTTTTATCAATGTGAAATACATGCATCGAATCACTGAGCTATCGGAACATCCAAATGCGATAACCCCAATCAATGAAATCCTAGTTAAAATCCCTTGGGGAGAAATAGCTGCTTGTCCTTGCTTTATCTCGTCCAATTGTGCCAGACCAATAAAACCTTTTCTAACAGGAGAGCCAGACTTCAACAACTGGCATTTTGTATCCTTACACCAAAACCATACTGATTGTTTCGTAGGGCGTAAACTTGAACTAGAAACATTGAATAGCGGAATCAAGCGATGGCAAAAACAAGAAGCAGGCCAAACGTATTGTATTACTGGTACCGCAGGGATAGGAAAGACCAGCCTACTCAACCAGGTCATTTCGTCTTTGAGTCGTTCTTCGTGTTTAACCACAGAGATTCAAATCCTGAATCATGGCAGTGCTGATCTCTTGTCCCCTCAAAATATATTCACTCGGGCAATTTGTTCATTTACTCGTGAAGATACCGATGATTCTATTCGTCAGCAGACTGTCGAGTCATCAATTCCCTCTTCTTTCCATCTCTGCCTTTATTGGTTAATGGGGGTAACACTCAACGAATCAGAAAAACAGCTGCTGAACTTAATGGAGTTCCAAACGCTGAAACAAACGATAGAGCAATCTATCCCTTTCTTAATTCAACAACGGCAGACCAGCAAACCGCATTTGATTATTGTTGAAGATGTCCATTGGGCCGACGAGGTAATGTTGGCATTTCTTGAGACACTGCTACCTTATATTACAAACACCAATATTTTACTCTTTCTGACGTTTAGGCAGCAAAAACGACTTAGTTCCAAACAATCTTGGTTTGCCAACGTGAATCTAATCGAACTTAGGGAGTTATCATCTGAAGAGTCTTACGAGTTAGCTTGCTCAATCACATGCCAACAGAATAAACATATCAATGACTGTATAAAGCTTGCGAAAGGCCATCCTCTATACTTGCGCCAAACACTACTTTGTTCTCAGTTTGATAAAGACGTTCCGGAGTCATTGGAACATTTAGTTTCGATACAATTAGCTCAACTTCCAGCCCAAGATCGCCAAGCACTCTGTACTGCATCTGTGTTGGGGCAGTACTTTCAACTGGAGCAACTGCGTGAAATCACTCGAATTCCCGGCTACGTACCAGATAAGTTAGTCGACGCTGGCTTAGTAAAACTCAATGGCGATCAATACCTTTTCCATCATGATTTGATTTGTAATGCTGTTTTCCGTCAAATAGACAAGTCACAGTGTTCAAAAATACACATGGCCTGCGCAAAATGGTATGAGAACCGAGATCGGTTCTTATATGCAGTCCATATCAATCATGCCAAGGGCGAAGGTGTATTTACTGTTCTTGACCAGACCGCCAAACATTACCTGAGCAATTATCAATTTGAAAAAGCACTGACTCTTATTGAATACGCTATTAAAGAGTCACCTAAAGCACAGATGGCGTATGCACTAAATATGAAAGGAAACTGCCTGTATTCGATGGGACGCATCAAAGAGAGTATTGAGGTTCTTGAGCAAGCGATTCATCACACAGAAAATGATTCTGAACGTGTTCAATACTATTTAGACCTCATTAACCCCTACCGTTTAACCGACAACTTTGTACAAGCGATGTCGATTTTAGACCAAGCCCAAGCCCTGTGCGAAAAGCTGACGTTAAATAAATCTTTGTGTGAAATTCACTCGATGAGAGGTAATATGCTGTTCCCCACTGGGCAGCTAGACGAATGTGAGAAAGAACATTTACTTGCATTAGATTACAGTCAACGAGCAAACTGTTTTCGCGCGAAAGCAAAATCGCTTGGCGGCCTCGGTGATTGTGCCTACGCACAAGGAAAAATGGCTCGCTCATACGAGCACTTAACCGAGTGTTTGCAACTGTGTGAAGAGCATCAGTTGCTTTCGATTGAAACTGCCAATCGCTACATGCTGGCAACAGTGATGATCTATCAACTGCAATCTGACGAAGCACTAAAACAGGCTCAGCATGCCTCGAATCTTGCCTATCTCACGGCAAACCGCCGAGCAGAAATTGTTTCTAGGCTTACGGCTGCATGGATCTTTCTCGACCGTAATGTCTTGGTGCAAGCTGAAAACGAAATCTCGACCGCTCTACAACTTTCAAAACAGCTTAATGCTCATCGATTTGTCGCTTTTCTTTTGGAGTCCAGTGCAAGATTGCACTGGTATCAGGGAAAAGAGGAGAAAGCCCTTTCGGACATCGACACGGCTCTAGATCTTGTTCATATCAATAAGCTACACAATTTTATTGGTCCTTGGCTCGTATCTACCAAGGCACTTATTTGTGGCGATGAATCAACGGCCCTCTCCGCTTTGCGCACTGGTGAGGCTTGGCTAGAATCTACCTGTGTTGGTCATAACTATTTACGCTTTTACCAACAAGGAATCCAAGTAGCGTGGCAGTATAAGCAGCCTACGCTACTTCGAAAATATCGCGATAAGCTGTCTAACTTCACCCAAGAAGATCCGCATCCATGGGGTGATTTTTATATTGAACAAGCGAATCTGATGCTTGCCTTACTCGACCAGTCCAGCTCCGTCTCTGAGTTGTTAAACTTCAATCAGGCCGCGCGTAAGCATCAACTGAATCAGGCTCAAATAAGTGTTGATGAGCTCGACCATTGGCTCTCCACATCTACTCAACCATGAAATATTCAATAAACGAAGAAAGTCGATTAATTGCACCGTCAAGTCATCGTGTTTACTCGATTTACCTCGTCAAACACAGATATTCGAAACCATCGAATATCTGTGTTTTGGCACAGTGTCATCGCTGATGAGATTTATGCTGGCGCAAGATCATTTTGCTCCACCTTAAAGTTCTCGATGCTAGGAACATGCTCAGGCAAAAGTAGAGTAACGCGTTGATTTGCTGCTTCAATCCATTTACCTGAACTATTTTTATATCGATAGAATGCCACGCCTGACTTCCAATCATCATTAAGTAGGAGGTTGAGCGTTACGTTATGAAGATCAGCTCCTAAAGGAGCAATGCCTAGATAAGGCTGGTAGCCCTGCAACGTCACCATGATATGACAATCACGCATCGTGCATTGATAGTTGAAACTACCATTGAGATCAGACACCACATTTAACGGTGGGTTAACGGCCTGAAAGATATGTCCTTTACCCACTATTGATTTGTCTTCGCTGGCCACGAGTAGATTAACATCGAAGCTCACTCCTCCAGGTAAGCCGTTACCAATTTGATAATGAGCAGTAAAAATTGCTTGTGATTCTTTTGAGTCCATTTTCATTGTGTTCTCCAACTGAATTTATTGTCGTTAGTGACCCATTCAATGTAGATAACACGTCATTCTGGTTCAGTATCAATTTAGGCTCAGATCTACTTGACTACATAAATTATCCACGGTCACGCAGATGCCGATCGTTCTTTTCATCAACCAGATATTGTTGCTCTCTCGCTGATGCTTTTGGCTATTTGTACAGAACAACTGATACCAAACTGACATGGTGAATGTATGCATTTGGTTTAATATTTGAACAACTATTCAATACATAAGCCAAATGGAAAAAATAATGGAACATGAATGGATGCAGGGAACTAAAGAAAACCAAGTGGTAGAACAGCACCCTAACCCTCAAATACAACGCCTCGCTGTACTTAGCGCGTACTCAATCTCAGTCAATAATGCCAAACTGTTTATTCAGAAAATGGATAAGTGCGGTTTTCCTAAAGAACGATTACTGACACCTCTTGAAAACACGGTTTCACCGGTTCCCGGTTTGAACCAATATCAAGTCGAGTCACTCATCTTCAATACTCGCTATCAACACCAACCCTTTGTCATTGTCATGTGCGAAAGTACGCAAGAAGTTCAGCAAGCCTATCTAACAGCAACTCAATTCAATCTCCCGATTCGTGTTCGCTCAGGAGGGCATGATCACGCAGGTGAATGCAGTGGTGACAACGTCATTTTGATTGACGTGAGCAGAATTAAGACCTTCCAATTGTGTGACAATATTGCCACCATTGGTGCTGGCTATCGCTTCTATCAACTGACACCAAAACTTGCAGAGCATGATCGAATGATTGCACATGGAACCTGTGCCACAGTTGGGTTGACTGGCTATATTCAAGGCGGAGGATGGGGCCCTTGGACGCGAAAATACGGCATGTGTTGTGAGCACCTAGTGAGTGCAACCGTGGTATTGGGTGATGGTACGATCACAGAAGTCTCAGCAGAGTCCAACCCTCACCTATTTTGGGCACTAAGAGGCGGCGGAGGCATGAGCTATGGCATTGTTACCGAGCTACGCGTAAAAACATTCCCTTTACCCAAAGAGATCCACCGCTTCGAGCTTCAGTGGAACCTCTATCCAAAAATCAACGGTATGCTTCAGCCAATACCAACGCACCCTACCATAGATGTGCTAAAAAATTGGGAGCAGGCTATAAAAAGCCTCGATACGCCTAAACTTCTTGGCACCAACTTGCAAATTGATGCTCTGCCTGAATCATCTAACCACTGTGATATTGAAACCATCAGCCATCACTGCACCATGTATGGCTACTGGGAAGGAACAGAACAAGATCTTCACCAATTTATAGCCGTTCAATTTGGCGCTTGCTTCCCTGATTTAGTTCAAGTCTATGAAGCACATGGCACTGACTTTGACGGGAAGAAATACGATCACTCCCTGATGAGCACATGGGGGCGCGATTCTTTGTGTCAAAACGGTTCTCCTTTCCCTCCCGATTATGACGCCCCAGCACCTCACAAAATCACTTCGCGATTGGTGTCAGAGCGAGGTCTTAAACCAGAAGGCTATACTGCACTTTTGCAAAGCTTAACTTCACCTTTGATAAAGCCAGAAAACCGCGATCAAGGGCTATTTAGTTACGTAACCTTAGGGGCGATCACTGGCGGTTTTTATCATCACTCAGACGACCTTGAAGACATATCTTTCCCCTACCGCCAGTGTCAATATACAGTCCAATACCAAACCTGGTGGAATGAAGAGATAAAGCAAAAACTAGAACTACAAAATAACCCAGTACTTGTTGATGTAAACAGAGCCATGGACTGGATTGATAAAGCCAGAGAAGCTGATATACCGGGAACCTATGGTGCCTTCATCAGCTTTAAAGATCCGGCAATTCCGACAAGCGTTTATTTTGATCGAAGCTACCGCGACTTAATCGGTATAAAAGAAAAATATGCTAAGGATAAGTTTAATCACCTTAGAACTAATAAGACCATCATTTAACATCAATATGCATCTTAAAAAGCATATATTAACAGAACGTCATTTGGCCGTTCTATCACGTATAGAAATTAAAAAAGAGGAAAAATTATGACAACTAAGGGTTCATTTTACGTTAAAAATAACTCCAACGATAAAATCACCGGATATGTGAGATTTAAAGACTCTCCGGAAATGGAGGTTCATTTCGACTTGAATATTGGCGAACAATCTGAATCTGCTAGTTTTGAATCCGGTGCCGCTACCCATGACTCCTGGTATTACAGTTTCAAAAAGGCAGGTAAAACCTATACTGGGGACAAGTCCTGTGCATACTATGCAAAAGATGAAAATAAAGGCCCCGTCGTTGTAGAAATCTTTAATGATAATTTAAAAATATCTCCACCACTTAGCGGTTCTTGTGAGAAAACTTTATAGCTGCTCACCTGATTCATCACTTCGCCCGAGACAGTTGCACAACTTCTCGGGCAGTTTCATTTCTCGGTATTTGGATTGAAGACTCTCCCCATTTTCAATCACAATCTGAAATTGTTAACTTTATGTTCTCACTTTATATCACCACTGCAAGATAATCGAATAAATACAAATCACTTTTAAAATAAACTTTAAATCTAGAGTAACCAAGATTGAAAAAATAAATATATTATTAATTTCTAAGATCAAAGAGTTTTACTTAATACATCACTTTTTATTTTAACTCTATCAACTGATACTAAACTGCTACTGACGTTTTTTGATTGAATGCTTAACTTAATAGCATGCGCTTATCTCAATGGCTAAAACCATTACTAAAGCGCAATTCATCTATATCCACGTAATCTCTAAGCATTTGATTCAGAGGGTTTCTTGGATATTCATCATTCAAGATAAACAACGGAAAGCATGGCTATGTGTACAGATGTTAATATCAATTATGGTTGCAACAACCAAACCTTATCCGCTAGAACCATGGAGTTTGCAGTTAACCTTCAGACCGAGATTTGGTTTAGAGCCCAACAAACTTACCAAATTACGACCTTTACTTCCGACGGAAAAGCCGACCGTGTTTTCAATGGTCAGCCGCCAAAACGTCACAGTAAAGAATGTGAGTTTCGAGCAAATTGGCAGGGAGAGTTGAGCTTCATACACTGCAATGCCATTACCCGGTATAATAACCCTCTTTTAACAGCTGATGGCATTAATGAATCTGGCCTTTCTGTTGGGTCACTGTACTTGCCCATTCTCAATCAAAATGTATCGACCTCTCACATCCCTGATGATGCCTTTGCATTAGGCAGCGGCCTGTTTGGTACTTTTATCTTGTCTACGTTTAATACTGTGGACGAGATGGTGACCTACTTCACCACCCACCCCGTTTACGTGTTTAACTCGACTATTTCAACTGGTGAAACAGAGAGTGACAACATGGCTTTGGACCAGCATTTCGTGATTCACGATGCAAATAATGACAGTGCCGTCATTGAGTTTCTTAACGGTAATATGCATATCTATCGAGCATTCAAAGAAAGCGATATGTTCAGCAAAGAGGAAAATCAGCAAGCACGCTATCAATGTACCGAATACGACTTTGATGATTATAAAGTGGTTGTGGACCACTCCTACGTTGGAGTAATGACTAACTGCCCAAATTACCATTGGCATGTCAATCACCTCTCTTATTTTTCCAATTTGCGCAACTACAACCCAGAACCGAACAATGAAGCAACCATGCAACGTCATGTCCAAGTGCCTGGCCCACTTCAATCAATCAATGGCGCTGGCTTGATGGGTCTACCCGCCGACCCAACACCGCCGTCTCGATTTGTACAAACCTATGCAATTAAGCAGTTAAGCGAACAACCAACTAACTTCGACGAAGCCTTCTCACTCGGACAAAAGCTACTTAATCGCGTTGATATACCTTTGGGCATCATGGCGAATGAGTTTGAGACATCCGATAACCCTGAAGTCTTTTTTAGTGATATTACCCAATGGAGCGTTATTAGACATAACAGTCATCAATCACCCGCGTTCTATCTGCGTACTTACGGAGACATGACTTGGCGAGTCGCTAATGTCAAAGACTATATTGGGTTAAATAGAGACTGTCAGATTTCAAGCGTTTTACAGCTCATGCCTGTTACAACATCATTACCGTTTGAACAAGTCGAATCTCGACCAACTATTAAAATCGCTTAGAGTTAATTTTGAAGCGCAAACAAATGAGAAGCAAAAAGCCAGAGTAAGAAATCAATCTCACTCTGGCTCATAGCTGCATATAGTATAGTTTTATCTGCTATAGATATAACGTATGGTTGCTTTTACACTTGTTACATTCAGTCGATTTACTCTTTACCGAACACGTTGTTCTCTTGTTCTTGAACGCGGATGAATGTAGTACGCTTGGTTAGCTCTTTAAGCTTTGCTGCACCCACGTATGTACAAGTTGAGCGAACGCCGCCAAGGATGTCTTGAATAGTGCCGTGAACGCTACCACGGTATGGCAATAATATGGTTTTACCTTCGGCCGCACGGTAGCCAGCGACACCACCTGAGTGCTTGTCCATCGCGCTCTTCGACGACATGCCATAGAATTTCATGAACTTCTCGCCGTCTTTCTCGATCACTTCGCCGCCTGACTCTTCGTGACCCGCTAGCATCCCACCTAGCATTACGAAATCCGCGCCACCACCGAATGCTTTCGCTACGTCACCCGCACAAGAACAGCCACCGTCACCGACGATCATGCCACCAAGGCCGTGCGCTGCATCACCACACTCGATGATTGCAGAAAGCTGCGGGTAACCAACACCCGTTTTTACACGAGTTGTACATACAGAGCCTGGGCCGATACCCACTTTAACGATGTCTGCACCAGCTAGGATTAGCTCTTCACACATATCACCAGTAACCACGTTGCCTGCAGAAATGACCTTGTCTGGGAACTCTGCTCGCACGCGTTCAACATACTCGACCAAATGCTCTGAGTAACCATTTGCAATGTCGATACAAATGAAAATAAATTCATCTGAAAGCGCCATGATGTCTTTGGTTTTTTGGAAGTCTGCATCAGATGTTCCCGTAGACACCATAACGTTATTCATGGTTACTTTATCTGCTGATTTAGCAAACTCAGCCCAATCTTCTACCGTGTAATGTTTGTGAACAGCGGTCATTACACCATGCTCAGCTAGGGCTTTAGCCATTGCAAAGCTACCAACCGAATCCATGTTTGCTGCGATTACTGGCACACCAGACCATTGACGACCACTATGCTTGAATGTAAAATCGCGGGTTAAATTTACTTGAGAACGGCTCTTAAGGGTAGAACGTTTCGGGCGAAACAGTACATCTTTAAAACCTAACTTAAGTTCTTGTTCGATACGCATTGTGTAATTCCTTGATTCATATGTATATGTGTCATTTCAGAGTGCGTAGTGATTTCGTTGGCAGACGAGTTCACTGTTCTTCGGACACAAAAAACCGGAGCGTTGGCAGACGCTCCGGTTTTCAGCATTATAGGCTGTGATTTATTTCCTACAAGTCTGATATTTGAATTTTTTTTGTGATACCATCTTGAAAATCGCATATCAAAAACGCTCCCCAAGTCACCAAAACCTCTTATTATTTATAACTATCAACAACTTGAGAAAGCACTTAAGTTAACCCATTGCGCAAACCTTTGCGTCATATCTTAAAAATTAAAACGCATCACCTCTCAAATCTGCCTAAAACTCAATCACCTAATACTAAGATGCCCTGCTAATTCGTAAAAAAGTACTCAAAAAAATCGACCAATTTTCTCAAAAATGCATGAAATCTAATTAAACTCGATAGAGCTCTTGGGTGATAGCGGAACGAAGAGTGCTAACGACATCACTTGCCAAAAGACCAATTTGACCATTCTGACTCACGTTTATATCAGCAGCATGACTGTGAAGTACCACACCTAAACGTGCGGCAACAGAAATTGGTAAACCTTTGGCTAGTAATGCACCAATGACTCCAGATAACACATCTCCCATTCCCCCCGTCGCCATTCCGGCGTTACCCGCTAGACAGACGTACATTCTCGTTCCATCGTAAATAAGCGTCCCCGCGCCTTTTAAAACCACTACACCGCCATAACGCTCTTGCAGTTGTCTTGCCGCAGAGTATCGGTCACTTTCTATTTGTTGAATGGTTACATTTAGTAGTCGAGCTGCCTCTCCAGGATGCGGCGTGATCACTCGATGGTTGTCGCAAACCAGAGTGCCATCGCACCGCTGGCTCAGCATCGCTAGAATATTGAGGCCATCAGCATCAACAACTTTAGGTTTCTGCTCTTGAGCCAGATATTGATAGGCTTGATAAGCCCACTCATCATCTCCAAAGCCAGGACCAAACACTAATACGTCAGCCCAGCGAATGCGTTTAGTTAAGTCGTTCTCAGTATCACTGAGTAAGTCAGCGGTGATGCTCTGGCTCATTACTTCTGGGCAACCAACCTGCAGTGGAATAAGGCTACTCGTGTGAGTAATTGCGGCAGTTAAACCCGCTCCGGCTCTAATCGCAGCGGAGGAACATAAACGAATCGCTCCAGACATCCCTTGATTGCCACCAACACAAAGCAACTTCCCGTTGTCACCTTTATGGACCGTTGGATTTGGCTTGAGCATTAATCTTGAAACAACCTGATGATCAATACCTAATGCACTTTCTACTTCGATAGTATCAAACTTAGTATTGACGCCTAAACCACAAAAGTAGAGCTCGCCAACGCGATCTCTCGCTTGTCCAGTGCATAAGCCTTGTTTAACCCCAATGAAGGTTACAGTATGCTCGGCACGAATAGCATCACCTAAAACTGCACCTGTATTAGCACACAGACCAGAAGGAACGTCGACTGCAATCACAGGGGTATGAATTTGATTAATTTGGTCAATATAGCGACGATACTCCGAACGAACCTCACCGCTTAAACCAGTGCCTAACATGGCATCGATGATCACATCTGCTTCTAGCAATGCGGTATTCCATTCATCCCAATCATTGTTAACACCGTCGATTGACTGCCAGTCTTGGTATGCGCGCAAAGCATCACCTTTTAGCACAGATACATCACCAATTTGGAAAACATGTACATTGAGTTGAGCTTGTTTCGCAAGAGATGCAAATACGTAACCATCGCCACCGTTATTCCCTTTACCGCAAATCACTAAGATATTTTTTGATTTAGGATACAGATGTAAAAAGCGCTCATACACGGCCATACCAGCGCGTTGCATTAAGCTATACATAGAAACACCAGCCATTTGCGCAGCCAGCGTTTCACCGTTTTTTACTTGCTCTGCGGTGTAGAGTTTTAGGGCGAGATTAAAGTCCATATTCACGTTCTACGCATTGGGAAACACAATTATAAGTATACAAAAAAGCCAAGGCGGACCTTGGCTTTTGAGAAAGTTTTTTATCGCTATTGATTCTGAGACATCAGAGCTTCAGCCGTCGCGTCTTGTATAGACAAAAACAACGAGTTGATTTTTCCAGTCGGTGTGCGCATTGGGTTCAACGTAACATTCTGGTACATAAACTCCGCTTGCTGCGTAACTGGTCGAACATTGCGACAGCAGAATAAGTAAGGTCGTTGTCGCCATGTGATGAAGCTGCGACAGCCTAGGTCATACACTGGTTTTGTTTTTAATTTAAACCACTCCTGTGGGATTTCAGGGAAGATATCAAATATAGAACGACCTATCGCATCATGAGACTGCAAACCACTGTGATGAGTCATAAACCCATTCCAGACCTGTACATTGTAATCTCGATCAATGACCACTAAGCCCATGTCAACGTTTTGTACCATATCCACCATCCAATGGAATTGTTCAAACTCTGCTGGCATATTCAACATTAGAACTCCTCCATTAGATAAGACAGTTTGTTATCAAGCAGCGGCAAGGATTCGTCCACAAACATAAACAACAAGTCACAACGAATCGACGTTCCTTCAATGTTGTAGCTCACTTCGAATGTCATCGTGCGGCTGAATGCTCCAGTTGTAGATTCAATGATCGAGTCAATTGAGATATGCTGACCAAGGAGTACTGGTGGACTTTGGAAGAATCGGACTTCAGACTGCTCGCCTAAACCATTTAAGAACGACCCCACCAAAATATTAGAAATATCCATTAGCAGCTCAAGCTCTTCTAGCTCTTCGCTGTCTGCTGGTACTTTCATCAACTTTTTGAGATCAGATACGCTTGAATCACTCAAAATCACTAGCGCTTCGCCAGCAATACCTTCGCCACAAAATCCCTGACAAACACCCGATACGTTGTCATGCGACGCCAAGTCGCGTAGGGCCATGTGAAGTTCGCTCACTTCAAAGATATTGACGTTCGGCAGAGGTAGTTGCACAAACACATCAAAGTGACGCGCCAATGCATCGGCTGCTCGACCAATTGAAACGTTAGCCACTTCCATGTAAATATCGCGACGACGTAAAATCGGTAACTCAATAGAGACAGGCGTGATAATTTGAGGACGAGGTTCTGGCTCGACCAACTCTTTAAGCGCCTTCTTGAGTTCATCTTTGGCGATCGGTTTTTGAATAAACGCTTTTGCACCCAGTGCGAACACGCGCTCTTTCGCTTTAGGTTGGATATCCCCCGACACCACAACCACCGGAGTTTTATCCCCCAACCGTTGCATGTGCTCTAGTGTTTCAAAGCCATCCATTTCTGGCATGGTCAAATCAAGAAACATCAATTTAAACTCGTTTTTTTCGAGTTCTTCTAGCGCGTTTTTTCCGTGGATAGCAAACGTAATATCGGCATTCAATGTGGCTGGTAGTGATCTCGCCATCTGTTTGCGTGCTAACGCTGAATCATCACAGATGAGTACGGGAAAAGACATTCAATCACCTTTTTATATTCCACAATCTGCGCCGGAGTCTAACAGATTGTTACAGCATGTAATACGAGAAAACTGACGAGTTTTTTATTTCTTTATTATTCGATAAGCATACGCAATATGAATGAATGAGTGAACAAAATGACTAAAAAGCAAGCATCACATTCGCTGTTTAGTGACATAAAACAAACATGGGTAAAACTCCTCCACCCAAAGTAAGCAAAAAGTTGCAGCTAACATCCAAAGCCCATTTTTGCTCGAATTTCATTCTTTCCATTTCCATAATGGGTAAACAGTAACGCGCTAAAACTAAAAAGGCACCCTACTAGAGGATGCCTTTAATAATAATTTCATCGATAAGATATCAATTCTATGGCACACCATGACCTTTAGAAGCCACCCATACGCGATACCATTGCTCTCGAGTAAGTTCTATGTTCAATGCATTAACTGCAGTTTGCACACGCTCGATTTTACCAGAGCCAATGATTGGAATAGGGTTAGATGGCAAACGACATACCCAGGCATAAATTACTTGGTCAATACTCGCTGCGCCCACTTCTTCACGAATTGCTTCTAATTCGTTACGGACACGAACAGCTTGCTCACTGTCACCACTAAAAATTGAACCACCACCGAGGCAAGACCAAGCCATTGGTCGCGTTCGCAACATTTGCATTTGATCAAGCGTTCCATCGTGTGCAACCTCAAAGTTAAATGGGTTGATTTCCACTTGGTTAGTAACCAACGGCTTACCTAAGCGAGATTGCAGCAGTTCAAACTGGCGTGGAGTGAAGTTAGACACGCCAAAGTGCTTCACTTTGCCGACTTTGTGAAGCTCAGAAAATGCTTCTGCAACCTCGTCTGCATCCATTAACACGTCAGGACGATGAATTAAAAGTACGTCGATTTCATCCACATTCAAACGTTCTAGCGAGTTATTCACCGATTGGTAGATATGTGCTGAGCTCGTGTCGTAGTGATTGATCTTACGCTCTGGCGTTTTATCGCCACACAAATTGATGTCGCATTTCGTCACGATCTGAATTTGCTCACGAATACTCTTGTCTAAAGCTAACGCTTCACCAAACAACGCCTCACACTCGTAATTACCGTAGATGTCGGCGTGATCGACTGTCGTAATGCCTAACTCAATGTGTTGCTTAAGAAATGACAAACGCTCTTGAGCCGTCATTCCCCACTCAACTGCACGCCAATATCCTTGAACCAGCTCTGAGAACTCTGGGCCTTTTGGTGCAGTTACTACTTTTGCAACCATGGGTTTTCTCCTTCAATTGATCTGCATTCATCGTAGTCTTGTTTTCGTACCGGCTCAACGGGTAAACTTTCGCAATTCGAACTGGAGTACGAAATATGTCTTTTGCCCAACGCCTAGCCACCCTGATCGGAGAAGAAAGCATCAGCGGGTTCGCACGACGCGTCGATGTGTCTGAAGCTTTAATACGCAAATACCTTAAAGGCAGTGAACCTAGCCTAACTAAAGCAAATCAAATTGCAATGCGCGCCAATTGCTCTCTTGAATGGTTAGCAACGGGATGTGGTTATTTATATCGCCGTGCTGAAGTCGTGGATATGGATGCGTACAAACTTGCCTTTCAACACGTTATGAGTCAGCCGTTGTCAGACGATGCAGAAGAGCTACACCGCAAGCTAATCGCAGGCTATCAATACCTGCGCGCTCACAAAAAATCGGATGGTTTTTTGGATGAATCAGCAATGGCGACCTTCCTATCTCTCCATAAAGAATCTAAAAACGAGTCACTTTGACCTCGATAATTTCGCCATCACTGCGCAAGTGCACATTTAAGGACGGTGATGGCGTCAGAAACTCGTCCGGTTTTACCCAAAGCAAACTTCGAATCGTTTCTTGTGGATAGCGGTTCATCAACAAAATAACTTCTTTATCGACAAGCTCGGAAGATTTCTTTTCCAGAGCTTCAACGACATCATAGTGTTCTTGTCCGATAGTAACTCTGCGTAAAACTAACCCATCCTTTCTTAAGTTGAGAAGTAAGTCATTCAGACGCTGCCACTCGTATTCAGTGAGAAACGAGAACTGAGCACTTTCTCTTCTCAAAACCACTTCACCATACAAGTGCTGCTGGTAGTACGAAAAATCATCCAAACAAAATGCGCTGATAAACGTTGAGTTGTCTCGCAACTGCACTTCGCAACCATACCAGCTTCCACTTTTTTCTATACGTTCTTTTAGATTGGAATATGGCATTGCTGACAACGTGTCTTGCCACCAGCTCGGCGTTGAAAGTGCCGGAAACGTTACCGAACAACAACATAAAGAAAGTAAGAGTCGAAGATAAAAGCGCATGCACTGCTCTAGTTGGTTGACATCGAACCAAGACATTACTAACTACAAGAAAATGTTCAAGAGAAAAATAGTGGCAGGTGGCGATGAAAGTTATGGTGATGAAAGTTATAACGCAGAAATTAAGAAGGCGCACATGTGCGTGCGCCTCTACCTCGTTACTCAATCGTGAGTGTGCGAATCGGCGATGTCTATTGATGCATCCCGAACATAAAACGAGGACTTACCGTAGGGTTTGAATCCATCCAAATTGTGTGTAAAACCTCACATCCCTCCTTCTGAAGCAGTCATGTTGCTTTACAATTAAAGCATGGTTCATTTTTCTCAAAAAACAAGTTTTTTATCCTAAATTATGAGAGCAATAGCACAATCTGAGTGAATGAATAATATCGCGACACTTCGAACACTCAATAGTGAAAAGCTAAATTGCATCTTTATTGATTAGGTCTAGACTCTGCGAAGCGTATACTTTCTTTCGTCCCTTCCCCCAGCAACAGGAGAGCTTGTTAATGACCAAACGCGAGAGAATTGTGAAATCTGTGTTGGCGCACGTACCGAAAGATGCGATTAACCAGTTTGTCTCTCGAGGGTCAACACCATTTTCTGTTCTCATTATGGCCGCCATTGTGGGTACGTTGGCTGGTTTTGTCGGTACGTATTTCGAGCTTGCCGTTCATTTCGTTTCTGAAACACGAACAGAATGGTTAAGAAGCGAAATTGGTAATGTTCTACCATTGTGGCTGGCAGCGGTTCTCATTAGCGCACTTTTAGCTTTTATTGGCTATTTTCTTGTGCACCGCTTTGCGCCAGAAGCGGCAGGCTCTGGTATTCCTGAAATCGAAGGGGCAATGGATAATATTCGTCCAGTGCGCTGGTGGCGAGTTCTACCAGTAAAATTCTTCGGCGGCATGGGCGCACTTGGCTCAGGTATGGTGCTGGGTCGTGAAGGCCCAACCGTTCAAATGGGGGGCGCTGTTGGTCGAATGGTGACCGATATATTCCGCGTAAAGGATGACGATACCCGCCACTCCCTGCTCGCTTCTGGTGCTGCTGGCGGTTTGGCTGCGGCTTTTAATGCCCCTCTCGCAGGCATTATGTTCGTTGTGGAGGAAATGCGACCTCAGTTTCGCTACTCTTTGATCTCAATTCGCGCAGTGATCATTTCTGCCATTATGGCGAACATAGTGTTTCGCGCCATTAACGGGCAAGACGCCGTTATCACTATGCCGCAATACCAGTCGCCAGAGCTTCAAACCCTATGGCTGTTTTTATTGCTTGGCGCATTGTTTGGCGTGTTTGGCGTGATCTTCAATAAACTAATTACCGTGGCACAAGACAGTTTTGTCGCAATTCACAAAAACGATCGTAAGCGCTACTTGATTGTAGGTTCGTTACTGGGAGGCGTGTTTGGCTTGCTTCTTTTGTACGTACCCCAACTAACTGGTGGTGGTATCGGCCTTATTCCTGACATTACTAACGGTAACTACTCGGTATCTATTTTAGTTTTGCTTTTCTTTGGTCGCGTAATTACAACCCTGCTCTGTTTTGGTTCTGGTGCGCCGGGAGGCATCTTTGCACCTATGCTTGCTCTGGGAACCTTATTTGGCTATGCGTTCGGAGCAAGTGCTGATGTCTTGCTCCCTGCGCTTGATATCGAGCCTGGTGTATTTGCGATTGCGGGCATGGGTGCCCTGTTTGCTGCAACGGTACGTGCACCGATTACTGGTATTCTGTTAGTGATTGAAATGACGAATAACTACTACTTAATCCTGCCATTGATCATTACTTGTTTGGGCGCTGTGATTATTGCTCAATTGTTGGGTGGACAACCTATTTACAGCCAGCTGCTGCATCGTACAATCAAAAACGAAAAGTTACGCCAGCAGGATCTACCGGAGAATCAATCAACATAACATTCTCTTTGTTATCACTTCGCTCCAGACTATCGAAGGGTTTGGAGCGATAAACTCTGCATTTTTACATCTTTTCCCAAATATTCGATACCAAACTCACAAAATTATCATTCTCTGATATTTGCTCACCACCTTTCATGAGAAACCCCTCTCCATACTTGTTAGTATTCGCTACTTAAATAGAGCATTTCATCCAAATCGTCATGTTTCGTTTCATTCAGGCAAAAATCAAATGGAGTAGATTTGAACTGGAGAAGACTTGTGCAGTTTTATAGTGTCCCGCCGTCTCAAGCCGCGTTGGCACTAGGTATGATAGGTTTAGGGCAAGCTTGGGCACTCTATGTTCCTGAGATTGGTGAACCGATACGTCCATTTTTGGCGTCACTCGGCGCACTTTTACTCGCCCCTGTACTCATAAAATATGCCGCTAATCCACGATTATTCATGGTCGACATTCGTCACCCGCTGAGTGGTAGTTTAATGGCACCAATGAGTATGGCGTTACTGATCCTTGCAGATTATCTTGCCGCTGTAGCGCCTATCATCGCTTATCCACTTTGGTTTATGGCGCTTTTGCTGCATTTTACTATGATGGTGCTGTTTTTTAGCTTTCAGCTAATGAACTTCAAAATGTCCAATATCGTACCGAGTTGGTTTCTTTATCCGGTGGGGCTGATCAGTAGTTCACTAGCCGGTTCTCAACTAGGTCACAACTTATTCTCCGAAACGTTAGCGATGATGTGCATCGGCATTTATTTCTTCATGCTGCCACTCGTGTTGTATCGTTTGGTGTTTTTCGGCTCTCTACCAAGGCGAGCAAGACCGACCCTCGCGATTATGGCCGCGCCGGTAAACTTGTCATTAGCAGCATACTTGGTGAACTTTCCCTTGCCTGATCCGATACTGACAGGCGCATTGGCCGGGATCGCCATCACTATGACGTTATTGATCTACTTATGTTACTTCCGCTTACTTCGCTTGAAGTTTCAACCTTCTATCGCGGCAGTAACCTTTCCTTCCGTGATCAGCGCCATCGCAATGCATCGCTTGACCTCTTTTTTCGCCGAATCGCACCCTCACTGGCACTGGCTACACGACTTTGGTTTTCTAGAGCTCAGTATCGCGACTGTATTGGTTGTTTGGGTATCGGCAGGTTACGTCAAAATGTATTGGCCAGAAATCATGAAGTCATTTTCTAAACAAGTATAAAAAAAGGATGGCGTTTGCCATCCTCTTAGAAACTTGCTTAGTTACCTAGCGTAAACCGTGCAGAAATTCGGCACGCGTTGCTGGGTTGCTCTTGAAGATGCCACCCAATGCAGTTGTTGTCGTTTCGCTAGTTGCATCCATCACACCGCGAGATTTCACGCAGTAGTGTGTTGCGTCAATCGTCACTGCCACATCATCGGACTCAAGCAGCGTTTGAAGTGCAACAAGAATTTGCTGAGTCATACGCTCTTGAACTTGTGGACGCTGGGCAAAGAAGCGAACGATACGGTTGATCTTTGACAGGCCAATGATCTTGCCACGTGGAATGTAAGCCACAGCAGCCTTGCCATCGATGGTCACAAGGTGGTGTTCACAAGTACTGGTCACTGTGATGTCCTTCACGCGAACCATCTCGCTCACGTTCATCTTGTTCTCAATCACCGTGATTTTAGGAAAGTTGGAGTAATCCAGACCAGAGAAGATTTCGTCAACGTACATCTTAGCAATGCGGTGAGGGGTTTCTTCTAGGCTATCGTCAGTGAGGTCAAGTTGAAGTAGACCTAAGATCTCACGCATGTGGTGTTCGATCTTCTCTTTCTTCTCTTCACGACTTACGTTGTTTGGACGCATTGGCGTTTCCAAACCGCGTTGCTCTAGCGCTTCTTTTACTAACTTCGCTGACTCGCTAAGACCTGACATTCCACTTCCTCTTTTGTTTTACTTCAGCCTTCGTACAAACCCAATCAAAATTGCATTCATACTTTTCGCTTTGAGTTGCTCAGTTCGTGTCTTTACACCAAGTCACATCAGATGAAGGTACTGAGCTGATTTTCTTGAGCTCCGCAGGTTTTTTACCCCTTTTGGATGGCTGACAAGGATACTCGGATTTTTGAATAATTACACCCATATTTTATAGGTGGACATTCTTACTCAGTCCCCTTTTATGGTAAAGTTGCCACAAAACAAAAGAACACAGGATTTTCTCAATGGGCTGCTGCGACGCACCTGGCTTGATGCCAATTGAAGAAGCGATGGACAAAATGTTATCGCGAATCAAACCTATCCAAACAACGCTTTCTCTTCCACTTGCTGAAGCACTCGGTTTTGTACTGGCAAAAGATATCTTGTCTCCTATCCACGTACCGCCATTCGACAACTCAGCAATGGATGGCTACGCTATTCGCATTCAAGATCTTGAGTCATCTTCTGTATTGCCTCTGGCAGGTAAATCATTTGCAGGACAACCTTTTGAAGGTGAATGGCCTCAAGGTACCTGTGTTCGCATCATGACTGGCGCAAAAATCCCACAGGGTTGTGATGCCGTTATCATGCAAGAAAACACTGAAGTAACAGATGCTGGCATTCAGTTCAACCAAACCGACGTGAAGCCACAAAACAACATCCGCCCAACAGGTGACGACATCAAACAAGGCGACATCGTACTGGCAAAAGGTGCACGTTTGACACCTCGCGATATTCCGATGATTGCGTCGCTTGGTGTTAGCCATGTGACAGTAGTACGTAAGCCAAAAGTTGCTTTCTTCTCTACTGGTGATGAACTTAAACCACTGGGCGAACCGCTAGACGAAGGTCAGATCTACGACAGCAACCGTTACGGTATTAAACCACTTATCGAGAACTTCGGTTGTGAAGCCGTTGATCTTGGTATCATTCCAGATTGCCCAGAGACTCTGAAAGCAACCTTTGAACAAGCACAAACATTGGCAGATGTGGTTGTGACCTCAGGCGGTGTTAGTGTGGGCGAAGCGGATTACACCAAAGACATTCTTGAAGAGCTTGGTGAAATCGGTTTCTGGAAGTTAGCAATCAAGCCGGGTAAACCTTTCGCATTTGGTAAGCTAAGTACAGCTTGGTTCTGTGGGCTGCCGGGTAACCCTGTTTCTGCAGTTCTTACTACGTACGTGCTTGTTCAACCAATGCTGGCAAAACTTGCAGGCCATACAGAATGGAAAGCACCCGAATCTATTCCAGCAACAACCAAAACCGCCTTTAAGAAAGCGCCAGGTCGTACCGATTACCAACGTGGTATCTATACATTGGAAGATGGCAAGTTTGTCGTTGAAACAACCGGTAACCAAAGCTCTGGTGCATTCCGCTCAATGAGCCTAGCGAACTGTTTTGTTGTATTGGAACGTGAACGCGGCCGAGTTGAAGTGGGCGAAACGGTTCAGATTCAACTATTCAACTCAACCCTTTACTAGGAAGACGTTGTGGATATTCTTTCCGATCAGGAAATGTTGCGTTACAACCGCCAGATCATTCTTCGTCAGTTTGACTTTGAAGGACAAGAAGCACTCAAACAAGCATCGGTATTGATGCTTGGTGCTGGCGGTTTAGGCTGCGCATCAAGCCAATATTTGGCGACTGCTGGTGTCGGTAAAATCACGCTGATTGATGATGATATCGTCGAGTTGTCTAACCTTCAGCGCCAAGTGCTGCACCACGATGCGGATATTGGTCGTAAGAAGGTAGACTCGGCGGCCAATGCACTACGTGAACTTAATCCGCACATTGTCGTAGATACCATCGCAAAACGTCTTGATGATACCGCGTTAGAGAGCCTGATTAAGCAACACACTATTGTTGTCGATGCATCAGATAACGTCGATACGCGCAATCAACTTAACCGCCTATGTTTTGCGACTAAAACACCGCTAATTTCAGGCGCGGCCATTCGTATGGAGGGCCAAGTGAGTGTGTTTACTTACGATGATCCAGCACAACCATGTTACCAGTGCTTAAGTGCCCTCTTCGGCAGCGGTGCGTTAAGTTGTGTCGAAGCCGGAGTCATGGCGCCTGTTGTGGGTATTGTTGGCGCAGTACAAGCTATGGAAGCGATCAAAGTGATTGCTGATTACGGCCAACCAAAGAAAGGCAAAATTCTGATTTTGGACGCGCTCAGCATGTCTTGGCGAGAAATGAATCTGATGAAAATGCCAACCTGTCCGGTTTGTAGTTAGTTCTAAACCTCTAATCATTCCCAAAAAGCCCAACTCGATGTTGGGCTTTTTTCTCATTTTGACAATCAGATTTAAAACCCCTCTTCTTACAAATATTAAATCAATAAAATTCAACAACTTAAAAGTTGGCACATTCCTTTCATTGCATATATCACGAACCAATGAGAGGGCGAATTATGAAAAGGACATCACTACTACTTGGGTCTCTAATAGCGAGCGCTTACGCACAAGCGGCGCCATTTGATACGTGCCCAAGCCAAGCATACCTGTTCCAATCAACCCCGGTTCAAATCTATGGCGTCAATTTGGTTACAGGCTCTACGACTCTTTTAGAGGACGACACAGGTTTGGCTTCGGGCATCAACGGTGTAGGCTTTAACTTCACTGACCGTTATATCTACGGCTACGACACCACAAACAAAAAGATTGTTCGTCTTGGTCAAGACTTCCAAGCAGAGACACTTGATGTTTCGGGTCTTCCTACCGACCACACGTTTTACGTAGGTGACGTTTACAACCACGTCTACTACTTGTACCGCAAAGGCAAAGGACTTTTCTCCATTGACCTTTCTCCGCTCGATTCTGATCCAAATGCGACATTGAGCATCGTGAAAATCAGCTCAACAGCGACGGTGAATCTAACCGACTTTGCATTCCACCCAGGCGACGGCTCCCTTTACGGCATCGACAATAACTCTGGAGTGCTATACCAGTTCAACCCATCGAATGGTAATACGACTGCGATAGGTGACACTGGCGAGCTAGGCACATTTGGTGCTGGCTACTTCGATGTAAACGGCAACTACTACGTGTCACGCAACCAAGACGGCAAAATCTATCGTGTTGACCTTTCGGAAGGTAACGCAGCCAATATCGCAGCAGGTATCGTTCCTGCGGTTGAGTTTGTATCCAACGGTCCAAGCTCAAGCCAAAATGATGGAGCACGTTGTGCAAATGCTCCAGTGATTGACGAAGACGAGCCAATTGATTTTGGTGATGCTCCAGACAGCTACCACACCACGCTTGCGTCAAACGGTCCTCGCCATGAGGTGGACGGTGTAACTTGGCTTGGTTCAGTCGCTCCAGATGGTGATGCCGACGGTCAAGCAAACGACAACTCTGTTGGCACAGCTGATGAAGATGGTGTTGGTTTTGTATCCGCACTTGACCCAGGCTTAAGTTCAATTGTGAATGTGACGGCTTCCACTTCTGGCTACCTATCAGCATGGTTTGACTGGAACCGCGATGGTGACTTTGATGATGAAGGCGAACAAGTCTTTACTGACGAATTACTGTCTGCGGGTAATAATCCCCTACCGTTTGTAGTTTCAACCGCTGCAACGGAAGGGTCTAGCTGGAGCCGATTCCGCTTTAGCCAACAAACCGGATTAAACTACGATGGTGGTTCGACGTCTGGTGAGGTGGAAGATTACCCAATTACCATCACTGGTAATGGTTACTCAGTGGAGTATTTCCCGAGTGCAGAAGATTACGCCACCGTGGCTTACGAAGATAACTGGCCATACACCGCAGACTACGACATGAACGATGTGGTCGTGAAATTCCGCATCACTGAAACCAGTCTTGCTGGTCATGTTGAGAATATCCAGATTACAGGTGACCTAGCGGCCTACGGCGCAAGTTACAAAAATGGCTTCGCAATCCGACTACCGGGTGTATTGAGAAGCTCGATTGAAAACGGATTAACAACGCTATCCTTCAATGGTGTAGAACAAGCATCTAATGGTTTGGAAAGTATTTCTGATGAAGCAATTTTCATCATCAGTGAAGACTTAAGCACACACGCGGCTAGCAGCTGTAGCTACTTCCGTACCGAGTCTGGCTGTGATGATAACGTTTCACTCACCTTTACCTTGAATGTGTACTTCACCGAAGGCTCTGACCGTTCAGCCATTCAAGCCATGCCATACGACCCGTTCATCTTCGCAACGCCGGGGACTTACCATGGCGACGGGATTACCTTCCAACCAGGTCGTAAATGGGAAGTTCACTTAGCAGACCAAGCACCAACAGAACAGTTTGATGACCAAAACCTCTTCGGTGTCGGCGTCGATGCCAGTGACCCTGCACAAGGAGTGTACTTCAAAACAGCAAACAACTTACCTTGGGCACTGTTGATAGTAGAGGATTGGGATTGGCCGCTAGAGCGTGTAGACATGGTCGATGCATACCCTCAATTCCAAACTTGGGCTGAGTCTGGTGGCGAACTAAGCACAGATTGGCACACCGCTCCAACACCTAACAAATGCTACATTCCATAGGGAGATAACATTATGAAAGCACTTATCACAATCATCATGGGATTAGCACTATCAGCTTGTGGCGGTGGCGGCGGTGGTGGTAACAGTACACCACCTCCACCAGCTCAAACGACCGTTGTAGAGGAAGACACTACCCAACAGGAAGAAACAACCGTAGAAGAGACTACCGTAACTGTAGAAGATGCAACCATGCAGGACCTAGTAGTACCGGATGGCTTTAGCTACAACCCAGTGACGGAAGGTACGCTCAATGTAGACATCAGTGGTTTCTCTTCTCAACGAGCGCACCTAAGCGTGTACAAAGAGTTCGTCGAGAACAGTTCAGGTAACTACGATGCAAAATACCCAAGCAAAGTCGCATCGGTTCCACTCAACAATGGTACAGCAAATGTCGACTTTAATGTTTCTGATAGCCAAGGTAGCCTACTTGTTGAAATTTGGTTCTATGACGGCAGTGACCCAATTCAGAAAGTCATTACTTCAGGAGACAGCACTTGGACCATGTAACTGGGTAAATCGAAAGCTGTCTTTCAGAACAAATCTTCAATCTTTAACTTAAAAATCGCATCGTTCTTTTGAACATGCGATTTTTTTGTTGTAAAACAGTAAGATTATCCACCTAGCAAACTAAAGACAATGCAAGCACTGATTAGTACTGATGAACTCAATAGCCTTCTCGGCCAACCTAACGTCAAGCTCCTCGACGCTAGTATTGCGTTTCAAATCCCTTCTGAAGGCAAAAAGATTCAAGATAAGTGGATTCCAAATACTTTACGCTTCGATTACGACAATGACTTTTGCTTACCCGGTTCTTCCCTGCCGCATATGATGCCAACAGAAGAAGGCTTCAACCAAAGTGCGCAACAACTCGGTTTGAACAACGAAGATTTGATTGTGGTTTACGACAACTCTGGCACTTTAGCCGCGCCAAGAGCTTGGTGGATGTTCAAAGCTATGGGACATGATAATGTTCGAGTCTTAAACGGCGGCCTTCCCGCTTGGGTTGAAGCCGGATTCCCTGTTGAAAGTACCCTATCGCAACCAAGCGAAGAAGGTAACTTTGCAGGTAAGCTCAACCAAAATGCCTTTTTGAGTGCACAAGATGTTCTTGCTCATTCAACCAATAAAAGTGCCAACATCATCGATGCCAGAGCCAAAGCACGATTCCTTGGTGAAGTGCCTGAGCCACGAGAAGGTCTACGTAGTGGTCACATTCCAAATTCGGTTTGCTTACCGTTTCAAGAACTCTTGACCAACGGTCACATTAAACCAAACTCAGAGTTGCAACAGATATTTAGCGCACTAACGATAGATAGTGACAATTCGATTATTTTTAGTTGCGGTTCCGGTGTAACCGCATGCATTTTATTACTCGCGGCGTATCAAATTGGTCTGGACAACCTGTCGGTGTACGACGGTTCTTGGACCGAATGGGGTGCAGACCACTCTCTACCTATCGAGTGTTAAGACAAGTGTCTGTTTAACAAAGTATCTTACGTTTATCTAAAGATGATGTGTTCCAATAAACTAAACGCAGCTTCTAAACCAAACTTGTCATTTCGAAATAGAAACTGGCTATGAGTGATTTGTCACCCCTCATAGCCTGACTACATCAAAAGCCTACTATTTCCATTAGCGTTCAGATGTCGCGTTGCCGTGCATCTGCTCATCTAAGTTGAGCACGGTTAATGCGTTGCTAACGCTCGTGGCGATCACGTCTATCGCTCCAGTTCTTAATGCTCCGAGTAGAGCGAGCGGCTTGCTGTTCTCTGCTGCGATCGCAATGACTTCCGAGATCGGCCGAAACTCTTCAATACCAAGTCCAATTACTCGGTCACTCATTACCGTGTTCGCTACATTACCGTGAATATCAAAGAAGTCATAACCTGCAAAATCCCCTACCACACCTTGTTGAAGTCTCGACTGAACCACTTCATCAGGCGTAAACCAACCTAAGTCGACCATGTAACTGTTTTCGCTCATGTCACCAATACCAACCAAAGCGACATCGGCTTTACGTGCTAGGTCGAGCGTTTGTTTCACGGTTGCATTTTGCATAAAGGCCAACTTCTGTTCTCTGTTTTCTGCGTAAGCCGGCGCATAAAGGGTTTCAGAGGTCCCCCCATATTTCTTCGCCAACTGACGACAAATATGGTCGGCGTTATACATACCGCCACGCGGATGAATACCACCAATGCCACACACAAATTTACAATCACGCGGCGTAATAACACCAATATGGTGAGCGACAGACGACACGTTGCGCCCTTGTCCGACCGTCACCACCATGCCGTTTTTGAGCGTGCTAGTGAGATAATTGGACACCAATCCCGAGACCTGTAGTCGTTGCGCTTCTTCATTCGGTTGATCAAGAGCAACAAGCGCGCGCTTAACGCCGAATCGCTCGATCAAACGTTGTTCGATCTTGGCGCTGAACACCGGATGGTATTTAACGGTAATTTCAACAATGCCTTCATCACGCGCCTGCTTGAGCATTCGCCCAACCTTTGCGCGTGATATGGCAAATTTTCTCGATATCTCTTCCTGAGTCGCACCGTCTTGATAATACGCGACGGAAATCTCTGTCAACAAATCCGTGTTTTCAATGGAAATATCTTGATTAGAACTGCTCATGGTTTCTCTCGCCCTTTAAGAGGATCGATATTGTATGCAATAAGTGAGCATATGCTCATTGACTTAGCATATGTTCTTTATCAATTTAAACGCTACATTTGCTCATCGCAATAACATTTTCTCACTACAATTTTTTACCCTAGCGTACAACGCTCAAGCTTTGAACAATAAGGGCAAACGTTTATTTGGGTTAACCACTAAACACACAGTAAAAAAACGTTGATGAAGTTCACTATAAGTCCATTTCAGCGATTGACTTTCAGCATAGATAGGATAAATATGGACACATCATTTACTCAGCTATCGATCAAATGTTCATAGCATTTGTTCGGTAACGAAATTTTCCGTAGTTGGCTGAGCAGATGTCTCATTAAATGCGATGAGACGGTTAGCTAACTCGCTTGCAAATGCACAAGCTGTGATAACAAAAATCACGCTTAAGCCCATTTAAATAGGATGATCGATTATGAGCAACAAGTTAGAGCAACTTCGTAAACTAACGACTGTAGTAGCAGACACTGGCGAAATTGATGCAATTAAAAAGTATCAGCCAGAAGACGCAACAACTAACCCTTCTCTTATCCTTAAAGCCGCTCAAATCGCAGAGTACGCACCTCTAATCGATGCTTCAATCGAATACGCTAAAGCACAGAGCAACGACAAAGCTCAACAAGTTCAAGATACTTGTGACATGCTTGCAGTAAACATCGGTAAAGAAATCCTAAAAACTATCCCAGGTCGTATCTCTACAGAAGTAGACGCTCGTCTATCTTACGATATGGAAGGCAGCGTAGCGAAAGCTCGTCAACTAGTGAAAATGTACAACGATGCTGGCATCACTAACGACCGTATCCTTATCAAACTGGCTTCAACTTGGGAAGGCATTCGCGCAGCTGAGATCCTAGAAAAAGAAGGCATCAACTGTAACCTAACGCTTCTATTCTCGTTCGCTCAAGCACGTGCTTGTGCAGAAGCGGGTGTATTCCTAATCTCGCCATTCGTTGGTCGTATCATGGACTGGTACAAAGCGAAAGAAGGCCGTGACTTCGAAGCTCAAGAAGATCCAGGCGTACTATCTGTAACTAAGATCTACAACTACTACAAAGAATACGGCTACAAAACTGTAGTTATGGGCGCAAGCTTCCGTAACATCGGTGAGATCTTAGAACTAGCTGGTTGTGACCGTCTAACTATCGCTCCTGCTCTACTTGCAGAACTAGAAGCAGCTGAGGGTGAAGTAGTTGAGAAACTAGTTGATTCTAAAGGCGCAGCTGAGCGTCCAGCACCAATGACTCACGCAGAGTTCCTATGGGAACATAACCAAGACCCAATGGCTGTTGAGAAGCTGGCTGAAGGTATCCGCAACTTCGCCGTTGACCAAGGCAAACTAGAAGCGATGATCGAAGCTAAGCTTTAATTGCTTACCAAAAGCGAGTAGCCCGTCTACTCGCTTTTACCATCAGCACTATTTTCAAAAAATTCTATTTGAACTTGTTTCGGCGAGTTCCCTCTATTTAAATCAAATATCGAGAAGTAATCACTATGGATCGTAAACATCTAGCAAATGCAATCCGTGCGCTAAGCATGGATGGTGTTCAACAAGCTAACTCTGGTCACCCAGGTGCACCTATGGGTATGGCTGACATCGCTGAAGTTCTTTGGCGCTCTCATCTAAACCACAACCCATCAAACCCTGAGTGGGCAGACCGCGACCGTTTCGTACTGTCTAACGGCCATGGCTCAATGCTGATTTACTCTCTACTGCACCTTGCAGGTTACGAGTTGTCTATCGACGATCTGAAAAACTTCCGTCAGCTTCACTCTAAAACTCCTGGTCACCCAGAGTATGGTTACGCGCCAGGTATCGAGACCACAACGGGTCCGCTAGGTCAAGGCATCACTAACGCGGTTGGTATGGCTCTAGCTGAAAAAGCGCTAGCAGCGCAATTCAACAAAGAAGGCCACGACATCGTTGACCACTTCACTTACGTGTTCATGGGCGACGGCTGTCTGATGGAAGGTATTTCGCACGAGGCATGCTCTCTTGCAGGTACTCTTGGTCTAGGCAAGCTGATCGCATTCTGGGATGACAACGGCATCTCTATCGACGGTCACGTTGAAGGTTGGTTCTCTGACGACACACCTAAGCGTTTCGAAGCTTACGGTTGGCACGTAATCCCTGCAGTCGATGGTCACGATGCTGACGCAATCAACGCAGCAATTGAAGCGGCGAAAGCGGATCCACGTCCTACACTTATCTGTACTAAGACTATCATCGGTTTTGGTTCACCAAACAAATCTGGTTCACACGATTGTCACGGTGCGCCACTAGGTGCAGAAGAAATCGCAGCAACACGCAAAGAACTAGGTTGGGAGCACGGTCCTTTTGAAATTCCGCAAGAAGTCTACGCAGAATGGTCAGCGAAAGAAACAGGCGCAGCTAAGGAAGCAGCGTGGAACGAGAAATTTGCAGCTTATGAAGCAGCGTACCCTGAGCTGGCAGCTGAATTTAAACGCCGCGTAAACGGTGAGCTTCCTGCACAGTGGGAAGAGAAAGCAAGCCAAATCATTGCTGATCTTCAAGCTAACCCAGCAAACATTGCATCACGTAAAGCGTCTCAAAATGCTCTAGAAGCATTTGGTGCTCTACTACCAGAGTTCATGGGTGGCTCTGCTGACCTAGCACCTTCTAACCTAACCATGTGGTCTGGTTCTAAGTCTCTAGAAGCAAGCGACTTCTCTGGTAACTACATCCACTACGGCGTACGTGAATTCGGTATGACAGCGATCATGAACGGTATCGCGCTACATGGTGGTTTCGTTCCTTACGGCGCAACATTCCTAATGTTCATGGAGTACGCACGTAACGCAATGCGTATGGCTGCGCTGATGAAAATTCAGAACATCCAAGTGTACACGCATGACTCTATCGGTCTTGGCGAAGATGGTCCAACTCACCAACCAGTTGAGCAAATGGCATCGCTACGCCTAACACCAAACATGAGCACATGGCGTCCATGTGACCAAGTTGAGTCCGCTGTAGCTTGGAAACTAGCGATTGAACGTAAAGATGCACCGACAGCACTTATCTTCTCTCGTCAAAACCTTGCGCAACAAGAGCGCACAGCAGAACAAGTAGCAGACATCGCGAAAGGTGCTTACATTCTGAAAGATTGCGAAGGCAAGCCAGAGCTAATCCTTATCGCAACAGGTTCTGAAGTTGAACTAGCAGTAGAAGCAGCAGCACAGCTAACTGCTGAAGGTAAGAAAGTACGCGTTGTTTCAATGCCATCAACAGACGCATTCGACAAACAAGACGCCGCTTACCGTGAAGCTGTACTGCCATCAGACGTAACAGCACGTATCGCAATTGAAGCAGGTATTGCTGACTTCTGGTACAAGTACGTAGGCTTCGACGGTCGCATCATCGGTATGACTTCATTCGGTGAATCTGCACCAGCTGGCGAACTATTCAAAATGTTTGGCTTCACGACTGAAAACGTAGTGAACACAGCAAAAGAGCTACTCGCGTAATTGCAGTAAAAAGATAGTCAGTTTTCTCTATTGCGAATGTGAAAACTGAAAAGCCCCACCAGCAATGGCGGGGCTTTCTTTTATCTGGCTCCTATTCGTATAAACGCAGCCAGGACATAAACATCACAACTTTCGTTACGACTATTTGTCTTCAAATCGAAGTGCGAGCTGATAGAAATCTTGTACTTGGTCTTTCAACTGTCGGCTATTTTGCTCAACTGAATGTGTTGCTGCCAAGTTTTGTTCTGCGGTCGAAGCGATAGAATGAATGTGCTGGTTTACATCACTAGATAGCTTTAACTGGTTATTCGCAGCTTCTGCTACATCAACCATCAGCCCACTCATGGTTTGCATCATCTGTTCAACTTCAGACAAACGCAACGCGCTTTGTTCTGCTACTTGAGAACAGGCATCGGTTTGCTCTTTGTTTGCCAGAATATCTTTCTGCCAACTTTGAATCGTTGTCAACATAGTTGAGATAGAAGCTTGGATTTGTTCAGTTGCATTGGATGTACGCCCAGAAAGCGCGCGGACCTCATCAGCAACAACAGCAAAACCACGACCTTGCTCCCCAGCCCTTGCAGCTTCAATCGCCGCGTTAAGTGCCAGTAAATTGGTTTGCTCTGCGATTCCACCAATCTCTTCCATCAAATGGTTCACCTTCTGCGCCTGATCACTCAGTTGATACGTCGTTTCCGTCGCTTTTTCAGCTTGAAGACTTAATTGCGCTAGATTGGTGTGCGTTTGATCGATGGTCTCCTTCGCCATCAAGCATGACTTCAATGTATCATCAATCAACATATGGGCATCATTGGTACTCGAAGAAACCGAATTTGCCGACAACTCCACCTCTTGGGTAGCATCTCGCACACGATGAATATCGGTATTTTGCTGATTTAATGCAGCCGAGACTTCTGCCGTTGTTTGACTGAGCTCTTCGGCGCAATGCTGCAAAGGCAATGCGGAGTCAGTCATTCTTCCTAACACGGTTCGAATTCTTGCGGATAGCATTTTGATATGGAAATCGGCAATCGAAAATGCCGTGTTACCGGAATAGATCAAGCGACTTACGCTGTCATATTGCTTTTGTAACTTTTTAAGTTGCTGAGGTGTATCAATTAACTCTTGGCGGAATAACAGAGCCAGAACACTTGCAGGTAACGCACTTGCAAGCCAAGCCAACGGCCCTTCAACAGACAACGCATATGCGGTTGCAGGTGCGGTTAGTGCACCAAGTAGAATCGCATAGCGAATGGTTTCATTGATTTTCAACGACCAAGTTCGATCAGACTTCTCTGCAGCACGCATGCTTTTGTAGGCTTTTGTCGCAATATCAACCCACTCTCGCTTTGGTTTCACGCGCACTGATTGATACCCAACAACATGGTTGTCTTCGTAGATAGGGGTGACATAAGCATCAACCCAATAGTAACCGCCAGACTTAGTGGCATTCTTAACCATTCCACGCCAGGCTTTACCTTGTTTAAGGCGTGCCCACATATCACCGAAAGCGGCTTTAGGCATATCTTTATGACGAACTATATTATGGTTCTGACCGACAAGTTCTTCGTGAGTGTATTCAGCAACGCGGCAAAAGGCTTCATTACAATATGTAATAACACCTTGTAAGTTCGTTGTTGAGACGAGTTCCTCAGACTCCCTCACGAGAGTTTCTTGAGCTTTATGAGAAATATTGGCTGACATAGACGAAACTTCTTTAGTTTTTATTGATTTTCGGCAAGATATATACAGGATTTTTATTTTTATTACAAAAAGTTAGATAAAAAGTCTTATCAAATCGACATTTTTATTGTGGGAATTCACATTATCGATAAAAACATAAAGAAGAGATTGTTGATTTGAGCTAATAAACAAACCCGACACGATCGGCCGGGTTATATATTAAGCCTCAATTAAGCGGTTTGTGATTCTGGCTTTTTATTCGTTTTTAACGCAAACATCGCGATAACGAGTAACACAAATGGAAGAACATACAAATTAAGATTCTGCCAACCTACGGTAGACTCAAGCCAACCAGATAGTAATGCGGTGATGGTGACACAACTGAACACGAAGAATTCATTAAACGCTTGAGCCTTGCTTCTGTTTTTCGCTTCATAACTTTGACTAAACAGCCCGGTTGCTGCGATAAACATAAAGTTCCACCCTATTCCTAACAGGATTAAAGCAAGACTAAAATGCCAGATAGACACTCCATGTATATTAATTCCAATACAAGCAACAAATAGCAATCCACCCGCCAAAATCATATTCTTAGCGCCAAACCGCTCTATCAGACGGCCCGTGACAAACGCAGGTGCAAACATACCCAACACGTGCCATTCGATCACTCCCGCCGCTTTATCAAAATCAAAGCCACAACCAATCATCGCTAAAGGAGTTGCTGTCATTAAAATGTTCATCACCGCGTACGCAACCATTGCCGCGATAACTGCCAGCATGAAATTAGGTCGACGAATAATCAGTCTCAGCTTATCCGCCTTAGCGTGTAGCGCCTGCGTGTGTGCAGGTGGAAAACGAATGGTTTGTAGCACAACCAACGCGGTTATATAAAGCACGACAAGCACAGCAAATGCACTAATGTATAAGCCATCATCTGACCACTGCTGCGAGTACACGGCCAGATTAGGCCCAAGGATCGCCGCTAACACCCCACCCGCCATAGATATCGAAATCGCCCTATGCCTTGCCGACTCTTCACACACTTCAATGGCAGCAAACCTGTATAGAGTACCGAAACCTATACCAACACCAAGCAAAAACGTAGACATGCAGAACAGATAGAAGTTTTGTTGACTTAATGCATACGTCGCTAGACTAGCACCCAAAATGCCAATGACATTACCAAGGCTAAAACCAAGGCGACGCCCTAACTTGCCCATAATTAGCGACGCAGGAATTGTCGCGGCCATCAGTCCCAAAAACTGCAGTGCAACTGGTAATGTGATAAAACTTGATGACGGCGCAAGTGTTTTGCCAATAAGGGCAATAACAGATATGAGTAAAATATTCCCTGTCATTAATAAGGCTTGGCAGAGGGATAGAAGCCATACATTACGATTCAATTCCAAATTCCTTTTGGTTACAACGTATACAGATAACATATAGGAAAGCAGAAGCAATAGAAAGATATGAGAGTAATTCTCAACAAAAAGAGCCAGAGGCATAGTACCTCTGGCTCTTCACTATTCACTTTTCGCTTTTAAAAAGTTTTTCTGTTGAGCTTACTTGTTGCGGCGCGCTTTTACTGCATCAGAAAGCTGACGAAGTACCGTTTCCGTATCTTCCCAACCAATACATGCATCAGTAATCGACTGACCATAAGTGGCTGCTTTACCATCCACTAAGTCTTGGCGACCTTCAACTAAATGAGACTCGATCATCACTCCAAAAATGGCTTCTTCGCCACCAGAGATTTGCTCGGATACATCATCAGACACCAGCATTTGACGCTTGAACTGCTTCGAGCTGTTAGCATGGCTAAAATCAATCATCACTTTTTTCGGCAGACCTGCGGTGTCCAGCTCATCTTTAATTTGAGCTACATGTGCTGCACTGTAGTTTGGTTCTTTACCGCCACGTAGAATAATATGGCAGTCTGGATTACCAGCGGTTTCTACGATCGCGGAATGACCGTATTTTGTTACTGAAAGGAAGTGATGGGAAGCGCTTGCAGAACGAATCGCGTCGCTCGCTATTTTAATATTCCCGTCTGTACCGTTTTTGAAACCTACAGGACAAGAAAGACCAGAAGCTAGCTCGCGGTGAACCTGAGATTCTGTCGTACGAGCACCGATAGCGCCCCAACTGATCAAATCCGCCACGTACTGAGGTGTGATCATATCTAAGAATTCACTTGCCGTTGGCAAGCCCATATCGGTTAGATCAAGAAGAAGTTTACGTCCGATACGTAGACCATCATTTAGCTTATAGGTGTCGTTTAAGTAAGGGTCATTGATAAGGCCTTTCCAACCAACGGTTGTACGCGGCTTTTCAAAATAAACTCGCATAACAACCTCAAGCTGCTCGCCCAGTTCATCACGTAGTACTTTTAGCTTTTTACCGTACTCAACCGCGGCAGCCGGATCGTGAATAGAACACGGGCCAACGATCACGAGTAATCGATCGTCTTTTCCTTCAAGAATATTGTGAATGGCGTTACGGCAATCAAAAGTGGTCGAAGAAGCGGTTTCAGTCGCTGGGAACTTCTCTAATACTGCAACAGGTGGCAATAACTCTTTTACTCTATTTATTCTTACATCATCAGTTTGAAACATTACTTCTACTTCCTGGTTTTATTTCCGACCCCATTTTTACCAACTGAACTCATTGCAACATTGTTCACAAAGCGAGCAGCATCAAGGGCTGTGGTCATTTTCTGTCTAGCGTTTAAGTAACTTATCGGCTTAGGCGTAGACTTGCAATCAGTTTTTGCAAATAAATGCAAATAAAAACCACCTGTTAATCACCGCGCACAATGTAAAGTAAAGTTTACGAAAAAAAGTTCAAAATAATCATCAATTTTCTTATGCACCAAAAAATCTTTACTACAATGTAAGAAATATCAGAAGTTTGTGAGGTATTTTGGGGTAGTAAATGTTGATCAAGTTCAAATATATTGTTGCTTGATATGAAATGATTAGAATATTAAACTAATTTCTTATAAACACTGGTTTTTTCTAATTTTTTGATAAAACGAAGTAGAAGTTAATATGCAATCAATACAAGGAAACATTATGAACAAAGTAGCAATTGCAGTAGCAGCAGTGGTAGCTGGTAGTAGCGCGCTTTTAAACTCTGCTCAAGCTGAAATGTACATCGGGGGCAAAGTGGGCATGACTACACTTGACGACGCTTGCTATCTAAATAGCCCTTGTGATGATGAAGCGTTCGGTGCAGGACTACATATCGGTTATGACTTTACCGATATCATCGGGCTAGAGTACGGCGTAGACTTCTTAGGCGACTACAAAGCTAACTCGATGTCAGGGGCTAATACGATTAATACGATTGACGGCAATCTAACGGCTTTAACACTTGCACCTAAATTCAACTGGCACTTAAACGACTCTTGGAATCTGTTTGCTAAGATCGGTGGTGCTTACATGATGTCTGATGACGAAACAGACTTTGTCCCAACAGGTTCTTTGGGTGCTGAATACTCGATCGATAGAAACTGGAGTGTTCGCGCTGAATACCAACGTTACCAAGACATGTCTGACGACGTGTGGGACGACATGGATGCTAACTTCTTTGGTATCGGTGTTAACTACAAATTCGCAGCAGCTCCAGTTGTTGCAGCAGTTGTAACGGAAGAAGTGATCGAGCCAGATCCAGAACCAGTGATGATGAGCAAGGTGCACAAAGAAGAGTACGGTACAGGTACGTTTGAATTCGATAGTGCTAAGTTAACAGAGTCCGTTTCTGAACGTCTGGACAACTTTGTTTCATTCTTGAACGAATATCCTCAAGCTCAAGTAGAGATTACTGGTTACACGGATAGCTCAGGCCCTGCGGCATACAACCAAAAACTGTCTGAGCGTCGTGCTCAATCTGTTGCTGATTACCTAACCGCAGCTGGCATTGGTTCAGATCGTTTGACAGTTAAAGGTATGGGTGAAGAAAACCCAGTTGCTGACAACAGCACTCGCGAAGGTCGTGAGAAAAACCGTCGCGTAGAAGTTGTGGTACCTTCATTTGAATACCAAGAGCTAGTTCAACCAGAATAAGCATCTATGATTCATGATCGATGATGTGGTAAAAATTAATGGGGTGCATTTGCACCCCATTTTGATCTCATATTAAGGGATATTGCCACTATGGTTTTGGGAAAAAGATCAACTCATTATCTTGCACCATAACGCAATCCATACCAGCTGCATGCGCCGCTCGCTTCCCCAACTCAGTATCCTCGAACACAAGACACTGTGACGCCTCCAAGTCGAGTTGTTCCGCGGCCACCAAAAAGGTATCTGGAAAGGGTTTATGGTTCTCTACATCACTCGCGGTTACTACAACATCCAACTTGTCTAATAAACCTGCATGACTTAATAAGCGCATGGCACTTTCTCGTTGACTGCCAGTCCCGACTGCAATTTTCTTATGGCCTAAATATTCCTCTAACACGATGTTCGTGCAAGGAATAACGTCACCATGAAGCTCCATAGCAGCGAATGTTTCCATTTTAAATGTCGCGACAGTTTTAGGATCTAACGAAAGCTCATGCACACGATTTAGTTCCTCAACAATTTTAAAGCTCGGCATCCCTCCCAAACTGTGAAACCATTCCTGGCAAAACGGAAAATCAAAACGCTCAGCAGTTGCTTGCCAAGCTGCCAAGTGGGCTGGCATGGTATCGATTAGAGTACCATCCATATCAAATATGAATCCCTCATAGGGTCTAAAATCAATCGTGCTCATGTCTTTTCTTCTATTTGTGCATCTGTAATGTTAATTTATCAACTCTTTCAATCGTCCTTACCGGCATTTACTTATCATGCTCAAAATTTCGAACTCCGTCACAATTCAAGAGTGGGAAATTCAATTATCCCCAATTAGAGCTCAAGGAAATGGTGGCCAGAACGTTAACAAGGTAGCGTCCGCTATACACCTGCGCTTTGATATCCGGCATTCAAGCTTACCTGACTTTTACAAAGAGCGATTACTTGCACTTTCTGATAGTCGTATAAGTAAAGATGGCGTGATCATCATCAAAGCGCAACAATTTCGGACACAAGAACAAAATAAGGAAGACGCCCTAAATCGGCTTCAAGCATTAATAAAAGCTGCCGCTTTACAGGAGAAGAAGCGTATTAAAACGAAACCAACCCGCGCTTCTCAACGCCGACGACTTGATACAAAAAACAAGCACGGAGCGAAAAAACAGCAACGTAAAAAAGTGCTGTATTAGTGCATGTCGTTTTCTCGACATGTTAGTTGAACAACGTTTGCTAGCCCTTGGAAATCTCATTGGATTTCTCTTTTTAGTTACTTATTCAGGAAACAACAATATGACTATTAGGCAAAAACTCTACTTCCTCGGAGTTATCGCCATTTTAGGCATCGTGGCCCTTTTGGGTACGTCATCCCATTTTGAAAATAAGAGCAATGATCTAAATCACGCCATCACACTCGTTGGTGATCTAGAAATACGCTTACTCAACTTACGCAGAAATGAAAAAGATTTCCTACTACGTAGTAATGACAAATATCTAAATAAGTTTGACGCCAATGTTGACAAGTTTATAGGCACAGAAAAAGAGCTTGCGAACATACTCAAGAGTAATGAATTACCTTCCAGTCAACAATTTAAGCAAGACTTGCTCGCATACCAAAGGGGCTTTCAGAATCTGGTCAGCGCTTACCAACGATACGGGCTTGATTCAAAGAGTGGGCTTCTCGCTGGTTACGAACAAGCACTATTAGAAGCAAAACAACGTTCAGACCACCAGCAGTTATTGGCATTAGTCCGTTTTGACTCTGCGGTAAAAGCAGGACTATTCAATAGTGACTTGCTTGAGGGGCAATATGCTCCTGAGCTTATCAAAACAGGTAAGCAATTGGCGGCCCAAAAGCAAGTTGTTGGGGTTGCTTATGACAAAGGCCTACTCGGTGAAACTCGCGCATTATCTCATGCCGTAGAAGAGCAATTTGAAACCTTTTCCACAGCCCTTAGCTCTGCTGCCGCACAACGTGATGAACAAATGTCGACCATCAAGCAAGTCATTACAGCTCTGATCTTAGTCGTTATTTTCGCATTGATTTGGCAAATTTCACGTTCAATCAACACGCGAGTGAATAGCTTACTTGGCACCATTCGAAGTATCAGCGAAACGAACAACATGGGACTTCGATCTGATTTGAAAGGTCAAGACGAGCTATTTGATATCAGTCATCACCTCAATGACCTATTGGATAAGCTTGAGCATCTAATTAGTAGTACCCAAGAAAAATCGGCGCAACTCACTGCAAGTACCGATAATATGCATCGTGAGTTAGAAGGCGTTATGGAGCAATTCCACACGCAAACTGACCACACAGCATCAATGGCGACGGCAGTTCAGCAAATGGTTGCCACAATAGGTGAAATCTCTGAAAGCACATCAGTTGCGGTAGAAGGCGTACATCAGGCAGCGAATAATGCCGAACAAGGTCGAGGAGTTGTTGAGGCGACGGTAACCAACATCGGTCAACTAACCACGATTTTATCAAACAGCCAGCAGTCGATTGGCTCGCTGAATCAGCATGTAGATAAAATTGGTGGTGCCGTGAACATAATCCAAGAAATAGCAGAGCAAACCAACCTACTAGCTCTCAACGCAGCAATTGAAGCCGCGCGAGCAGGCGAACAAGGCCGCGGGTTTGCAGTTGTCGCCGATGAAGTACGTGCCCTAGCTAGCCGAACTCATCAATCCACTGAGGAAATCACGCGGGTCGTTGCAGATATTCAAACTCAAATGTCTACAGTTGTTGCTGATATTGATCAATGTAACGATCAAGGGCAACAAACACTTAATGCTTCTGAAAAACTGGATTCTAGCCTACAGCAGATCATCACTGACATGCATTCAATTCAAGGTAATTCGGAGCGCATAGCTTCAGCAATTGAAGAACAAGGTATCGTTATGAACCAAGTTAGCGGTTCAATCACCGAGCTAAACGCAATATCTGAGAATAACATGCAATCCGCTCAGGAATGCTTGCATGAAGTGAACTCTGTCTCTGCTCAAGCTCATGATATGGATGAAGCCGTTGCACAATTCAAAACTGCGCTAAAATAACCCTTTTTCAAAATAGAAAGCCCGAGGCAATCATTGCTTCGGGCTTTTTTCAATTGTCACTTCGTGCTTACTGCGCACTTCGGATGTGATTATTCATCATCAAGAGGAACCAGCTTGGTGTTGCCACCATGAACTTTCTCACGCTGTCTTTGCACCAGAGCGTAGAAGCCTGGGATCAAGAATGTACCTGCTAGAAGCACACACAATAGACCACCAATCAGCGACACGCCGAGTGAGTTTTGACTCACGTGCCCCGCGCCAGCGGCAAAGATAAGCGGGAAGATACCCAAAATAAATGACCAAGATGTCATATTCACAGCGCGGAAACGTAAAGTGCCTCCTTTAACCGCTGCACTATCGATATCAGCATCTTTTTCTTCTCGCTCTTGCTTGGCGAACTCCACAATCAAAATTGCGTTTTTCGCCGCCAAGGCTATGAGCAAGACAAGACCAATTTGGGCATACAAGTTAAGCGGCGTGCCAGTTAGATTCAACGCAAGGAAGGAACCTAACGTTGCTACTGGGACCACCAAAATAATAGCCAGTGGAATACTCCAACTCTCATACTGAGCCACCATAAACAAGTAAATGAAGATCAAAGCCAGCGCAAACGCATAAATGGCTTGGTTACCCGCGAGCACTTCCTGATAAGCCATACCTGTCCATTCATACGTGTACCCTTGCGGAAGAACTTCAGCAGCAACGCGTTCCATTGCTGCAATCGCATCACCACTAGAGTAACCCGGAGCTGGTTGGCCTTGAATGATAGCACTGCGGTACATGTTGTAACGCCACGCCACATCAGGCTCAAACACTTGCTCGTAGCTAACTAGCGTACTTAACGGAACCATATCACCGTTCGAAGAACGAACATGGAAACGCTCTAGATCTTCCATGCTGCTACGGTGCTGGCTATCAGCTTGCATGGTTACGCGGAAGTTCTTACCAAACATGGTGAAGTCATTCACATAAAGCGAACCTAAGTTGCCTTGCAAGGTTTGGAAAATAGACGACAGCGAAATACCTAATTGCTGCGCTTTCTCACGATCGATATCAACGTAGTAGTGCGGAACATTCGCGCGGAACGTGCTAAACGTGTAGGCAATTTCAGGCGCTTGGTTAGCCGTTTGGATCATTTCTCCCATGACCATCGACAAATCGGTACGACTTCGACCTAGCGTGTCTTCAAGCACAAACTCAAAACCAGACGCAGCGCCCATACCAGGAACCGCCGGTGGTCCCATCGCAAAAACAACCGCTTGAGGTAACTCTGTCGCCGCTCGCCCATTAATACGTGCCGCGATAGCATTAGCAGAGTGCTCTCCTTGCAGCGAGTTACGAGTATCCCAGTCATGCAATTTGATAAATACAGAAGCACCGTTTGATGCTGCTGCGCCTGTCATAAACGAGTAACCGTTCGCAACCGTCACACCATCCACACCAGGTTCTTCACCGATCATTTTCATTAAATCATTGGTGACTTCTTCAGTACGTGATAAAGAGGCTGAATCTGGTAGCTGTACGTTAACCAGCAAAATGCCTTTATCTTCTTGAGGAACAAACGCTGTAGAGGTAGTTTTCGCAAAGAAAGTGACCGCTGCGATAGCAACTATAAAGAACGTCACGAGCAGTAAAGACTTCTTCACCAAGAAACCAGCGATCTGGCCATAACGCGTAGTGATGCGCTCTAAGCCTCGGTTGAAAGCCTGGAACCAGTTAGCGGTATTGCCCCCACCCTGCTTCAATACCAGAGAACAAAGTGCTGGAGACAGCGTCAATGCATTGATGGATGAAATCACAACCGAAATACAGATGGTCAAAGCGAACTGGCGATACATGATACCGGTGATACCTGGCAGCATGGCGACGGGTATGAATACCGCAAGTAGAACCAAGGTCGACGTGATGATTGGGCCCGTTACTTCTTTCATAGCTAGCAACGTCGCTTTACGCGGTGAGATGGTTGGGTCTTTCGCCATGGTAGTATCGACGTTTTCGATAACCAGAATCGCATCGTCCACCACGATACCAATCGCAAGGATCAAGCCAAACAAAGTAACCGTATTAATGGTGAAGCCCGTTGCCTGCATGATGGCAAACGTACCAATCAGAGAAACGGGGATCGCGACAACAGGAATCAACGTTGCACGCGCACTACCCAAGAACAAGTAAGTTACAGCAATCACCAATAGAATCGCTTCAATCAGTGTTTTTACTACCCCTTTGATCGATTCAGATACGAACACGGTTGTATCGTAGCTGGTCTCGTATTCCATTCCCTCTGGGAAGTTTTTGCTCAAGCCTTCAAGGAGCTCCATGACGGCCTGACCACTTTCTAACGCATTCGCATCCGATTGAAGAGACAACGCAACGATTGACGCGTCCTGGCCACGGAACTTACCGTTACCATCGTAGAACTTTTTGCCTAGTTCAACGCGAGCAACATCTTTCAGATAAACCGTAGAGCCATTGGGATTAGCTCGAAGGACTACGTTCTCAAACTCATTCACGCTTTCCAAGCGACCTTTGGTCACAAGGTTAAACTGAACTTCTTGCGGATTGTTGTATGGTGCTGCACCTACACGCCCTGCCGCAACTTGAACGTTCTGTTCAGCCAAAGCGGCGTATACGTCTGACGTGGTTAGCTTAAGGTTGGCCATTTTTTCAGGATCTAACCAAACACGCATTGCGTATTCGCCACCACCAATCACGTTAACTTCACTGATACCTTTCGCACGAGCCAACTGATCTTTTACATTCAAGTTAATGTAGTTAATCAAGAACTGATCATCGTATTTGCCATCAGGTGAATAGAAGTTAAGTACCATCAGCAAGTCAGGTGAACGCTTTTTCACCGTCACACCAACCATGCGAACTTCTTGAGGCAGTTTTGACTCAATCTGTGACACGCGGTTTTGCACGTTAACTTGCGCCATATCTGGATCGGTGCCGACATCAAACGTGACGTTTAGGCTGTAAGAGCCATCGTTCGCGCTCTTTGAAGACATGTATATCATATCCTCAACGCCGTTGACTGAGGTCTCTATGGGGTCAGCAATGGCCTGCTCGACAACTTCCGCACTCGCACCGGTGTAGTATGCCGAAACGCTGACTGATGGCGGACTTATCTGTGGGTACTCCGCCACTGGCAAAATCGCCAGTGAGATCGCGCCGGCTAGCGTTAATATGATCGAAATAACCAGCGCGAATTTAGGTCTCTGAATAAAGAAACGACTTAACATAGTGCCCCCTACTGCTTATCTTCAGCAGGTGCTTGAAGGCGCACTTCTACACCATTACGCACACGTTGTAGGCCTTGTGTAATAACTGTATCTTCCTGATCGAGCCCTTCTCGAATGATAATACCTTGTTCAACCTGAGGGCCAAGCTCTACGTTACGACGCTCTGCGACATTTCCCTCAGCCATCACCATCACAAAGTCACCTTCTAAGTCAGTCTGAACGGCACGTCGTGGAATAACAATAACGTCCTTCGTATTCTTATCTCTTAAGTTCACTTTGATGTGCTGACCCGGAAGTAACTTCTGCTCTGGGTTTGGCACTAGCGCACGCATTGCAATCGTACCCGTTTTGGTGTCAATACGATTACCTAAGAAATCGAGCTTACCCAGATGCTCAAAAAACTGACCATTTTCCAGCTCAAGCTGAACTTCAACGCGGTTTGATTCTGCTGAGCCGTCGCCTTTGACTTGATCCATACCCATGGCTAAACGCTCGCGCTCACTCACACTAAATGAAGTATGCACTGGGTCTAAGCTCACCAATGTCGTCAGCACGCCAGATGATGGAGAAACCAGATCACCCGTACTCACTTTGGTATCACTAATACGTCCGCTAAAAGGTGCTCGGATTTGAGTATAGGAAAGGTTAACTTCAGCAAGTTTAAGTTGAGCATTTGCCGCTTCTAGCTCTGCTCTCGCACCAAGAAGTGCCGCTGTTAAAGCATCAAACTCAGATTGAGAGATACTACCGCGAGGCAACAAGTTTTTACCTCGAGTATGATCTAATTCGGCTTTTTTTAGCGCCGCTTTAGCTTGTTCAAGTGCGGCTTTAGCACTCGCGACTTGGGCTTCAAAAGAAGATGGCTCGATAGAGTAAAGGAGCTGCCCTTTTTCTACCATTTGCCCCTCTTCAAAGTGACGAGCTTTTAAGTAGCCAGAAATCTGCGCGGTAATATTGGTATCTTCTACTGCTTCAATGCGACCGATATAAGACTTGCTCGGTTGGTAGTCGATAACCGTGACATCCTGAGTCACTACGAGAGGCGCTTGACCTTTCGTTTGGGCATTATTAGCTTCCCCGCATCCAGCGAGGATTGCTGTAGCCGCCATTAGTGCGACAAGTGGTTTCTTTTGCATGTATTTACCGTCTTTATAGAACAGGATATTGTTGAATTCCTATCAACCTTACTCCTTGCTGCCACTGAAAACTTCACTGAAAAGCGCCCAAGGTGTTTCTAAATGTAAACATGAGAAACAAAAGGAAAATAAAGTAATTTAGTTAACAGTGGTATTCAATGAGCAATATACATACAACTCAATCATAACTATTTAATATACGCCTTAGGAGATCGCGAGTTTTAATTTGAGTTTGGAAACACTAACGGGAGTATTGTATTCGGGCGTAAAGTGAGATTCAGTGCTCAAGATAAGAACGTTTTATGGCTAAAAAGGTAAAAAGTGACGCCTTCATACTCAAGACCCCGATTTTGACTATTTTTTTAATATAAATGGGTTATCATTCAATTAATTCAACGCCTTCGACAGAGAGGATGACTATGATTTCTAAATGGGCGAAACGCTTTTACCAGATGGCAGAACTAGTGGCATCTTGGAGTAAGGACCCATCAACACAAGTCGGTGCCGTTATTACTAAACAGAATCGCATTGTATCTGTTGGATTTAATGGCTATCCGCATGGTGTTTCTGACAGTGTCGACACCGATGAGCGCGAGTTGAAATACCTTAAAACACTGCACGCGGAAGAGAACGCAATTTTGTTCTCAAAACGTGACTTAGACGGATGTGATATTTGGGTAACGCATTTTCCTTGCCCTAACTGCGCGGCAAAGATCATTCAAACAGGGATCTCACACGTACACTGCCCTGAGCAGTCTGAAGACTTTTTATCTCGCTGGGGAGATAAAATCCAAGTCAGTCAAGATATGTTCGATCAAGCGGGTGTGAAAGTCGACTGGTTACCACTAGAAGACATTGAAATTGAAGACAAAGACGTGCGCTAGTATTCCATCTTAATATTTAAATAGCCCAGGAAGATCTGGGCTATTTTGTTATTAAATCTGCAAAAGGTCTCGACGTAGTCTTTTAACTGTGTTTTTTCGCTGTAAGCTCAGCAATTTTGACGATAACGAGTACTGATTTTTCCATCATTTCAACAGAAATAAACTCATGAATTCCGTGGAAGTTAAAACCGCCGGTGAAGATATTCGGGCACGGCAAACCCATAAAAGATAAACGAGCACCATCTGTACCACCACGAATAGGTTTTATAATCGGTTCCACATCACACGCTTCCATCGCTTGCTTTGCCAGCTCAATGATATGAGGGTAAGGCTCAACCATTTCTCTCATATTGTAATAGCTGTCTTTTATTTTTAGCTCTACAGAACCATGGCGTAAACCCGTGTTCATTTCATCGACGAGTTTCTGCATAAAGGCTTTTCGATCCTCAAGTCTTTGACGGTCAAAGTCTCTAATAATGTAACCTAGCTCGCTTCGTGCAACGCCCATTTCTGCCGATTTTAGATGGAAGAACCCTTCGTAACCTTCGGTTGTTTCCGGAGTTTGATCTTGGGGCATTTGAACTTGAAATTTCGCAGCCAAGTTCATCGCATTGACCATTTTGCCTTTTGCAGTACCTGGATGAACGCTAACACCATGAAAAATTACATCAGCGTTTGCTGCATTAAAGTTTTCGTATTCCAACTCACCTTGCGGGCCACCATCTATAGTGTATGCCCATTTCGCGCCAAATTTTTTAACATTAAACAAATCTGCACCACGACCGATTTCTTCATCCGGAGTAAAACCGATACAAATGTCGCCGTGTGGAATGTCTGGGTTTTCCAGTAGCAGAGCTACCGCGGAAAGAATCTCTGCGATACCGGCTTTGTTATCCGCGCCAAGTAATGTAGTGCCATCGGTAGTAATAAGATTGTGGCCATGTAGGTGATGTAAATCTGGGTATTGCACGGGAGATAACACTTCATCCCCCAACCCTAATGCAATATCGCCACCCTGGTAATCTTCGATGAATTGCGGCTTTACGTTTTTGCCAGATGCATCCGGCGCGGTATCCATATGGGCAATGAAGCCGATAGGAGGAACCTCATAATCAACATTGGCTGGCAGTTTAGCCATCAAGTAGCCATTTTTATCCAAAGTCACGTCACTTAAACCAAGCTCGATCATCTCTTTTTTAAGTAACTCAGCAAACACAAGCTGACCAGGTGAACTTGGGCAAAGCGTCACATGTGGATTGGATTGGGTATCAAACGTGACGTATCGAAGAAATCTTTCAACTAAATGTTTCATATTTATTCTCATTGTTTTGTACGATGAGGCCTTATCACGCATTGATAAGCTGACGTTGCCTCATCAAACCTCACGCTATGTTACGCTCTTAGCTCAATAAGAATTTGCTTTGAATCATTTTTTGATAAGAAAGGCTTTTGCGCTTTGCTTTCGCTCATTGAAGCATGAATTTAATCTAAAAGTTCCTCAGCCAGTACTCGCCACTCTTTAACCTTTTCACGAAAATGACGCCATTGCTTATCGGTCATCGAACGAGAAACATCTAATGTCAGTTGATCAACCAATGCAAAGTTAGAGTCAATATTCAGAGAAAGCTGCTCACTATAATAACTCTCTGGCTCGAACAAGAGTCGCATAAATATATCTTGATAAGTCACAACATTAGATTTGTTGTCGAACAAGTATTCGAGCTCTTGATATACCGTGGCTCGATAATCTCTCCATAAAGGGCTGTTTAAAATAACTTGCTGAGAAAATGTTTGAGCTAATTGACGCTGATTTCCTGATAGATTCCCTAGCCATTCTTCCATCCACTCTTCAGTGTTATCCAGAATAATTTCACGCACTTCGTCTTCTGTCTTATCGGCATATTTTGCGTTTCGCTCTTGATAATGTTCTTGTACATTACTCAAAAACTCGCGTTCTTGCTCTTTCGTTAATTGCAAACTTAACGCAAAAAGATCTGGTGCTGCTTTGCTGACCACTCTATCGTAATGCGCTCGCATTCTATCTCGATTTTTTTGTAAGTAATTTAAGGTGATATCGCTCGCTTTTAATCTCTCAAGGTCTTTTAAATGTTCGATATATAATGGTAACTCCTCTTTCTTGTGCCAGTCTGCCAACAATAATAAACGCTCTTCCACTAGGACTTCTTGTTCCCCTTGCAACGAGACATAGTCCTCTAAGTAATCGAGCACGAACCAATCGATATTGCTGTATAAAAACTTTTTCGCACAACCGGCAAGCAGAAATACGAAACAAAATAGAAGGCCATAACGAAGCGCCTTATTAGATACATCCTTTAATTTAGTCACTTATTCGTATTCCCTTTTCTGTTGATTAAGTTCTATACTCAACCTGTATCACTTAGTATTGCGGCAAACTTACACCAGTGTGACAAATATTGATTGCCACCTTAATAATATATAGAGTTTGAAATTAACTTTTTGATCACAGCTATCCGCAAAAAAGTGAGTTAGAGCGCAATTATCGGCTAAAAAACGTACCGAACGACGCTCCCTATAACGGCATATAATTTGCATGGATGTTTTTTGGATGGTTTATGGAGGCGAAGTATGGCAGCCGCTGAGCAACTTGATACCAGTGTAGAATATGAGATTCGATATTTTGAACAGGGGAAAATGCACTGCATGAGAGTCATTGCTGAAAGCAAAAAAGTGGCTTATCAGTACTATTTGGAGTGTGGTAAGCACAACAGTGACTTGTACTCTATTCGCCCAGACAAGTAAAAAAACCGCCTAACAGGCGGTTTTTTTATTCGTCAGAATCAATATAACTGTTTGATTTTATTTATTATTACAGATTCAAATCCAACAATGTTATTTGATGTCGCCAAAGCGCTCAAGATAAAGGACGGTTGCTGCAGTACGAGAAGGAACTTGAAGCTTTTTAAGTAAACTCTTCATATGTACTTTAACCGTAGACTCAGAGATAAAAAGACGATCGGCAATTTGCTTGTTGCGGAAACCTCTTGCCACCTCTCTTAAGATCTGCGATTCACGATCGGTCAGTGTATCAAACACGTCCTCTTGCTCTGAACGTTCACTCAAATACTTAGAAACTTCTTGGCTGTATGCCTTGTCCCCTTGGTGCGCTTGTTTTAGCAACTCAACCAACTCATCGGGCTCAGTGTCTTTCAATAAATAGCCATCGGCACCACTTCGAACTATTGCTTCGATATCTGCTGGGCTATCTGAAACGGTTAGAATGACAATTCTGGCTTCACAGCCATCTGCACGCAGTGCTTGCAAAGTATCAAGGCCAGACATGCCTTTCATATTAAGATCAAGAAGTACAAGATCCAGTTCCAGCTCATGCGCTTTCGCTACTGCATCCGCGCCATTACTTGCTTCTGCAATGACCTCAAACTCAGGCTCAAAGCTTAAAAGCTGGTGGATACCTCTTCGCATGAGTGGATGATCATCCACCAGCATTACTTTACACACTGTCACTGTTTACTTCCTTACTATGTTGGAATTCTAATTTTACGGTACAACCTTTGTTTATCGATGCTTCGATGTGCAGATCGGCATGCAGTCTAGCGGCCCGCTCTTGCATGATACTCATACCGTAATGATTTAATTTTTCGTCTTGATGTTCAAAGCCTATTCCATCGTCGCTAACGGTTACTGTGACTTTTCCATCATTATCGAGACATTGAATGTGAATATTATCTGCTTGCGCATGTTTGATAGCATTAATTGCCGCTTCTCTTATCAACTGTAGTAAATGAACCTGCTGATGTGCATCCAGTTCAGTTGATGAAAGTCTATTTTTTAGCGTAATGTCTGCAGCAGTTTGTTCACTGAGCGTTTCAACCATGTCTTGCAATGCTTGGCCAAAACTGCCCTCTTTAATCGTAAGACGAAACGTCGTCAGTAACTCGCGTAACTGCGTATAAGCCGCAGATAAGCCCGTATCTAGCTCAGCAATAACTTGATTAGCCTGCGCGATCGCCTTTTCGTCAGGCAAGTTCTTTACGCTTCTCTTTAACAAAGCGACCTGAATTTTTAAGTAAGAGAGTGCTTGAGCCAATGAATCATGCAACTCCCGAGCAATAGTCGCTCGCTCTTCCATCAGCAGAATTTGTTCTGCTTGGCGCTGCGCCCGATTGTAATACACGGCGCGTGATAAAATCTGCACGAAGTTGTCAATAAGAGCCTCGTTCGGACAAGGTAACCCTGCTTTCCAATATAAATAGCCCAAGTGCTCACCATCTAGCATCAGGGCTTTACCGTGGCAATCTTCATCACAATCTTGGCAGCATTCTTCTCCTTCCATCAATATCCAGCTCGGTTCTCCCAGCTGCTCGATTTCAAGTTTGACCGCTTTAATGCCCTCAAGACTGACGATATGCTGCAAAATCGCCTGGAAATTGTCTTGATTAATACGCGACGCCGTGAGTTCTTTTGACGAGTCATACAGCACCTCTAAAGACTGGTTGGCATGCTGCAATTTACGTGTTTTCTCATCAACCGCTTGTTCTAATCCTCGGTACAACTTACCAAGGTCTGTCGCCATCCGATTAAAGGTTCGAGTCAGTATTCCCATTTCATTATCGCTGGATACATTGAGCGATATATTAAATGAGCGATTTTTAATTTGCTCGCTAGCAAAAACTAAAGCACGCAGAGGCCGAACAACTTCGAGGCGCACAAAATGAACGACAAACATACTGACACAAAGAATGCCACCCAACCCTAACCCGCCGATCCAGGCTAAGTTAATCAGTTTTTGCTCCGAAAAGCTTTGTAGCTTAAATACAAACTCATCGATTTGTTCAACAAAACCGGCCACTAGGAGTTGATATTCTGCCGGGTTGTCTCCTCTAAGCACCGCCTTGAGTTCATGCCATCTGATAATAAGACGGTAGTAATCGTGAGTGATGTCTTCTGGCACAGACCAATGCTGAAGCGCTTTCATTGAAGGTGAATATATCGAATTTTCAAATGCGTCAATATGTGAAGAATAGTCAACAGATTTAACCTGAATATCATTCGCTAGACGGTAGCTTTGCATTCGCATCGAGCCAGCAACATTGACGGCTTCAGCATCGTTCAAACTGGACGCTAACGTAAAAATCGCAAAACCAGTCGTAGCAACTGAGAGCAGCAAAATAAGAAGCATTGCGGACGCAATCGTGCGCGTCACCGACTTTTTCACATTTTTAAACAATCTGAGTTCCTCGCCCATTAACAATCCTATTTGTACGTGCAATGAACCCATTACCTTTCAACTTTATCAATATGTGATCACCTGCGACGGAATTTATTGATCCAAAACAATATTGCATACCATTTACCCCCTAAGAGGTATTTATACAAATATGTCAAAAACTACAATTTCGTTAGTTTAAATGACAGTTTATTAATGAAAATTGTGGACTATGCTTAGTTTGGGTTCCAAGTTTCGAGGTGACTAAGTGGTAGACCTTTCCAGAAGAAGACTCTTTGCAAGAAAAGCGCACCCCGACAACGCCGTACGTTTGCCTTGGTTAACTAAACCGCAACAGTTTACGGACGATTGCACTCGCTGCGGTAAATGCATTGAGGCCTGTGAAACAAAGATTATAACCAAAAGTGATGGCGGATTCCCCTCGGTCGATTTTTCCATCGATGAATGCACATTTTGCTATCAATGTGCAAACGCCTGTCCTGAGCCCCTTTTCTTGCCAGAAACAGAACAACCTTGGCAAGCAAAAGCAAGTATCAACGATAACTGCTTAGCAAAACAAAATGTCGAATGCCGAAGCTGTGGGGATATGTGCGACCCGATGGCAATTCAGTTCAAATTAGAACTGGGGAAAGTAGCACAACCCAATTTAGACCTTGATGAGTGTAACGGCTGCGGCGCCTGTGTTTCAGTGTGCCCGACTTCATCCATCAATGTGAGCAATACAACAGCCTAAGCCGAATGTCGTCGGCCAAAGGCAATAAAAATAAATGAGAGAGCTATATGTCACTAAATGAAGTGCATATTTCAAGTTTGGTAGTACATGTGCTGCCGGAACATTTGGACGAAATCAAACAAAAGATAGAAGCACACGAAAATGCGGAAATCTATGGTGACAGTCCTGAAGGCAAGATTATCGTCGTACTTGAAACTGAGAACCAAGGTTTCATCACAGACACTATCGATGCCATTAATAATTTACCGAACGTCTTAAGCACGGTATTGGTTTATCACCAAATCGAAACTGGGCTTGAAGAAACGGATGAAGAAGACACTGGAACACAACATTCCCAAATCGAGGGTGAAGTATGAAAATGACAAGACGTGCGTTTGTGAAAGCAAACGCGGCTGCATCAGCTGCTGCTGTCGCAGGTGTGACACTACCAGCATCTGCAGCCAACCTGATTGCAAGCTCTGATCAAACCAAAATCACATGGGACAAAGCACCTTGTCGTTTCTGTGGTACAGGCTGTTCTGTTCTTGTTGGCACTCAAAACGGCAAAGTGGTAGCAACACAGGGTGACCCAGAAGCACCAGTAAACAAAGGTCTGAACTGCATCAAAGGTTACTTCCTTTCTAAGATCATGTACGGTCAAGACCGTCTAACTCAACCGATGCTACGAATGAAAGATGGCAAATTCCACAAAGATGGTGAATTTACACCTATCTCTTGGGATGACGCTTTCGACATCATGGCTGAGAAATGGAAAGCTTCCCTCGAGAAAAAAGGCCCAACAAGCGTAGGTATGTTTGGCTCAGGCCAATGGACAGTAATGGAAGGCTACGCTGCGTCAAAGTTAATGAAAGCAGGCTTCCGATCAAACAACATTGATCCAAACGCTCGTCACTGTATGGCTTCTGCCGTTGTAGGTTTCATGCGCGCATTCGGTATCGATGAGCCAATGGGTTGTTACGATGACTTTGAGAACGCAGACGCTTTCGTTCTTTGGGGCTCAAACATGGCAGAGATGCACCCGGTTCTATGGACTCGCATTACTGACCGCCGCCTAAGCCACCCTCACGTTAAAGTGAACGTGCTTTCTACTTACTACCATCGTTCATTTGAGTTGGCAGACCACGGCTACATTTTCAATCCTCAGTCTGACCTTGCAATTGCTAACTTCATCGCAAACTACATCATCGAAAACGATGCAGTAAACTGGGACTTCGTGAACAAACACACGAACTTCACTCAAGCAGACACTGACATCGGCTACGGTCTACGTGACGATGATCCGCTACAAAAAGCAGCGAAGAACCCGAACTCTGGCAAACTCACTTCTATCTCATTCGAAGAGTACAAGAAATCAGTAGCGCCATACACAGTAGAAAAAGCATCTGAAATCTCTGGTGTTGAGAAAGAGAAGCTTATCGAGCTTGCGAAGCAATACGCGGATCCAAACACGAAAGTGATGTCTCTATGGACGATGGGTATGAACCAGCATACTCGTGGTGTATGGATGAATAACTTGGTTTACAACATCCACCTACTAACCGGTAAGATCTCGACTCCGGGGAACAGCCCATTCTCACTAACGGGCCAACCATCAGCATGTGGTACCGCTCGTGAGGTTGGTACGTTTGCTCACCGCCTACCAGCGGACATGGTGGTTGCTAACCCTAAACACCGTAAGATTGCAGAAGACATCTGGAAACTGCCAGAAGGTACGATTCCACCAAAACCTGGCTTCCACGCCGTATTGCAAGACCGTATGCTGAATGACGGCGTTCTGAACTGTTACTGGGTTCAATGTAACAACAACATGCAAGCCGGTCCAAACATCAACACAGAGCGTCTTCCAGGTTACCGCAACCCAGAAAACTTCATCGTTGTGTCTGACCCATACCCGACAGCAACAGCACAAGCAGCAGACCTTATTCTTCCTACCGCTATGTGGATTGAAAAAGAAGGTGCTTACGGTAACGCAGAGCGTCGTACCCAAGCTTGGTACCAACAAGTGGGCACAGTCGGTCAAGCAAAATCGGACCTTTGGCAACTAATGGAGTTCTCGAAACGCTTCAAAATGGAAGAAGTATGGCCTGAAGAGCTTCTAGCGAAAGCGCCTCAATACCGTGGTAAAACAATGTACGACGTACTTTACCGCAATGGTAACGTCGACAAATTCCCTATCGAAGAAGCTCGTGAACTGAATGACGATGCTCACCACTTCGGTTTCTATGTTCAAAAAGGTCTGTTTGAGGAATACGCAACATTTGGCCGTGGTCACGGGCATGATTTGGCTCCATACGACCGCTACCACCAAGTACGTGGTCTACGTTGGCCTGTTGTTGATGGTAAGGAAACACAGTGGCGCTTTAAAGAAGGTTCAGACCCATACGCGAAAGAAGGCTCTGGTTGGGACTTCTACGGCAATGCTGACGGCAAAGCGAAGATCATTTCCGCGCCATACGAAGCGCCACCAGAAGTACCGAACGATGAATTTGATATGTGGTTATGTACTGGTCGTGTTCTTGAACATTGGCACACAGGCACCATGACTCGTCGTGTACCTGAATTATACAAAGCAGTACCAGACGCAGTGTGTTACATGCACCCAGAAGACGCAAAAGCACGCAATGTTCGTCGTGGTGAAGAAGTACTCCTGGCAAACAAACGCGGTGAAGTACGCGTTCGTGTTGAAACTCGCGGTCGTAACCGTCCGCCAAAAGGTTTGGTATTCGTACCGTTCTTTGATGCACGTATTTTGATTAACAAGCTTATCCTAGATGCGACTGATCCACTGTCTAAACAGACAGACTTTAAGAAGTGCCCAGTCAAAATCACTAAGATTGCTTAACCTTCAGATACTGAATGCTACGGCCGTCATTATGGCGGCCTAATAAAGAATTTAAGCCATAAAGGCGGAGATGAAATGATGAAAAAATTACTTGTCGCAGTTTTATCTGTAGGTGCGTTAGTGACAGGCATTGCGCAAGCTGAGTTGGATAATCCAGGTGGTATTGGTGGTCTAGAATCTTTACGTGGAATGTCTCAATTGGAAGATACGCGTCCAGCAGACGAGTTCAAAGACTTCCCTAAAGATCAAATTGTTGAAGACAGCTATGTTTATCAACCACCGTTGATCCCACACAGCATTCGTCACTACGAAATTTCGTTAAATGCTAACAAGTGTCTTGCATGCCATAGCTGGAAAAATGCAAAAGAGTCAGGTGCGACTAAAATTAGCGTAACGCACTATGTAAACAGAGAAGATGCGGTACTGGCAGATATGTCTCCTCGTCGTTACTTCTGTTTGCAATGTCACGTTCCACAAACGGATGCAAAACCACTAGTGGAAAACGAGTTTAAGGCAGTCGATTCGCTTCAGTAATTGAAACGCGAGTACTAAGAGGTTACTTATGAAAATACTTAAAGCGTTTTGGAAGAGACTGTCGAGCCCGAGTAAAGCTGCCGCTGGTGTGGTTTTATTTCTAGGCTTCGCTGGTGGCCTTCTATTTTGGGGCGCATTCAACACAGGTATGGAAGCAACCAACACAGAAGAATTCTGTTCTGGCTGTCACGCGCCGATCGTTGCTGAAATTCAAGAAACAATTCACTACTCCAACCGTTCTGGTGTTCGTGCGATTTGTTCAGACTGTCACGTTCCTCATGAATGGACGGATAAGATCGTTCGTAAAGTACAGGCATCTAAAGAGCTATTTGCACACTTCGTAACGAAGACGATCGATACGCCAGAGAAGTTCCAAGAGCGTCGTGGACACCTCGCAGAACGAGAGTGGGCACGTATGAAAAAGAATGACTCTCTTGAATGTCGTAACTGTCATGAGTTTGATTTCATGGATTACTCTCAGCAAGGATCACGTGCGGCAGAACAGCACTCCACCGCTCTAGCCTCAGGCGAGAAAACATGTGTAGACTGTCACAAAGGTATTGCGCACAAACTACCAGACATGAGCGGCGTTGAAGGCTGGCACTAAGGAGACTTACCATGAGTACATTAGAATCTGTAATTTGGCATATCCTTGGCTACAGTGCTATGCCAGTGATTATTCTTTCCGGCTTTGTGGCGGTAGCAGCAATCTCTCTCTGGCTGCTGTCATTTGGTAAGGATAAAGAGGTGTAACGTAACGCATCTCTACTCGTCAACTAGCCTATTTGTTGACACTGAGCGCCGAGCAAATGCTCGGCGCTTTTTATTTATTGCTCAATGGTACTTGCCAACAATAAACAAGCAATCATACATAAAAAAAGCGACCATAAAGGCCGCTAAGATTTACTGCTATAGGGAGTTGTTTAAGATTCTTTTACTGGCAGAACCTGTTTGACGTATTGTCCTGGCGCTTCATCAATAACCGGATGGTTTTCTGAGCCAATAGGGAAAGGCTCAACTTGCTCTTTAGGGTTGAATTGGAGTAACCACTCGTTCCAGTGTGTCCACCACGATCCCTCTCTGTGTTCCGCGTTATTCAACCACTCATCAGCAGAGTCATCCAAATTATCGTTCAACCAATAGCCATACTTATTTTTAGCTGGAGGGTTCACGATGCCCGCAATATGACCAGACTCACCGAGGACAAACGTTTTGTTACCACCCGTGTTCAGCGCACCACGGTAAGTTCCCTGCCATAACGCAATGTGGTCTTCTTTCGTTGACACAAAATAGCTAGGAATTTTGATCTTATTTAGATCAATCCATACTCCACCAATTTTGACGCCTTTATCTTGCACCAGCTTGTTCTCTAAATAGAGCTCACGAAGCAAGAAATTATGAGACGCGGCACTGACGTTGGTGCTGTCACTATTCCAGTACAACAAGTCAAAATCGACTGGGCTATTGCCTTTCAAGTAGTTGTCTACGTAGTAGTTCCAGTACAAGCTGTTTTCACGCAGTAAACTAAACGTCACGCTTAAGGAACGGCCGTCCATATACCCTTTTGCGTTATTTTGCGCTTCAATTGCACTAACAATGGTGTCATTGATATACGCGCCGACTTCACCTGGTTGAGAGAAGTCGAGCAACGTGGTGAAGAAAGTGGCAGACTTAATGCGCTTCTTCATACGTTTTGCAGCGTAGTACGCAACCGTGCTTGCTAAAACAGTACCACCAATACAGTAACCAGCCGCATTGATTTGTTCTTGTCCTGTTATATCTTCAATTGCAGCGACGGCTTTCACTACGCCTTCTGTCACGTAGTCACCAAACTCTATGTGCGCTTGTGCCTTGCCTGGATTGCGCCAAGACATCATAAATACACTGTGCCCCTGCTCTAACAACCATCGAACCATTGAGTTCTTTGCCGTTAAATCAAGGATGTAGTATTTATTGATGAAAGGCGGGACGATGAGCAGCGGCGTCGCATTCACTTTCTCTGTTAGAGGTCGATATTGAATCAACTCAAACAATTCGTTTTGAAAAACCACATTGCCCTGTGTCGTCGCAACGTCATCGCCCACGCGGAATGCATTGTTATTCGTCATACGAATTTTTAAAATGTCTGCGCTCGACTCAACGTCTTCTTTCAACTGCTCTAAGCCTGCCAGTAAGTTTTGACCGTTTTGCTCAAGTGTCAGCTTCAAAAGCTCTGGGTTAGTGGCGATGAAGTTGGAAGGAGAAAGGGCGTTAATGGCTTGGCGAGAGAAAAAAATAATACGTTCTTTCGTCTTTTCATCTAAGCCTTCCAAAGACTCGATGGTGTCCAGATAGGTCTTACTAAATAAAAGGTAGGATTGTTTGATGAAGCTATACATGGCTTCATTTTGCCACGCTTCGTTTGAGAAACGCTTATCCCCTTTTTCAGCTTCGACGATTTGTGCTTGGTTCCCTGCCAATGCAACATTCTGCCAAATTTGCAGCTGCTGTTCCCACCACTGTGCTTGCAGCTTTAAAATCGCAGCAGGCTGATTCGCAGCTTGTTCGAACAGTTTGGCAGTATCCTCAAAGTTCACTTCTTGCATGGCCTTGTTTAAAGGAGAGTTCACGACTGCCTTGTTCACTTCGAAATCATGCCACCACTGATGATTGGTTTCCTGAAGCTTCACAAGATAGTCCGAAAAGAAGTGTTGAAACATAGTCTTACTCCTATATTCGGAAAAAACAACGCCGCCCAAATCTAGGGGCGGCGAGAATCGGACAAATTACGCTGGAGTAACAGTCTTTAGATTTTCCGAAGTCATTTTCTCAACGTCTTCTTTGAACTCTTTTGCAATCGCTTGAAGCTTGTTGCTGTCATCCATCATTTGTTGAGAAAGTTTAGTAAGTACGCTTAGTTGCTGACTGTTGAAAGCAGTCAATGACGTTACGTCTTTGATTTCTGTCGCTGCTTTCATCTGGTTTAGACCCACTTCACTGTATGTGCGAATGGCGTTCAATTGAAGCTCGGTCAACACTTCTACGTTTTTTGTCACTAGCTTGTTGAACTTCAAGTAAGGTTCTAGATTTTTTTCAGTTTGATCGCTAAATGTTTTGAAGAAATCTGTGTACATGGTTTGTCTCCTAGAGAAAGAATTAAAAATGTCCGTTTAAATAATTACTTAACTGTCTTTACAACCACAGCCGTGCCCATGCCGCCGCCCACACAAAGTGAAGCAACGCCATATTGACCATTTTGCTTATGAAGCTCGTGAACCAGCGTGACTAAGATTCGGTTGCCAGAAGCACCAAGCGGGTGTCCTAGCGCGATAGCACCACCGTTAAAGTTCGCTTTATCTTGAATCGCGTTAACTGGAACTTGGTTTGTTTCCGCCAACTGATGAATCACGCCAAGTGCTTGCGCTGCAAATGCTTCGTTTAACTCGTAAACGTCGATGTCGTGTACACTGAGTTCTGCTTTTTCGAGTGCTTTATTGACCGACTCAACAGGACCTAGGCCCATGATCTTCGGATCAAGACCCGATTGCGCATAGCTTACGATCTCAGCAAGCGGCGTTAATCCATGCGCTTTAACTGCGCTTTCAGACGCCACGATAATCGCACTCGCGCCATCGTTAATGCCTGATGCATTACCCGCAGTCACAGTGCCTTCGCGGTCAAAAGCAGGACGTAGCTTGCTTAAGGCTTCCATTGTCGCGTTCGCTTTTGGGTATTCATCCGTATCAAACATCACGGTTTCACGGCGTTGCTTTACTTCCACTGGCACAATTTCGTCTTGAAATTTGCCAGCTTCGATAGCGGCTACCGCTTTCTGTTGGCTAGACAGCGCGTATTCGTCTTGCTGCTGGCGAGTTAAGCCGATTTGTTTTGCTACGTTTTCTGCCGTCACACCCATGTGATATTGGTTGTAAACATCGGTTAAACCGTCCGCTACGAGCAGATCTTTCAGTTCCAGATTGCCCATTTTGTTGCCATCACGAATGCTGCTTGGTGCAGCAAATGGAATCTGAGACATGACTTCAACACCCGCTGCAACAACGATCTCAGCATCGCCACTACGGATATGGGACACGGCATCCATGACCGTTTTCATGCCACTACCGCAAACCATGTTTACGCCATATGCAGGAACAGATTCAGGAATCCCCGCAAACAGTGCCGCTTGGCGGCCAACACCCATTCCTTGACCTGCACCAACAACGTTGCCAACAATCACTTCGTCAACCTTGTCGCCAGGCAACTTTGCCGCTTCCAACGCGCCTTTAATCGCTACTGCTGCCAGATCGCCAGCAGAAGTATTTTTCAGGCTGCCACCAAAAGCACCAATTGGAGTACGCTTCGCCGCTACGATAAATACTTTTTCCATCATCTTCTCTCCTTAGTGCATGTATAGGCCGCCGTTCACCGACAAAGTCTCTCCGGTGATGTAGGCGCCCGCATCGCTGACCAAGAAGCTCACTGATGCTGCAATTTCTTCTGGTGTCGCAAGACGTTTCATTGGAATTTGGTTCGTGATGGATTCCAGCACTTCTGGCTTCATTTGCTCAACCATTGGCGTACCCGTGTAACCCGGAGCGATAACATTAACTGTCACACCCGAGCGAGCACCTTCGTATGCTAAGGCTTTAGAGAAACCGATCATCCCAGCTTTCGCCGCCGAGTAGTTTGCTTGACCAAACTGCCCTTTAAGACCATTGACTGAAGAGATATTGATGACACGACCACCGCCTTTTTCGCACATTGCAGCAAAGAGGGGTTGCGTAACGTTGAATAAACTATTGAGGTTGGTATTGATGACATCATTCCAAGCTTGCGCAGTCATCTTTTTAAACACGCCATCACGTGTGATTCCTGCGTTGTTGACAACAACATCAATGGTTCCTTCCTCCCCAAGCAATTGCGCCAATTTCTCTGCACACTCTGTCGTGTTTGTTACATCCAACTCAAAAAGGCGAACCTGATCTTTGGTAAACCCTTTGCTGTTGAACCACTCCAGCGCACATTCGTAGTTACCTGTGAAATAAGTAGCGATTACACGGTAACCGTCATTGACTAATTGAGAGGAAATAGCAGAACCAATTCCGCCTTTTGATCCAGTGATCAAAGCGACTTTCTTCATTGAAGACTCCATTCTTAACGGCATTTAAAAAGCAAACTTAATACACTGATGAAATAGTTCACCAACTGACGTGTTTATTTATTCTTTTGACAACCAATCCCGTGCTGCCTTTATTTTAAGTTAACCTAGAAATATTACATTTCAAATAAAAAACTCACCCAATTGCATAAGATTGATTTAGATCTCATTACCCGTGAAATGTTATAAAATGGTTAATTTTACATAAGTCATTGTTTTAAATCACACTTCCACAAAAGCCACACCAACAGAAATAGAAACATAATTATTAAATATCATGTACTTACATACAGAATGGTAGACGTTACATTATGTCATGATTTAAGATCTGAATTTTAAGCCTATATGATTACAACAAACTTGAGATTAGAATAATAATTCAATTATCAGTAAAAATAATTATCAAACATATCATTTAATTACTGTATTTAATGATAATTTAGTTATCAATTCGATTATTTTAATACAGTGATGATTAATACCGATAAAATATAATAAATTAAATATATTTAATCTAAAAATGATATAAGAGCTTGTCTCATACTGGTGCAATACGCACTATTATGACGCATAGATTAAAATATAATTTCATTTTAAATTTATATATTCGAAGAACATCAACTAGCTACTAGTGAAAGTAATCGTTCGCTTTGTAGTAGCATCCTTTTCCACTTTGCACTATCTTTGTGGCTTCTCTTTAATCACTAAATCATCAACAGATATGAATCTTGCATTGCTCAGTATGTTCATCCCTACTTTCTTTTTTGTCTCAATCACGCCTGGTATGTGCATGACTCTCGCCCTAACGTTAGGTATGAGTATCGGTTATCGTCGCACGTTATGGATGATGATAGGAGAACTTCTCGGTGTTGCGCTGGTGTCAGTCTCTGCGGTGTTAGGTATCGCTGCGATTATGCTCAATTATCCTTGGATGTTTATCGCGTTAAAGTTCATTGGTGGCGGTTATTTACTCTATCTTGGTGTTGAAATGTGGCGATCGCGAGGGAAACTTGCGATTAATGTCGACAACTTAGAAACACCAAAGAGTGACAATATCGCACTGATCATGCAAGGCTTCGTTACCGCAATCGCAAACCCAAAAGGCTGGGCATTTATGATTTCTCTTTTACCGCCTTTTATAGACCAAAACGCAGCGCTTGCACCGCAACTGATCATACTTGTCTCCATTATTTTACTGTTTGAGTTCATTTGCATGTCTCTGTACGCTACTGGTGGTAAAGGGTTGAAACACGTATTAGGTCAGTCTAAGAATGTACGTCTAATGAACCGTATCGCAGGCACTTTAATGATGGGAGTTGGTGTCTGGTTGCTACTAAGCTAAGGCAAACTGGAAACAATGAAAAATATTCTGAATAAAATCGCTAAAGTCATGGGTGAAGTATTGGACTTTCAAGCCCGAGTTTGGGTTGTGAACGTCTATAGCGGTGAGCATAAAGGCGAGTCTTATGTCGTTAATGAAGATGCTTTCTCTGTACCTCTTCAGTGGATGAAGAAGAAAGGCTACCAAGAGCCAATGTTGAATAAAGTCGAAGCAATGAAGCGCTCACAAGTCTTAGAGTTCGATTTGGGACTTGTGAAACATCGCTTGATGCGCGTGAAATAAGCACAAAAAAGCGCCACTCAAGATGAGTGGCGCAAGCACTTTTACCTTAAAAATAATGCTACGGCGCAGCGTCGATCTCAACTGGAAGATAATGTTTCGGCTCCAGTTTCAACCACTCAGGCAGCACAGTACCAATCGAAATCGAAGACCATGTCCCCGACAGAACGCCAATAAACATGGCGGTTGAGAAACCAGCCAAAGGCGCTCCTCCCATAATCCATAATGCACCAACAGTGATCAATGTCGTACCAGATGTCACCATAGTGCGTGAAAACGTCGCGATAACAGCTTGGTCATTGATGTCTTCTGTTTTCCAACTCTGTTTCGCAATCAACAGCTCACGGATTCGGTCTGCAATGATGATAGAGTCATTCAATGAGTAACCTAAAATTGCTAACACCGCTGCAAAAACGGTTAAGTTGAACTCCATTTGAGTAACTGCAAAAAAACCAAGCACTAAGATCACATCATGGGCCAAAGCAAACAGTGAACCACTGGCCAAACGCCACTCAAAACGGAAACACAAGTAACCGAGAATACTCAACACACAAATCAACAATGCTAAGCCACCTTGTTCAAACAAGTCTTGCCCAACTTGAGCGCCAACTATACTGTTGCTGACAACATCAACTTGGTGAGAGATTGGCTTCAACACCTCTTCTACACTTGGCAACGTTTGTCCATCTTCCGGCGCAGAGTAACGAATCACCCAACGTCCATCTTCACCAGAGCGTGTCACTGACGCAGATTCACCAAGCTTTGGTTGCAGAACGTCAAGCAGATCATGGTTAGTTAGCTGCTTATCTACCTTTACTTCTGTCACCATACCGCCAGTGAAGTCCAAACCTAGGTTCAACCCTTTAAAGCCTAGAGCGACGATCGCGATCACCGTTAAAATGATGGAAACTAGCGTAGTAAAGTAGCGAATTTTACGAATATTTTGTTTTAGCATTTCGACCATGATTAAACCCTCACATCACGACGGGCATCGCGGCCCCAAATTAAATTGATCATTGCTCGAGAGGCAAATACGCCTGTAAACATACTGGTTAACAAACCTAATCCGAGTGTTAAGGCAAAGCCTTGGATTGGGCCATTACCGATGGCGTACAAAATCACGGCGGTGATCATGGTAGTAATGTTGGCATCAAGGATGGTCGAGAATGCGCTGTCAAAGCCAAGATCAATCGCTTGAGCGAAGCTGCGGCCTTCACGCATTTTGTCCTTAATACGTTCAAAGATAATAACGTTGGTGTCTACTGCCATACCGACGGTTAACACTAAACCGGCAATACCCGGAAGCGTTAGAACCGCTCCTGGTAACAAGGCGATTAAGCCAAGCAAACAAAGCATGTTGGCACAAAGCGCCACGTTTGCTACCCAACCTAAGCGGCGGTACCAAAGTGCCATAAAGGTCAGTGTTAGTCCCATACCTAAAGCCAGTGCTGCAAAACCGTTTTCAATGTTTTCTGCCCCCAGAGAAGCACCGATTGTTCGCTCTTCCACAATAGTAACCGGCGCGGTCAGTGACCCCGCGCGAAGCAATAGCGCCAACTGCTGCGCATCGTCCATGCTACCTGCCCCAGTAATACGGAACTGGCTACCAAGCTGAGATTGAATAGTCGCGACGCTGATAACGCGCTCACTACGCTCAGTTACACCGCGATCGTTTGTTTTGTATTCACGGTAAACGGTCGCCATTGGCTTGCCGATGTGAGTTGCTGAGAAGTCACTCATTTTCTTACCACCAGCGTGGTCAAGAGAAATATTGACTTCTGACATGCCCATTTTGTCGACACCAGCACGAGCGTTCACGATGTGCTCGCCCGTTAGAACTGGTCGTTTTGACAAAATCACAGTACGACCATCATTATCTTGAAGAACAAGATCTTGGCTGCTGTGTGCTTGGCTCGCATCTTTCACTTCATAAAACGCCAAGCTTGCTGTTGCACCAATAACGTTTTTCGCTTGAGCAGGATCTTGTACACCAGGGAGTTCAATTCGAATGCTCTCTTTACCTTGGCGTTGCACTAGTGCTTCTGTGATACCAAGTTCTTCAATACGACCACGCATGATCTTCAGGTTTTGTTGAAGAGTCGACGATTGAAATTCTTGGATATTTTGTTCACTCGGTTCAAGCACAAAGCCACGAGATGAACTTTTTGAAATCCAGCCCGGGTAGTTTTGACGCAAGAACTTGTTCACTTCCGACAATGCTTGCTCGCTGTCACTGTTTACCGTAATTCGGTTGCCGCTCTCTGCTCGAACTTGCACACCACGAACACGTTGATCACGTAGGTTCGCTTTGATTTCATCAATCAACGCATCACGTTGTTCTTCAAACGCTTTATTCACATCAACATTCAACAAGAACTGAACGCCACCACGAAGGTCAAGACCGAGCTTAATTGGGCTAAAGCCCATCTCATTTAACCATTCTGGCGCAACCGATACGTATGAGAAAGTGATGCTGTCGTCTTTATTTAGCTCTTTGTTTAACAACGCACGAGCTTTACTTTGCGCATCTTCACCATCGAATACAATGGTTGTTTTGCCGTCTTTTTCGATGATTTTGTCGGCTGAAATATGGTTGGTTTTTAGCAGTTGATTCAGATGAACAACCGACATTTCGCTGTTGTTTTGATCCGCAAACGTCAACTGGATAGAAGGCTGTTCACCAAACCAAGTTGGTATAGCACTTAGGGTTAAAATAATGACTGTCGTGATTAATACGACATATTTCCAAGCTGAGTAGTGATTCATCAGCTTTCTGTTCTTTTGCTGCTTTGGTGTTTTTTTCATGTAAACATCATCCCTTCACAATGAAGTGAAGCTTTTAATAACAAGGCTTAACACACGACAGATGCTCCCAGAATAAATTCAGGGTATGAAATGCTCAGAACGCTCACGTCCTGTCGAATACAATCGTCGTGTTAAGAGTGCACAATGGTGCAAATAAATGGTGTTTAGGCAGAAAACTGACTATTGAGTGCGACGTACATGGCATTGGTCTCTTTCCAACCAGAAATGCGATGATCGCTTGTGAAATGATAAAATGTGGACTGGTTGTGACGCCAGTTAATGTCCATCAAGCTGTATGCGTAACCCGCATCAGCGTAAAACGGAGTCGTGAGATCGCCGACAAAATCTACGTGCTCGTCATCAAGCCCTTCCCGTAAGTAAGACGTCCAGCGCTGAGAGTTAAACAAAGCAACGGAATCGAGACTTGCATGGCCTTCAGATACTGGAGATTGAGAGCTTTCTTCTGAGACTTCAGAAAAATCGACGGAAGAGTTTGGCGATACACTTGCGGCTACAAAAGGTTGTAGCTTAGAAAAGTGCGGTACGTGAGCCTTGTGGTCGATTTGCGCAGCAGATACATGCACTGGTAGCAATACCATTGCAAATAGCAGCAAAATCAACTTTCTAAGGTAAATCCAAGACATAGGAACTCACTAAAAACACAAAGAGCCAAGTTAGGTCACTTGACTCGTTGATAGTATTCCTATTGATTATGGTTCACAACTAAAAAGTTATAAATCTCTGATTTCAGGTTTGCATCGTTATTGCATTTATCAAAACGTCTTTAGAGAACTAGTGTAATTGGTCGTGAGTTATCGATAAAAAATATCGCCCTTATCAACATCTAAGTAGATCTTGTTCTCTTGCTCCAAACCGCCACAATAGATGAAGTAAACGTTGCGCTTTTTGAACGTCACAGAACGAACCCAGCCTCCGAGCTCCTCAAAATCACTCGGATCACAGGTTTCATCGTCTAACAATTGCTGTGTTTTCTTACGGAAAATATCCAAGTGAACTTTTAAATCATCCGACTTCTGTAGGTATTCATCCAATATCTCTAAGCGCTCTTGCTCTTTAATAACTGGCTCTGCATCCGATAACCCTTCAGCATTCAACCATTCGGCTTTTTCTTCTCCACCCTCTTCATAGACAAGATAGCCGGAGATTCGGTACCACCCATCTACTTTTTCTAACACCGATACTTTTTCTCCCTTATAGAGCGTATCGACAACTAAAGCATTAGGGTTAGGCTTGTTGTAAACATTGACACGACGCTCAATAACGTAGTACTCGGTAACTTCCGGGGGAACGGCTTCTAAATCCAGAATCGGTTTAGATGTTTCTTTTTGCAGTGACGATTGCTCGACTTGTGTAGCCTTTGGTGCTTCAGGTTCATCTTTCTGCATAAAGAAGAAATAGTATCCAGCCCCCGCTCCGCCGAGCAACAGCATGACAATCAATGCGACGAGAATTTTCTTCATGCCCTTTTCCTTTTCATTCTTTATTCTTATCCCACCAGCAGCACGCATGTCGTAGAAATTTGGGTATATACTCAAAAGAGCAGGTCAACTAACGCGAGCAATAATGATCAACAGACTCAATTGGATACTACTATTTCTTCTGTTCCCGATAACGGGGCACGCCAATATTCAATGTAACCCATCGTCGTGGAATGACAATCTTACCCAATTCAATCGTTTAGAGTCCAATTACAATCAGCATGTTGAGGTATTCAATACACTTTTGACCGAACATAAACAGCGTCAGTTATTGTCCGAAACCTTTTCACTGCATGAGCTCGTGCTACTTTGGCGTGCCAAGTCGAACCAAAATGTGTTCAAAGCGCAATTAAAAGCATCGATTCAATACAAAGAAGAGCTCACAACTAAAGCGAATCAGCTGCTTAAATTGAGCACACAATCCCAATGGTCAGCAAATGGGTGGGAGATACTGGCCCAGAAGTGCCGCGAGTCAAACAAAACAGCCAATCAAATAACTGCGGAATGGTATAACACCAACGCTTTGGAACTTGCTGAAGATTACAAGCGCCTCTCTTCACAATATCAAACTCTGTCACAAGTCTATGATAAAGAAGCCCGAGCGCTTCAATACGCTCAAGATGTTTCGAAGTAAAAACAGAGCCAGTTTTGAATAGACGATGTTGGTTTTTCACTCCAATATTGGACGTTATTCGTGCTTTTTATCTTTCCTTAGTCGTGAATGATATCAAATGTAAATAATGGGATTGTTCCCTTTGACAAACTTGACTAAACCATGACCAAGACAATCAATTTATAGAGACATACGTCACATTAATGCTTTACTTATGGACATTTTTTGGTTAGTTTAGCCATTAATAAAATTTAATAAAAAGTCACATTTGGCTGGAGATGATGCTACAAACATGGTTATCAATCGATTAAGTAACAGGGAATGTCCTAATGCTACCAAAGCCAAGTTTTTGTCAGTAGTTAGGCACGTAAAAGAGTTCGGTTCAATCAGTGATTTGGATCTGTGTAAAATCTTCGGAGAAACAATATGGAGTGATGGGAGGGAATACCATTCAGCCGCGTTCTCATTCAAGGTTGATAGATACACAGGTAACTGTGAAATCTCACAATACAAAAACCAATAAGGCTTAAGAATTTATTAAGCGGAGTCAGGAAACGGACTCCGCTTTTTTGATCATGGCAATCGTAAAGTCGTGCTCGGAGTATCCCTCAATCAATCGTGTATTCGGACACAGCAACCGACAATAGCGAAAGACACCTTCTTTATTGTGCGACGCTAACATTTTCATGCTGGGTAGTTTGGATTCATCCAACAAGTTAAACACACAACCTTTCTCTGTCGCTCGGTACATTTTATCAATCATTTCAATGGTATGATTTGGGTTGGTGGATTGATAGTTCAATGATCCGGAAGCAAAAACAAAATCGCAACGAGGCAATACCAACGTTGAAAAATCGCCACATATAAACTTACTTTGCGTGCGAAAATCTCGTTTTCTGGCTTCAGAGATAAACTGTTTTTGCTGATCAATGCCAATATAGCTTTGAGGAAGCCCCCCCGTAAGTTCGATAAACGCTAACAAGTCTCCGTAGCCGCACCCAATATCTAAAATCCTTGAACCGTCTAACGTTAACCCTCGGCACAACGCCTCAAAACGGCTGATCTGACTATACTTATCTGCCCATCCCAGAGTTCGGGCTCTGTCTTTACCAAACTGTCTATATCGCTTTCGATGATAGTGGGCAATCTTAAGTCTATCGAAAAATTTCATCTTTCTTATGCATAAATCGGCAAACTGCCATTTCCTTTCACTTGTCTAATCGCCAGGTGGGTATGAATATCTTTCACATTTTCTAATCGCTGTAACTTTCTAGTAAATGTTTCATAACCAGCGAGATCTTTACTGACCACCTCTAACAGGTAATCATAGGCCCCTGATACGACATGGCATGAGATCACTTCATCCATCTCAACAACGGCATGTTCAAACTCATCAATCGAAGAAGCTTGGTGGTTATTTAAACTCACTTCAACAAATACAGTCATCGCGATGCCTACAGTGTCTCTGGACACAATAGCTCGATAACCACTTATTACACCTTCCTGCTCCAAACGCTTAATGCGTCTTGCACAAGGTGATGCCGATAGCCCTACTTGGTCAGCAAGTTCTGCCGTTGTCAGAGTGGCATCCTTCTGCATTAGGTTGATAAGTTGCCTGTCAATTTTATCCATTTATTCTTCCATGCCTTTAATCACCAACAATTAACACTTATACGCAATTTATCACCAACATCAAGCCTAATTACGTCAAACTTTGCCTCCCTTTGGCAAGAGTTTTATTCAACAATTAACACATCATTTACAAATGGACATGTCGATAATGATCTTGGGATACGCAGCTATATTAACGACCTTACTGCTTTGGTCTGGTTTCTTTATTTCTTTAAAAGGGGGCGCAATTTCTGCCTTGCAGCCAGCCGATATCGCGTTAGTTCGCTTTCTCATCCCAAGTATAATTTTATTACCATTTGTGATTAAGCATAAACAGTCGCTGCGCGTAGTGCCTAAACGCTACCTGGTTGGTGTTGTGGTTGGAAGCGGCCTTCCCTATCTTCTGGTCGTCGGAACGGCTATGCATTTCGCTCCCGTGGCGCACGGCAGTGCATTAGTACCTGGCACTTTGCCATTGTTTGTTTCTGCTATCGCGGTACTTTGTTATCAACAGTCGCTGAGTGCTCACCGCTTAATCGGGCTTTCTACGGTGTTGTTAGGGATTTTCGTATTCCTTCTTTCTAATAGCGGCGCAGAGTACAACTGGTCTCAATTACAAGGGCATATCCTGTTTCTAACTGGCAGCATCATGTGGGCTGCTTTCACCATCAGCGCTCGTGTCGCCAATCTTAATGCACACGTCTGTGCAGGATTCGTTGCAATCGCGTCTTTGGCTCTGCTCATCATCGCCGTTGGTTTCGGGTGGGTAGACAGTTATTTGGTGGTAACACCGTTCAGCCAGTGGCCATGGGAGGAGTTATTTGGCCACGCGATGCTACAAGGTGTTGGCGCAGGTTTAATCGCTTCTTTCACTTTCATTTATGCAATTAGGATCATCGGTGCCGAAGCCAGCGCTGCTTTTGGTTCATTAACTCCAGTCGTCGCGACACTTCTTGCCGTTCCAATTTTTGGTGAACAACCAGATTCTCTCACTTGGTTAGCGCTGATGTTGGTCACATGCGGCAGTATTGTGGCAAGCCAAATCTTTATGAAAGGTGGAATGAACCAAACTTATCGCCCACCACTTCACAGATAGCGATGATTTTACAAAAACTTATGCCTTACTATCTTGAATAACAAAATGGCGTTTTGATAGCCTCAGCTTAACTAAAAATTAAAACGCCAATGTGATGCCAGCCACTCATACTAAAGATGAACTGCATAGGTTTCTCAAACCGGGAATGAAACTTTCTACTAATTTCGAATTTGGGCCTAAGGATCAATATACGTATTCCACCACCTATCTTGGGATGAAAGAAAATGCTTATTTGATTCTTGATATACCAATGCGTTTGCTTGAAGAGCAAGTGATGAGGAAACTCCCCAACGCCGATGTCATCGTGCGTGGAGTATCAGATACGGAGTTAGGCCATGTCATTGCGTTTAAGTCCAGCGTGCTGACGACGACCGTTCGACCATCCCCCCTTTTGTTTATCCGCATTCCAGGAACATTTGCAACCAAACCAGTTCGGGAACATGAGCGTTACAAGTTGCAAATGGACTGTAACGTTATTCATGCAGGGAATGTCTACGACGGTAGCCTTATCGATTTTTCTCTAGCAGGTGTTGGTATATCAACCTTGATTGAGCCCGAATTCAACGTGGGTGAGAGTGTTACCATCGAATGCCCGTTAAGCCACTATATCGGAGAAGAAAATCGATGTGTCATTGCCAACATTAAGAAATTGGTGAAGGGATGGGTAGTTGGAATTAAGTTTGCCAGTCCCATTGCGATGACTCACGAACTAAAAACAGAGTTACTGGAGCAATCCTTTCTAACCAGTAACGTCTGAACTTACTGCTCGCTAAAGCGCGTCGCCTCAAAGCTGTTGAGTATTCTGTGAACCGTATAGGTCACAAGCAGCGTCGCAACAATAGCAAACAAAATACTGCTCACGCGATACAGCGCACTGAACATTAAGTCACCATCCGGAGTAAGATATTGGCCGAACAAAATGCCTAATGTGGTTAAGCCGCCAAATCCGGCTCCCGAACCGCTAGACTCTTTCACGTGCATATAGCTGAACATCATAGCCCCAATCCAAAGCAATGGGACGATAAACAATAAGGTATCCGACCAATCGTATAATACAAGTTGTCCGACGATACCAAAGGTCACCCCCATCAAGGTCCCCATTGCTCTTTTTCGCGCATACCCTAAAGCACCGTTCCAATGCATAGGAAACAATAAAAGCAAGGTTGTCGCCTGAGCAGACATAGAGTCACTGAGGTCAAATAGCTGGAATACAAGGAAAGACATTGTAGCGATACTCGCCCCCATAAGGGCTTCATGACGCATGCGATGACTCTGTTTAGGCTGCGACGGTTTCGCTGGTGGCTGACGAGGTTCCGCATCGGGAATCAAAAATGTCACCACATAAGCAACGATCACTGAAATAACATTCGCTTGCAGATTGCTAAATATTAGGTCATTTAAGTCAGTGGTTGGATAACTCGCAAAATGCAGCATGATGCTTAAGCTCAGTACGCTGTTCGCTCCAAATAAGAATAAGCTCCCTTTTGACATACAGGCGAATTTATATAGGAACAACCCGAATGCAATGATTGTCATCATGCCTGGGTGCCCACCAAATAACCCACCAAGCACACCAACTTCTAATCCACACACAACCGCTGAAAAAATCAGTTGTCGTGCGGCATGTAGACTCATGACTGGCACCATTCCAAGTAACAACATCGGGGTTACAGTAAAGAATACGCCATAGTTCCAACCAAATACTTTACATAAAGTGAAACCAATAGTCGCACCAGTTGCAATGCGCAAACACTGACGGAAGTCGTTTTCCGACATGGGGTGGTCCCATAACTTCATATCGCCTCCTCGTTAATAAATATAATGAAGAAGACTCAAGAATTGGATCTGGCATCTCGCTAACCAGCCAGATAATGCGTTTTCTGGCAGCAACTGCACGGTTGCTCGAGCCCCTGCTGGAAATGCACGCTGCTGAGGCTCATCGATAGCTAAATGTAAACGTAAGCGCTGCGCGTCTCTCACCCAACGGTTTGAGTCAGTTGGTGTTGCTAAGCGACCATCCGCATCGAACTGACCCGAGCTGACCCCAGCATCCACACTCGTAATACGAGCTTCAAATACATCACCAGGTAAGCTATCAAAAGCCACTAACGCACGGCTGTTCTGATTAAAGTGTCGTAAACTCTTTTCACGAAAGTCGGCAATGATATCCACGTCATCGGAGACTAAAGCGACAAGAGGTGTACCAGCTGCCGCATAGGCCCCCGTCTCCAGCTGCAAGTTAGCGACAACGCCATCATGTTCCGCCGAGACTTGAGTGTAAGACAGATTAAGTTCCGCTTGTTTTAGCTGGTTTTGCGCCACGCGGATATTCACATTCGTCGCGCCTAAATCACCGCGGTTTACTTCCAACTCTTTTAAACGAGCACGTGCGGCCAGTAAGTTCGCTTTAGCTGCCGTTGCACTACTCTGTGCGTCATCACGCTGCTGTTGCGAAGTACCATTACGGTGAAACAGGGTATTAAGACGTTTTGCTTCGCGAACTTTTTGTTCCGCCACGATTTTGCTCGCTTCAACGTCTGCTTTTGACGCCGCAATAGAAGCATCAAGTTGTTCGTTGTTTTGAATCACACGCTCAAGGTTAAGTTGAGCCTTTTCTACGGCGAGCTGATAAGGCTGGGGATCAATCTGAAATAGTAGATCGCCTTGGCTTATTTCTTGGTTGTTGGCAACATAAAGATGCGTAATCTGCCCACTCACACGGGGGGCCACTTTAGTTACCACACGCGTTGCCATTGCCTGAGGCGTCAACGGCATAGCGAGATCTGCAACTAGAAAATAGGCAAAGACAAGGACAAACGCGACGCAAGAATATTTGATCCAACGTGCGAATTTTTGATCTGGAGTCATAGGCGTTTACTTCTCTTTTTATTCGGTTTTCTGACTTATTCGCTAAGTGAATCAAGCGCATTGTGAGCAATCTGATCAAGAATCAATGAAAGCTGCTGAAGTTCCTGGTCGTTGATGTCCGTTAGGAGCTTGCTTCGAACTTGAAGAATCCGAGCCTCCATTTGCTTTAGTAGGGTTTTCCCCTCTTCTGTGAGGCTAACAATACGTGCTCGCTTATCGTGTTCACAGCAATGGCGAGTGATCAGAGATTGCTCTTCTAATAATTTTAATGTTCGCATCAACGACGCTAACTCGATCTCAAGCGCTTCAGCCAAATGCTTCTGACTGATGTTGTCACCCATTCGATAAAGCTTCCATAACGCAGTCCAACGCGGATACGTCAGGTTTAAAGGCTCTAACTCGCGATCTGCAACCATTTTCCACAAACGAGCAACACGAGATAATTTTTCAGCCAGAGAAAGGTCTCGCAAACTGTTGATGTCTTGAATCATAAGATCTACTCAATTACTTAGCGTGCTAAGCAATATAAAATAGTTAGCACGCTAAGTAAATATCTTTTTGTGATTGAAATCACGCTGGGTGTGTCAGTGAAGGGGCAGAAATCTAAGTAACACAACACTATGTTTGAATTTGAAATGCAGCGATGTACACAACAAACGTCGAGACCAATAAAGTCTGAAAAGTCTGATTTGTATAAGAGTAAAAGGGGCAGATACAAAAAAGCACAACCCACAGTCATGGTGTTGTGCTTTTCAGATAATGAGTAATTGGGTTATCCCGTAGTGAGCCAATTATTCATGTTCGCTCGACTAAGAACCGCTGCTTAAAATCCACAAATGCTTCATGGAGCGCATTTTCTTTAATCGGCTTGAGAAGCACGTAATTCGCACCCGATTCCATAAAGGCGTCACTGGTTTCTTTCGCGGTGTCAGCAGTACACGCATAAATTGGCGTGCCTAGTTTTAGCTTTTGTCGGATCTCTTTGGTCGTTTCAATTCCACCAAGATGCGGAAGTTGGTTGTCCATCAGTATCAAATCGTAAGTATGATCTTTTAAGAATTCCATTGCTTCTAACCCATCTTTCGCCCAATCAACCTGCATTTTGTACTTGTTACAAAACGCTTTTAGAATGAATGCGTTAGTATGGTTATCCTCTACCAACAACACTTTGAGACTCTCTGCAAATAGTTCACCTGGCTTAACTCGCAAACTCGAATCAAGAGGGGTGAGTACTCGCTCACGATCTTTCACTGGCATTGTAATGACAAAAGTCGTTCCTAAGCCTTTCTGACTGCGGACTTGAACATCACCTTCCAGCATGTCGACAAGGCTCTTCACAATGGTCAGCCCTAAGCCACTGCCACCGTATTCTCGAGTCGTTGTTGCTTCTTCTTGAACAAAAGGTTCGAACATTTGGTCGAGTTTGTCAGACTCGATGCCGATACCTGTATCCGTAATTTCCACGACCAGCACGCTATTGTCAGCGCCATAGAACTGCTCAAGTTCAGCATGCAAGCGCACGCTACCCGAGGGCGTAAACTTTACTGAGTTACTGACTAGGTTGAATAAAATTTGGTTCAGACGAACTTGGTCAGTAAAAATTTCAACATTGGGATCTATTTTGTTTTCAATGACAAGGTTGACGCCTTTACTTTCACAAATAGGACGATAAATGTTTTCTAACGTTCGAATTGTATCAGTGAAAGAAAACGGGTGCTTTTGGATATTAAACTTACCCTGCTCAATCTTCGAAAAGTCCAAAATATCATTCAAAACAGCAAGTAAGTGCTCACCACTATGCCGAAGTACGTCAATTTGGTTATTCTGCTCTTCTGTTTCCACAGAGTCTTTTAGCAATTGAGCAACCCCTAAAATTCCATTGATTGGCGTTCGGATCTCATGGCTCATTTTAGCCAGAAAGTCGGCACGGGCTTGAGCAGATTTTTCTGCTTCTTTGCGCGCCAAGTTACTCTGTTTTTCCGCCTCAATAAGCGTGGTTATATCCTGACCTTGAACAATAATACCGCTAATATCTCCATCAACTCGAATCGGCGATAAGTTCCAGCGATATACTTTGTCTCCAATTGGCACATTAACGCCTGTCAACGTAGCTCCCTGAGCCGCCATGCGAAGGTGTGGCATCAACTTTTCTTTGAAACCTTTGAACACTGGGTGCATGGTTTCAACATCGTTTTCCATGACTAACTCTTTGCGTGCTGCCGGATTGATTTGGACAAGTACACCCGATTCAGACCACACCATAATAGGTGATAACGCAAAGTTAAACAGGTCGCGGAAAGAGCGCTTTTGTGCTTCAAGCTCTTCAAAAGTGTTTTCTAGTGTCGAACCAATATGATCGAATTCCTCAATATCTGACCCCTCAAAACGCTCAAATCCTTTTTCTTCACGAGCCGAGCGGGTATATGCCATCAGGGATCCTAACTCTTCAACTACTCGATTCTCGATCCATTCTTTAGTCATTAGCGCAATCATGACCATACCGATAACTGAGGCTAGCATTGCTAGCAGGTGTTGGATTTGCAATGTCACCACGCTCTGATTGTCTTGCACAGTAAGCAAGCACAAGTCAGTCTCGGCGGCATTTACCTCAATAGGGGTTTTGATGATCAATAATTGGTCAAGCTTGTGCTGGGACTCTCGTCGTTTGAGTACGTCAAATATTTGATAAGCCTCATCTCCTACTAATGAGCTTGCCAATGGTGTGTTGTTAGCGACCAACACAACATTGTCGACGTTGCCTTCATTTTTTAACCTTTCCATCAACCCAAAGTTATTATCTAAAACAACAACATTGTAAGAGTACCCCATCACTTCACCGGTTTTAGGTTGTAAAACGGGTACACGACGAAGTAAAAGATGACGAGTTCCCATCGGGGTCTGTGAGGGTAGATAATACCAGTTGTTGCTAAAGGTCACTTGACTGGCAAGTCGGCTAAGTATCAGGTTGTTGATGCCATAGAAATGCGCGTTGCCATCGTCCCAAATAATACCTTGATGATCGGTTAGGAAACGAAACTCCGGTGTATGGGAAGGATCACTCTGGTCAATACTCATGAAAAAGTAATTGAGTGCCTCTTCATCACGTTCTGTATAAAAATCCAATACAACATCACTTTTCGAATTGCTGTTGTGATGAATCTGAATCGCTGCAAAATGGCTATCAAAAATGTTCAGGATCAGGGCAGAGGTCTGCTGCTTGGTTCGGTCGACTTCCTGCCAAATAATCTGCTTCGAGAAGTAATAACTCTGAACAAAGATGCCTAGAATGATCGGAGCAAGTACGAGAATAATTATTTTGGTAATAAGCGTCGACAGTGAGCGACGCTTTCTTGTTTTTGATGTAGTTGTCATCAATTATCTGAGTATCTAAATGCACGTTTTCTTAATGCTTCAATTCTTTCTGGAGAGTCCGATTTGGTAACGACTTCAAAATCACCAGAGTAAACAGTGGGAACTGGCTTTCCTTCTAAATCCCACTTAATGGCCTCAGCCATTGCAATACCTGTATCATCGTTCATACGCATAACGGTAACGTCTAACTCCCCTTTAGAAAGCGCCTCTAACTCTGCTGAACCGCCGCCCCAACCATTGATCATGACATCATCACGACCTAACTCTTTAAGAGCGTCAACAGCACCTAATGCTACATCGGTAGAACACGCGTAAATGAAGTCAACGTCCGGATACTTCTCCAAACTGGCTTTTGCAGCTTCATACCCAGATTGCTTTGTTGCTTTGGTGTAGTAAGCAGATTGTAGTTCAAATTGATTATCGCGGTTCACTTGGTTGATAAAAGTGTTGCCTCTGATGTCACTAATGTAGCCCTCTGAGAAGTAGAGAACACTATAGTGGCTATGTTTAGGGAAACGCTTGCCAAACTCAACGGCCAATTCACGACTTCCTTCTGCGTGGTCGAAACCAACATAAAGAAACGGCTGATGATGTTCCCAATCCCTAACAGGTGTGGTGATATTTTGTAAAATTAACTTGGTTTTCTTTGAATCTAAGACATGCTCAACAAACTTACGATGTCTTGTGGTATCTAGAGTAAAGATCAAGTAATCGGAGTTGCTTTTCAGCGCCTCCATTAAAGACAAACTTTGCTGCTTTATATCTGCATTAGGACGAGTAAACACTTGATTTAGTTGATAGTCGATATCAAGCTTATCTAGGCGTTTTTCAAACGCATCGATGTTTCGAATCCAATAATCAGAGATCTGCTGCCCTGGATAAACAACAGAAATTTTCAGTGGACGCTTTTTGTCTTTTGCTACGGGTACAGGGGTTTCTCTTACCACTTCAGCCAACGCACTAGTTAACTGCTTCTGTTGTGGAAACTGGTCTAAAAACTCTTGATATGCCCAATACCCATTAAGAACTTGGGTGGCCTGCACATTCGGCGCAAAAGCGGCCATTGAAATCAGGGAGAATACTAACGCTTTTTTCATCTACTGCTCTTTTAGCTTTTTTATGAGCCTAATTCAGCTCTATTCATTACCTAGCCGAGTCATCTTATACTCTTGTAATCTACCTTCCTCTTAGTGCCTGTTTCAATAGTAAATTGGTTCTTGGTCTGAGTGGATGCAAATAAAGTACATTGAGTCGCTTCCTTTGTCTCGATAACGTAGAGACATTTCGCGCTTTTCATATTCAGGACCTTTAAACAGAACACCAGCCCATTATGCGTCAGTTTATTCCTACATGGTACTCCAAAAACAAAAAGAAACCGCCAATGTGACATAGGCGGTTTCCGTGTATCTTTGCGTAGCAAGGGCTTATCAGAGTGCCACTATCTCTAACATCATTTGTTGATGTTCGTCGACGACAATATTTGCTTTTGACATAACGAGCAGCTCTTTTTTCGCTTTAGTTAGTTGCTTAATATAGTACTCTGCTCGCATGGCAAGCGTCTTTGAGTCAAAATCCGATGACCATTCCAATACCAAAGGGCCTTTTCCCTTCAAAGCTTTCGCTCCTTTTCCGGTTTGGTGCTGATTGAATCTTCGTTCAACATCATTGGTAACACCACAATACAACGCGTTGCGGTTATTTCGTATCAGATAGACACTCCAACGCTGCGTTGTATTTTCCATCATGAAAGCAGTGACTCAACCTTAGCTTTTAATTCATCCAGCTCTTCTTTCAGCTGAGCGACTTCGAGCTCTAGCTGACTTACTCGATCGGAGCTTGAGCTTGCAGCAGACACAGGCGCTGCAAGTTCGGACGCATCAACATCACCACAGAACAAATGCATATAACGCGACTCCCGCTTACCAGCCTCACGTGGTAATTTGACCACTAATGGTCCTTTCTCTTCACTTGCTAAATGCTCAAGGACCGTTTCCACTTCTTTTACATCATGAAATGTCGCGAGACGATTAGTACGAGTACGAATTTCCCCAGGTGTTTGAGCACCGCGCAAAAGCATACAGCATACAATGCCCTTCTCCTGCTCTGTCAGCTTTAAATCACCAAACTCCGTATTACAGAAACGGTGTTGATACTTGCTGACGCGGCTGTTGAACGCACTTTCGTCACTGACGAGCCTGCGCTCAATAAGAGCATCAACGGCATCGAGTACGTCTGACTCAGAGAGTGACATCACGGGATCACGGTTGCTTTTTTGATTACACGCGTTGGTTAATGCGTTCAGGCTGAGGGGGTAAAGATCTGGGGTAGTGACTTCTTTTTCGATCAAGCAACCAATAACTCGTGCTTCAATTGCCGTTAGCTCAACTTTCATAATGCATTTCCTTATTATTTTTGCATTTGACTTTGTACCTAAATCGCTTCGAAATCATACGCCATAAATTCACACAGCAGTGCAAGAAGCGTTAGCGGTTCAGGTGTTGGTGTCAGGCTAAAGCATAGCGTAAGACCTGACACCCCTTACGAATAGGGTCAGGTATCAATGCTCCGAGAGAATCGGCACTCTCGTCAAATTGCCATCTTGGTCGACCATCATTATTTTTGAACGATTAAGCTCAACTTCGATGATTTCGAGTTGCTCACGGGCGTTGATATACGCCGTTTTTAACTTTTCAGCCACAGAGCGAGTGACTTGCTCATTATCTTGACTATTTACTTGCTCCGCAGTGTTACCAGAGTCCATATCAAGTTCATCATTTTGCATTCAATGGTGTTGATAATATAGTGAAGGCCACGTTATGACAATGAATCGATGGATTCTACGATGTTGGCCAAAACTCGAAGAAAGCAGCACGATTATATGTACACAGCGCAATTGGTTGAGAAATGTTCAACTCTGCATTGCTATTGATCTAAAGACTGTTATGCCACTGGATGTTGTGCTTTAATCGAGGAAGATATTCATAAAATTAGGAAAGAGAACTATGAGTAGCGTATTTGAAATCGTTAACCAAGCTCGTCGTAAAAACAAACTAAAACGTGAGCTTCTTGATAACGAGAAGAAAGTTCGTGATAACCGCAAACGTGTTGATCTTCTAGAAAACCTTCTAGACTACATCAAACCAGAAATGACTCACGATGAAATCGTCGCAATCATCAAAAATATGAAAGCAGACTATGAAGATCGTGTAGATGACCACATCATTAAAAGCGCTGAGATCTCTAAAGCACGTCGTGACATCAGCCGTCGCATTCGTGAGCTGACTGAAGAAGACAAGCAAACTAGCGGCAAAAAATAAACGCGTAAGCTAGATTTTCGAACCCCGAGCAAGAATATCTTCCTCGGGGTTTATTTTTGTCTCTAAACTAACCGCCGTGTACAATCAATCTAACTCTTATTCCTAACGCATTCAGCTTTCTATGTCTTCAACTACGACAAGTACACAACCAACGCTTGCAAAACAATTATTTACGATGACCTGGCCAATGCTTTTTGGCGTTCTGTCTTTAATGAGCTTTCAGCTTGTGGATAGCGCGTTTATCGGTCAGCTCGGCGTTTTACCGTTAGCCGCTCAAGGTTTCACTCTGCCTTTGCAAATGGTCATTATCGGCATTCAAGTCGGTCTAGGGATCGCAACGACAGCGGTCATTTCTAAAGCTCTTGGGGCGAATGAAAGTCGGTATGCCAAACAACTGGGCGGATTAGTATTGATGATCGGCTCAATTGGTGTCGCTATTTTTGGCGGGCTAATTTGGCTTTTGCGCTACCCCATTTTAGCTCTATTAAGCGCTCCAGAATCTGTTATGCCGATAATCGACAGTTACTGGCCTTGGTGGTTATTAAGCTCATGGACTGGTGCGGTTTTGTATTTTTATTACAGTATCTGCCGAGCTAATGGCAATACAATGTTACCTGGCACAATGATGATGATAACCAGCGGCGTGAACCTTGTGCTCGATCCGCTATTTATTTTCACGTTTGACTTGGGTATTAACGGAGCGGCAATAGCAACCATCGTCGCTTTTGGGTTTGGTATTTTAGTCGTCGCTCCTCGCGTGAAAAAGAATCACTGGGCAACGACACAATGGCAAGATCTTAACGTAGCCAAAAGTGTTGCATCTATCGGTAACATTATGGGCCCTGCGATGATTAGCCAACTGCTGCCACCGTTGTCTTCCATGCTAGCAACAAAATTATTGGCAAGCTTTGGAACCGCAGCAGTCGCCGCTTGGGCGCTTGGTTCACGCTATGAGTTCTTTGCTATCGTTTCGGTCTTGGCGCTGACAATGTCTATGCCTCCAATGGTTGGACGCTTACTTGGAGCAAAGAACTATGAAGATATCCAAAGGCTCGTCAGTATCGCCGTAAAATTCATTCTAGGTTTCCAACTTTTGATTGCTGCCATTACATTTGCCGTCGCAAACCCACTCGCATTATTGATGACAAGTGATGTGCAAGTGGAGCAAGTCTTGGAAATGCATTTACTGATAGTGCCGATCAGTTTGGGTTCATTAGGGGTTTGTATGCTAATGGTTTCTCTTTGTAATGCATTAGGCAAATCTTACACCGCGCTCACTATTTCAGCGCTGCGCTTGTTTGTCTTTTTCCTACCGTGCTTGTGGGTTGGCGCTCAAATGGATGGAATCCGAGGTTTACTCTTAGGCGCTTGTATCGGCAACCTGTTAGCTGGTGTTTCCGCATACCTAACCTATCGCCAAACCATACGCAAACTCGCAGGCGCTCAAGCCAACGCACAACAATGAATAATCAGAACTAAGCCCCTGAAGTGGGGCTTTATCGTTTTGACGCCTTGTCTAAGTTGAAATGTTAGCTAGGCGAGTTTTAATTCACTAAAGAGCTCAAATAACTGGTTCGATTTATACGGCTTAGGTAAATAAGCATCCATGCCTGCCGCAAAACAGTTGTGGATGTCTTCTTCCAAAACACTCGCAGTGAGTGCGATAATCATCGTTTTTTCACGTCCTGCTTTCTTTTCCCAACGACGAATTTCTTTCGTCGCGGTCAGTCCATCCATCACGGGCATCATGCAGTCCATTAAAATTGCATCGAATTCTTCTCCCTTTGTGATGGCTTCTAACGCTTCTTGGCCGTTGCTTGTTATCAAATAGTCATAACCTGCTTTATCCAGAAAAAAACTCGCTATTTTCTGGTTCATCAAATTATCCTCCGCAATTAAGATCCTCCGATGAGAGCGCGACGCTCGATATTCAGAGCTGACAACATTATTGGTGACATTGTCACTTGATATAGTCTTTTCAACCTTAGCTAAATCATCAATGACATGCTTAAATCGATTGCCAAGGAAAGGTAATGTGAGTACGGCATGTACTTTTTCTGCATTTTCGTAGGGAGTGGATAAATGATGCTGGCAAATAATCACACGGCGAAGATCGTAATTAAATGATAGATTATCCAAGATTTCATCGGTATTAGCGTCGTTACTGTGGCACAGAAATATGACATCAAAGTCATCATTTATCGCTTGCACTTCATTCACATTATTAACACCAAAGAGATTGATTTTCGCTAAGCGACACTCTTTTAATACTTGGTCGGCGTAGTCGTAGTTTGAGCAGATCAAAAGCCCTTTATTAATCACCTCCGAACGCCAGCCAAACACCGGAATTGCTTCAACCTCAATCGAGAATTCAAAGCATGTGCCCACTCCTTTTGTAGATGTTGCTACGAGCTTGCCCCCCATCATCGACACAAGCTGACAACAAATTGCCAAACCCAACCCTGTGCCGCCAAATTGCCTCGACACTCCTTCATCTTCCTGAGTAAAGGGTTCAAAAATCGTGGTTAACTTATCTTGATCAATGCCTATTCCGGTATCTTCTACTTTAAACGTCAGCACTCCACGTTCTTTCTCAAGTAACTCCTCATAACTAACATCAACGCATACATGCCCACTTTCGGTAAACTTAACCGCATTCGATACCAGATTCGTAACTACCTGTTTGACACGATGATCATCGACCATCACGCGAATGGGGATATTTTCAGCTAAATTAATACCTAACTTTAGCTGTTTAGATGTTGCTTTGGATTGGAATAAAATCATCGACTGATACACGACTTCTCGGATATCCGCTTCTACTAGTGACAGCTCCAATCGTCCAGACTCGATTTTAGAGAGATCCAATATATCGTTAAGTAAAGTAAGCAGCGTTTGAGATGAGGAGTCAATGTCATCAACAACTTCTTGTTGATGCGAAGACAACTCACTTTGAGAGAGTATTTCTGTCATGCCCATGATCCCATTAAGGGGCGTGCGGATTTCATGTGACATGTTGGCAAGAAACACAGATTTTGCACGATTAGCCGATACTGCTGACTCTTTTGCATGCAGTATTTCTTCAGTTTGTCTCTGCATTTCTTCAACCACTCGATTCACTTGCTGAGCAAAAATGGTCAGTTCATCACTTCCATCAACTTTGACTTTTGTTTGCTTCTCTTCGGAGTTGATCAACGCGTTTAAAGTATGAATGATCGCATCGAGTTTGCTGTTAACTCGGAACCAAGTACTAAATCCGAGCCAACAAAGCAGGATAACCACTAAGGCAACGCCAAAACTGATCATCGCTATATTGGCCTTTTGTTCATGAACCTGCGTGAGAAGCGACTGCTCAGTTTGTTTGGTGAACCCATCAATGAGCACTTGTAAGCGCTGCACACGAAAATCGAGTTCTTTTAAATACGCGGCGTAGTCACTTTGTGACATGTCTCCTGACATTAATTGTCCGCGAGACGCCAAGTTTCTCTGATATCTCGGCGAAGTAAACAAGCCAAGCAATTTATCCACTTGCTCGTATGACCCACCTAAGTTTAAAAACGCATCCAAATTTTGCTGCTGTCGGTCAATCGCCTGATAAAACATACTTTGACTTAGCCGACTCTCAGGGTCTTGGACTAAACGGTTCGTCAGCCAAGCTTCTTTCTGTGTCCAAAAAGAGAGCTGAGCAAGGTAGGCAATAAAATTTTGCATGCGAATGCCATCGTCACTGCCATACCATTGATGATTTTGCAACAAAGAGCGCGACATATTTTGGAGCTGTTGAAATGCCCAATCACCCAGGTCGTCCATCTCACTCAATCTACCTGACAATACCCCCAGCATGGCTTCTTTCAGTTCATCAGCATACTCAGCAGTATTAGGGTTACTCACAAACTTTTGATGCAAAGAAGAAATAACTTCACCTTGTTCTTCAATATTAATGGCTGCAGAGACTTGAAGATCAGGCTGTCGGCGTACTTTCTCTATGGAGTAAATAAAGTGGGAGCCCTTGGATATCAATTGGAAACCTTGAATATTGCTAACCGTTTGATTGAGACGGCTCACGCGCAACGCATTATCAGAAAACTGCTGAACTGCAAACACCACTATTACCACAGCGGGTAATAGTGCGAGGAGTGCTAAGCGTGTTTTTATTGATAATCTCAACATCCATCAGCCTAATGGTTGATTTCATCCGTTTATTTAATATTAGACTAGTTTCTTGCATTGAAAGGCATATACGACATTGTTACTTTCAAACAACATTCACCTACCTAGATTATGGTTATTGTGAGTATTTTATCATCGGCTAATGAAGTGGCAATTGTGATTCAAGTCATATTTTTTGATCTTAAAGTTGGATGCAAACAATAAAGTTTCACTCACAACTAAGAGTCGCATCACTTTTCAGGAAATCATCTATTGTATGTTTACCTATTGAGTTGCCTTATCGAGTCAAATCACACAAAAATGCAAAATATCCATTTTTGTCAACAAAACTAATTTGAAAGCAAACGTTATCATCGCAAAAAAAGTAAGTTACTTTCTAAATGTCAATACGTGAAAACCACTGCTTTAGTCACATTAATCCACCACTAACGTCCCCTTAAGTAGTGTTTTACACTGGATTTAATTTTCCTAGCAGAATAAGGACTCCGACCTTAGAATCCGCACACATAACTATTACAACCCGATTACATAACCCACCACACTCTTGCACGCTGCCGAAGAGGCAACAGCAGAGAGTATGGTTAGCCCCCAAAACGTGAAAGGTCTAATACAACAATGAGTCCAGAGAAATATCTCCAAGACTGGCAAACTAGCCAAACGATTGCTGAATCTATTTCCCCTCTAATTGGTAAGCTATATCGTCAAAAAGGAATCGAAGTGGTTCTGTTTGGTAAAACGCTTATTAATGCTACTACTATAGACATTCTCAAAACTCATCGCGTTGCAAGACGTTATACCGGTAACCCACTTTCGCTTGAGCACACGATGCCTATTATTCAAGCGCTTTGTGAAATGAGCATTTCTTCATGCCGTGTCGATGTTGGCCAATTGGCAACTATGTACTGGAATGAACATGACGATACAAGCTCTCTAAACGATTTCCTTATCACTGCACTTGATGGCGCTCGCGACGCAGATTCTTCATTGAAAGCGCGTGATGTGGTTCTTTACGGGTTCGGTCGCATTGGTCGACTACTTACTCGCCTTCTCATTGAGAAAAGTGGTCCAGGTTACCCACTGAGACTACGTGCGATTGTGGTTCGTGGCGGTAAAAAAGGCGATTTGGAGAAGCGTGCTAGCTTGCTGCGTCGTGACTCAGTTCACGGTCAGTTCAACGGTAGTATTGTTATCGATGAAGAGCGTAAAGCACTGATCGTTAACGGCAACTACATCCAAATCATCTACGCAAATAACCCAAGCGAAGTGGATTACTCAGCTTTCGGTATCAATAACGCGCTAGTTGTTGATAACACAGGTGTTTGGCGTGATTCTGAAGGCCTGAGCCAACACTTAGCGTGTCAAGGCGCAGAGAAAGTACTGCTAACAGCACCAGGTAAAGGTGACATCAAAAACGTTGTATTCGGTGTAAATGAGTCGGTAATTAAAGAAGATGACACCATCATCTCTGCGGCAAGCTGTACAACAAATGCAATCACGCCAGTCCTTAAGGCTCTGAACGATAAATATGGTGTTCTTTCTGGCCATATTGAAACCGTGCACTCATACACAAACGACCAAAATTTGATTGACAACTTCCACTCTGGTGACCGTCGCGGACGTAGTGCTTCACTAAACATGGTTCTGACTTCAACAGGTGCGGCAAAAGCAGTTGCTAAAGCATTGCCAGAGCTTGCAGGCAAGCTAACAGGCAACGCGATTCGCGTACCGACACCAAACGTTTCTATGGCAGTCGCTAATCTAAACTTAGGTGAAGACGTAGACCGTGATTCACTGAACGATTACTTGCGTGAAATGGCGTTGAACTCTGAGCTTTCGGCACAGATTGACTACACCGATTCAACAGAAATTGTATCAACTGACTTAGTTGGCTCTCGCCATGCAGGCGTCGTAGATGGTCAAGCGACTATCGCACAAGACAAGCGTTGTGTACTTTACATCTGGTACGACAACGAATTCGGTTACAGCTGCCAAGTTGTGCACTGTATGGAACAAATGATGGGTGTTCGTTACCAAACATTCCCTCGATAGGTGAACTTTGCTCCACAACGTTAACCACATAGCGTAGCGGACAATATCTCATATTTGTTCTAAATAATAAGCGCCATGCGCATTACTAATATTTTTCCCCGTTTATACGCCTGATCACCCTCAGGCGTTTTTTCGTTTCATTCATTTGACACTCTCCGGACAAAGTGAACGTCAGCATTCATGTTTTGTTCATGTTCACAGCATTAATCTGAGCACATAAATTACAGAGAGGTCATGATTATGAATCGGATTATTGTAACTGCACTAGCACTGATTACCGGCTTTTTTACGTTAGTATTTAGCTTGATCATTGCGATTCCGTTGACCATCGCAGCATTAATTACCGGCAAGCGTATTGAAAAGCGCGTCAAGAAAATGCAGAGAGAAATGCACGAAGAGTATGAGTTTAATACAGGTAAAGCAGATGCGATTGAAGGTGAATTTGAAGAGGTTCGCCGGTAAGTAAATAAGATTTAGATGAGTTTCTCTCCCCCGACCGCTCCTGAGAAACTTCTTGCTTTCACCCTGTCCTTAAAATGGCAGGGTGCTTTTTTGAAAAGCACAATATTGAATAAGCACCTAGCGGTTTATTGCTTTATCTTTTTGTTGTAGGAGGCTGTGTAACCAGCCTCCCATAAATCACCATCGACACCAGAGTATGGGTTGGATTCTTTCGGAGCGCCGCTTAGGCAAGCATCTTTGCCTTCCTTCTTAATTTCATCGATGTGATTTAAAACAAAGTCAAAGTGTTTAGGATCAGCCTTTTGTAGTAACCCGTACAAAAGGCCAAAGCCAAGCATCGTAAATACAAACAGTTCAAAAAACACCCAAATGCTCTTTGTTGAAAAGAATATCCAGGCAACGCTGCAAACACTGGTCAAAATTACTACTAGAGCTAAATCTACTATTCTTTGCATATTGCTCTCACCTTCTAAACGGTCATGAAGTCTCTACCCCTTTCATAGGGTAAGTAAGAGGAAAGTCCGTTTTTATCCAATAAAGCACTCTCGACTTAATATGCGACACTGTTAGTATTAACGTTAAGTGGCTATCGTTCTCATTATAACAATGCGTTGGAAAGTAGCTTTCACAGCAAATGAGAATATGAACCAAAGTAACACTATTGATAATAATAATTTTAGCAACATTTAGCGTCAGAATTACGTAAATTGAGTAAGGGTTACTGAGAGTAGACAAAAAAGCAGCCACACGGGCTGCTTTTAGTATTTCTGTCTTGCGAGCTTGTCTATACCGTTACGACCACTCTAAGAGCCAGCAGCATGAGTACTACCCCTGACAAACGATCAATCAACACTGCCTTAGAGCGAATTCTGTCAACGACTTTAGAGCTCGATAGCACTAGGGTAATAAAGGTGTACCAAAGCCCATCCACAACAAACGGCGTGGCAACAATGATCATCTGATTACTCAAATCATTACCGAGCGCGACAAACTGACTGAATAATGCGATAAAAAACAAAGCAATTTTGGGACTTAAAATCGAGATAAAAAAGCCTTCTCGCGCAGACTGGATTACCGTTGTCTCCTCACCTGACTCCAACTTCGCAGCCACACCACCTTTTGAACGCAAAGCATTAAACCCTAAATACGCAAGATATGCCGCACCCACAAGGCTAATCGTCTTGAACAGCATCGGGCTTTGCTGCAAAACAACAGCGAGACCAATCAAGGTAATAAACGCATATATACCAATGCCAAACGCATGAGCCCAAGCCGTAGCTAATCCATTGATACGTCCACCAGCCAACGAGTGCTTAGCGACAATAGCTAAACTGGGACCTGGTGACATAGCCCCTAATAAACACACGGTAAAAAGTGATAACCAAACTGTTAGTGTCATAAGAATCTCCCCTCTTTGAAGCTCACTCTATCAACGGAAGAGGTATAATTAGAAATCAAAGTTATTCATACTAATCATGACTTAAAGTCATAGCTAAACGGTGTACGTATTAGCGAATGGAATATTCAGAGATTTGCATTACTGAGCGAATCTCTTCTCGCACCCATTTATGCGCAGGATCCGTGTCGTATTTGGGGTGCCACATTAACCAATATTTATGAATAGGTGTTTCGAGTGGTAATGCTTTATGGGTTAAGTCCCAATGCTTAGCGAGGTTAACGGCAATATGTTCAGGAGCCACCATCAGGTGCTCACTTGCAACTAAGCGATTGATCGCAGCAGAGAAGAATGGAACCTTAAAGGTAACGTGGCGGGTGTGCCCTAGCTCTTTCAATGCTAAATCAGTGTAGGAATCTTTGTCTCCGCCGCCAGTCACTTTGATGTGTGAATATGAAATCAAGTCTTCAATACTGATCTGGTCCTGCTTTGCTAACGGATGAGAAGATTTCATCAAACAAACTGATGAATCCTCACCAATTTTAACGCTCGACACACTCTGTGGTTTTTCTGGATACATAGAAGACGCGATATGGATGCCCGTCTCATGAAGTTTATCAAGAAAGTTGGGTTGCCACAGTCGGTACGCCATATCTAACTGTGGCGCTTGTTCACCCAAGTGAGAGGCAATATCGGGCAATACGTATTGCGCCACGTAGTCACTAGAAGCAATAACAAGCTCACCTTGCCACTGCCGCGGCTCAAAAGGTTGGTCATCGAGTAAATGGTCAAACTCAGCCAGTAATGCATCAAGCTTTGATTTTAACGCTATTGCTCGTGGCGTTGGTATCAGTTGATTACCTTGACGAATAAGCAGTGGGTCACCACACAGATCGCGCAATTGTGCAAGCTGTCGACTGACGGCAGACTGCGTAATGTGCAAACGGTCTGCGGTCCGGCTGACATGACACTCCTCTAAAAGTACATGCAAGGATCTAAGTAGATTCAAATTAATGTTGTTTAACATATTCGCTCAGAAGGGTTTTCAACATGGCATCCATTCATGGTCACTTCACAAACAGGTTCCCAGTCGTGTTAAAGAATTCAGCTAAGACGGTATGAGTCATCAGGTTTCGAAGCTCTGGATATCGTTGAATTTGATCTCTGATTTCGTTCAAGCGAGCCATCGTAGGCACTTCGACAAAAACCATCATGTCCGTCTCACCGCTGATCGCATGACACCATTTTACGCCATCAATTTTGTATAACTCGTCCGCGTATGATTCGCAATAATACGTAGAGGTTGATTTATCGAACTTTAAGGCAAAATAGGCGCAAATCGAATCCCCACCCGAAGGCGCAATTTCAGCGTGATACCCTAGAATCACTTTGTCATGCTCTAGCTTACGAATACGGGCCGTTACCGCAGAACGAGAAAGGTTTACTTTATCCGCAATTTCAGTCACCGACAGCCGAGCGTTGTGCCTGAGCAGATCCACAATCTTATGATCAAACTTGTCCATACCGTTACCAAGCTTTCCTTATTTTTCTCATTCTATACCGATTCTAACTGCATAAGAAACCAACATTTTGTTGGAATTATTTAAAACAACCGTCATATTGACGGTTTAGTAAATCATTTTGTTATTAACATTTTGGATATGCTATTTGGTGGGCATGAGATGAGTGCTGTTATCCATTTCAACAGAAAATAGATAACACATTGAAATCAAATTCCCAACTTAAGTACTCAGCACATAAATAGCATCGCTTAAACACATAAAACGAAATAACCAGAAGCCACAAGCTTTTTCGTAATAAGCCTCATAACATTGGATGAATCAATTCGCATGGAAGAGCTCAAAAAAGACATTTCACTCACATCAGGTATCGCACAGTTATCCACCACATTAATGGGAACGGGGCTGTTTATGATCCCGGCTATCGCAGCAGGTATAGCTGGCCATTTTTCACTATGGGCTTGGATTTTATTGTTCATCGCGATTTGTCCTATTGCGCTGACTTTTGCTCAACTGGGTAAACGATACCCCAACGCGGGCGGAACAGCCTTTTTTGTACGCAAAGCCTTTAACGCCAAACTGGAAAGTAGTGTCGCTTGGCTATTTGTTAGTGTCATTCCGGTAGGGGTTCCGGCCGCGATTGCACTCGCCGCAGGCTTCCTACAACAAATATTGCCAGAGCCTATTAGCAACAATCTGTTTGCACAAGTTCTCACGGTAGTACTTCTTGTGTTCGTCAACTTGATGGGCACAAAATCATCAGGTCATTTACAAACTCTTATTGCTTTGAGTGTCTTCGCACTTGTTGGCGCATTTTTATGGAAAGGCGACGTTAACAACGCCGATCTTGTGATGCCCGCCATCACACAAGAGTCAATTTGGCCTATTACCGCAGCGTTAGGCGTGATGTTCTGGTGTTTTGTTGGCATAGAGGCTTTTGCCCATATGGGGGAAGAGTTCAAAAACCCTCAAAGAGATTTCCCTATTGCCATTGTGGTCGGTTGTTTTGTAGCAGGGGCTACCTATTGGGCATGCTCTGTCGTTATTTTAAAATTTGGCGCGTATGGTAACGCTCAATTTGATAACGCATCCATCCCCTGGCTTAGTGCCCAACTACTAGGCGATGGAGCCAAATGGATAATCAGCTTGATAGGTTTCTCCGCTTGTTTCGCGAGCGTAAACTTATACACACAGAGCCTAGCGCGAATGGTCTGGGCTCAAGCTCGTGAACATCGTCCTTCTAGTCCACTAGCCAAGATTTCGCGTCGTGGTGTCCCTTTCTCAGCCACCATATTAGTTGGCGGTATATTATTGATATCTTGTGTGATAGGAACCCTATCACAGCTCGATCTGGAGTTTTTCCTAAAACTCGCAAACAGTGTATTCGTTCTAGTTTACATGTTAGCGATGTTAGCCGCTTTTAAATTGCTTCGAGGATTTGGTAAAACACTTGCGGGACTGTCCCTACTGCTTTGTACCGGTGTTTTTATATGTTTAGGCTGGTCAATGTTTTATGCACTTGGCATTTTTACTCTACTTTTACTGCCTTGGAAACAGTGGCGACATAAGCGACAAACACGTGTAGTTGAATAGTCATCGCTTCCCATTTCGAAATATGTGAGCTAAACGTTGGATACCAGCGTCTATGTTCTCTAACGCGATATTGCCGTAACCAAGCACGGCACCATGCCAGTGACGTGCTTGAAAATCTGGGTGTTCATAATAGCTCAAAGGTCGCAAGATGATCCCTTCATGCTCTGCTAGTTTTATAAAACGCTGCTCATCCATACCGTCTTGCCATTTCAACGTAACATGAAGCCCCGCCGCTTGGCTAACGACGCAAACACGGTCGCCAAAATGCTGTTGAATGGATACATGCATCTGTTCATGCTTAGTTTTGTACAGTCGACGCATTTTTCGAATATGACGTAATAACCCACCTTCAGTAATAAAGTCTGCCAATGCTTCTTGTGTATGCGTCGGCGAATCACCACTTAACGCATCCTTAACCACTAAACATTGCTCTACTAAACGTTCAGGAACTACAAGGTAGCCAAGCCGCAATCCGTTAAACATCACTTTACTGAAGGAACCCACATACAACACACGATCATCTCGACCCATTTGAGCTGCTAGCCCCTGTAAGCTGGTATAGGGGCGATGAGCAAACTGGAATTCGCTGTCATAATCGTCCTCGATGATCCAACTTGATTGTTCGACCGCCCAGTTGATGATCTTTCCTCTTTGCTCGGTATTGAGTGTGGTGCCCATCGGATATTGATTACTTGGTGTAATATACAGCGCATCGGCATCGCTTGAGGTCACCGCTTCCACATCAAAACCTAATTTCTCTCTTACGAACAAAGGCTCAAATTGATAGTTTTGGAACTGAATCAACTTCCGCATTTGCGCATAACCTGGTTGCTCCATCAGAACCTTATCACCTTGTTTGAGCACTACCATCGTCGCAATTGACAACGCTTGCTGCGCCCCAGAGGTAATAATAATGCGCTCTGGAGAACAATTCACTGAACGGCTTGATGCGAGGTAGTCAGCTAAAGCACAGCGTAATGTCCAACTGCCCTGAATATCTTGATTCCCCAACAAGCAAGTACGAGACATATGGCGAGTGAGTAACTTTTGCCATTGCGCCATCGGAAATGCGTCCAAATCCGGCACACCCGGTGCAAATGCGCGGTTGATATCAAAGTGAGCTTTCGGTGATGAGTCTCTCTGAACTGAACTAGGTTCAGGCAAGTACTGCTCTGGCAGTTCTACGGCAACATAAAAACCAGAACCTTTTTGGCTGTTCAAGTACCCTTCCGCCACTAACTGTTCGTAGGCAGAAATCACTGTATTCCTACTTAGATTAAGCTCTTGTGAAAGCTTCCGCGTAGAAGGCAGCTTCCCATTCTTCATCCACAGTCCTTGAACAATTTTCTTGCGAATAGCAAAAAACAACGCTTGCTGACGCGTTCCATCACTGTCTTTTAAATGCAGGTCACCGATATCAATCAAAGACAAACTGGATCCATCCATTAGTTAAAAGTGGCTCTCTTTAAGCTACCAGTTAAACGCTACATTGCAATCAAAGAATGAGGATCAATCGCTCGTAATCGTGAGCAAACAAGGAGAGAAAATGCTATCCAACACCAATAGAACGGAAATTAAGAAAGGCGCACATAAAGCCGTCTCTGATGTTAGCAAACTGCACGCCATCATAGATGAAAGCCTAATCGCTCATATTGCGATAACCAACGAGTCAGGCCCTGTGGTCATCCCTATGCTGGCATGGCGTGTCGATGATTACGTGTATATCCATGGTGCCAACAACAGTCGACTGTTACGCTCACTCAAACAAGGAGTGCAAACGTGCTTAACCTTTACTTTGTTTGATGGTTGGGTATTGGCTCGAAGTGCGTTTCACCACAGTGCGCATTATCGCAGTGCTGTGGTCTTTGGCCAGTTTGAGGTGGTGGAAGATAACCAAGAGAAAGACAGGTTGCTGAATCACTTTATTGAACAGATCGCTCCGGGGAGAACAGAACAAGTCCGTTTGAGTAATGAAAAAGAACTCAAAGCCACCATGCTACTGCGTATCCCGCTCACGGAGGCATCAGTGAAAATCAGCAATTTTGGCGTCAACGACGATGCGGAAGACATGGACATCCCTGTTTGGGCAGGTGTCCTACCCTACCGAACCGTCGTAGGTCCACTGCAAGCTTGTGACGATTTGTATGAAGGTATCGCAGAGCCAGACTACCGCAGTGCCTACTCTAACCGTTGGCAGGAATAAGCACCGTAAAACGTGCGCCGCCTAAGTGACTCTCGCCGACAGAAAGCTCCCACCCCAGTTGCCGCGCAGCACTGGTAGCGATGGCAAGCCCTAAACCAAAGCCTTTCATGTCGGCGTTGCGGCTTTTGTCTAAGCGCGAAAATGGCATAAATACTTCTTCTCGCATCGCCTCAGGGATGCCCGGACCATCGTCCTCAATATCGATGCTCCAGCAATCCGCTACCGTTCGAATCGTCACCTCAACGCAGGACTCACCATAACGCTTGGCGTTTTGCAGTAAATTATCGAGGACAAGGTTACCCAAAGTAGGCTGAAAGTGAATCAATTGGTTCGCGAGTTCATTTTCTGCTCTCAACATGGCGGACTCTAAGCCTAGGTAATTCAAGCGGCTTTTACACCAAAGTGGCAGTTCCATGGTTTCAACAGAATCGATCCATGAGTGGTTTTTCACACTCAAGCGCGACAGCATGACGATGTCGGATGTTAAATCCGTCACTACATCAACGTATCGTTCAATATCGTCATGTAACTCTGCCTGCATTTCACCACTCGTTCGTCGAGCTAAATCCGTCGCTAGCTGAATACGACTCAGCGGAGTGCGCACTTCATGAGGAATAGCTTGAGTAAAGATGTGTGTTTGGCGCACTCGTCTCTCAATCTCTTCAGACATGCAGTTGAAGCCTTGGGCGAGCTCTTTCACGGGGTGCGAAAATTGCTTTAGATCGACTCGCGTATTCAACTCACCAGAACCAAATTGTTGTTGCGCAGCCGTTAGTTGCCGAATTTGGCGGTCAAGACGTCGTACAGGTATGTAAACCATAATGCCTAAACTGCATACAACAACCAAAAGCAGAGTAAGTATAAATACAATCTCAGAATCTTCATTCCAATCAACGTGTGGGCTAAAGAAATCCGTTTTTTCTTTGAAAACTAAACTCTTCGAAGTGTTAGGCAAAGGGAATACAGCAGCATAGGTACTGCCATCAATAAGATAAACAGGTATCCCTTGCATACGGTACAGCAGATTACAATCTCGACAAGGCGGTGATCCGTCCCAGTTTTCAACCAATGTTAAATCAAAGATAAAGAAATCTTGCTTGCCGTTTTCGGTTAACTTCTTGTAGAGAGAATCCGGAGTGCCTCGTTGCTCAATGTATTGATCGACAAAATAAGCACCGTCACTCAAAAAAACACCGACTTCTGTTTTGCGCATGTACTCTTCCCCCATAAAGAGAAACAAAGCAACAGTCAGCGCAAGGCCAGTTACTAACCCCACATATAGACGAGTAAACAGGGAGAACATGCGTCATTTACCTGTCAGCATGTAGCCGTGGTGACGTATGGTTTTAATGGTAGCCGTATGGATATGAGCCTTAGAGAATTTCTTCCTTAGTGAGGATATACGCATATCAATCGAACGATCAGTAATACAGTATTCAATGCCTCGGGCAAGACGGCAACATGATTCACGAGATACTGGCTTATCGATATTCAGCATCAGGAGCTCTAAAATTTCAAACTCAGAACTCGTTAAACCAATATCTTTTTGCAAATAAAATGCCTGGGAGCGACGAAGACAAAGACTAATGCCATATCGGCTCAGCTTTTCTTCTTCAACGATATCAACTTGACGACAATAGCGACGCAACGCTGCTTCAATACGGGCGAGCAAAATATTACCTTTTATCGGTTTGGTAAGGTAATCATCAGCACCGAACTTAAATAAGCTCACCTCGCTCATTTCATCATCGGTCGCAGTCAAAACAATGATAATACCATGATAAAACTTACGCGCCTCTTGGCATATTTCTGCGCCATTTTTTCCTGGTAACATCAAATCTAACAGCACTAGGTCCGGCTTGAGCCCCTTAATCGTTTCTAATGCATTTTGACCGTTATCGATGACAGTTACCGTATATCCTTCGGCTTCGAGGTACATTTTGGTTAATCGAGCAATCTCTGAGTCGTCTTCTACCAGTAAGATTGTATTACCCACCATGAATCATTTACTCCACCAATATGATGGAGGGAGTATATCGCTCGTCCTATACTGCGCAACCTACTTAAATGATAATTTTAATAAAACGCAGGCTTACATACGCTTACAAACCATACATATACGATAATCCTAATCATTCTATACCCCTAAAACCATGCAATAACCTGAGGTTTTATTCATTATCAGAATATAGCTTCACATAGAAAATAAAATTCGGAATAAAAATCCACTATATTTTTAAATATATCGAATAATAGGTCTTACCAAAAAACAATATCAACATATATGACTTAGTTTGCTTATATAGACAGGACTTTATGTTGCTTCTAAGTTTCCTGCTCTAATAAAGTCTACGAGTAACATGAAATGAGATATTCCAAATTAACACCTTTAGCCATATTTTGCGCGATAAGTCTAACTGCTTGTGGCGGCAGTGAATCTAATTCGAAACCATCGACAACGACACCTCCAACACCACCAATGCCTACATTGAGCACTGTCACAATCCCAACTGTCGTTTCTACAGAGTTTCCGGCCAAGTTAAAAGTGGCTGCTGATTCGGGCTTCACCCACTATGTGAAAATCTCCCTTTCCGAAGCAAACAACAACGATACATTTCACATTGTGGCTGTTGATGACGGTGCGAATAATGAAAAAATCTTTCGTGCAGCCAAAATCATCCAACACCTTCTCACAAACCAACCAGACTCTAAGTACGGTGCTGACAAGTCTCGTATCGCTAAGACATTAGCCGAGCGTGATGCCACACTAATGCTGACCGAAAACGACGAACAGAATGATGAGATGTTAACCAAAATCTTTATCAACGAACTGATTCGCCAAGGCAAATTGAACGATGCAGTTACAAGCTCGGGCTTAGCACACTCTTTTGATACGAGTTCTCTAGAAAAGTTTGTTGTAAGCATGATGGTACTTAACGAAGATGATATGGATACACTTGTCACATCTATCGCGTCAACATTAGTAACTAGTAAAGAAACACCAAACTGGCTAAGGAATAGCCAATCTTTAATGTATCGAGAACTGACAGTTGAAGGCGATTGCCATTACATGAGTAATTTTGCCGATTACTGCGCCAATCTTGGTAAAAAAGCCGAACGAGACGCCGCTTTTGAAGAAATTTTACACTTGGTCCAAGCGCAAGGTATTGCACCTAACACGGCGACTGCGGCACTGCAAAATGACATTCAAGCTCATGCGTTAAGCATCTATAACGATATTCAATCGGGCAAACCGACGGTGTGGCGCCCTACTCAGTATGACTGGGACGATTGGAAATCGGACGACTTCGATCCTGAAAGTGTGAAACAAACGGGCCCTTCATATTCTCACGAATATTTTGCTGCCGCTTTTGAAGCTTACATGGGTGTAGCAAAAGCAAACGGACATGGTTTAGATGGCTACCAAGCGTTAACGCGTGAAGAAATGCAAACCCAAGATCCACAAGCCGTTGATTGGATCAGTGGCTTATTCCACGGATACTTGCAATATACCGCGAATATCGACTCTGCGGGCGTCAAGCTCTACACAGAAAAGACAAGTCCAGGCACAGTACCTACCTTCCGTATGGCTCCCAACAAAGACGGTTTGATAGAAGCGTACACCTACAAATCTCAGTGGCTAACAAAAGTGAAGATCATTGGCGGCGACGCGATGAATGTGATCGGTAATGATCAAAACAATACTTTTGAAGGCAACAGCAAAGACAACAGCATTTATGGTGAAGGCGGTATCAACACCTATATCGTGCCACACAAACTGGCGGAATGTACTGTTATCAAAGCAAAGAGCGTTTCTGTTGAGTGCCCGAGTACAGGCACTGACGAGTTGTACGACATTCAGAACATCCAATTCACCGACCAAACCCTAGATGTAACCAAGCTATAAACAATGAAAAACATGAAGAAACTTATTCTATTCGCTCCCTTGCTCCTTGTTGGTTGTGGTGGCCTAGCCGTCATGGATCGTACTGATGCCGTAAAAGCACAACCAGAAATGCTGATCAAAACCGACGGTGATTTTTGGGGATTCGGTGCAGATGGCCATTTTGATTTTGCTGGTAAGTACAAAGGCAAGTATTCACGCAGTGCTTCTAACTCAAGTTGGTTTAACCGTATCTCTTTCAAAGAAGGTTCAATGGGCGCAGAAGTGACTCGTATCGACAGCGGGGAAACTTGGCTTTTGAACTGCACCGGAGGCGGTATGTCGGTTAACTACATGGGCGTCGATTTTGGTGGGAATGATCCTTACACCTGTGACATTACTCAAGATGGTAAAAAAGTCGGTGAGTTTGCGATGGAGCCAAAATCGGCTCTCATCGACATCAGCTTTGAGAAAAAAGAGACAGGCGTAGTGCGTATTGGTAGCACCCACTTTAATGTAGAAACTGTACATACTAGTCCTGACGCCATGATGGCGGTAGACATTCCATTGGGTTATAGCTTTAAGGAGGGCACACAAGAAATTGCCGCAGTGCAGACGAACGGTACCATTGCGGTACAGATGCTCCCTGAACTTAGCGAACAAAAAAAGGATGTAATTGCCATCGGCGCTGTTGCAAGTGCACTAAGTTGGCGTCCTAAGAAATAGCCACCACATAAAACGACACAAAAAAACAAAGCCCTCTACTTTTTTGAGGGCTTTTATTGCTTGTACTCATAGAGATAAGTGGAGCACTACTTCTCTAATCTTCCCGTATACTGCTTGGGCGTTAATCCACGATGTTTCTTAAACATACGATTGAAGCTCGCCACATTGGTGTAACCAAGGCGCGTGGCAATGTCATCAATACTCACGCGCTTACTCAACAAACCAGCTGCAATATTACTCAATACATAGCCAGAAACCGTCGAAAAATTGAGCCCTAATTTATGCAAACGACGTTGAAACTGCTGTTCAGATAAATCAAGCAGAGAAGAAACGCGCTCTAACGTTGGCAATCCATAATGGCTGCTGTAATTCACCACTTCATAAATCACTTTCAACTCATCTTCTGGGTCGGGCATATTAAGCAAATCATCCAAATCGGAAAAACTCATCGCTAGACGGTTGTCTTCTCGATGGCTCACTTGGCGAGAAGCTAGTCGGTCATCTCCTGGGATCCATATCTCTGTTTTTGGCTGACTCCATTCCACCTCGCAGCCGAAATATTCCCGGTATCGCTCAGTATTTTTTCTCGAGCCTGAAACCTTGACACGTAAAGGCTGGTAATCTTTGCCAAGAAATTCGCGTAACACCTTAATCATAAATACCACACAGCGGATACTATCGTGCACCTTTACTGACGTTTCGATAAACGGGTTGTGGTAAGTCCATTTGATGATTTTACCCGACTGTTCGCCAGCAAAAAACGCCCCTGATTGTAGGTTGCTCACACCATAATTCACTCGCCGAATGGTACTGGCTAAATCATTGCCGGAGAATAACCAGCGTCCCACTGGCCCTAGCTTTTGCAGTTCAATACCTCGGCTGAGACTCAACACCACATCCGGGTCACCACTGGCTTGTTCAACACAACGGTACCATTCCGCAACGGCTTTTAGCGGGATCAGTGTCATTGGGTTACGAAACACCGATGCTGGGATCCCTAACTCATCCGAGTCCAAATTGTATTTAGATAACGCGAGGTTATGCATGTTTAGAATGCCCATCGCGCGAATAAACCGAACCGTTTTCATAACCAATCACATCAAATTTAATCCTGTAGTGATTGAATCTGTCACAAAGAAAGCCGCAAATCAAATTCAGATCACAATACGCCAACAGTTTGATAGAGGAGCGTTTAATGAGTTTACTGAGTGTCCCATTTGTCGGTACAGGCGCAGATACAGCGTTACATGTTGTTGCTGCTGTCGTTTTAATCGCGAGTGTCGCGGGCGCGTGTTACGGCTTTTGGAAAATCCATGAATTACCTATCAATAAAGCACACAGCAAAGATCATCATCAGATAGGGCTCATCACTGCGCTGACCTGGATAGGGTTTATCTGGCACTGGGTTTGGGTGCTAGCCGTGATCTTTGCATTTGTTGATATGGAAAAAGCCATCATCAATCTGCGTGATACATGGAAAAGTAAACCGCAAACAGAAACACAGCCAAAAGAGGAAGCATAATGTTAGAAGGTTTAGCGGTATGGGCACTCTTCATCTATCTGTTGCGTTTGGTTGGCATGCCTTGGAACAAAGCAACCAAATCGTTCGCTTATCTTGGCGGCTTGGGTTGGCTAATGTTCGTCTGGGTAGGTTTGATTAACTTCACCCCGATGGATTTATCCGGCGGTTCTGTCGTGCAGTCACCACACATCCAATTGCGTCCAGATTCAACCAATGTAAAAGGTAAAGTTGACCACATTTACATTGAGCCGAATCAGCAAGTTAAAGAAGGTCAGCTCATTTATGAACTTGACCCAACGCAATACAAAATCGCATTAAATCAAGCGAACGTATCCGCTGATTCTGCTCGCGTTGCATTAGCTACAGCAAAAGGCGACATCGAGATTGAAGAAGCTAACCACGAAGCGCTAGTGCAAGATCTAGAAACATCAAAGAGCCAGTTGGAAGCGGCGAAAGTTGACTACAAATTGCAGAAAAAAATGCTAGATCGTTATGTTGAGCAAAACCGAGTAGTGCACAACACCATCACGGAAAGCGATATCGACAAACAATCGAGTGCGGTTGATATGGCACGTCACAACGTGTTGACCCTTGAGTCTCAAATCAAGAAGAAACAAGTCGATATTTCCCGTGCAAAACTGGCGATTCATAAAGCGGAACTTGCAGTTGAAACTAAACAAGCCGAACTGCGCCAAGCTGAAGAGCAAATTGCAAAAGCGCAATGGGATTTGAATAGCACAAAAGTTCATGCCCCAACAGATGGCTTTGTCACCAACTTTATCCTGCGTGAAGGTCAGCGTGTATCGATGATGCCGCGTATCAACATGTACACTAACGAGAAGTACGTGCTGATGCGAGTCAACCACCAGGCGATTCGTAACATCAAACCGGGTCAGCCAGCGGAATTCTCTTCGTCCGTTTACCCAGGTAAGATCTTCTCAGCGACCGTCGAAGGCATTGTTGAAGCAACAGGTGAGTCACAAGGTAATCTACTGGGTTTCGATGATTCCGTACGTGTCACCACTGGAAAGAACTTACAGAACAAACACCACTTTGTTCGTCTTAAGATTGATGAGCCAGAAGGCTACGACATCCCTGTTGGCTCTGTTGGCCTCGCATGGGTCAGCGGTGAAAAACCGATAGGCTTTATGGCCTTCTTAGATGTGATTCGCGGGATCATCATCCGAATGAAGTCTCAACTGTACTTCTTCTACTCTATCTAAACTCGCAAACCGCCAGTTACGCTGGCGGTTTTCTTTTCATTTGTATCCAAACATATCCTTTTCCCGTATAACAATTAGTTAGTAAATAGCGGAGAAGATTCATGTCGGCAAAGGAAAGAAGCCTACCTACCCATCGCATCTCAAGATTCAGCAAGTTCGCTTCACTTGCTACCCGTGTCGCAGGCAATGTGATTGCAGAAGGCACGAAGCAGATAGCCAAAGGCAACAAACCAAAAGCGAAAGACCTCTTGCTGACGCCACAGAACATCGCGCGTTTAACCGACCAACTTGCTCATCTACGTGGCGCTGCAATGAAGCTTGGACAAATGCTATCAATGGATGCTGGTGATGTTTTAGAACCTCAACTCGCCGATATTCTTTCCCGTCTTCGTTCCAACGCAGACCCAATGCCTGCAAAACAACTCAACGCAGTAATGGAAAGTTCGCTAGGAACGAATTGGAAAGCTGAGTTTCTGTCATTTAACTTCAAACCAATCGCCAGTGCATCAATAGGACAAGTGCACCAAGCCTACAGCGATGCGGGCGATAACCTAGCCGTCAAAGTGCAATATCCGGGCATACGGAAAAGTATCGATAGCGACGTCGATAATGTCGGTACACTGCTCAAGGTCGTTGGGTTGATTCCCGAGTCTGTCGACTACAAAGGATTGCTCGAAGAAGCGAAAAAGCAGCTACATGACGAGGCCGATTACGCACGAGAGGCACAATTTGCCATTCGTTATCATGACGCTTTGAAGGAGCACCCTCATTTTGTGGTGCCCAAGATTCATACTGAAAGTTGCTCAGACTCCGTTCTCGCGATGGAATTCATTGATGGCAGTCCGATTGAGCAAATCGAACATTATGATCAGAGTACGCGAGATTTTGTCATGCACAGCCTACTCGAATTACTGTTTCGAGAGCTGTTCGAATTTAAGATGGTACAAACCGACCCAAATTTCGCCAACTACTTATATATCGAAAACACTCGTCAAATCGGCTTGCTAGATTTCGGGGCCACTCGCGAGTACAGCGAGCGGTTCAGCACTGGTTATCGCCAAGCTTTCGCATCTGTCGTTAACAATGACGAACAAGGCTTGAATGATGCGCTTGAACAAATAGGCTTCTTCAGCCAAACCATCCTTCCAGACCAACGCCAAGCGATTCTCGATCTAGTGAAAATGGCATGTGAACCTATGTTGGTCGATGAGCCCTATGATTTCAAAGCCAGCGGCTTAGCACAAAAGCTTCGCGAGGCTGGCACCATTCTAAGCATGGAGCAAGAATACTGGCATACTCCACCAGCAGATGCCCTATTTTTACACAGAAAAATCGGCGGAATGTACTTGCTGGCAGCCCGTATTGGCGCAAAAGTGAACATTCGCCAATTGGTACAGCCATATCTCACCATCAACAGCGAATAGCCTATTGTTTTTCTGTTACTTTCAAGTACCTTGAGCAAGGTTAAGATGCATAGTTGTGCATCTCAATAACATGCCATACTTCCATAAAACGAATTAACTATCGGGGTACTCGGTGAGCAAGTTTCAAGATCTCTCCACTCTAATCCAGCAAATTGGCCAAGCCGAAGAAGCGGATCAAGTCGCAACGCTCAATGAATCTATTGAAGCGGGCCTCGAGCCCGGCGCGGTTGCCCTGATTCTAGAAGCATTTCCAATCGACGATCGTGTTCGCTTATGGCGAGCTTTACCACTAGAGCTACATATCGACGTGTTAACGGAAATGCGTGCGGACGTACGTTTCTCTATCATCAATGCGTTATCTGAAGTCGAGCTAAAGCTCACTCTCGCTAAACTCGACAACTTGTCGCTCATCGAATGGGCCGATTCGTTGCCAGAGTCGATCATCAACGAAGCGCTCTCGTTGATAGAAAAAGATGAGTTGGAACTTTACGATCAAGCAAACGAGTATGCTGATGAAGAACTCGGCCACTGGGCTGAACGTAAGATCATCACCCTGCCCTTCAACATTACGATTGGGACAGCTAAGCAGTTAATGGAGCGCTATAGCTACGACACGCCTCAACAGGTGTATCTGATTAATCGTAATAAACAGTATCGTGGAACGGTCAACTACTTCGATATCTTACGTGGTGACCCCGATACTCGCTTAAAAACACTCGTTATTGAGGCTGTGACGGTTCTAGACAGTAAAATGATGCTTCCTGAAGCGGTAGAGGCATTAGAACACAGCACACTGCCCGCTCTCCCTGTAACTGATGCAGACCAAACACTGATCGGTGAAGTCGATTGGCAGTTTGCATTGAGTACACAGCGTGAAATCTACGAAGCACGTTTGATGGCCGGTACAGGTATGGATGAAGGCGATGACTTGTTTGCGCCAGTATTAAAAAGCTCGCAAAAGCGCGGGGTTTGGTTAGGCATCAATTTGCTTACTGCTATTTTGGCGTCTGTCACTATCGGACTGTTTGAAGATGTAATTGCTCAGGTAGTGGCTTTGGCGGTGCTCATGCCAATTGTTGCATCCATGGGGGGCATTGCTGGCAGCCAAACGCTCACTCTAATGATTCGTGCGATGGCGCTTAATCAGATCACCCCAGGTAACCGCTTCAAGCTTTTGAAAAATGAGTTGGGTATTGGCTCTCTGAACGGCATTGCTTGGGCGTTAATCATCGGCGGGCTCGCCGGATTGTGGTTTCAATCTCCGGTTCTAGGGGGAACCATCGCGCTGGCCATTATCGTCAATATTATTACCGCAGCTTTATTTGGTGTGCTGATTCCCATTATTCTGGATAAGTTTAAATTGGACCCCGCTTTGGCTGGCTCGGTGATTCTAACAACAGTGACAGATGTAGTCGGTTTTTTCGCCTTTTTAGGAACGGCGAGTTTAGTCATGCTTTAAAAGGTTCATTGTTTATTAATCAATCATTAGCATAATAGAGTCAAATTGCATAACGCAATTGCAAATTGCAAACAAACTCAGACTTTAAGCAACGCATGTCACAGAAACTACGTATTTTAGGGCGTATTAAAGTTGGCACAGTAACTGCATCATATAAATCGACCCTTCTTAAGCCGAGGGTCACCTAGCCAACTGACGTTGTTAGTGAACTTGATTTTGTTCACATGTATATAAGCCAATCGCACTCTTTGCGGTTGGCTATTTTTTTATGTGGCTATTGCCCTCTTATCCTCTGACCGAGCTCGGTTGTACTTTTCTTGCCCACAACAGATTGTTTACTGTTTATAAAATTCAAATATTAGCCCACTAAACCATTAGAAATGCCAGCTTCAACAAAAATAAATCACCTACATAAAATAAAACCAAGAAAATATACCCAAGAAAAGAACAAATAACGTCCAAATCAAAAACCTCATCATGAAAACGTTTTCTTTTCATAGAAATCGACTGAACAATTCAGAGTTATAGATAAATTCAATCCATAAAAACAAATAGCAATTCAAAACATTAACTTCACATAGAAAATCTGTCTATAAATCATAGAAAACACGTAAAACCAAACTTTTAACTTTTATAATTTAGAAATCAAACTATTGTTATTAAAAGAAAAAATACACAACAAAAACCAAGCAAACGTTTAAATTGCAATTTCATCATTGACTATTAAATTTACATCACGATAATACGCGCCGTTTGCCTGAAATCAGGTGCTATAATTTAATGTTTCAATGTGCGGAGGCAATAATGGCTGGAGACAATAATTACAGTCTTGGACCAGTTCCCAACACGGCCAGAAAAGGCGTGGCATCACTTACAATGGTGATGTTAGGACTCACTTTTTTCTCCGCAAGTATGTGGACTGGGGGTTCTCTCGGTACTGGGCTCTCCTTTAATGATTTTTTCCTCGCTGTTCTCATCGGTAACCTAATCCTCGGTATTTACACTTCTTTCCTCGGTTACATCGGCGCTTCTACTGGTCTCTCTACCCACCTTCTTGCTCGTTTCTCTTTTGGCTCTAAAGGCTCTTGGCTTCCTTCTGCTCTTCTTGGCGGAACTCAAGTTGGGTGGTTTGGAGTTGGTGTCGCGATGTTTGCGATTCCGGTGCATAAAGCAACGGGCATCGATACCAATACTTTGATCCTTGTCTCCGGTTTGCTCATGACCGCGACCGTTTACTTTGGAATCTCAGCACTGATGGTGCTGTCAGCAATCGCCGTTCCCGCGATTGCACTACTTGGCGGCTACTCTGTCATCGAGGCAGTAAAGAGCGTTGGCGGTATTGGCGAACTACAACAAGTTCAACCAAGCGAGCCACTCGATTTTTCAATAGCACTCGCGATGGTTGTCGGCTCTTTTGTTAGTGCAGGTACGTTAACGGCGGATTTCGTACGCTTTGGCAAAAAGCCGCGCAGCGCCGTGATGATCACCATGGTGGCATTTTTCATCGGTAACTCGTTAATGTTTATCTTTGGCGCGGCAGGTGCGTCGGTGACGGGTCAATCAGACATCTCTGAAGTGATGATCGCGCAAGGTCTTCTTATTCCAGCTATCATCGTTCTTGGCTTGAACATCTGGACGACCAACGACAACGCGCTCTACGCATCGGGTCTTGGATTTTCCAACATCACAGGCTTACCAAGTAAATACATCTCAATGGCGAACGGTCTTGTTGGCACACTTTGCGCTCTCTGGCTCTACAATAACTTTGTTGGCTGGCTGACCTTCTTATCGTTGGCAATTCCACCGATTGGCGGCGTGATCATCGCTGACTTCTTCACGAACCGTAAACGCTACGCAAACTTTGAAGCCGCCCAATTCCAAAACGTTAACTGGGCTGGCATTATCGCTGTCGTGATTGGCGTTGGTGCGGGACACTTCCTGCCTGGCGTAGTGCCGATTAACGCTGTACTTGGCGGCGCAATTAGCTTCCTGATTCTTAATCCTATTCTTAACAAAAAAGCACTGGCTACACAGCCAGCGTAAGGAACCATCATGACAACACTACTGATCAAAAACGTAACGCTAAAAGGACAAGAAGGTCTGCAGCAAATTTTGATTGAAGATGGTCAATTCAAGCGCATTGAAAGCAACGATGTGGAGCTTAGTCATAACGGTGACATCATCGATGCTGAAGGCGGTATGGCGGTTGCGCCTTTCTGCGAGCCACACATTCACTTAGATACAACTCAAACCGCAGGCGAGCCTAGCTGGAACATCTCTGGCACATTGTTTGAGGGTATTGAACGTTGGGCTGAGCGCAAAGAAATGCTGTCGATTGAAGACGTGAAAGCGCGCGCAAAACAAACCTTAAAATGGCAGATAGCAAACGGCGTACAACACGTTCGTACCCACGTCGATGTTTCAGACCCTACCCTAATTGCCCTAAAAGCGATGGTAGAAGTGCGTGAAGAGATGAAAGAGTGGGTAGATATCCAAATCGTCGCCTTCCCGCAGGAAGGAATTCTCTCTTACCCAAATGGCAAAGAGCTGCTAGAAGAAGCCGTCAAATTAGGTGCGGACGTGATTGGCGCGATTCCACACTTTGAATTCACACGCGAATATGGCATTGAATCGCTGCACTACGTGTTCGAATTAGCGCAAAAATACGACCGTCTGATCGACGTGCATTGTGATGAAATCGATGACGAACAATCTCGCTTCGTTGAAACACTGGCAGCATTAGCGCACAAGTTTGATATGGGGAATAAAGTCACGGCCAGTCACACCACAGCGATGGGTTCCTACAACGGTGCATACGCATCTTGCCTGTTCCGTTTATTACGCATGTCCGGTATCAACTTCGTGGCAAATCCATTGGTGAACATTCACCTACAAGGCCGTTTTGATGATTATCCAAAACGTCGCGGCGTAACACGAGTGAAAGAGATGCTGAATGCCAACATCAACGTCTGCTTTGGACACGATGATGTATTTGACCCTTGGTACCCACTAGGCACTGCAAACATGCTGCAAGTGCTGCATATGGGTCTGCACGTGTGTCAGGTGATGGGTTACGACCAAATCAACAACTCACTGGATCTGATCAGCAACAATTCAGCACGTACACTGAACATTCAAGATAAGCACGGCATTGAAGAAGGCAAACCAGGTAGTTTACTGATTCTTCCCGCAGAAAATGGTTTTGACGCAGTACGTCGCCAAGTGCCGGTTCGCTACTCTGTTCGTCACGGTAAAGTGATTGCAGAAACACAGCCTGCGACAACTCATATTCATCTTGAACAAGCAGAGCAAGTAACGTTCAAACGCTAAAAAGATCGGCGAAAAGAAAAAGGCCTGACGACATCGTCAGGCCTTTTTTCTACTGGTAAACATCACTGCTCGCTCTGTCTATTCTTGTCTCATAAACCGCTGAACACATTGAAAGGCCATATAAAACGGCTCAGTACCAAACGTTGCACAAGGTTCTGGTGGCTGAATCTCAATTACACCATCGCACTTGGAAATTATTCTAAGCGTTGGGCATACTTCTGACTTCATTTTAGTTGTAGATATGAACCATGACGTCATTAAGCCAGATAGAACCGCAATTTTTGGAATTTATGCAGCAAGAGATGCAAGTGGATGCAGCTCATGATCTTAAACACGTAAAACGCGTGGTCAAAACAGCGAAACAGCTCTGCAAAGAAGAAAATGCAGACATCGCGATTGTATTACCGGCTGCCTATTTGCATGATTGCTTTACTTATCCGAAAGATCACCCAAATCGCAAAGAGAGCTCAATCATCGCAGCCCAAAAAGCGGTCGCATTTTTAGAGAGTATCGATTATCCGCAGCAATATCATGATGCCATTGCTCATGCGATAGAGGCACACAGCTTTAGCGCAAACATCAGGCCAAATACGTTGGAAGCCAAAATCGTCCAAGATGCCGACCGTCTGGACGCTTTAGGCGCAATTGGCGTGACGCGATGCATTCAAGTCAGCACTCAATTTAACGCGCAACTATACAACGACAGCGATATATTTGCCGAAGAGCGTGAACTTAACGATAAACAATTCACTCTGGATCACTTTCAAACCAAGTTATTCAAAATCGCTGAAACCATGAACACAGAGTCAGCAAGACGCGAAGCGCAAAAACGCAAAACCTTTATGCAAACGTACCTAGAGCAGTTACACGACGAGGTAACAGCGTAAATGTCAGAGAGCTATACGTTAATTAAAGAGCTTAAACGCCAACTAAAGTTAGCTGGGCTGCATTATGCCGATGTTGCACAACACCTTGATTTAAGTGAAGGAAGCGTCAAACGTTTACTCGCTGAAGGTCAACACATTAGTCTTGAACGCTTAGAACGAATTTGCCAATTGATTGGTTTAGAAATGGCGGAACTGTTTAAGCTCGCGGCTGCGCACAATAAAGGTCTAGAGTCGCTAACATTAGAGCAAGAAAAGCAGTTGGTAGACGATAAAGCCCTGCTACTCGTGGCGATCTGTGTTGTAAATGGCTATCAGTTTGAACAAATCGTTCAGCAATACACCTTCAATGAGTTGGAACTGGTGCAAAAGCTTGCTCATTTGGATCGGCTGAACATCATCGACTTGCAGCCAAATAACAAAATTCGTTTGCGTATATCTCCGACATTTAAGTGGCAGATGGGCGGCCCTATTCAACGGTTCTTCCAACAGCAAGTTCAAGACGCCTTTTTCCAAAGCTACTTTTCGGGTGAAGATGAACAGTTGTCCATGGCAACAGGATTGATGAGCGTACCAACCAACAAGAAGCTGCAACAGAAACTGCAAAAGGTCATCGATGAGTTTTATCAGGCTTGCCAAAATGATAGCTCTCTCGATATGGACGAAAAGCACGGCACCTCTCTGATTATTGCGATGCGTCGTTGGACGTTCCCTTTGTTTGAACCATGGGAAAGAAAACCTGCTCAGAAGTCTCGGAATTAGTAACTCAATAAACGAATGGAAATGAAAGTAACGAATTTCGTTACTTTTGGTGGCATACAACGTCACTTGAAAGAGAAAGCTGGTTTAATCGTTCATTGAGCATAAAGTGCTCCCATCTCATTCGACTTTGTTTAATCGGGGCCCGTATGTTTTTCTCAAAACGCTTTTTTCCTTACTTTGTGACGCAATGCCTTGGCGCACTCAATGACAACATCTACAAAAACGTTCTGTTATTGATGGTGACATACAGCCAAATTGATAACCTACCAATATCCGTCAATCTATTCGTTAATTTGGCGGCAGGCTTATTCATCCTACCTTTCTTTCTATTCTCAGCGCATGCTGGTGCCGTCGCTGACAGCATGGACAAAGCCAAATTAATCCGACGTCTAAAGCTCATCGAGCTGGCTATCATGTCTTGCGCAGCAACCGCTATTGCCACCCAAAGTGCCATGCTGATGCAGGTTCTGCTGTTTATGACAGGCACTCAATCGGCCTATTTTGGTCCCGTGAAATACGCCTTGTTACCACAAGCGCTCAAACCAAATGAGCTTGTTAGAGGAAATGCTTGGGTTGAAATGGGCACGTTTCTTTCGATTCTTATAGGTACGCTTAGCGCAGGCCTGCTGCTAGCCATTCCTAATGGTACCTTGATTGCTTCTTGTACCGTGATTGCCTTGTCTTTGCTTGGGTTCATGAGCAGCGTGAATATTCCAACGATGCCTAGCCAATCGAATGACAAAGCGAAATTTGAACCGATTTCTGGTTTAAAGAACACGTTAAAAGTGGCAAAAAAACAGAGAGGCATCTGGATGTCTATTCTTGCCATCAGTTGGTTCTGGTTCATGGGTGCGACTTACCTAACTCAATTCCCTAACTTCGCACGCGAACATTTGTTCGCAGATAGCACTGTCGTTTCTTTGCTGTTGGCATTGTTTTCCATTGGTATCGCTACAGGCTCTTGGTTGTGTGAAAAACTTTCTTTCAACCACGTTGAGCTTGGTATTTTGCCATTCGGTATCCTTGGACTGACAGTGTTTGGCGTCGACTTGCTATGGGCAGTCCCAAGTTATCTATCACTTCCGGTGCACTTTTATGATGTGCAAAACTTCGTTGCTGAATCAAAACATCTACGCGTCATGATTGACCTGTTCCTTGTTGGTGTAAGCGGCGGTGTCTTTATTGTTCCTCTTTATGCGTTCATCCAATCGCGTTCAAACAAAGGGGAGTGTGCACGTGCCATTGCTGCTAACAACATCATGAATGCGTTGTTTATGGTGGTGTCTGCTTTGGTTTCGATCGTTGTACTCAGCGTACTAGAGCTTTCTATTGTGGAACTGTTTGCCATGATGGCAATAGGTAACTTTTTCGTGGCGATCTATGTCTATCGCCAAGTACCGGAATTTACACAACGCTTTATCAGTTATTTACTCAGCCATTGTATGTATCGTGTGTCCGTAAAGGGGCGCCAACATATTCTTGAACAAGGTGCTGCGTTAATCGTGGCTAACCATGTTAGCTATGTCGATGCATTGATTTTGATGGGAACCTCTACTCGCCCGGTTCGTTTTGTGATGGACAAGTCCATCAGCGAGCTACCTGTTCTTAAATATGTATTCCGTCATGCCGGTGTTATCCCGATCTGTTCTCCACGTAAGTGTGCCGACACTTACCGACGAGCATTTGAACAGATTGAACAAGCACTTAACGACGGTGAGGTTGTCTGTATCTTCCCTGAGGGTCGTTTAACGTCTAACGGTCAATTGGGTGAGTTTCGCCCTGGTGTAGAAAAAATCCTTGAACGTAACCCTGTTCCTGTCATCCCTATGGCGTTAAAAGGGCTTTGGGGTTCTTTTTTCAGCCACAAAGGCGGACATGCTCTCACAAAACGACCGACTCGTTTTTGGTCAAAAGTGGATGTTGTTATCGGTGAAGTGTTAAGTCCTGCGTCTTTAAATCGTCATCAATTGCAACAACAAGTACAGGATTTACTGGGCTGAGTCGCTTGCTACAGCAGTCAAACTTTGCAGCAAAACGTAAATATGCACCACAAAGCACAAGTAGTTTCTTGTCAATTAGAGTAGGATATCTACGACGTCATAAATCTAGGAGGTATTATGAAAATCATCATCTTACATGGTCTTTATATGCATGGGCTGGTCATGCAGCCTCTTAGCCAAAAGCTGAGAAAACTCGGATACGAAACGCAAGTACTCAGCTATAACACTGTTGCTATCGATGAGTCTTCACTGTTTGATTCTATTGATCATTCGCTTAATCCACTGACCACAAACGTGCTCGTGGGACACAGCTTGGGAGGCTTGATGATTAAGCGCTATCTCGCCAACAGAAAACCGAGCACTAACTTAATCTCTCATGTTGTCGCTATCGGTTCGCCTCTGAAAGGCGCGTCCATTGTAGGTCGAATTCAAGATCTCGGATTGGGTGCAATTTTAGGCAATTCGCCACACCACGGATTAAACAAACATGATGACGCTTGGGATTTCCCTCAAAAACTCGGCAGTATCGCAGGAACGATGCCGATTGGCGCTCGCCCATTGTTGATCCGTAATGACAACACCATGTCGGACGGTACCGTTACCGTAGAAGAGACAAGACTGGACGGTATGCAAGATCATATCGAAGTGAAGCAAACGCATACGAGCCTGATTTACAACACCTTCGTGCCGCAGCAGATTGATCACTTTATTCGCACAGATTATTTCCGTCGATAGCACACTTTTCCATCATACAGATGGAATCGACTTTCCAAGCTATTCAGTTCGCAGTACTATCCTAGCTCCACTTCTTCACAACTTGGATGAAGTGGTACATTTTTAATTGTTCTCAGGGCGGGGCGAAATTCCCCACCGGCGGTATACTTTTTCAAGTGAGCCCGCGAGCGCTCGATTCGTCGAGGTCAGCAGATCTGGTGAGATGCCAGAGCCGACGGTTATAGTCCGGATGAAAGAGAATAAGAATACACCAGCATAGCGAGTCAGATCGCTAAGAATGCTGGTGCACTTCTTTTTGATCGTATTTTACGGCGATCTCTCATACCGCCCTGATTCTGGTGAAATTTAGGAGTTAACCATGAATCAGTCATCACTACTTGCCGAATTCGGCGACCCAATTACTCGCGTTGAAAACGCACTTATCGCTTTAAAAGAAGGCCGTGGCGTACTGCTTCTTGATGATGAAGATCGCGAAAACGAAGGCGATATCATTTATTCAGTCGAGCACCTCACTAACGAGCAAATGGCATTGATGATCCGCGAATGTAGCGGCATCGTTTGTTTGTGCTTAACAGATGCTCAAGCAGACAAACTGGAACTGCCTCCAATGGTGGTAAACAACAACAGCGCAAACCAAACCGCATTTACGGTTTCTATTGAAGCGAAAGTTGGTGTAACAACGGGTGTTTCAGCAGCAGACCGCGTAACGACCATTAAAACGGCGGCAAACCCGCACGCAAAACCGGAAGATCTTGCTCGCCCGGGTCACGTATTCCCTCTGCGCGCACGTCCAGGTGGTGTAATGACTCGCCGTGGTCACACAGAAGGTACGATTGATCTGATGCAAATGGCAGGGCTTCAACCCGCTGGCGTACTGTGTGAAGTGACCAATCCAGATGGCACGATGGCAAAGGCACCGGAGATCGTAGCATTCGGTCGCCTGCACAACATGCCGGTACTGACGATTGAAGACATGGTAATGTACCTGAACCAGTTCGAGTTGAAACTGGCATAGTCAGATCTCAGCTCTTGAAAAAGCCGCGCATTTGTGCGGCTTTTTTGATCGATCCTCTTTGCACTTAAGTAGTTATACTTATTGAAAACAAGGGGAACAACACCATGAAAGGATTACTGAACTTCGCCGCTCTCGTTAGCTTTCTCTCCATGAATTCGCTTGCTCTTGCATCTGAGTGCCCTGATATTCTTCAAGGTAAGCAAAGGTTGTTAAACTCAACGGAAGAAGTCGATCTATGCGAAAGCTTTAAGGGAAAGACACTACTAATCGTCAATACAGCAAGCCAGTGCGGCTTCACTCCTCAGTTTGAACAGTTAGAAACCCTCTATCAAACTTACAAAGACCAAAACTTCACCGTTATCGGTTTCCCGAGCAATGACTTTCGACAAGATAGAGGAAGCGAAACAAACACAGCGAAAGTCTGTTATCTCGATTACGGGGTCACCTTTCCAATGATGGCTCGCTCTTCAGTATTAGGTGTAGATGCGAACCCAGTCTTCAACCAGATTACTAACCAAGCAGGCATAAAACCAAAATGGAACTTCTACAAGTTTCTAATTAGCTCTGAAGGTAAAGTTATTGCTACTTTTCCAAGCTCCACATCACCGACAAGTACTACGCTTACCAATATGATAGAGCAACAATTATAAGGTGACGACCATGACAACACGCTCAACCATGCTACAACTCGGTTACTTAGGCCTGGTTCCATTTGTGTTTAGTTTAGGGCTGATTTTCACTGACATCTCATTCTTCAATTTAAGTGGTCAGCAATTTTTCATCGCATATAGCGCCGTTATATTAAGTTTTTTATCCGGCATCCTTTGGGGTAATGGCATTGAGCATTACTACCATCGCCTTAGCCGAAATATATTAATTCTCAGCAACCTTTTTGTCTTACTGGCTTGGGGCGCATTACTGCAGGGCCACAAACATTACGCAGTCGCAACCCTACTCTTAGCAATTGGGTACCTTGCTGTTTGGTATGCAGAAAAGCTCGTGAGGAAAGTCGAACAAGACGCCGAGCCCAAGGGATATCAAGGAATGAGGAGCAAACTGACCTTCGGCGTAATCGTAATGCACGGATTGGCTTTAGTTTCATAACCTGGTCTGTCCAGTACTAAGATCACAAAAAAACGTCTTTTTATAAAACAATGTTTATTTCGTGAATGCACACATATTTTGAACACTGTTTTGTTTCATTTATGAATCAATCCACATATAAGTAATTCAAAGCATTCACAAAGGATATGAATATGTTTTTTCGCAAACTTTTGTTTAGCACTGCGATGATCAATGCAACGACAGGTTGCGTGTCTTACCAGGCACAACAAGCCGCCGCTCAAACAGTAAATAATACAGGCGCTGTGCTTACCAATGTGATTAAAACCACGATTGCTCAGCCATGTAATGTTGCAATCACTGCTGCTAGCTTGTTTTATCCGCATGCCATATTTATGACTAGTGTTCCGACTCAAGCATGTACAAGCGTTCTTAGATAATACGAAAGTGATAAGCATAAAAATGGCGACTCTACCGTCGCCATTTTTAAGCTTCAATGCTATTTACAGTTACAGCGTCAATAAGTAATTAACTAATTGATTGTACTCGTCGTAAGTACGAATTTCGTTGGCCAAAACAATGTATTTATTGTTCACAACCACACCCGGAACCCCTCTTAACGTGCTGGCAGAGAATTGCTTATCAAAACCTTTCTGCATTGAGTTTACGGCGAAACTGTTGTACGCCGCATCAAACTTCTTACCTTCTACGCCATTATCAACGAAGAGTTGTTTCAGCTCAGCTTCGTCTTTTGGCGCTTGTCGCTTTTGATGAATTTGGGCAAACATGGCAGGAATCATTGTATCTTCAACTCCTAGCGACACCATCGTCGCGTAGGACTTGGCCATCGGAATCGCCATATCTCCGCCCATGAACCCCACATGCACCTTTTCAAACTTTGCCTCTTTTGGCAGAGCAGGTTTTAAACGCTCAATAAGCGACTCAAACTTGTAGCAATGTGGGCAATAAAAAGAAAAGAATTCCGTCACAACAGGTTTCGATGCTTTCTTTACATCCAGAACTTTGTAGTGCTTCCCTTCTTCAAATTGCGCTGCATGAGCGGTAAAAGTCAGTAAAAGTGCACTACATAAGGCAAGTAGTTTTTTCATTGTTTATTTCCTTGTGGCATTCAAATGCCAAATCATTTCATTTGGTAAAAAGGGGTAAACCCCAAGTAATTTGAGATGAGGAATTAAACAATCGGAGGACGATAAAGCTTGGTGATCACTGTCACTACTTTTTCGACTAGAGGCCTATCAATCAAAGCAAGGCTATAAGGAAGAAGCAGTAAGTCGTTTTGAGATAAGTTGGCGGGAATTTTGACCATGCAGGAAGAGCTACAACTCGTGTGAGATTGTTGTGCCTTATTGATGGCTGACTCATCGTGATGTGATTCTACGCAGTCGTCATTGACGCCAAGTTGTTTGTGCAGAGCAGCCTGTTGAACAATAAGATCGCGTACTTCAATTGTTTTCATCGGAGCGGAAGCCTCCGCCACAGGAGCGACACTACTCAAAAGCATAGCAACTAAGCAAACTATCGCAGTCAACAATGTACGGTTAAACTTCAACATAGCTACATCAAGGAAAATGGTGATTTAAGATAATACATGATAACGATTTGACTTCAAGATACGGACTCTCGGCTCGCTAACAAACTCTGTTCTTTGACCATTTTAGGCTAGTGAATTTTCTCTCTAACGCTCCCTCAGTACACGAAACCAGCACAACGAGCTATTCACCGTTCGGATACTCCCCTCATCAGATACCAGCAACAATTCGATAAAACTTGAAATCATTATGAAACACGAGTAATAGTTAGAACGGTTTTTGTACGAACAAGGAAAGATCAATGCTTAAAAAAAGATTCTTTAAGACAAAAGATGAAGTCGAAGTCACGTTCGAGCTAGATAAAGATCAGTGGGACTCTGTCCAAATTGCTGGAGACTTCAACAACTGGCAGCCAGAACCGATGAAATTAGTGAAGAAAAGTCGTCAGTTTAAATTTAAAACCCGCTTACCTAAAGCGCAGAATGTTCAGTTCCGTTACTTGCTCGATGACGCGAAGTGGGAAAATGACCCACAAGCTGATGCTTACGTTCCAAATGCATTTGGCAGCGACAACAGCGTCGTATGTACCACCGAATAAGCGGTAATTTCGCTTTAAGATTCCATACCTAGGCGCAAACGTTGCGCCTTTTTACATCTCTCGAAATGTGATTGGTGATTAGATTTAAATCATTAATTGTCAATTTTATCCAGTTAACTCATCCGATAACCTTATTCTGAGAAAGCTTTATTTGAAATAATTCGTAAATTTGTTTAAGTTCCATTGATATTAAATATTGTATACATCACTTAAATGAACGCACAACAAATCAAACCATCTCTAATCATTGTGGAAGACGATCCCAAATTACAAACTATGTTGGGAGAGTATTTTGTTGAACAAGGTTTTCAGGTCAAATGTATCGACAATGGGACGGACGCACCCAATGCGATTATTGACACACAACCAGACGTGGTGCTGTTAGATTTGATGCTACCCGGGCAAGATGGTCTGAGTGTATGTCGTCAAATCCGAGAATGCTACAAAGGCAAAGTGTTGATGCTGACAGCAAGTGATGATGACTTCGATCATGTCGCCGCATTAGAAATAGGCGCAGATGACTTTGTTACTAAACCCATCAAACCTCGCGTATTGCTGGCTCGTATTCGCATGCTATTAAGAAGAAAAGAGGCGGCGCCTACCGAGTCCGAAAACGGCCTACAAATTGGTGTTCTGTGTTTAAACCGATTGCGTAAATCGTGCGTAATGAACCAAGAAGAAATTGCGCTGACAGACGGCGAGTTCGATTTGTTGTGGGTTCTTGCAACGCATGCTGAAAAAACACTATCACGCGAGTGGCTGACCAAAACACTGCGTGGTATTGAATACGATGGAACAGACCGCACCATTGATAATCGCATAGTGACACTGAGAAAGAAGCTAGGCGATGCTTCTTGCTCACCACAAAAAATCATTACCGTTCGCGGCAAAGGCTACCTATTTATGCCTGATGCATGGAATGAATAATGAGACGGATTTATCTGGAAAGCTTTGTTGGCCTTATCATTCTGTTTATGGCTAGCTTGTGGGGATACGAGTTCTTAGTTTATGAGATCAACACAGATTATGACTACCTGTTACAAGAGCATGAGGGTCAAGCTTTTCACGATCTGATCTACCCTATCTATAAAGAACACGGATTAGAATATACTCAACAACAGTTGGAACAATTTGCCACATCAAGCCATCGTTTGTTGGTGCCTCATACGCTTGAAGAGCTTCCAACAGACATCAAAAAGGCGTTTGAAAGTGATACCTCCGTTAACGTCGCTTACGATGAAGAAAGGGATATCTGGTTCCGCCTAGATGCGAGCACGCCTATCTTTAAAATGAGCGATAATCCGAATAGCCCTGTGGTTAAAGCTGCCAACTTTGATGACAATATCGTTTGGTTGTTCTTTTTAGCTGGATTTGCTCTGTATTGCATATTGTTGATCTGGTTCTTAAGCCGTCGGATTCGAGAGCTAGAGAGAGTGACCGTTGAGTTTGCCTCAGGTAACTTCAAGGCTCGAGCTAGTACCTCAAGCGCTAAGTCTGTTGGGACGTTAAACAAAAGCTTTAACACGATGGCCGATAAAGTATCTCGCTTGATCACTAGCAATAAAATGCTAACTAACGCCGTTGCACATGAATTGCGTACCCCAATCTTCCGCTTACAATGGCAAGCAGATTTGTTATCGGATTCAACCTTAACTGAACAACAGAAAAAGTATGTTTACAGTATCGTCGAAGACATTGACGAGATGGAAGAAATGGTTGAAGAATTGCTTTACTACGCAAAGATGGAGCGTCCTGACACAGCATTACAAACTCAAGAAGAAGTCGTCCTAGTCAACTTAGTCAAAGAATTACGACAGAGATGGCAAAAAGAGACTACGCTCGCTATCTCGCTTCAAGAAGTAAACTCAGAAAACGTTCTCGCGTTTGCTGACCCAAAATTGTTAAAGCGAGCCTTAGATAACTTGCTGCGCAATGCAATGCGGTACGCGGATAAGCAGATTTTAGTAGAGATAAAACACGATCAGCACCGCTGCTTCATCAATGTTCATGATGATGGCATAGGTATTGAAGAAAAGCATTGGCCTCATCTATTCGAACCATTTTACAGCGCGGATGAATCTCGCAACAAAAAGACGAGCGGGTTTGGGCTCGGTTTGGCGATTGTCAGACAGATAATGGAGCTTCAACGTGGAGAAGTTTCGATTTGCCATAGCCCACTTGGAGGAGCTTGCTTCACACTTAGCCTCAAAAAATCAGACAGTTAACTTAACCTTCCTACCCCATTTACAGAAGACGACACTTCAATACACTCAAGCGACAGAGACCAACAATAAAACAGTGTACATTTAATCCATAAGATTCACACACTAAATGGATAGTACTCATGTATAAATCTTTTATCCTGATTATGGCGCTTACTTCTACGCTTACAGCTTGCGCCTACAACCAAAAACCTGTCGTCGACATGACCAATGTTGACCCTAGTACATATGAACAAGACTTTCTTTACTGCCAAGGCTATGCAGAAAATGTCGACAAATCAGAGGCAGCGAAATCTGAAGCCACTAATGGGGCAGTTACAGGCGCATTGATCGGCGCAGCTGCTGGCGCGCTAGAAGACGGATTAGGTGGAGCGGCTGTCGGTGCTGCTGCCGGCGGTGCTGTAGGAGCTGGAGCTGGTGCTTTGAGTGGAACAAATGATTCAACCAAAACCCAATCTCTCGTATTGCGTAAATGTCTCCAGCACAAAGGCTATACCGTCTACGATCTTGATTAAATAAGCACTTTTCTTAAATTATCGCGCGAAGGATTCTATTCACAAATGTTTCACGCTGTAACGATTAATCTCGTTACCTCTCTGGGATATGTGTTCCATCCCAATGCTTAAATAGTAAGGTCATATTTTGAAGCCAGGTAAAACAGGTATACGCCGTGTCATGGATGCGACCGGCTATTCATTTCAAGGATTGAAAGCCGCATGGACACACGAAGCCGCTTTTAGACAAGAATTGATTCTCGCCTTGGTGCTTTCCGTCTATGCTTTTTTCCTTCCTGTCACCACATACGAAAGAGTGCTGATGATCAGTAGCCTGTTCTTGGTATTGATCGTCGAACTCATTAATTCCGCCGTAGAAGCGGTTGTCGACCGTGTTAGCGATGACTGGCACGAGCTCAGTGGTAGAGCCAAAGATATTGGTTCAGCAGCAGTATTTGTTGCGTTAACTCTTGCCCTTTTTATTTGGGCTTCGTTCTTGCTCTAATTTTTATTCAAGACACTCATTATGAAGACACATGATTTACAACAGAGAGGTATCTCTTACGTTACCTTTACTTTCCTGTTGGCGCTGTATTTCGCTCTCGTCGTAAACATCCCTATTTATAAAGAACTGATCGGCATCTTTACACACTTAGATAATGTCAAGATTGGATTTATTATCACAATACCAATTTTCTTTCTTGCCGCGCTCAATTTCCTTTTTAATTTATTTAGTTGGCCTTGGATCGGCAAGCCGTTCTTTATAATTTTAATCATTGTTTCAAGTATGGTGAGCTACGCAAGCTATAACTATGGCACACTTTTCGATTCTGGAATGATTGCCAATATTGTTGAAACCGATTCGAGCGAGGCGAGTTCTTACCTGAGTGCTCACTCTGTAATTTGGACGCTGATTATGGGAGTTATCCCAGCGATAATTATCTTTAAGGTCAAGCTGCAATCTCAACGTCACCAATTACTGTACTTCTCTGTTACCAAATTAGTATCGATGCTGTCGTCGCTAGCTGTCATCGCCGTCATTGCCAGCGTGTACTATCAAGACTACGCATCTGTAGGGCGCAACAATAGCCACCTAAAAAAAATCATCATACCCACCCAGTTCGTTTACAGCGCGACCGGGTATGTGAAGGAGAAATATTTCACCACGCCAGAGCCATATCGAGAAATCGGCACAGATGCAAAGCAGTCAGATAGCGCCGTACAGCAAGCACAGCGCAAACCAACACTACTGGTTTTTGTCGTAGGAGAAACCGCTCGAACGCAGAACTACCAACTCAATGGCTATACACGAGAGACAAACCCTTATACTAGTAAACTGGATGTTATCTTATTTCAAGACGTCGCGTCTTGTGGCACCGCGACTGCTGTATCTGTGCCTTGTATGTTTTCACAGCTCACGCGAAACGAGTTTGAACGCACCAAAGCGGATAACCAGGACAATGCTCTCGATATAATGCTGCGCGCTGGGGTTGACCTCATTTGGAAAGAAAATGACGGTGGGGATAAAGAAGTAGCCCACAAGATCAAGAAAATTGAAGTGGATCGAAAGCAAGTAAACCCTATGTGTAATGGCCAAACTTGTTACGACATGGCGCTATTAGATCATTTTGATCAGGAAGTCGCGGATATGCACGGTAACCGAGTGGTCGCCATGCACCTTATAGGAAGCCACGGTCCGACCTACTTTCAGCGTTACCCAAGAGACAACGCCTTCTTTAAACCAGACTGTCCACGTGCAGACATCGAAAACTGTAGCATCGAACAAATAGTGAACACATATGACAATACAATACGCTACACCGATCTTGTATTGGCAGAAACCATCAAAAAACTTAAAGCGTTAGAGTCTGAGTATAATACCGCGCTAATTTACATATCGGATCACGGTGAGTCACTAGGCGAAAACGGATTGTTCTTACATGGTATGCCTTATGGCCTTGCACCAGATTTCCAAAAACGTGTTCCTTTGATTATGTGGCTGTCTTCGGGCTTTAAACAAGCGAAGCAGATCAATACCGACTGTTTGTATAAACAAGCACAGAATGCAGGCCAATACTCACATGATAACGTGTTCCACTCTTTATTAGGCATTATGGATGTACAAACTCAAGCCTACGATAGCAAGTTAGATATATTCAAAGCCTGCCGAGCCGTTTCCTAAATCATTCAATAAAGCCTGGCTCAAAGTGTGAACCAGGCTTTTTCTAACAAGGTATTTAAACTCATCGCCACGCCAAGCGTTATACTGACAGTCCGCGATCCATACATCGAGATAAGGACTAGGATGAAAATTGGTATTATTGGTCTAGGGGATATCGCTCAGAAAGCGTACCTTCCTGTTATCACTCAGCTTCCAAATATCGAACTTGTATTTTGTACCCGCAACCCAAACACACTTGAGAGCCTGGCTAAGCAGTATCGAATCTCAGAGATCTGCCAAGACTACCAGCAACTTCTGCACTTTGGCGTCGATGCCGTCATGATTCATGCGGCAACAAGCGTACACCCTCAAATAGCGGCATTTTTTCTGCAGCATGGAATTCCAACCTTTGTCGACAAACCATTAGCAAATAGTGCTGATGACGTAGAAAAGCTGTACGACATTGCCGAAAAAGAGAGACAGCCACTCTATGTGGGCTTTAACCGTCGTCACATTCCACTTTACAACCAACATATGCCACAAGTGCAGCAAGGCAACATATCTGACTTAAAGTCGTTACGCTGGGAAAAGAACCGTCACCAACTACCGGGGGATGTTCGTACCTTTATATTTGATGATTTTATTCACCCATTAGACAGCGTTAACGTCACAGCCAAAGCCGATCTAAAAGATGCTTATGTAACTCATCAACTTGAAGGTGGTCAGTTGGCGCGTTTAGATATTCAGTGGCAACATGGAGATACTTTGCTCCACGCCTCGATGAATCGCCACTTCGGTATCACTACAGAGCGCGTTCAAGCTTGTTATGCAAACAAGGCAGTTGAGTTCGACTCCTTCGTTGAAGGCAAACTATGGCAAGCTAACCAAGAGCAAAAAACCAATTTGAAAGACTGGACGCCAATGCTGACGAGTAAAGGTTTCCATTCGATGTTGCTCGATTGGTTTGGCGTCGTTGAGTCTGGAAATATTGCTGATGAAGTAGTAACACGCAACATTGCTAGCCATCGATTGGCAGAGCAAATTTGTCAATATCTCGAGAAAGTTGTCTCTAGATAATGCGATTCTTGGCTATATGCTTGATTGAGTATTACGCTCTATACTAAAAAGACTTGCCTTAGGGAAGGCATTCATTCTCTGTTAAGACTACAGCGATTATTCTATCAATCAGGTCAATGAGGGCACGAAAGCACACATCGACAAAACAGACGGTTTAGATTTGTTTTACGGTGCCCTCAGGTATCTGAATCATCACATTCAAGAATAAAGGAAATAGAATGAGAACACTTGGTAACATCATTTGGTTTGTATTTGGTGGCGTATTTATGGGGTTGCTATGGTGGTTTTTTGGTATTTTGGCCTTTATTAGCATCATCGGAATACCTTGGGGGCGTGCGTGTATCGTTATGGGTAATTTTTCCTTTTTCCCATTCGGTAAAGAGGCCATCTCACGCGATGAATTGACCAATGAAATGGACATTGGTACGAGTCCGCTCGGCGTTATTGGTAACGTCCTTTGGTTTGTGTTTGCAGGCCTTTGGTTAGCTATCGGTCACGTACTTTCTGCCGCAGCATGCTTTGTCACCATAATCGGCATTCCGTTTGCGCTCCAACACCTCAAGCTAGCGGTTATTTCACTCGCACCAATTGGTAAAACGGTTGTATCGTCAGAAGAAGCTGCAATGGCTCGATACAACATCAATCGTTAGCAAAAAGCTAATGCGCTTTCTATCCTCTGGGCAGTCATGCTCAGAGGGTAACGCCCGTCAAAAGTAAGCCTATAATCGCTATCGCATATTCAATAATGGCTGATTGTATATTCATACCGTCACCTTTACGTTGAAGTTTATCCTAGCTCAGCACTGCTTTACTTTTATAATTAATCAATACACCCAAGTGAGTTCAAGATGCTAGACTCATAGCGTCGTCACTGATTCAAACTCCAAGAACGACGTAACGAAAAAGCGAGCTATCCTATGCTCGAAATATGGGTTCTTTCCCCCTCGAAGTAGAGTTCAACAACAAAAAAGACGAACTATAAGCATAGCCAAAATTAATGCTTTTCGACCTAAAATATCTCACATCAATCAAAGAAAGCTTCTAAGATTTTCTCTTTTTGAGTAAATATAGACAGTTACAGTAGCGAAATTCTTCTCGGTAAAAATCCCCACTCAATCTCATGATCAGTTTTTAAAAAAAACAACAAAAATTCGTTGTTATCTAGAGTAATTATTTTATTTGTCGCAGAGCAATTCCATCAATATCATTTGCGACATCGGAGTGCTAGAGCATTGAAATTTTTAGCATTTATCACAGGTATAGAACGTAAAAAACCTTTTATTACTTATTTTTCTTTTTTACATATGTTCTAACTCAACGTCTATTCAGACAGGAATATACCGTGGATAAATATCAAGCAGCTTATGCTAAACGTCTAGAGAAACTAAATGGGGATCCATCTCCTAAAACGATAGCCCGCCTTTCGGCTTGGGATGCGTTTTTTAACAAGGAGTACGAGCTCCAAGACTTGGAATACCAGCTATCGGACGCTGCGCACCAGTACTATGAACAGTCGCATGCGAAGAGCGACATTAGCTTCAAAGAATTCAAACGAGCATTCTATAATGAATCCATCAAAATTTACAATTTAACTGATGGCGCTTCTATCCAGAAAGTATTCACCCCATTACTTTTGCTTACAACGCTCTGGATAGTGTTTGTATGCCTATTTAACAAGTGATCATCAAACTATTCCAACAACGATCAGTATGGGACTACAGGTATGGCTCTATGTAAGGGGGCTAATTGGCTCGGTCTCCTTCACTAAATTAGCGACTCAATTACCCGCAATTCCATAGGCTAAAAGTGACAAGGGCATCCGTTGATGCCCTTTTTATTCAAAGGAACGCAACCTAGACCTTTGGCCCACTTGGGTATAAAACCATTATGCGTTAAGCTGCACGCTATTATCCGATTGATAAAGAGTGGAGCGAAGTGATGGAAAAAGTAGGCTCTCGAGCATTGATTGTCGAAGGTGGAGCCATGCGAGGCGTATTTTCATGCGGCATACTCGATCATTTTCTTGCTAGCGAGTTCTCTCCATTTGATAGCTTTTGGGGAGTGTCTGCGGGTGCTAGCAACTTGGCTGCCTACTTAGCTAAAATGCCCGGACGTAACTTAAAAATCTACCTCGATTACAGCTTAAGAAAAGAATTTATCTCTCCATCTCAACTTCTACGTGGTGGTGATATGATGAACTTAGACTGGATGTGGAATGTCACCCTCGAAGAACTTGGCATCGATAAATCTGCGCTCAAAGCTGATTCACGACCTTTCTTTTTAGGCGTGACGCGTCAAGACAATGGGCAAGCGGAGTACCACCTTCCTGATGTCGACGACTTGGCAGAAACAATGAAAGCCAGCAGCGCACTGCCTGTACTTTACCGAAATGGCGTATCACTGAACGGAATTCAATACGTTGATGGTGGCGTCTCAGACGCACTTCCTGTTGCAGAAGCAATAAAGCGAGGAGCCAAAAAGATTATGGTTTTACGCAGCCAGCCCGCAAGCTATCAAAAGCCAAGAGGAAGATTCAGCGCCCTAACTAGGAGGATGTTGAAAGAAACGCCCGGATTAATTGAACCGATGTTGACACGTGAAGTTCGCTACAATCAGACCTTAGCGCTGATCAACAACCCACCACCTGGTATCGAAATCATTCAAGTGTGTCCTCCTGAAACATTCAAGTTGAAACGGCTGAGTCGATCGCCAGCACCACTGCGTCATGCTTATGAGTTAGGAATTGAAGCAGGAAAGGAAGCCATCATACGATGGAGTCAGAAGTAGAAAAAAGCCACGTGGATTAAACGTGGCTAACGCAAATTCGATGGCAGTGGATTATCGTATTTGCTTCTGGTCGAGCCCAATATTCAGGCTCAAAACTGTTTTAATTTGCTCGCTAACTGAAAAAGCGAGTAGGCAGTCCAAACTAGTAAGTTTCAAACAACCCAGAGTTGTAATCTTGGATGGCTTGTTCTATCTCTTCCATGCTATTCATGACAAAAGGGCCATAATGCACCACGGGTTCATTAATTGGCTCACCAATAAAGATCAGTGCACCACTCTCTTTTTCGGCCTGCAATTCAACCCATTCACCTTTCGATAAAATGGCCATTTCGCCTTGATTGATCTCACGACCTTTTAATTGAATACGACCTTTATAGACATAGAGCATCATGTTGTTGTCTTGCTCCGTGTTCAAATTCAAAGCTTGACCACCCATTGCTCTCCAATCGGCTACCGTGGCGACAACACCTGTCTCTGTTAGCGGCCCCTGAATTCGTTCGTTGTTTATAGTCATATGACCCGCAATCAAACGTACAACCCCCGTATTCGGAGTATCAAACTCAGTGATCGTTTCAGGTTGAAAGTCATGATATTGAGCTGGCTGCATCTTATTTTTCGCAGGCTGGTTAATCCAAATTTGGAAACCATGCAATTCGCCTTCCTTCATAATAGGCATTTCGCTATGGATGACGCCTCTTCCTGCCGCCATCCACTGTGCACCACCGGAACGAAGCTCACCAACATTATCCATATGATCACGATGCTGGAAATGACCTTTCAACATATAAGTAAGCGTCTCAATACCGCGGTGCGGATGCGGAGGGAAACCGCCGATATAGTCAGCGCGGTCTTCTGATTTGAGTTCATCCATCATCAAAAATGGAGAAAAGCTAGCATGATTGAAACCCGATACACGGCGAATTTTCACTCCATCACCATCAGCAGTAGGTTGCGCAGGAATAAGCTGACGAATTTCTCTGAATGTACTCATACTAGTTCTCCTAGTTTATCTTTGTGACCGCTTGCAAGTCGCATGTTCAATCTATGGCTATCGATAAGGTTCTATTTTAGGTTGATGAGCTAAAATTATGAGCCATACTATTCGTTCTACTTATTCAACTTTTTCGAACAATACAATTTATCGAGTTAATAATGAGCACATTTAATTTATCTAAAATAAATGTAGCTATTTTCTAAACAAGGTGTATAGTGTGCCTTGGCTCTTAGAAGAGAGCTGTTAATGCAACATTTAGTTTAAGTTTCCTCTCAGTAAAATCTTGAATCCCCCAATTCAGACACCTGCGTACAACTTCCTCTTGATTGAACATTCAATAGCTTAGAAAAGATCCACAAAACAAATCATAATTTTAATGTTTAATTCAAAGGTATTTTTATGTCTAAAGTAACTGGTTCAGTAAAATGGTTTAACGAAACTAAAGGCTTCGGTTTTCTATCTCAAGACAACGGCGGCCAAGATGTATTCGTACACTTTAACGCTATCGTTTCTGACGGTTTCAAAACACTGACTGAAGGTCAGAAAGTAAGCTTCAATGTAGAGCAAGGTAAAAAAGGTCCTCAAGCGACTGAAGTAACTCCTCTATAAGACTGCTTTTCTTGGTGTAGCATGCCCATGCTGCACCAAACCTCTCTCCTTCAAAAATATTCTTTCATCAATCACTCAGCCTAATTTTAGGCATTGCTTTGTGCTATCTAAAATAAACTGAATAGTACTGCTTAATTTATTATTTATAGGAAAAATCATGTCCTCAAAAAGAACTGGCCGTCAAAGGCATTGGTATCAATTACTTAACAAAGAGAAAATCACTAAAAAACAGGAGAATAAATGTTAGAAATTGAATTTAATTTAGAACAACCTCAAACCTCTTGGAACGCTAAAATACATCAATTAAATGGTGATATTTTACGAAGACACGTATTACCGAAACTTCTTTCTCATAGCTTTATGATCGATTTTGAATATTGTGAGAAAACGCAATCTGGAACTATTCTCTGTGATTCAGGTTCAAAGTTAGGAAGTTTTACTGTTAACTGATTCAGTTTTCATGCATTAATGGATAATGCAACTAATTTGGAAGGTATCCAATGGCTAGAAAAAGTAAGAAGCAGTCAGAAAAAGACAAAAAAGAGTCTGAACAAAACGCGGCGGCGATAAAGCAGAAAACTCGACGCCGCATAGAAGACATTATGGAACAAAGAGAATTTGATAAGTTATTCGATCTATAAATGCTCTCTAGTGCTTTCTCTGCCTTTATCGTTGTGCAAGGTACCGCCACCTACCTGTGCTCAAACGAATCTCCACTCTTTTAGACTACTCTTCTAATTACACGTGCCTCTCACACACGCAAAAACAACTGGCTCCTCTATACTCAAGTGACTTGCAAATAGTCGTTTCGCTCACAGGAAACCCCGTGACTAATGACAGCTAGGTTATTTGCGTATAGCCAAAGCGATATTTTTGCGTATAATCCCTCTCGTTTGCTTCGTATAACCCCAATGATATGGTTTGGGGGTCTCTACCAGTTCCCGCAAAGTGCTGATTACGAAGAGTTGAGATCATCGTGGGTCTTACTCTTTGTGATAGCGTTCGATTTATTTCTATCTATACCTATTCTTAGAGTAACTGCATCCACAATACACATAAGGTGGAATATGAACGCATTTATTCAAGGTCTTCCAAAAGTAGAGCTGCACTTACATATCGAAGGTTCACTTGAGCCGGAACTCTTATTCAAATTAGCAAAACGAAACGGCATCGAGATCCCTTACTCTTCTCCGAGTGAACTACGCAGCGCATATCAGTTCACAGACTTACAATCATTTCTCGACCTCTATTACCAAGGAGCGGGAGTTCTGCGTACGGAGCAAGATTTTTACGATCTCACTTGGGAATACTTACTGCACTGTAAAGAAGACAACGTTGTTCATACCGAAATCTTTTTTGACCCTCAAACACACACAGAACGCGGCATAGACTTTGACACTGTTATCAATGGAATCGCTCGCGCGCTAAAAGATGGTCACGAAAAACTTGGCATTACCTCGCAAATTATTGCGTGTTTTCTCCGTCACCTTTCAGAAGAGAGCGCCATAGAGACCCTACAGGCTATTCTGAAACACCGTGATAAGATCATTGGTGTTGGGCTAGATTCTTCAGAACAAGGTCATCCGCCAGCTAAATTCAAGCGCGTATTTAAACAAGCAGTAGAAGAAGGCTTACTTACCGTTGCTCACGCAGGTGAAGAAGGCCCCGCACAAAATATTAGCGATGCAATTGAAATGCTTTACGTGAGCCGTGTGGATCACGGTGTTCGCTGTGTTGATGATGAAGCATTAGTTGAATCCTTAATCGAAAGCCAAATGCCACTGACAGTGTGTCCGTTATCGAATCTTAAGCTATGTGTATTCGACGATATGAAAGATCACAATATTGTGGATTTGCTACGAAAAGGTGTCGCCGTAACGATTAACTCAGACGATCCTGTGTACTTTGGTGGCTACATGACGGATAACTTTCTGGCCGTCAACAACGCACATCCAATGAGTAAGAGTGAACTTGCCCAATTTACAATGAACGCGATTGATGCCAGCTTTATCGATAACGAGTTAAAGGCGAAATATCGTCACCTTGTTAGCCAATACGTAAACCAGCACGAAGCGTTGCAATAAAGGCATCAGTGCCACGCCTTAGGTCAAACGCGTAGGTATTAAAACCCTACAAAGACTCTGTGGTTAACCGCATTTATAAACGCTAGACTGAGAAAGCTAAACTAGCACACAAAAAGGAATAGAATCATGATTCAACAAGGCCAAGCTCTACCAGTTGCAACTCTTAGTGAGTTGACTGCCGATGGTATGGTTAACCACGACGTTACAGAACTGTTTGCGAACAAGAAAGTCGTACTCTTTGCTGTACCTGGCGCATTCACCCCTACCTGTTCAGAAGCTCATCTACCAGGCTATGTGGTATTAGCTGATGAGCTAAAGGCAAAAGGTGTTGATTTAATTGCTTGCGTTTCTGTAAACGATGCATTTGTGATGCAAGCGTGGGGCGAAGCTCAAAACGCTTCTGAGATTCTGATGTTGGGTGATGGCGACGCTAGCTTTACTAAAGCATTAGGTCTTGAAATGGATACAGGCGGCTTTGGTGGTATTCGCTCACAACGTTACGCGATGATCATTGAAAACGGCACAGTGACTAAGCTTAACGTTGAAGAGCCAAAAGAGTTTGAAGCAAGCAAAGCAGAAACGATTTTAGCGGCGCTTTAAGCTTACTCCTAAATACAAAAACGGAAGCCATCGCTTCCGTTTTTTGTTGGCTAACGCATTCTCACAACACTCGTTTGTTGCTTACGCTGCATTTCCGCAAAAGTCAGCACAAACGGGGATGACTGCTTTACACGGCTTGGTAATGAAGAAAGCGCATTGTAGGCATCCTGTTTCGTTTTAAAATCACCAACAGTTACCGTATACCAACGCGTGCCTCGGCTGTTTTTCCAGTTAACCCAAACCGGATGCTTAGGATCGATATAGCGAATATAATCTTTCACATCTTTTTCTTGCTTTAGCGCGAGTACCTGCATCGTGTAATGGTTTGGGTTTAAATAACCATATGCATCCTGAGAGGTCATGACTCCAACACATTGGCCGCTATCGACCTCCTGCTGGTAAGGCATAGCGCAGCCCATGAGCGATAAAATCAATGTCAAAGATAAAATCTTGTGCACGTGTCACTCCATTCTTGTTCTAGTTTCTTTTCTCTCGCACCCAAAAACACAAAACGCTCTTGGTCAGGTAAAACACACCCTTACAAGAAGGCCTGCGTTTTAACGCAACGAGTATTCCAAAAACGTAAGGCGACCACGTTGGCCGCCTTAGTAAATTGATTTAATAGAACATTAACAAGATAGAGTGATATAGACAGAAGTTCGCTACTGTTTAGAACCAGCTAGCGACCAATTGCTTAAACCAGTCTAAAATTCGCTTGAATAAACTGCCTTCCTCCACGGACTCCAATGCAACGAGCTCGGCTTCATTTACGACCTTACCTTCGACTTTGTAAAGCACTTTACCAACCACTTGTTGCTCAGAAATTGGCGCAACTAAATCACCGTTGTATTCAACTTCCGCTTGCAGATTTTTTACATCTCCTTTTGGCAAAGTGAGATAAACATCGTTAGCTACGCCAACAGTAAGCTCGTCTTTTTCGCCCATCCAAACTCGAGCTTTCGCAAGTTCCGCACCCGCCTCAGTCGGCATTACCGTATCGTAAAAGCGGAAGCCATAACTTAACAGCTGCTTGCTTTCTGATTCACGAACATTCTCGCTCTTCGCTCCCATCACTAAAGCAATCAGACGCATATCACCTTGTATTGCAGAAGTCGCTAGACTATAACCCGCACCGCTTGTATATCCAGTTTTCATGCCATCGACATTCATACTACGATCACGAAGCAAGCCATTACGGTTGTATTGAGTGATGCCATTGTAAGTAAACGAGGTTTCGCTATACAGCGGATAGATATCAGGTAAGTCACGAATAATCGCTTGGCCCAACTTGGCAATATCATAAGGTGTCGAATATAAACCGTCACTGTCTAGGCCGTGAGGGTTGGTGAATGCCGTGTTAGACAATTCAAGCTTGGCGGCCCAACTATTCATCAAACTCACAAACCCTGATTCACTTCCCGCAACATACTCAGCAATAGCAACACTGGCATCGTTACCAGATTGAACAATCAGACCACGGTATAAGTCAGACAAAGAAACGGAAGTATTGACTTCAATAAACATTTTTGAAGAATCTGGGAAATTTTTTGCCCAAGCATTTCGGCTGATGACAACCTCATCATTCAACGTAATATTGCCTGTATTAATTTCTTGACCAGCTACATAAGCAGTCATCAACTTCGTTAAACTCGCGGGGTTTAAACGTTTGTGGGCATCACGTTCAACCAGTACTTTCCCCGTATGGAAGTCCATCAAAACATAACCACGAGAACTGAGTTCCGGCGCATTTGGCACAACTGAAGGCGCAGCATAAGCCAACGAGGATACAGCAGCGAACCCTGTAATTAACACTGTGTGTAATATAGTACTTTTTCTCATCATGACATCTTATCTTAGTAGCATTTAAGGCTTACAAACGGTACCCGAATGAATTCAAAGCGCGGGATTACCTAGTTAAAAAACGAGTATATTGAAACGGCGCTCAGTTACAGCCACCTTGTTACGATTGGTTACTTTTACTCAATGTTTGTCGAAAATAATGAGAGGTAGGTAGAGCTTTCGTCTTGAAGAATGAAACAGGAGCGAAAATAATTCCGTAACGCTATGTTTTTTGAGAGGGGAGAAAAAGCGCGCAAGTCAATTCAGGGAGTAAGTTGGTATAGGAAAAGTAGTTGAGCTTTTATCCATATCTAAATAGGAAACAACAAAAACAATCAACAATAAGCCCAGCTAATTACTTACCAAGAAAACATACTGAAAACGCATCATAAAATCGCAATTAATTATCGATAAATTTAAAAACCTCAGATTATAATTTATGTAAATTTTATTTATTATTAAATCGGAGAAAAATACAGCTTTCCTTTTTTAAAACTAAGAGACGATTTTTTCGATGTTTTTAGGTTTATCTCATCAGAGAACTTGGTATAACAGTGAGGGATAAGGCATCCGGACTTAGCGCGAAAGGATAACCCACTGTTATTTAAGTTCACACGCTGCTTTTTAATGACTAGAGACTTTAAACTGCGGTTACCTTGGGTTTGTGTAGCTATTCTTTGACGTACCCCAACCCAATACGACTCAAACGACGACATCATACATATCCTCTTTCATGATATAAGCATTAATAATTAAACATCGCTAAAAGCTAAGCTTGTCTTAAATAAAAGTACTAGAAATTAATTTTATTTCTTCAAAACAAATCAACCCGCATATTCCACATAAACTTAGTGGTTATGTAAAATATTAATTATCATTAATTTCATTTATAATGGATATAAAATCGGTTTATAATTTTTAAATAATTTAATTATTAGAAAGAAGTATAACCAGTCCATATTTAACATGGAAATATGAGCTTTGTTTTGCATCATAACATATAAATACATTAAAGATTCATCTACGAACTAAATGCTCTTCAATAGGTGATATAAATTAGAATTTCGAGACTAAATGAGAATAAAAATAGCGCACCGTATATGGTGCGCTATAGATTTGATTAAGGTCACTGTATAAGCATAAATAAAACTAAACTCATTTGACGTAGCTAGGCCAAGATTGCTTATGGTTTAAGTTTCAATACTTTATCAATATCTTCTGCGCTGTGGCGCTCAGGTAACTGCTCCCATTCTTCACCCCATGAACGGTTCACAATTCGACCACGTTTTACCGCTTCACGCTCATCAATTACTTTTGCCCAACGCACAACGTTTTTGTAGCTTTCTACGTCTAAGAATTCAGCCGCATCGTAAGCACGACCCAACACAAGGTTGCCGTACCATGGCCATGTTGCGATATCAGCGATGCTGTACTCATCGCCACCTAGGAATTCATTGTTCGCAAGACGCTTGTCTAATACATCTAACTGACGTTTTGCTTCCATTGTAAAGCGGTTGATTGGGTACTCGAACTTCTCTGGTGCGTACGCGTAGAAGTGACCAAAACCACCGCCTAGATATGGCGCAGAACCTTGCAGCCAGAATAACCAGTTCATTACCTCAGCACGCTTAGCGCCTTCTTTTGGTAAGAAATGATCAAACTTCTCTGCTAGATAAAACAAGATGTTGCCAGATTCAAACACGTTCACTGGCTCAGAACCCGAACGGTCAACCAATGCCGGAATTTTAGAGTTTGGGTTAACAGCCACAAAGCCAGAGCCAAACTGGTCACCATCGCCAATCTTAATCAGGTACGCATCGTATTCTGCTGCCGTTACGCCTGCCGCTAAAAGCTCTTCAAACATGATCGTCACTTTCTGACCATTTGGGGTACCCATTGAGTAAAGTTGGAATGGGTGCTCACCAACTGGAAGCTCTTGCTCATGACGTGCGCCAGAATCCGGACGGTTGATGCTCGCCCACTGACCGCCGTTTTCATTATCGTTTGTCCAAACTTTTGGTGGAATGTATTCGTTAGCCATTGTTTTCCCTTATTGTGTTTGAATGCATCTTCAAACTGACGGGTCTTACGCGCCAGCAAGCATTATTAACATCACCTCTTCGCCAACTGCGATTAGGCATACTCAAGATATTAGGTCGAATTCGCTAAATAAAAGTCCTGCAATCTCTTTTAGTTAGAACCTTTGGTTATGGGATTTTCTTTCACGCTATAAGTAAAAACGTCGCGATAATGTGAACTAGGTTCGAGATGCCAACGATGAGTAAGCGACACTCGGCTGCGCACCTCTGTTTGGGGATTTGGAGCAACCGTTGAACTTCAAAGTCACCAAGAGTGACGTTGTTTTGGATACCCTAGTTCAAACCACTTACGTACGTGATAGGCAGTTAAGTTAGATAGTTAGAAAGAAAAACGCCCTTCACTAAATCAATGAAGGGCGTTTTAATGTATTCGAAACCGTTACTTAGCTGATTCAAACAAACCAGTTATACCTTTCAAAGGGAAAAGCCTTGCTTGTTCCAACCCTATCAACGTTACTTTACTAAGGTCATCAATAAAGAAACGACTGGTCATCGTGTGTTTGCCACCATTAATGAAAATCTCGATGACAGAATTGTCGATATATATATCAATCGTCTGCTTAGCGTCCAATCTTGGTGCTTTTCGAATACCACCAAATTCTTCTGCGTACAAATGAGACATGTGACGACGGTCCAACATAAACTCGTGCTCTGTCGCACTAAAGACGATGTTGTCACCTTTGAGGTTACTCAGCTCAAGTTCAAAGCCATCGCCCTCAAGGTCTAATTGGATCAAACAACTTGTGCTTTCCAGTGTATGGGATTGTGCAAAGACCACCTCTTCTTTTCTTAAACTCTCCAGTTCAAGGAGTGGAGTTTGAACAAGAAAACCATCTTTCAACGTTAGTTCTCTAGGAAGAGACAACATTCCTGCCCACTGGTGTGTGACCGATGGTGTATCGATTTCTGGCAACCCTATCCATGCAATAAGAATGCGACGCCCATTCTCATCTAAATAGGTTTGTGGGGCGTAGAAATCAAACCCATAATCTGGCTGCAAAATATCTTGGTGGTTTTCTAAAATCATCGACTCTAGGTTCAACTGCTCACCCACGATATACGCAACAGAATAGATGTTTTTGAAATCATAAGGATTATTACTGCTCACGCCCTGTGGAGAAAACAGCATCACCGATTGACCATTAATCTCAAAGAAATCAGGACACTCCCACATGTACCCAAGGTCAGAAAACTTGGTCTTGATAGGACCTTTATGCTGCCACGTTTTCAAATCTTTGCTTTGATAGAGCGCCATTGAACCATGCTCAGTTTTGGTTTGAGCACCCACCACCATCAAATAGTCGTCGCCTTTCTTCCAAACTTTTGGATCACGAAAGTGCTCCGTGTAATGTTCGTTCTCAATGACCACACCATGCTTTTCAATGTTGCCATCTGAATCCATGGTGGCAAAACATTGTGTTGGGATTCGATTCCAGTTTTGGTCACGCTTATTACCAGTAAAAAACAGCAAAGCCTTGTTGTTTTCCACCAAAGCACCGCCCGAATAGACACCATGTGAATCGTAGTCTTGGTCGGGATGAAGACCCACATCATGATCAGTAAAATGGATGAAGTCTTTAGTAGAAAGGTGGTACCAATACTTCATTCCATGGACTGGTCCCACAGGCGTCCACTGGTAAAAGATGTGGTGCTCACCATTGAAATAGCACAACCCATTTGGGTCATTTAACAGCCCAAATCTAGGGGCGATATGAAAACTAGGAAAGCCTTTATCTTGCTGACGTGAAAGTGTCATTTCTTCGATATCACACTGAGGGATTTGCTCAAGTCGGCGATATCTTTGCTCTACAGTCCAACGGTTGTTTAAGCTCATAATTTTTCTCAACTGAAATTGGATCTGGAGATCATTGCCCAATAAATTGCAGCAATTCTGTCTGGGTCGGAAGCGCGGTCATTGCGCCTTTTTGCGTCGTCGCTAATGCACCACAGCCATTTGCCCATTGAATCGCAGAGCTAACAACAGGATGATTTTTCCAATCGTCATACCTAGACAGGCATGCCAGTAGCCCTCCGACAAAAGCATCACCCGCACCTGTGGTATCAATCGGACTAACGACTTGACCTGTGATCAGTTCACTCTGACTTTCAAAGACGCGCCAAACACCTTTCGCACCTTGTGTCACCAAGACCAAAGCAATATTCAAAGCGGCTATTTGTTGTAAACCTTGCGCCATCGATGTTGAGTCAGTTAAGAACAAAAGCTCTTCTTCAGAGAACTTAACCACATCGGCCATCGCTACAGCCTTCATCACGACAGCTTGGATTTCTGATTGATCTTGCCACACTTCATCACGCAAGTTAGGGTCAAAGCTAATGAAACCACCAGCGGCTTTTACTCTTTTGATCGCCTCAAATGTGCTGCTTCGACTTGGCTCATTTGCCAGTGAAATCGAGCAGACATGCAGCCAATCACCTTGCTTAAAGTTAGGGATGTCTTCAACAGACATAAACTGATCAGCGCTCGGTTTTACCATAAACGTAAAGCTGCGCTCACCTTGCTCGTCTAAATCCACCACCACTGTTGATGTTCTTTGCTCAGGATCTTTAACGAGAAACTCCGTGCTCACGCCCTCTTGATCGAGCGTTGATTGCATGAATCGACCAAATGGGTCATCACCTACACGTCCAAAAAACGCACTCTTACCAGATAGACGAGCAATAGCTACGGCGACATTCGCTGGTGCACCACCGGGACATTTGAGTAAAGAAGTCTCAGATTCCGGTATTAGATCGACAACAGCATCACCAGTTACCCACACTTGATTCATCTTGCTTACCTTGAAATTAAAGCCCTGATAGTCCAACGTGTTGAACACCTTCACTACCAAGTAAAAATTGAAAAAGGCTAGCCAAGCCATTAGTGCTTGGCTAGCACCCCAAACATTTAGGAAAAGAAGTGGATTTTGGGGGACTCCACCCCTAAGGAGTTCAGATTAAGCCGCTGCTTTTCTACCGACTTTAGCGCGGTCACGCATACCAAGAACAATGGTGAGAACAAATGCGGTCAAGAACGCGATCACCATACCCGCGATGTAGTACCCAATCTTCTCTGGCGTAATGGAAATGATGCCTGGAAGACCAGCTGCGCCCAATGCCTGAGCTTTCACATTAAACATTGTGATGAACGCACTTGATAACGCCGCAGCGCAAACTGCCGCAATAAATGGGTAACGTAGTTTTAAGTTAACACCAAACATAGCCGGTTCTGTAATACCTAGCAAACCCGTAACACCAGATGGAATCGCAATACCTTTCATCTTCTTATCTTTGCTCATCACGCCCACCGCCAACGCTGCCGCTCCTTGAGAAACGTTAGACATCGCCGCAATAGGAAAGATAAAGGTGCCGCCCGTCGTCGCAATATCCGCAAGAAGTTGAGTTTCAATCGCAATGAAGCTGTGATGCATACCAGTAATAACAAACGGAGCATAAATAAGACCAAATACCGCACCACCAACAAAGCCAGCAGTGTTGTATAGCCAGTTCAGACCATCACCCAATAGGAAACCAATATCACGCGTGAACGGACCGACGACAGTAAACGTCAGCAAACCCGCTATGAAAATCGCCAGTAATGGCGTTAAAAGGTTGTCTAAAACAGAAGGTATGACTTTACGTAAGCCTAGCTCAACCTTCGCAAGAATGAATGCCGATACCAAAACCGGTAACACCGAACCTTGGTAGCCCACTTTTTGGATTTCAAAGCCAAGAATATTCCAAACCGGAATGTTGCCAGACACAGATGCGCCGCCGAATCCCCAACCATTCAGCAAGTCAGGGTGAACCATCAACATACCTAGCGCCGCCCCTAAATATGGGTTACCGCCAAACTTCTTACTGGCTGAAAATGCCAGCAGAATAGGCAGGTAAACAAACGGCGCGTTCGCAAACGTGTTGATCATGTTCGCCAAGTCTGTCAGTCCTGGGTTGGCATCAATCAAAGATTTGCCATCAATGAACAAGCCTTGAGCAGTCAATAGGTTATAGATACCCATCAACAAACCACCAGCGACGATTGCTGGAATGATTGGAACGAAAATATCAGACAGCCCTTTCACCGCGCGCTGAACAATGTTTTGTTTCTCTGCGCCAGCAGACGCAACGTCGTTGGTGGACATTTCACTCATCCCCGTCAACTTCGCCATTTCTGCATAAACTTGGTTTACGATGCCAGATCCAAAAATGATTTGGTACTGACCCGCAACTTTGAACTGCCCTTTTACTCCTTCAAGGCTATCAATCGCTTGTTCATCTATTTTTTGCTCATCTGCAACGGCAAGGCGTAAGCGTGTCGCACAATGCGCAAGTGCGGTGATGTTGCTTTTACCACCTAATAGAGTTAACAACTCTTTTGCTACTGCCGGATAATTCATTTCATACCCCATTGGATTATTATCTGAGCTTGCGAAATTTTCGGGAACGTTTGCAAAACAGATTTTTGCTCAATAAAACCAAATGATCAAAGATAAAGCAGAGAGAATGTGAGAATGATCGTCAAATTCTCTCCCTAAGAGCAGTATAGGAGGTTAGAATCGCTACTTATCAAAGAGCTTTTCATCTTCTCTTTGCAAACAATCCCAAAAACGAAAAACAGAATGGATAGGAACAATGGCGAGTCTGCATGATGTCGCCCGTCTGGCTGGCGTATCAAAATCAACAGTGTCACGGGTTATAAACGATGAATATGGCGTAAAAGAAGCGACAAAACTGAAAGTCCGCCAAGCAGTAGCGGAGTGTGGCTATGTGCCAAACCAAGTCGCTAAAGATCTAAAATATCAAAAGACCAATCTGGTTGGTGTCATTGTTCCTCGGGTTTCCTCTCATGCCACATCCCAAGGTGTCGATGGATTAACCGATGTCCTTGAAAAAGCAGGGAAACATGTCTTACTTGCTAGCACTCACCAAGCCCACGAAAAAGAACTGGAATACATTCAGATCTTTAACCAAAAACGGGTTGAAGGGATCATTCTTTACGCCACCCACCTCGATTCCAAGCTGGTAAAAGCAATTCAAAACTCAGCCGTTCCAGTTGTGCTCGTCGGTCAAGATGGTTCCATGTTTAATATTCCAAGCATCATTCATGATGACGCACGAGTAGGGTTTGAAGCGGGAAATAGACTGGTTGCAAAAGGTTGCCAAACCATGGGTTTTATTGGCGTGCAAGGTGACGATATCGCGGTAGATAAGCAACGCTCTGAAGGATTTGTTCAAGCGCTGCAACACCATGGTTTTGAGATCGCCTTCCATGCTCGTGGTGACTTTACCATCGATTCTGGCTATTCATTGGCAAAACAACACTTAACAAAGAACCCTAAGCTAGATGGCTTGTTCTGTGCGACAGACCGTATTGCTATCGGTGCGATGAGAGCGATTCAAGAGCTCGGGTTAACACCGGGTAAAGACGTTTTAGTGCTAGGAGTTGGTGATGATGAGCTCGCATCAGTGTGTACCCCAACCTTATCAACATTTAACTATGCATTTGATAAAGCGGGTGAAAATGGTGCGAAACTGCTACTAGATAGAATTGCCAACAGAAGTTTTGAAATGAGTAAGATGGTACTAACCTTCAAAACAATTGAGCGTCAGTCCTGTTAATGAAAAAGCGCCAACTGAAATCAGTTGGCGCTTTTCTTATTACTCTTTGTCGGTTAGATCCCTTTAGAACCAAGTTTCCATTTGCAGTGCAAACAGAACTTCACCACCATCACCCATCGTTGCAGCACCCGCATCCTGGCTAATCGAGTAGCCATTTAAGTCTTCGCTCCAATCAACGTAGCTAACTGCAAAACGTAGCTCCGGACGGTCAAAGAAACCTGCAGCGGTAGACATCTTAAGCGTTGGTGCGATCGTCACTTTGTAAAAACTGCCACTTGCTTTATCAATCGCATTGTCTAGGTCCATGTATTGGTATGAGCCTTCATAAACCATCTCAAAGTTCTGCGTAAACTCTTGCGCTAAGCGGATGTTGAACGATGCCCACGTAAATTCATCATTTTCAGCAAAGCGATCTTGGCTGTGTTCTGCTAGCAACGCAGGTGCTACACGCCAGTTGTCGCCGATGCGTGTTACACCATAGCTGAACAAGCGTACGGCTTTTGCGTCTTCTAACAAATCTCCGTTTGAACCGATGCCTTTAAGTTCCGCACCCAGTCCATCACCCATCAAAATACCGGTTTTAGAGAAGCCTTCACTCATGCCAAAGAAGTTATCGCCATGGTAGGCAAACATCGCATGTAAACCTTTGTCCGCTGCTCCTTCTACGCGATCATTGTTATCAGCTGACGTCATGCCGCTCAGCATCAATTGCCAATTACCGAAGCGGTTGTTCATTGTCGCGATATAGTTTTCAACATCCGTTGACGAGCTATCAATCTCACCAAAATCACGACCATAGATCGAGAAGTTTGCTTTCCATGATTCGCTCATTTGGACGTCATACACGCCAGCACCAGTGCCAGATAAGAAAACGATATCCGAGTCAAAGAAGTGAATGTCAAAGTTATCACGGTCAAATCGTTTACCAGCCCAAAACGTCGCGTCAGCAAAAGCTCTTGATTCAGAGAACATGCTCAACTTGTTTAGCTCAGCATATACCTGACGAACGTTTAATTGACTCTCGCTCGCCGTCCATTCGTTATTGGTTTCTGTACTATCTGCCAACATGATTCGGAACAATGCGCTGGAACCATCATCTGCAAAACGTTTGTGAATAAGGTTTGCTTCCACATAATGATCATCCTCTACCCCTAATCGCCCAACTGGAGCGCCAATAGCACCAGCTGCCGTCATGTAAGGACCAGTGCCCACTGCACCATTCAGATCGTCATTAATCAGTAGCCCGGAACGAGCGTAGCCATGAAACTCAAAGCTTGAGGCTTTCTCATTTGCTTCTGTGGATGCTTTTTCCGTCTGCTCAAGTCTCTGTTCTAATTCATTAATTCGCTTTTCAAGAGCGTCAACATCTGTTTCTGCGAATACAGGTGCAGTAACCAGTCCAAGCGCTACTGCCATCGTCAAAGTGTGTAGTTTCATTTCCATAGTCTCACGTAAATTTATACTTAGGCATATTGCAAACGTTCCCAAGAAAAATCGCAAACTTATGGTGACTTTAAATGTCCATCTAAAGCCTGAATTTCAGAGCGCTCGTACTCAGAGCGTCTCTACTACTTATATCAATGAGGGCGATAATATATAAACTTTTCGGGAACGTTACCGCAAAGAGGTAATTTTGTTACTTCTATCACGTTCAATTGTGTTACTTACAGAAAAATCATTAACCAGCGCACATTTGAATTAATTGTTAGCGCTAGAGGAAGTAGTTTGAAGGTGACAGGCTACAAAGAAGGGGTTTAGTGTTCATTTGAGAGAATAGTGCTCACTCGCTTCCCTATGCTACTTGATGGTAACTCATCTCTATTTGTTGATGAAAAGTAGCAGCTAAGGTTGAACGTAACTAGGAGCGAAGCGGATCTCGATACCTCATTTCAAACAACTTGAAAGGCTGTTAAGACGAGATAAACGACCTTCATTTTCTGTGAAGAGCGCTTTGTTGTTCTAATTCAAGCTAACGAAACTCATTTTTGTCCAAAAAAGTGTTTCGGAAAAGCAAACATTAGCAAACCATAAATAACTACATGTATGACAAAGTGAAAAAGCCCACTGTTAGGTTAGATGAACGTGGGCTAAGGTTGTACAGGTTAAGGCATGGAAAATCGGCAGTTTCAATGACTAAGGTGTATTATCCGTAAATGGTTTGTCTGAGACCTCACCTCTGCCTTCATAAAGAACAACCACAGTTGAGTTCTTATGCTTGCTATACGGTGCTACTTGAACCCATCCATTAGGGTCTGCTCCCTCTCTGACCGTGCAGTCATCGTTTATTTCTGGAGTACAGCCGTAAGCGTACAAAAGTAAGACCCTATCATTATTTACAAGAAGCTTCATGACTGGGTTTGCATGATGGTTCTTGTAGTAATGGTTCATTGTTTCAATTTTTTTCTTGGCAAGCTCACTATCTATCGCATCATCAATTCGAAACCATTTAGTATCATAATTCTCATCGAAATTACCCCATTCGGGCTTCCAACGCTTTTGCCACTTTTCACGGGATGAGCCGCCACCAACTCCATTTTCCCATTTACCTTTTATGGCGCTAGGGATACCAATGCCAATGCTTGCGCTAGCACAACAGCCCTGAACGCTCCCATACGCAAAGTTTGCACCTCCACCATATATATCACTGACCCACATATCACGAATAAAATGAGGACCGCTTAAAGACCCTGCATTGCCAATGCTCGCAACTGAAACTGGCTTACTCTCAAAGCAACCATTAAGCAAAAAGCACATGCTTACAGCAATTAAAAATCTATACTTCATTATCAAATACCACTCGTTTGAGTTGGTTTCCTTCTTTCGTTACCGCGTTAACAAGATTGTCCATAGCAGTCTCACACCCCGCGTTGATTAGTGCATCATGAGGCCGATGTATCCATTCCTTTCCATACTGGCTAATCTCACCCTGCCAATGTGTTGGTGCAATGCTTCCTAACGGTTGAGCTAATAACTTTTCATTCAAGGTTTTTAAAGCCACATCATTTCCTGTCAATTGACTAAAATCTTGTTGATAGGCGAGCTTTTCGTCATCCCAATTAACACCTGCAACCTCTGCCTGCTGTTTCATTCTTTCTAATGGCAAAGCCGAAAGAGCATTGCTAATAGGCTGTAACTCGTAATAATAAAGGATGCCATTCACCAGTGTCACAACACCATATATACCCTTAGTTCTGCATTCCAAATTCCAAGCATCTTGAGCTTGCTTGTGTAGGCGCTCACTGTATGCGGCGGCTCCATAAACATTCTGTTGTGCTTGTATATCTTCCCTTATGGATTCTGTTTTTATTAACTCACGATTATAAGTTGCAGACAGAGGCATTCCATACCTTTCAGGTAAACCTTGCTTTGCATACTGCTCTTTTGAAGGATAACCGCCACCAATGTCTGTGTGACAGCCAGCAAACACCTCCTCATAAAAGTTAGAAGGTAGAATGCTATCGCTAGGTAGCAGTGACGTTAGAGGGAAGTTTTTCCTGTATTCGTGATGGGCGCTTATCTGGAATACACGCTCCGCACAACTAGTATCAAGTCCTAGTTCAAAATTGCCTTCATCGTTGTTTCCTGCTAGATAGAACGAGCCTACGGTATCGAACAACCCAACAAAGCGAACACTACAGGTACGTGTCTCGTCAGGATAATAACCATGTTTAAGCTGGCTACTGATATCATTTTGGTGTGTTAATAAGTTTGGGAAAACTTCACCGAATGACTCTCCATCACGCGGCTTATTATAATCAGGTAACCCATCTTTAACGGCATTAACAAAGTGACGAGCTAAAGCCGCTCCGCGACTAAAACCAAATACATCGAACTCAATATGTGTTATAGCTTGGTATTTTTGCTGGCGGATCAAATCAGTGATAATTCCATAAAATTGTTTTGTCCAATTTTGCCACTTATAAAATGCCCCAGTATCGTCAGCGACAAGGTTATAAGCCCTATCAATGAACGTCCATGTTTTCTCTAAATTATTGGGGCTGACACCAAACGCCTGAGCTAGATCGACCTCATCTTTTCCTTCATCTATCAAGGCTGGGGTTTGCCACGCTCCATCCACAGTCCCGACCCCTGCAATATAAATTTTATTGGTATCATCATCTAATGGGTAAATTTCAAATAGCCGTGCCACATTAGTGCGTGATTTTACTCCACGTGTTTCTTTGTAGAGATCATTCAGATGGTTTTGCCCAGTTCCATCAAAGAAAACCCCAATCCGTAGTACTTTTTCTTCGACTTTTTTTACATTGAGGACTGGTGTTGTCTGAGAAACACCTTGAAGCTCAAAGATGTGTTTCATTGACGGAGAAAGCAGTGGCTGATTGTACTTCCCCCATGTATTACCTAATACATAGCTCTCGCCAACTTTTATCTCCGTTAACGGTGAGGGAGATTCTTTGGTTTCTTGAGCTTCATCGACAACATCCGATTTTTCAACAATAAGAACATCGCCAGCTCTCAAAGCCATCGGATCTTGTTCGAATGATGAGTTTAATTTGAGGAGTTCTTTCGGGCTAAGGTCGTAATACCCTGCAATGTCACTCCAACTTTCATGCTGTCCATTATCCTTCATATTCACTTTATGGGTTTGAATTTCTTTGGCAGCGGTATCGTTGATATCAGAAGGTGTTTCTCTTGGTAGAAGATGCTGTTGTAAAGAAGAAACAAGAAGAGCCGTATCAATCAGTGTCGCATTTTCGTCGAGCCAAGCCATACTCACTTCGCCCAGTTGTTCGTTGGTCAACTTAGCACGGGAATAGAGTATGTGTTGTTTCCCTGGTTCTTTTCCTTCAATTTTCACTGGAACCAGTAGAGAATTAAAAATCTGATTGCTTGCGAGGGTGTTAGATATGCCATCAGATGAAGATTGAGTAATATGCCAACCCCACTTGCCGTCTCCTAGTATATCGAGTTCATACAACAACTTACCTTCGTAGAAGTAGTAATAGAAGCCATGCAAAGACCAACCTAATTTAGACTCGCTCTCTAGAGATGGCAACAAGGGGATAAACTCAGCATTAAAGTACCCTGAGCCGACAGATCTTGGCGTAACGTCAAAGGATGTGCTGATGCCAAAATTCTGATGAAACTCATGAGTCAGCTTTTTTGATTCTTCGACATGGCACTCTCCTGTGAGCACGGTATACTTTGCCGAGTCTAACGCCTCTTCAGAGTGCCAGCGTTTAATGCTCTCCTCATTATCAGATTTACTAAGAGAGAAGACACCTAATTTCAGGCTAGAGAGATCGGACTTTGGTGCATAGATCTTAATACGGCACTCAAACCCTGCTACAGGCTCAGGTTCGAGCGCTGGGGTTGGAGTTGGGGGAGCGAGAGGGGTATCCTCCTGAACTGGGGCATATCCAGCACTTGTTAACCGTTTCGGCTTAGGGAATTCTATTGGCATATCATATACTTTCATTTCAAAAGTACATTTTACCAACAGTGCATAGATCACACAGTAAGCAAGTGAATTGTTTTGCTATGCAATATGCTTGATTTCTTAGGTATTTTAACTAAAAAGACAAGCTCTGTGCACATTTACAGAATGTTTGATGGTCTTTAATCCCTAAATAGCCTTGGTACAAAGACGATATCAATTCAAAACCACCTTTTAATGAAAAATCTTTGCCTCTTCACATTAGCAATATTTGTGCAAAACTCGGCTAACTATGACCGTAGGCTTTTTGACGACACCAATAAAGGGGCAAAGGTGTGTTTCAGTTCTTAAATGGGGAAGTGTTTTCCTCATATTCCTCAACCAATACAGCTAGCCTTTCAAGTTTACAAATTAGTCTTATATTTGCTTTATCGAAAGGCATTGAGGTTACTTACCTTGGCGCGAGATTTTTTAAAGTGCTCAATACCGTGTTGTATACGACATTCAACACTTGTACTGTTTCCCTAACGCCAGAGCTATTCATTGACATATCAACAATTTTTTCTTTTACATCTGGCTTGCGGGCTTCGTAAACTTAATCAAGTTAAAGCTCTTTCGACACTCGATACATCTGGAGCGAGGAAAGCCAGAATGCCCTTTCCATGTTCACGAACGGGCTCTGGTTTTATTACAGAAACGACATTGAACTTGGATAGTAACCATGAGTTAAAAAACATCAGAAATCAGGTGGCTATATTAACATCTATCAACCGATTTGAGTTGTGACCAATGAAAGGATAGTTAGGTTTTTATTGCGTAAATTATCGGTAAGATGAAGTCATATAACAGGCAATATGTCAGGTGTGTAGAATTATTCTATTTTAGGGATTTTGCTCTAAGTCTAAATGAATCTTTGCATTTCAATTTCAATAAAGCTTGGTTATTGATCATGTTTCTGAGTATGCGAATTATTATCAGTTATGCATATGATTGCTCATTGTCTAGTTTGACTTGTGTAACGTCACTTCAGCACGCACTACGCTGATTGTCTGTGTTTTCGTGTTGACAGTTTGGTACTAGGTAAAAATCAACAAGACTATGATTTCAAGGAACATTTTATGTTAAAGAAACTACTAAGTTGTTGTATCACCTCCGCGCTCTGTTTTCATTCTTCTCTCGCTTTTTCGCAACCCAATGAGATTGCGGACAGTGCAGAGTTACAACAAGCTCCCGACACATTGCCTGCCACTTTGATGCTTGCACCGGACGACATCGCCATTGCAGATCGCTATATTGTGGTATTTCAACAGCCGCAAATGATGGTGAGCAATTCAACGGAATTCGAGCAATTCACGCAACAATCCGTAGACCGCATGTCTGGTTTGTATTCGATACAAGTGGAGTCGGTTTTTGACCACTCGATAAGTGGATTTGTCGCTAACTTGAGTCCTGAGCAACTAAAAGATCTGCGTTCTGATCCTCGTGTGGACTACATTGAGCAAGACAGAATCCTATCGCTTGACCCAATAGTCTCGGCAGACGCAAATCAAACCAATGCCATTTGGGGACTAGACCGAATCGACCAACGAAACTTGCCACTCGATAACAACTACAGTGCCAACTTTGATGGGACTGGGGTAACGGCTTATGTTATCGATACGGGTGTGAATAACGCGCATGTTGAGTTCGGTGGTCGCTCAGTTTCAGGGTATGACTTTGTCGATAACGATGCAGATGCAAGTGACTGTAATGGACACGGCACACACGTAGCTGGCACCATTGGCGGCAGCTTGTATGGTGTTGCAAAAAACGTCAACCTTGTCGGCGTGAGAGTATTGAGCTGTACCGGATCGGGTTCTACTTCTGGTGTTATTGCCGGTGTGGACTGGGTGGCTGCGAACGCTTCCGGACCTTCAGTCGCCAACATGAGTTTAGGCGGCGGTCAATCCGTCGCTCTGGATAGTGCGGTGCAAAGTGCGGTTCAGTCAGGTGTCAGCTTTATGCTTGCAGCAGGTAACTCCAACGCCGATGCATGTAACTATTCTCCAGCACGCGTTGCTTCCGGAGTAACTGTCGGCTCGACCACCAGCACGGACGTACGTTCGAGTTTTTCAAACTGGGGCAGTTGTGTGGACGTGTTTGCGCCAGGTTCACAAATCAAATCCGCATGGTATGACGGTGGCTACAAAACCATTAGTGGCACTTCGATGGCGACGCCACATGTGGCGGGTGTAGCAGCATTGTATCTTCAAGAAAACCGTTCACTGTCTCCAAGCCAAGTAGAGGCCTTGATCGTTAGCCGCGCAACTAGCGGAAAAGTGACGGACACAAGAGGCAGCGTGAACAAGCTACTTTATAGCTTAACGGATGCAGATTGTGGCCAAGACTGCGGTGGCCCAGACCCAACACCGGACCCAGAAGGCAAATTAACCTCGGGCGTGCCAGTAAGTGGTTTAAGTGGTTCAACTGGTCAAGTAGCGTATTACTATGTTGATGTAGAAGCTGGGCAGCGTTTAACCGTACAAATGTATGGTGGAAGTGGTGATGCGGATTTGTATCTCCGTTTTGGAGCAAAACCAGCACTGAATGCATGGGACTGCCGACCTTTCAAATACGGTAACAATGAAACATGTACGGTCAGTGCGACACAAAGTGGACGTTATCACGTCATGATTCAAGGTTACTCAAACTATAGCGGTGTCAGCATTCAAGCGAGCTACTAGTTATTCTTCTCGTTACTAAAAGAGAGCAAAGCCCGCTTTTCGGTGGGCTTTTCTTTTGGGAATACTGTGCTTTAGGGAATGCAGTGTTTAAGAGGAGACGCCCGACGCTATTCAAACGTATTGGCCTTTTGCTTCAAAAACTCAACTCGAAGCGAAATCGAAGCTTTCTATTAGTAGTACTCACATAAGTCGGGTTCCTCAAACAAAAACGCCCTTCATATAAGTAAAAGGCGTTTTTATTTTGGGTTTTGATTAACGAGCTATAATACCAACCCACCGTCAATCTTGAGCACTTGGCCAGTGATGTAGGCGCTCTTGTTTGAGGTTAGGAAAGAGACGCCATTGGCGATATCTTGAACTGAGCCCATGCGCCCTAATGGGGTTTTGCCTTCCATCATTTGAATAACTTTCTCTGGCAGGTTCTTGGTCATATCGGTGGCGATAAAGCCTGGCGCGACACAGTTGACGCGTATCTGTGCACCCTTTCTTGAAAGTTCTTTCGCCCAGCCTTTGCTCATTGAGATGACGCCGCCTTTACTTGCTCCGTAGTTGCTCTGGCCGATATTACCATCCGTTCCCACTATAGAAGAAATGCTAACAATACTGCCTGTGCCCTGCTCTAGCATGACAGGAGCAACACGTTGGGTGAGTAAGAACACCGCTTTTAGGTTCACGTCGATCACGCTGTCCCAGTCTTGCTCTAACATGTCTGGCAGCAGTGCATCTCGAGTGATGCCCGCGTTGTTAACCAGAGCATCGATCCTTCCGTGCTGCTCTACAACACTTTCTACCACTTCACTGACAGCTTCGGCATCACACAAGTTGACTTGATAACTGCTTAGCTGCGCCGACTGGCTCCATTCCACGGGCGATATGTCTAGCCCGATTACGTGGAATCCATCCTCCAGTAATTGCTCACAAATCGCTTGGCCAATACCACGAGCCGCACCAGTGACTACTGCTACTTTTTCCGGTTTCATCTTGGTCTTCCTTAAATGTTGAGATTACAAATTCGCTTGTATCCCTAGCGTTTTTTGTTTTTATGCCTAGTCGCGTTACAGCTGCGCTTCTCATACGCAGGGTCTTTTATATCTTATAAAAACTATAGAAACAGTCTGGGAGTCGAATGTGAACTAATCAAGGCAACTTGATGACTATGGCAAGATCAACGTAAGAAAGTGTGTTGGAAGGCGCAAAGTTACACGATTAGAGGACTTGGATAGAAAAGTATTGGTCTGATTAATCAAATACTACTTCATCAGACCAATATTACTTGTCTCTTAATCTCTTACAAAAGCTGGTTTTGTTATTTTCACCAGAAAAGGCTGAAGCAAGAGATTAAACAACATGCCAGCAATAAACAGGGTGATCACAATACTCGCACCACTCGGTAAGTCATAGCGAGCCGATGCGGCAATACCCGATAAGATCCCAACAATACCAATGCTGATACTAGCGACAAAGAATCGAGTTCCCTTCAATGCTGCCGCACATAAAGCTGGAATAACCAACAAAGCAAATTCTAAATAAATGCCGGTTAACTTGACCGTAATGGGCATCAGGATTGCAAAGATCAGATAAAAACCACTACCGCGCATAAACGCAGGTTTTAACCAAACCAATAGCAACATCGCAGCGGTAATGAGTGCCAGAGGCCAAACGTCTGCCCAAGTCGCCCATAACAATTGCCCATTAAGAATGCCTTGAATAAAGTCTCCGCCGTGTGGGTCTTTACTCACCAGCAGGATCGCCAGCGATGCAGACACGACAAACAAGCTGCCAATCATGGGCTCTAAATGTTGCTGGTATCGTTTCTCCATTAAGGCAATCAAACCGCAAAGCATCAAAGACATCACCCAAGGGCCAATCATTTCGCCAAAGAATGAGCCTGAGAACAGCGCGTATTGGCTCAACCAGTAGTGGCTTAGTGCTGCCCCCAATGCCGCAACTTGCGCCACCGCCAAATCTATAAAGATGATCTGACGATTAAGAACTTGTTGCCCCAGAACGATGTTGCCAACCAACGCAATTAAACCACACAAAACCGCAGGTAAAAGCCATGCATAATCCGCCATACTTAGATCCTCACAGGAACGGGCGGCACTAACACATCCAGTAAATCATCAATGACCTGATCGTACATCTCATCTAAGCTTTCACCCTCAGAAACGGTCAATGGCAGTTGAATCACAGGTTTGTCAGTATGATCTTGCAACCAGTTCGCTGGACGCTGATCCTGATGAGAGGAGTAAACAATCGCATCAAAACTGTCGGCATTTAACTTGGTGAGTGATTGCAGGTGAGATGTGGTCGGTGAAATGCCCGGTTTAGGTTCGAGATCGGCAATCTGCTTCATTCCGAGCCAATCGTACAAATAACGATACGTCGCGTGATAACCGACAACTTGCTTACCCTTTAAAGCAGCCCCTTTCTCATTCCATTCTTTAAGCTTTTTACGCCAATGAGCACGAAACTTCATACCATTCACTTGGTAACTTTGTGCGTTGTCGGGATCAATCGCTTTTAGGCGCTCCGTGACTTTACGAGATAATGGAATCATGTCATTTGCCGCAAATTGAACATGTGGGTTACCGTGAGCGTGTATATCTCCCATGCTACGGTCAACGTGAGCATGAGTATCTAACATGCGCACGAAGTCCGTCGCGTAGATCATGCTCGGCGCACCATTTTGCACCGCCGCATTGCTGCTACGAACTTGCAGCATAGGTAACCACCCCACCTCTAGCTCTGCGCCCGAACACATTGCCATGTCCGCTTGGCGCATCTTCGCAATCAAAGAAGGACGAGCTTGCACGTAATGTGGGTCTTGCTTAGCCGTTGTCGCTGAATAAATACTGGCATCTGGCGCGTGGCTTTCAAGAAAGGCTTTCCATTCTGGCTCACAAACGAAAATGTTTAGAGCCAAAGCAGGCGAAGAGATGATGGCAGCTCCTGCAGCCATCATCACCAAGCTGCATTTATTCAATGTCAGCTTAGAACGCATGAGCACCGTGCGCTCCAAATGTCATCACGTATTGCAGAGTGAACACGTTGTCTGTCTCACTGTCTTGGTTATCAATGCGAGTGTATTGCGCACGGATAGTACCGAAATGAGAAGAATCCCATGCGATCATCGCATCCATTTCTTTATCATTCAGCTCAGTAAAATGCATGTGGTCGCCGTGTGCATGACCATCGTAGCTTTCTGCTTCGCCGTAACGTAGACCTGCTGACCAGCTTGGGTTGAAGCGATAAACGCCCGAAACATAGTAGGCGCTTAAGTTGTCTGGTGACTCTGCATCGTTTTTATATTTACTGTCTACCACACCGTCTAGCAGCATGTATTCAGCCGATAGCGTGAAGTTGCTGTATTTGTAATTACCGTCTGGTGCCCATTTCCAAACAAAATCAGCCCCGTAAAGGTTCGCACCTGTCACTGCTGCGCCATGATGGTGATCGTGATCATGCTCTTCTTCATGACCGTGGTCGTGATCTTCGAATTCTTTAACCTTGCCGTTTTCGTTGCGCAGGTAACTTAAACCAAACTGCCAACTTGAAGATTCGGAGAAGTCATTCCCAAGCTTCAGCGTCGTGGTGTACACGCCAACTTCAGAACCATCTTCGACAGAAGACATTTTGCTACCACTAAGCGCTTCTACACCAAATTTTACGTAAAGGTCGGTTGGCAACACGATGTTTGCACGTACACCATCATCGTAGTAGTGCGAGCCAAGGAAAGTACGATAAGCAATTGGACGCTCGACAAAGCTATCGGTGTGCATGTGTTGGTTATTCAGATAACCAAAGTCAGATAGGAATCGGCCAGCGCGCACATTTACACCATATGGCAATGCCAAAGTTTCGATGAATGCCTCTTCAAGCTCTAATTCTGTCTCATCACCGTGACTTTCAAGAACCGCGGTCAATGCACCGTAAAACTTGTCGTCGATATTCGATGAGAAGTTTAATTCCGTATGGCCTAGACCAAAGCCTTCTTCGCGCTCAGAATTATGACGTTGGCCATCTTGGTAGTAGCCATCAACAACAACACCAATCTGTGGGTTCGATAGTGTGTCGGCAAAAACAGGGGATGCAAAAATGCTACCGATCACGAGAGACACCAATTTCTTATTCACTACTTTTTCCTTTTTGTTATGTTATAACATTTAATTTTGCGATGTTATAATATAACAATTCTCATTACACAAGCAGAAATTTAAATTAGGTTCCGATTTCCTGTTCGTACTCAATCCATGAATTAGGCTATCAACAAATGAATCAATTGATGTTTTTTAAACGTATACTAATGAGAATTAGTAATTAAATAAGTAACGGAATTTCAATATGTTGAATATGGATTTTTCAAAAAGAATCGTGATAGATACTGCTCAACAGGAATGGATCGCCAGCCCTTCCAAAGGTGTGTGGCGTAAACCTTTGGAACGAGAAGCCAAAGAATCAGGGCACACCACCAGCGTCGTTAAATACGAGCCAAATTCGCACTTTTCGACTCATCCTCATCCTCACGGAGAAGAAATATTAGTGCTCGAAGGAGTGTTCTCTGACGAATACGGTGACTACCCTGCCGGCACTTACCTTCGTAACCCTCTAGGAAGTCAACACGCACCATTTAGCAAAGAAGGCTGTGTGATTTTAGTTAAACTAAATCAATTCAATTCTGATGATCTTGAAACAGTTCGCATCAACACGAACGAAGCGAATTGGTTACCTGGCATCGGTGGGCTGAAAGTCATGCCATTGCATGATTTTGAGCATGAACATGTCGCATTGGTTAAATGGCCGAAAGGCGAGAAGTTTCAACCACACCGTCACTTTGGTGGTGAAGAAATTTTTGTGTTATCGGGGGAATTTAAAGACGAGCTAGGAACCTATCCTCCCTACTCTTGGATACGCAGTCCACATATGAGTGAGCACTTTCCTTTTGTAGAGCAAGAAACGGTCATTTGGGTAAAAACAGGCCACCTGCCACTCCAAGCTCCTGCTCAGCAATCCTAATGTTTGCACACTGGCATCGTCCATTGGAACTAAAATCGGCCCGCAATTTACGAGCCGATGATCATTTCGTCACTAAGAACCCATTATTCGCGAGTGGAGCCAGTCTTTGAGCTCAGCCCGGTTATGTTTTAACACGTTCATTTCGTGATCATCAATCGGGCTTCCTTGAAGTTCTAGTACGCGGATTTCCTTATCTAAAGCATTGTAGTTTTTAACGGTTTCAGCAAATGATGCATCGTTTTCGGTAAGCTGAGTAATGGTATCCAAATGTTCTGGGAATTCATGAGTTAATGAGTGATTTTCACCTAACATAGAGACCTCTTGGCTATTATTTGAGTACAAAATAGTGCCTAATTTTTGAGCACCACATGTATAACCGTAGCATCTAATGAGACGTTAATTCGTCGCACCGTCCACAAAAAGAACAACAAAGTTATTTTCAATTTTTCCTAGAAAGTGTTTTCTTTTTAGTCTCAATAGTCGAATGCAAAAGATGCCACTATGATCGTTCTATATTAACCCTCAACAATGAGAGCGATCATGCGAAAGACAATTCTAGTTACTGGATCTACTGACGGTATTGGTTTAGAAACCGCGAAAATGTTAATTAACCGTGAACAACACGTAATAATCCATGGCCGGAATATAGAGAAAGTTCAACAAGTTGAGCAAAGTTTGAGGGAGATGAAAAGTGGTAAAGTTGAAAGCCTTGTTGCTGATTTATCCTCTCCCAATGCGGTAAAACAGATAGTGATGGAGATAACAGAACGGTTCAATCATTTAGACGTCATCATTAACAATGCTGGTGTGTACGCAACACCAAATCCAAGAACTAAAGAGGGTCTTGATGTACGCTTCGCAGTCAACACCATTGCTCCCTACTTACTCACTAGAGAGCTATTGCCGTTGCTCGGAGATACGGGTCGTGTGGTTAATTTGTCTTCAGCTGCACAAACAACAGTAAACACTAGCGCTTTACTCGGTAACAAACCATTGTCAGATGGCGAAGCATATGCCCAAAGCAAATTGGCATTAACGATGTGGTCACGAGCAATCGGACTAAAGCTTAAGAACACTGGCCCTATGTTGGTATCAGTAAACCCAAAATCATTCCTAGGTAGTAAGATGGTTAAAGATGCTTATGGGGTTGCTGGTGGTGATATCCGCTTAGGAGCAGATATTCTAACTCGCGCTGCGCTATCAGAAGAGTTTGCTCAAGCGCATGGTATGTACTTCGATAATGACATTGAAGCATTCGCGCCCCCACACCCTGATGCATTAGATCAAAGCAAAACACAGCAGATAATTGATAGTATTGAATTAATCCTAAGCAAACTCTATTAATAACAATTAAGAATTATCTTGAGGTTCGTTTTTATTCGGACCTTAAAAACAATGTATTCGATAAGTGAAGCTTGTTATCACTTTTCCGCAAACTCCCAATAAGGTGGCGTGCCATAGTATTCAGCAAAGTAATCAATAAAGGCACGCACCTTAGGCGCAATTAAACGAGAGCTTGGGTACACAGCCCAAATCCCAGCATCCATCGCTAAAGGGTGATCTTCGAGTACTTCCACTAGCTGACCACTTTGTAATTCTTGATAAACACTCCAAACCGAGTTGATAGAAATACCTAACCCGTTTACCGTCGCGTCTCTCATCGCATCACCATTATCGGTTTTAAAACGACCAGAAGTTCTTACATTGAACATTCCATCTTTTGTATTGAATGACCAATTATTCATTCCAACTAAGTTAATACACTCATGATTCGTCAAGTCTTGGGGCTTGTTGGGTCTCCCAAATTGTTCAATATAATCTGGTGATGCAACGATAATACGACGATCTGGCGCAAGCTTTCTTGCGACCAATGAAGAATCTTTCAACTCAGCGACACGAATGGCGACATCAAAACCTCCCTCAACCAGATCCATAATGGAATCAGAAAATCGGCAGTCCACGGTTAACCCTGGGTAACGCGCCATAAAACCTTTTAATGCGGGCACAATATGCAAGCGACCAAAAGTTGCAGAGGCGGTTATACGTAATACTCCCGTTGGCGCGCTCTGCCCTGAGCCAACAGCTCCCCTTGCTGCCTCCACTGTTGCAAGGACCTCCTCCGCGTGAGGTAAAAATGCCTGCCCCTCTTCAGTTAAGGAAACTTTGCGTGTGGTGCGATGAACTAAACGAACTCCTAAGCTGTCCTCAAGTTTATTGATGTGTGCGCTAGCGACAGCAGGAGAAAGTCCAAGCTCCTGACCAGCCATGCTGATGTTGTGTGTCGAAGCCAAACGGACAAATAGCTTTACATGATCGATGTTCATTTAATTTTCAATTATTTGTAAAAAATCACCATATAGAGCTTAGCATTTTCTTCCTTACGGATAGTAAATAAATACTCCAGTTAGAAAAAGCTGATGGGCAGATAGAAGTCCAGCTCAAACGCCTCATCATGGCTGAGGAAATGGTTTTTATGATAGTGAACATAAGCGGGAGTAGAACGCTGCTTAAAGCCTGAATTCGGCAACCACTTCTCTAACACCATACTCAATTGAGGAAGAAGCTCTCCATATACCCCTGTTAAGCGAAAAACAGCATGCAAACCACCCGGAATCGTCATTTGATTCACGACACCGCGTACTTTAAGCGGCTTATCAATCGCCATACAAGCCACATAGCGACACTTATCGAGCTCAACCCAAGCGGGGTTGGAGTGATGCAAACCGTATTGAACCGAAAAGTCCCGATTCTCAGAGCTTGCCCACGCCTTCAAAATCAGCCACGCATTACGAATGGAACGGCTATAACCCTCATGCCGCACATAAGCCGCAAAGCGTTGTGGAACCTCCATAATTTTAGGTTCTGGCAACTCGCGTTTAGCAACCCGATGATAACCCGCAGCCACTTCTGGATCTTTTAGATACGGCTTTTCTGCGACTTGTAAATCATGCTTTCGCCACGCGCCAGGAGACATAGCGAACGTTGCTTTAAACGCTCGGCTAAAAGAAGATACCGAGCTAAAGCCGCACTTGTTAGCAATGTCTAACACCGATGAGCTGGTATCAAACATCAGTTGATTGGCGGCGTATTCCATTCTTGTTCGACGGATATATTGATGGACAGACTCCCCTACCACATCTTTAAAAATACGATGGAAGTGCTGTTCAGAATAGGCTGCTACATCTGCTAGCTCTTTAGCCGATAAATCTCTGCTAATGTCCTGGTGAATGTAAAACAGCACGTCATTGATTCTGGAAACTTGTTGATGGCTCACGGAGTAAACTTTCGCTTAAATAGCATAAATGGACATGTTTAACAGCATAAATGGACACACCAAGCTTGGCAATTTACCTATACTATTTCTGACATAAAAAAGATAATTACGAGAAGCACAGCACATGGAAATCGCACAGTCATTACAACAAACTAAGTCATCCTACATCCGAGAGATCCTCGCAGCAGCGAGCGATAAGAACGTCATTTCTCTTGCAGGTGGCTTGCCGGACGAAAAAACCTTCCCGATCGACTTAATGAAACCGACTCTCGAAAACCTCGCGAATATGCCAGAGGTGTTTCAATATGGCGCAACAGCAGGCTACGCCCCGCTACTTAACTTTTTGACCGATTATTACCAGCTGCTAGAATCTCATTTGGCGATGATCACAACGGGCTCTCAGCAAGGGCTAGATTTGATTGCGCGTGCGTACGTGAATCCGGGCGATAAAGTGGTGATGGAAGCACCGAGCTACCTTGGTGCTATGCAAGTATTCGGTCTAGTGCAAGCCAACATCGTGACCGTTTCACAAACCGAGTGTGGTCCAAACCTTGAAGAACTTGAACAATGCTTTGCTACACAGCAACCGAAAATGTTCTATGCCGTGCCCGATTTTCACAACCCAACGGGCGTGTGCTGGGCGCTAGAGACTCGCCAAAAAGTTGCCGAGCTTTGTATACAATACGACGTGGCATTCATTGAAGACGCACCATACCGCGAGCTGCGTTTTTCTGGTGAAGCGCTTCCACTGGTTTCGGACTTCTGCCCACAGCACTCCATCGTATTGCGCTCTTTCTCCAAAATAGCTTCACCAGGCTTGCGTATTGGTGTAGTTACGGGCAAAAGCAGCTACCTTGAGCCACTTATCAAAATTAAACAAGGTGCCGATCTGCACTCTAGTATTCCTATGCAAGCTTTGCTGCATGGTCTACTGCAACATGACAACTTCGAAACGCACATTTCAACCATCTGTGCGCTTTACAAATCACGTTACGATGTCATGTTTGCTGAACTGCAAAAACAGCTGCCAGAAAGTTGCGTACTCAAACCCGTCGATGGTGGTATGTTCGTTTGGGTCGAAATTCCAGAATGCGACACCTTCGAACTGGCGAAAAACCTTCTCGCAAACTGGGTTGCCGTAGTGCCGAGCCCGGTCTTTTATCCAGAAGGTTCAAAGGTAAAAGCCGCTCTGCGTCTTAACTTTACCAATGCCACACCAGAAGAACTGACGACAGCTGTCTCTCGACTCGCGGATGTCCTCAACACGTTGTAATTGAACGCGAGTGTAAGAACCTGCCTTTGAGATTCGAAAAAGTCTCAAAGGCAGCATCAAAAAAGTTCCCCAAAAAATTTATATTTTTCCTTCAAATCAACTCTCTACAGTAAGTGCCTGTTTTCTCTTGAACCTCTCACTCATATAAAAATGAGAACTCAATCACGTATTTGATGGTTAGAAAAGTTACGTCTATCTTTCAGTCAAAGACATCAACTTCGCAGCGTTAATGCTCTCAATTTCAGACACTTTATCAATCGTGGCTTAGCGGTTGATAAACGACTAAAAAAGCATCTGTGGGCATACCCACTACGAAGGGTTGACCAGAACCATTCTGAATGTCGCGAGCCAACCTTTTGATTGGCAATTACGTCAGTGAATCGCACCAAATGACAGAGGGGTTATCAGGATGAATACTCGAACCACGACAGGACTCGTCACCATCGGCTGGTCCGTTACACTTTCACTTTTTACCGCATTCGCCGTGTATGCCAATACGTCGCCAAACTGTAGTGACGTATTAGCGGGCAACACAACCGCCGCATCGCAAAAAATGATGGTTTTATTGGGCGAAGACATCACCAAATCCAACCGTATCACTACGGTGATTCCTGCCGAAAACAATCCATTTGTGACCGAAGAACTGGTTTCGGTTTCTAACGACGTATCGCCAAACGGTCGTCTTTCACAAAAGAGTTTGGAAGAGATTCGGAAAGTCCGCTCAAATCTAGAGAAAGCAGCACAGGAAGTAAGCCGATTACAAGGCACTTTTGAAGTGGCTTTCATCAGTTTGATTGATGGTTACTGCCAATTTTCTAATCATAAACGTACTCAACATGCCAAAATCGACTTTGACCATTTGGAAGGCCTCACTTTGTATTCAATCCCCGCTTTAATAGCAATGGTCGATCAGTCGTACTACATGGCAAAGAATCGAATCGCTAATGAGCAGAAACAGTTAAGCGACATTGAAAAAGAGAAACAGCGGCAGAAACAACAAGCAACTGCGGCAGCAGCCGCTCGTTACCAAGACGGTAACGTACTCGTAAGAGTCGAGAACTTTGATGGCGCTAATGTGACATTTTCCGTTACTAACATTGGATCACAAGGATCGTTACAACCAAATTTCAACACGTTTAATGCATATCGCACAGAAAGTGGAGAATTAATCTACAAGTCAGAATCTTTATTACACCTGGCGGATACTGCAGGTAACACACTTGAAACAATGGGTATCGCTGAGCTCTCATCACAAGGTGGAAGTGACATATCGATCTCTCCTGGAGAAACCCGAAAATTCGTTACTAGCATTGCTTCAGAAGTCGCGCCACATACGCAGTTGAGCTTAGAGTTTCCAGCCAAAGTGCTTAATACCGAACGAGACTTTACATTGTCGTTTTCTGATACATCAGCGGTGGCGACAGCAAACGTCAATTAACGCAAAGTCTCCAGTATTTGTAGAGCGCATCAAAGACAGGCGAGCAGCGCCTGTCTTTCAATTATGATCAAGCCAATAGCTACTGTTTGCACTTGTAAGCATTTGCAAACATCGTCACTGACGTAGAAAAGCTCAACGGTTGATATAAGTACAAGGTATCTGCGCCTAAATCTGCCGCCTTGAGGCGCATTTGGTTTAACGTACCCCAAACCATGTCTTTATCGGCGTGAAGCCAATAGTCGTAAAAGTGTCCTTCTGAGCCGATCACGGTACCCATTAGTTCACAGTTTTCAATCGCATTCACATTGTCCCAAAGCACCTGTACTTGCTCAGATTCTTGAGTTGGGAACGTCACACATCCCGTTAATGATGCCGCTAACGCGAGAGTCATCACTCGCTTTTTCATACTTATATCGCCAAAAATTTTCATAGATGGCAGATTTTATGAATGGCTGATGTGATGACTAGCAAAAACTTTTTATCGCGTGTTCAAGCAGAATTAATGGACAACGGAAAAGATCCAAAAGGTGATCATGCAGCTAGCGAGCAAAAGCCTAATCACTCAGACCTAGCAATAAAGCTGTATCTGAGATACAACAGTAACGATTAAATAGCCGCGAGGGATAGAGTTTGGTTGCTAAAAATAAGCTAATTCGCTACACAGCTACGGAAGTCGCTGATGCATTTGACAAAGAAGATGAGCTCATTAAACAAGTTCAGTCCAACCAACTCTCGCAAGTGCTATTGCTTTGGCAAGTAAAAAGTCCAACGCTCGTGCTTCCCGCGGGTAAGAAATGGCCAGTGTCTAATGAGTTAGAACATGCGTTAAATACGTCTGGCTGGAAGCTCTTTTCTCGTAAAACCGGTGGTGCCCCAGTCCCTCAGGTGCCAGGTATTATCAATCTATCCCACATTTACCACTGGCCAGAAGGCGAGCCTTACAACATCAAAAAAGCGTATCTCGATTTATGTGCAATATTAACGGTTTTCTTTAAACAGCTCGGCGTGAAAGTGGATGTTCATGCTACGCCTTATTCCTACTGCGATGGCGAGTACAACCTCAACATTGGCGGGCAAAAAGTCGTGGGAACCGCGCAGCGTGTTTTACTTAAAAAAGGCGGCGGACAAGTGGTATTGTCACAAGCATGCATTCTGATTGATGCCGACGTCGAGAAGATTGTCGAACCAGTACGAATGTGTAATCAGCTTTGCGGTCACAGCGATGATATTCGTGGTGATGTCCACACACCGCTCTTCCATCATGTATCCGACCGCCCATCGGTAGATTCGCTCTTTCAGCAATTGACGAGTGCGTTTTTAACGCATGCAAAAGCGGAGTAATGAAAGGAGCAAGCCTCCCCCACACTCCGAACAGCATTTGATAAACTAAAACTGCATACCGTGATAGCGATGTAAGAATGGGCATCGCCAACGTAAAACCATTCAATCGATCGACCAAACCAGTTATCAGTTTTGCCTGCCAAAAAGAAATGAGATCCAGTTCAAATATTTATCCATGACGGAATTAGTTGAAGCCTGCGCGTAAAAGCCTCAGAATGTCGCACTTTTCGCACCGATTTGTTTTCGGCGCGTTGTTATCTAACTCTACAATTGAGAATCATACATATGGGTTTTACCTCGTTAGGTCTATCTGCTCCAATCCTTAAAGCTATTCAAGAGAAAGGCTACGACACCCCTTCGCCAATTCAGGCAAAAGCAATTCCTGCTATTTTGGAAGGGAAAGACGTAATGGCAGCAGCGCAGACTGGTACAGGTAAAACTGCAGGCTTTACGCTACCGATTCTTGAGCGTTTATCGAACGGCCCTCGCGTTCGTGCTAACCAAGTTCGTGCACTTATCCTGACGCCAACGCGTGAACTTGCGGCTCAGGTGCAAGAAAACGTGTTTATGTACGGCCGTCATCTTCCACTAAGCAGTGCGGTTGTTTTTGGTGGTGTGAAGATCAACCCGCAAATGCTGCGTCTTCGCAAAGGTGCGGATGTGTTGGTAGCAACACCAGGCCGCCTGATGGATTTGTACAACCAAAATGCGGTGAAGTTCGACCAACTAGAAGTACTGGTACTGGACGAAGCAGACCGCATGCTGGACATGGGCTTTATCCGCGATATTCGCAAAATCCTAGCCCTGCTACCAAAACAGCGTCAGAACCTACTTTTCTCGGCGACTTTCTCGGATGAAATCCGCGACCTTGCGAAAGGCTTGGTGAACAACCCGGTTGAGATTTCAGTGAACCCGGCGAACTCGACAGCGAGAACGGTTGAGCAAAGCATCTACCCAGCAGACGTGAAGAAGAAAGCACCGATGTTGGTTAAACTGATCAAAGACGGCGATTGGAAGCAAGTGCTGGTGTTTACGAAAACGAAACACGGCGCAAACCGTCTGGCGAAGTTCCTGATCGAACAAAATCTACCGGCTGCTGCCATCCACGGCAACAAGAGCCAAGGCGCACGTACCAAAGCACTGGCGGATTTCAAATCGGGTGAAATTCGTGTGTTGGTCGCGACGGACATTGCTGCGCGCGGTATCGATATTCCTCAATTGCCGCAAGTGGTGAACTTTGAGCTACCTAAAGTGGCGGAAGACTACGTTCACCGTATTGGTCGTACTGGCCGCGCGGGCGAAGTAGGTAAAGCGATTTCACTCGTGTGTGCGCTAGAAGCATCTGAGTTGTTTGCGATTGAACGTTTGATTCAAGAAGTACTACCACGTAAAGAGTTGGAAGGTTTTGCGCCAACCAATGTGGTGCCAGAATCTAAACTGGATACGCGCCCAATCAAACCGAAAAAACCTAAGAAGCCGAAAAAACCAAAAGCGCCAAATGCTGCAAGTGAAAATGCCCCAGCAGCCGAAAAGAAAGCAGGCAATGGTGCAAACAAACCTAAACGTCGCTTCAACGGTGGTAGCAACGGCAACAAAAACAGCACCAACCAAGGCGGTGCAGGCAAGCCTAAAGGCAACCGTGAAGGCCAAAGTCGTGCAAACAGTAAACCAGATGACCGCAAACCTAACGGCAACAAGCCAAACAATGCTAAACCTGCAGGAAACAAACCGTCAGGTCAGCGCCGTAAACCTCGTCCGCAGGCGGCAAACTAACCTGTAAACGGCCCCCGATAGCAAATACAACAAAGCCGCTGATAATCTCAGCGGCTTTGTTTTTCTTAGAACACAGTTTTTAGAACGCAGCTTTGTTAAAACAGCCTACATTAAAGGTGTGATTCGAATATCTGCGATTTGCGCTTCGTTCTTTTCACCCTCAATACCACCAGCGTAGATGTAGGTTTCATTCGATTTGAGGTAACTCATATTGAAGTGGTCCTTCAGCGCGACCTGATAGGTTTTTCCCTGCTCCAACGTCACCTCAATTGGCGTTGAGTAACGCATACCTTGGTTTTCACCAATATGGCCCATCTGCAAGTAACCTTGACCAACCACTTTACCTGCATCATCCAATACCTCTAACAATTTCACGGTGTTCGTGATGCCAGTATTAAGTTGCCCTAGGTTATTGTTGTACCAAGCATCGAACTGGTAAGTGCCCGTTACAGGGGCTGTAAACGACTCTGCACCTTTTACGATGCCACTGTCTTTACTCACCGTAACCACTGAGACATTGTCTTTGAGTGGCTGATATTCGCCATCAAGTTTGATGCGGATCTCTTCACCGACACAAACAGGTTGGCTTGGGTTAGAACGGAAGCCTTTATCGTTAATGCTTTCAGCCAAATAACAAGCAAAACCTGTTGGCGTATCGGAATAAGATTGAGCAATCACGTTCTTTTGAATCAGCTCGCCATTGCGATACAAGTTCACGTTGTACTTACTCGTCACGTCAATCGAAACCGAATTATCAACGCTTTTTACCACCAATGTTGGCTCTTGCGGAGAATAAACGCGACTGTCTTCACTTGCGTACGGTTTCACACCAGAAACTAAAGTAATGCTGCTATCTACATTCACAAGCGCGCCCAATGTCACGTGGAAATGCCCCTCATCGTCCATCGTGACATTTTCAACTGGGTAGTAACCTGTGTCATCTTTGCTTACTTCAGGCAAGTCAATCGTTACCGAGTAGTTCTTTCCTTTGAAGGCAAAGTTTTCCAACGTGATTTGTTCAGACTGAGCCAACAAGTTATTGCGCACCCAACTTGTGATAAACGGCTTCACTTCCAACTTGCCCGTTTCGGTATGGATGCCAAATAGGGTCTCTACCACCATGTTCAAGTAGCCACCCACAGACCAAAGCTGACGCTGAGAGTTAATCACTGGGCCATCCATGCTTGGATCTTCACCATGATCACTATGGATGATGAATGACTTACCAGAAAGCCACTCTAAGTTTTCCATGTTGGATAAATTAGTTGCCGTGCCACGAACCAACGATTGAATCGCATTGTTCGCCGCAGCCACGTTTTGTGTTTGATGCGCGGCGCGCAAGCTGTACGCGGTAACAAATGGCCAAATTGCGCGATTATGGTACACAGGCACGTCCGGTTGTTGAGGGAAGTAAACCGGCACGCCAAACTCACTGTGTGGGTAATTGGCCATGATTTGTTTCGCCTGCGCATCACTTGCCACGCCACTGATGATTGCCAACGCTTCGCCCAACATATCGTATTTGTCGACCGCAATGTCTTTGCCATTGTCAAACAAATAGCTTACGTACATACCGCGTTTGGCATTCCAAAACTGCTCGTTGATAGCGGTTTTTAACTGCTCAGCCCAATCGGTGTATTTGACCGCGTTGGTTGAATCGTACTTCTCTGCCAACTTAGCCGCGAGCTGAATCGCGCGGTAGTGAACCACGTTTGTCGATAACGCTTTGCTGCTACCAATTGTATTGACATCGTTTGGCGTCCACGTTGAATACGTTTGCTCACGCCAATCGAGGAAGGATTGTTCACCAGTGTATAAACCGGATTTCGCATCAAAAGCCGCCAGGCGATCGGCTTCAAGTGTATTGCTGATAGCTTTATATGCGCGCTCAGCAAACTGGTTGTACTCTTCCCCATCTAATGCCGAAAGTAAGCGTTCTGCACCAAGCGCCCAAGTCGTGCGGTCGGTACTAATTGGCCAGCTACCGCCCGTGCCCGTATCTTGCACAATCTGCTCGCCATCGTATTGCTGATCGGTCGTATCGCGGAAAGCGGACAATTTGAAATTCAAACCATTTTGCACGCGAGTTGGATTCATCAATGCAAGCGAAAGGTCTGCTGCGTACGCCAAATCACGCGTCCATACGTAATGCCACTTCGCGCCCGTCTCAAAAACTTCCGCTTTGATTGGGTTGTTGTAGTTGTAATTGCCGTCTTTGATTTCAGAAACGGCAAGCTGGTCTAGCTCTTTCATCGTCAATGCAAACAACGCGTCAAACGCGACATCACCCGACACCACTCGCGGCCCTGTTTGCTCATTAATCACTAAGCCTTGGTCGAGCGCATCACGCAATTCTGTCGTCGTTGAAATACCAAATTCACGCAGCTCCGCTTTAGGATCTTTCACCGAGAAAATCACGGTATCACTCGAGTCATCGTAATTGGCGAACAGTTTCACTTCTTTGCTCTGATGCCCTTCATGCACCATTGCAGGGTCGAGAATCGCACCAGAGTAGTATTTTTCCGCTTCTTCTTGCGTTGCTTTCGTCACAGTCATTGTCGCGCGACTTTCATCGGTAAAGCTCACAGAAAACTTGTAATACCCTTTGTCTTCAAACGTGATCTCAGAGTTGCAATCATCGTTCATACACGCTTCATTCGTGTCTGGTTTTGGTAGGTACTCCTGAGCTTTATCGAACGCCGCGGGCTCCTCAAAGTAGGTGTATTGGATCTGCCAACCCGGATCAGCAATCTTGAACTGATTGCTACCTCGAGCGACGCGCAGTACGGTTTCGTACTCGTTATTACCCAAATAGTTTAGCTTGGCATGCTCTGCCGTGCCCCAATCCCCATTTAAACCACGTAAATATAAGTCGGCTGAAATAATTGGTTTGTCGACTGACACTGGCGCATCAGAGGAATCTGACCCACATCCAGCAAGACCAATACAAGACGCGACAGCAAGCGCAATAAAACTCGGTTTCATGTTCATCCCTTAGATTGTTGTTTTGGCGACAGTCTAAAGAACACCTTTTTGAGGAGAAAATAGGAAGTCAGGAGCGAGCTATAGATAACATCTATACGTCAGACCCCAACAGTGATGTAGATCTATGAAATGCGCATAATTTCAATCAAATGAGATTACAGATTTGTGATTTATAAATGAAATTGTGCAAAATACCCCTCGTTCTTAGAGGGGAAAGAAAATGGACAAATCTCTGCAGCAATTTTTACTGGTTGCACGCTGCCAAAGCATCAGTGCTGCGGCAAGAATGGCAGGGTTAAGCCAGCCAACGGTAACAAGCAATTTAAAGAAGCTGGAAGAGAATCTCGGCGTGACGCTGTTTGAACGTCATCCTAATGGCATGGTGTTGACCGAATACGGACGCATCCTCTATCGCCATAGCAACGCGATGCAGCATGAATACAACCAAATGATGCAAAGCATTGATGAACGAAAACAATACCAAGTCGGAAAAATTAAAATGGGTACTGGCGATGCGTGGTGGCCGCTGTTCGTCAAACAAGCACTCAATGACCATCTGACCAAGCAGCCTTCGGCATCTACGCACGTCGAATTTGGCAACCACTTAGGCTTGATGGATTCATTAATCAACGAACAGATTGAATTCTTCATCGGCCACGAGATTGTCGGATTGTCGTCTAAATGCGATGTTACATTTATTCCGCTATTTCAAACGGTTGATGCCTATTTTGTTTCCCCAAACCACCCACTTCTAGGGAAAACCGTCACCGAAGATATGCTGCACGAATACCCCGCTCTTTCGGTCACTTATGACGCTAAGAAATTCGCTCACGTCATCGATAACCCAATCCCGAAGCAAAATGAACGCGAAAGGCAGCAACTGGATGACAGACCGACTTACGAAGTGGATTCTCTGCTCGCCAGTATTGATGTACTGAAAGAAAGCGTCGCGGTGATGTCTTATACCGGCCACCTCAAACCGTATTTGGAATCCTTTGGCTTACGATGCTTAACCATGGAAAACGAACCAAACCCTGGCACCGTCGGGATTTATCGCCACCGCCGAGAAACCTCTGAATCGCATCTAGATCTGATTGCTGGCATCACTCAGCGCGCTAAATTGCTCAACTAGAAAGTCCAAAAACAGGCGAACTCTTTTCGGTTGATATTGGCGGCTTTGATAAATGACATGTAGATCCGCTTCAGCGCCTTGCGAAAAGGCGCTGAAGTTTTTCATATACCCATCCAAAACCGTTACTAAACGTTGTTTTTTGAGGTCTTGCTGAATATCTAAAATGGATTTCAATGCAATCCCCGCACCGTCCAACGCCCATTGTCGAATCACTTCACCATCATCAGAAAATCGCTTTGGCGTGACCGTGATCGATTGGTGAGACTCTTCATCTTTAAAGTGCCACGTTTTTAATTCTTCATTGCTGCGCACCATGGCTAAGCAGCGATGATCCGCGAGATCTTGTGGACAGTTTGGGACACCTTGCTTCGACAAATAGTCAGGTGATGCGCACAGCACGCGTTGACTCGACGCCAGCCTGCGCGAAATGAGATTGCTGTCCGCTAACTCGCCATAACGAATCACCAAATCGAGCCCCGATTCAGCCAAGTTCGATAAATTGTCATTAAGATAAAGATAAGGCGTCACATCCGGATATTGCTCAGAAAAAGCCGACACCATCGGCGAAATAATTTGTTTGCCAATATCTCGTGGAGCTGAAATTTTCAACGTTCCGCGCACTTGCGAAATACCCGTTTGCAGCAAGTTTTCCGTCTCTTTCACGCTATCAATGATGTTAAGACAAGCTTGATGGTACATTGCCCCTGCGTCCGTGAGTGATACGTGGCGTGTGCTTCGGTTGAGCAGCTTTACGCCATAGCGTTCTTCTATCGCTTGCAGCCTTGCCGTTACCGTCGCCGGAGACAAACCTAACTCCCTTCCCGCCGCTGCCAGACCTTGATGTTTAACGATGCTGACAAACAACGTCATATCCGAAAACTTATCCATCTTCGCGCCCTTATTGTTTAGAAAAACTGAATAATCAATTCAGATATTACCCAATTATCAAATTAAATCGAATCCATATACTGGCCCTATCGACATTGTTTAGACCCAGAACGTTATGTGACAGGGCAAAGTTAAACGCCGTAACGCTGTACAACGCACAACAACACGCCCTGCCCAGCCAAGAGATAGGAAACAAAAAATGAAACTGTACATTTATGAACATTGCCCCTTTAGCGCCCGCGTCCGTTTTGTTGCAGGCATGCTGAATATTCAGCTCGATGTCATCAACATTGCTTATGACGACGAGAGCACCACCACAAACCTTATCGGCGCAAAACAAGTTCCTCTTTTGATCAAAGACGATGGTGAAGCCATGGCGGAAAGCTTAGACATCATCAACTACTTCCTTGAATTGGCATCTTCCAGCGAAAAAAGCCAACCCTCAACACCGGTTTTAGACTGGCAAAAACAAGCGTTTTTACCGCTACAAAAAGTCGGGTATCCGCGTTGGTCAAACATGACGTTACCGGAATTTGCAACAGAAACCGCTAAACAAGCATGGCGTGCAAAAAAAGAAACCGAAGCGTTAAATTTTGAAGCTTTGATTAACGATACACCTGCGATTGCGAAAGAAGTCGCCGCCTTGATAGAACAAACTAAACCCTTGCTCAACCTAAGTTCAGAAAAGCAAACGTCACTGGTTGATCAAGCCATTATGTTTTCCATTCTACGCGGCTTTTTCAGTGCGCCCGAAGTGCAATGGGATCCAGCCGTACTTCACTGGATGGCAACCGCTCGTAAAGCGACCAACGTGCCTGTACTTATCTAAGGAGCGCAACATGCAACAAAGAACAAATAAGCTGTTTGAACCAGCTCAACTAAAAGCGTTGTCACTACAAAACCGTATTGTCATGGCACCAATGACTCGCGCACGCACCACTCAGCCTGGCAACATCCCGAATGAGATGATGGCAACGTATTATCAACAGCGCGCTTCTGCCGGGCTGATCATTTCCGAAGCCACGCAAATTTCGGACGATTCTCAAGGCTATTCGTTCACCCCTGGCGTTTACACCGATGCGCAAGTGGCGGGCTGGCAAGGTGTGACCCAAGCGGTCAAATCACAAGGCGCAGCGATGTTTTGTCAGCTATGGCATGTGGGCAGAGTGTCTCACCCAACATTCCAAAATGGTGAACAGCCTATCGCGCCATCTGCGCTCGCTCCGGTAGAGACGCAAGTTTGGATTGCAGATGAACAAGGCAACGGCAATATGGTCGATTGTGTTGAGCCACGCGCCATGACACAAGCGGATATCAACCGAGTTGTCGGTGATTTCGCGAACGCAGCCAAACGCGCCATTGAATCGGGTTTTGATGGTGTAGAAATCCACGGCGGGAATGGGTATCTGATCGATCAGTTCTTAAGAACCAACTCAAACCATCGAACAGACAACTACGGCGGTTCACGAGAAAATCGTATCCGTTTTCTTATCGAAGTAGTGGAGGCAGTTATCGCCGCTGTTGGAGCGCATCGAGTTGGAGTGAGACTGGCACCATTCATTACGTTTAAAGATATGGACTGCCCAGATATCGTGCCAACAATCTTGGAAGCATCAAAACAACTGCAGGATCGTGACATCGCCTACTTGCACTTGTCCGAGGCTGATTGGGCCGATGTACCAACGATTCCAGAGACGTTCCGAATCGAACTTAGAAAGCGCTTTCGCAACGCTATCATTGTCGCAGGTCGCTACGATCCTCAACGAGCAAACGAAGTGTTAGAGAAAGGTTACGCGGATCTTGTCGCATTCGGACGGCCATTCGTAGCAAACCCAGACTTAGTCTCTCGCTTGCAACATCACCATCCGTTGGCAGAACTCGATGGCTCAACGTTGTTTGGCGGAAACGAACGAGGCTACACCGATTACCCTGCTCTGCAACATGAATGCGCAGAACAGGCCTAACAAAAAAAGCCCCAACCTAGCTGCTACGGTTGGGGCTGTCACCAAACTAAAATTGGTTTGAGCTAGCTTAATCTGGCCAAGAGTTAAATCACTTCTAACGCGCCGCTGCGCCAAGGTTCGATAACGACTTTGATGTGATCATTTGGCGTCATTAACTGTCTAAATGCATCTTCCACACCATCGATTCCTACTTTGGCAGTGAGCATTTTCTTCCAAGGCAATTTATGTTCGGCAATCGCTTGTAGGCATTGCTCAAACTCGTGCAGTTGGTAGTAGTAAGAGAATCTCAAGTCGAGCTCTTTTACCGTCGCGTACGCGTAGTTAATGGTTGCTGGAGTCGTATGAATGCCTGATACAACGATTCGCGCTCGGGCAGGGGCGCGGCGCATAAAATCGTCAATCAAGGTATGCTTGCCCACACATTCATAAATGACCAGACGTGAGTTCATCGCGTACTGCTCACCAACGGCGATCTCGTCTTCCTTGGTCGGGTTGATCAATCGATTTGCGCCAAACTCGCTGGCAAGTTGCAGCTTTTCTTCCTGAAGATCGACCGCAAGAATATTGCTGACGCCACGTTGTTTCAGTGCAGTAATCACAGCCAGCCCTATAGGACCGCAACCGACAACCAGCGCTGTTTCTTCCGTCTCGATTTCACTGCGATTGACCGCGTGCAAACCGACCGCCAGTGGTTCAGTCAGTGCCGCCGCCTCAGATGGCATTCCGTCTGGCACAGGTAGCAATAACGCTTCATCAAGCAGGAAGTACTCAGAGTAAGCGCCATAAGTACCCGGAGTAACACCAACGCCCGCGCCATTTTGGCTGAGCAACATCGGCACTGAGGTGACTCGGCTACCAACGGACAACGTTTGCTGCGTATCGGCACCGTATTCGATAATTTCCGCACAGAACTCATGCCCCAACATCACTTGAGCGTGCTCACCGGCTTCATCAGGCATCAACCCGAGCTGGTGGAATACATCAAATACCTCATCCGCGTGTCGAGTAATGTGAAGGTAGGAGCCACAAATGCCACAGGCAAGGCTGCGAACCAACACTTGTCCCGCTGCAGGTTTAGGGATTTCGACTTGCTTCAGGCGGACTCGGCCATCCTGCATTACGATACTGTTCATCTGTTGCATGGGGTTACTCCGCTAGCTCATCGCTTAGGCCAGCAATCGCACCCGGTTTGATGTAACGCGCGGTAAAGCCTTGTGCTTTCGCTGTTGCAATAACAACTTGCTCAATCCAACCTGCATCCATGATGTTGATGAAGTTACCTTCTTCGTCAAAGTTAATGTTGGCACCTTGGATCACCATAAATCCGTCGGCACCGCCTGAGCTTTCAGGGCAGTGGAAGGTGTGAATCGAACCGCCCGGCTCATATAAGTAGCTACCAGCGGTTTGGACTTGGTCTGGATACTCGATGTAGTGCCAAGCGCCACTCAGGGTATAGAAATGCACCACACCAGTGTGGTAGTGCTTAGGCAGAGTGATACCCGGTTTGAATTTGGCGCGAACCACCCAAGTACCGTTTTCTGGGTCTAGAAACAACGGGTAAACATCCACACCCGGTAGCGCGTCTTTGATGATCGACTCTTCGTTGGTGTTGAGAGTGAGTAGAAAATCTTGATGCTGAATAACTTCTGGTAATGACATAACTTACATCCTCGCTATTGCTGTAATGTGGCGTGCTCGCCTATCCCATGAGTGGGTACTTAAAATTCTCGAAACCATCAGATGCACTGATGGTGCAGCCGTTGATACAGCTGGCTTTCTCGCTGACCAAAAACGTCACCACGTTGGCGATCTCTTCTGGTTGAGTGAAGGTTTGGCGCATCTGCTCTTTGCGGATGTGATTCCACAGGCCAATTTCGTCGTATTGTCTTAACATTGCTGTATCAACGCGTCCCGGAGCGACAGCGCAGACACGGATGCCAAGCGGTGCCAGCTCTAACGCCGCACATTTTGTCATCATGTCGACCGCTGCTTTGCTGACGTTGTAGGTAAAGGTCATTTCAGACGCCATTTGCGCGTAAACAGACGATGTATTAAGAATTACGCCCGGTGTACCTTGTGATTGGAATTGTCGCCCAGCGGCGAGAATGCCGTAGTAGACACCATTTTGGTTGACCTTTGAGATCGGCTCAAAATCGGCAACTGGGTCGTGGTCAAGCAGAGGTTTCGGCGCGCCGATGCCCGCGTTGTTGATCATGATATCGAGCGATCCAAACTGTTCGGCTGCATGCTTGACCATGGCTTCCACTTCTTGGTAATCGGTGACGTCCGCAACAAATGTTCGTAGCTGATCTGCATCGAAGTCTTGATACACATTCAGTGATTGAGGGGAAATGTCGACAGCAAGCACTTTGGCTCCTTGCTCTCTCAGCTTTGCAATAATGGCTTGGCCAATTCCACCAGCCGCCCCAGTCACAATGGCAGTTTTATTGATAAGTTCCATACAGCTTCTCATCCATGCGTTGTTGTTATCAAAATGTAACCTAGATCAACTCACTGACACTCACTTGACCTTTTGCGAAGTAAATTTGATACATTGCGATTTACAACCTGTTAACATTTACAAGTCGAGACATGTATATCGTACGAAGTGGCGCTGCCGATAAATTTGATAGCTTGGTTTCCGAACTGGGGCAGAATCCGGTTGAGATTATGGCTGCCGTCGGGCTGTCTGCGGCGCAGTTTCGCAATCCCGATACGTATCTCGCCTACCCTAGGCTGGCTGAATTGCTGGAGGAAGCGGCTGCTCGTTGTCAGCAACCGCTGTTTGGCGTGTTGCTCGCCGAGCGTCAAAACCTACAGAGCTTGGGAGACTTACCAATGCTGGTTTCCCGGGCGCAAACGGTCGGTGAAGCCTTGGCGCGGGTGAATGATTTTCTCTATCTGCATTCGTCAGGGGTCACTCTCAACATGACGCCACAAGATGATTGGGTACGGTTGTCGCTCAATACTGATGTGCACAGCGAACGAGGTATCGCGCAGTTGATGCAGCTCAGTGTGTCGCATCTGGCGATGTTTATTGCCAGTCTGCTTGATATTGAAGCAAGTCACTTCGCGCTACATTTGACTCAACACGCAACATTGGAAGTAGAAAAAAGCAAGTTTGCCCAGCAGAACAAACTGCGTTTCGGTGATAAGTTTGACGGTATCCTACTTAAAGCGACTCTGCTTAACGCTAAGAACCACCAAGATGAAGACGCACTAGAGCGCCATTTTCAACAGCACCTCAAAGAGCTGCAAACCCGTTACCCCAACAATCTCAGTGACCAAGCAGCAAACATGATTGGCCGTCTGCTCTCAACCGGAGAATGCAGCGTTGAGCGCGTTGCAAGAGCATTGGACCTGCATCCGAGAATGCTGCAAAACAAGCTGAAACAACAGGGCACAAATTATCGGCAGCTTTTACAACAAGTGCGTCAGGATTTCGCCGAACAGCGATTGCATGAGAATATTCAGAGTATTACCGATATCGCGTTGCAACTGGGCTATGCAGAAACTGCGGTCTTCAGCCGCCACTTTCGCCGTTGGACGGGGAAATCGCCGAGACAATGGCGACAAGAAAAAACTCAGTTACAAACGTTTAAGCCCATCAGATAAAAGCATAAATAACCTATCGCTCAGACCAAAAAGTGTGAGGTGGGAGGGTTGGTATCGAGAATTTCAGCAATCACAGATAACCCGTGTTTGATGTAGCCTCGGTTTGTTTCTGCTCCCAAACTGATTCGCACGTAAGGCATTGGCTGATTTGTATCGAGAACAAACGGTTTATATCCAGTGATCTGCACCCCTGAACGCTTTGCCGAAGCAACCAGGTCATCGCTATTCCACTGCTCGGGTAGTCTCAACCAAATGTGCTGTCCATTCGGGTGCGAGCTATAAACATGCCCTTCTAAAGCGGCTTTTGCTATTCGTTGTCGCTTAGCAAACTCATTGACTTGAAAGCGAATAAGTCGATTTAACGTACCGTTCTCGATCCACAAATGAGCAACTTCAAATGGTAATGGAGTCGCAGACCAACTCGTTGCCGCTAAACGACCAATCGCGTGCTGCAAAAAATGACGTGGGACCGTCAGGTAGCCAGTGCGCATGCCTGGCGCTACAACTTTGGTTAAACTGGTGACATAGAAAGCTTGTTCGGGTAACAATGTGGCAAGGGGTGGGACACGGTTAGGTTCTAGTGCTCCATACACGTCATCTTCAATGACATAGATGTCGTATTGCTGCGCAATATTCGCTATCGCCTCTCGGCGTTCAACATCCATATGCGCACTAGTCGGGTTAGCCATGCTCGGTGTGCAACACAATACCTTGATTGGTTTGTGTTTACATGCCCATTCAAATGCATCCGGCGTTATACCAAACTCATCCATTTCAAGTGGTTGCAACTTAAATCCAAGCATTCTCGAGCGAGAGATCAAGCCATGATCAACCAAGTGACCACAAGCAACTAAATCACCGTGTTCAACAACTGTGCTTAAAGCCAACGTTAAACCATGGCATGCACCATTTGTGAGTAATATCTGATCGGCACCCACATTCAGCCCTTGGCTACTTAGAAATCGTGCTCCTGACTCAATATGATGAGGCTGACCTGTTACCGGCTTTGCTTTACTGATCAAACCACGATTGTTTGTTTGCCCAGCAATCTCCATTAACGCCTGATTAAAAAGCGTAATGTGGCGATCGGTCACCACTGGATGTGCAATCGACATATCAATTTCATCCGGCGTTTCTTTCATCTCTTGTGTCAGCATGAACTCCGTGTCCGTACTTTCATCCACAAAACCTGATTTGACAAAAGTACCATTCCCAACCCAAGACTCGATCGCCCCTTTTTTCTCTGCATAACCATATGCATGGCTCACCGTTTGTACGCTGACGCCAATTTGCTCTGCAAACTCACGATGTGTGGGTAATCGAGTCCCCGGTTTTAGATAACCACTGCGGACACATTCGACAAGATAGTTACCAATGGAGATGTATTTAGCGGTGCCTGGCCGAATGATCGGGTTCAAAGAAATTGTCATGACACAATATTTTAATTGATTCATTTTTAACGCTCATTGTAACTTCCATTTAACAAACAGCGAACTTTAACTCACAAAATGAGGTGAAATGCACAAAAATAAACCACAATTGTAATGATTGACATGAAATGTATGGGTTAAACAAACATGTTAAACAGCATCGTTCAATCCAAATACAACCCCAGAGGTAAATTGCAATCATTTTTAACGCAGATCTGGCTAGCTGGTAGAAGGTAGAAATACCTCAGCGTCTCCGAAGGCCCATAAGGCGTCGGATTTCTAACAAGGAGAAAATATGAGAGGCGTTGCTTTGCATTTTACACTGGATGAGTTCCAGGATCGGTTAACGAAAGTTCGGCAATCGATGGAAGAAAGAGAATTGGATGTCCTTATCATTCATGACCCTTCTAACATGGCGTGGCTGACAGGCTATGATGGGTGGTCTTTTTACGTGCCACAATGTGTCGTTGTTGGTCCATCTGATGAACCTGTTTGGTTTGGACGCTGCCAAGATGCCAACGGAGCATACAGGACTGCGTATATGTCGGCAGAAAACATTACCTACTATCCAGACCATTATGTAATGAACCCGCCGTTACACCCGATGGATTTCCTAGTCGAAGCCGTACTGGCTCCGCGCCTTTGGGATCGTGGTCGCATCGGCGTAGAAAAAGATAACTATTACTTTAGCGCCACCGCTTACGAATCACTCACTACGCACCTACCGAATGCTCAACTTCTCGATGCAACTGGACTAGTCAACTGGTGCCGCGCCGTTAAATCCGATCAAGAACTGGCGTACATGTACCGTGCCGCTCGCATTGTTGAAAATATGCACCGCGTCGCGTTCGACATGATTGAACCTGGATTACCGAAACACCACCTTGTTGCCGAGATTAACCGCCAAGCCGTGCTCGGGCATGAAGACCACTTTGGCGATTACACCGCGATTGTGCCGCTTTTGCCATCAGGTTCTGATGCTTCCGCACCTCACCTGACTTGGGATGACAGACCCTTCAAGAAAGGCGAAGGGACGTTTTTTGAAATCGCAGGGGCGCACCGCCGTTACCATTGCCCACTCTCACGCACTATTTTTCTTGGCGAGCCTGACGACAAGTTTAAACGAGCCGACGAAGCCCTGACTCTAGGACTTGAAGCGGGCTTGAAAGTGGCAAAGCCCGGAAATACCTGCGCCGACATCGCCAATGCACTAAACCAGGTTCTCGATAAAGCGGGATTCTCACGCGAAGGTGCCCGTTGTGGCTACCCAATAGGTTTGAGCTACCCACCAGATTGGGGGGAACGAACCATGAGTTTGCGAGACACCGATAAAACCATCTTGAGAGAAGGCATGACATTCCATTTTATGCCGGGGCTGTGGTTCAAAGATTGGGGGTTAGAAACAACGGAAAGTATCGTCATTACCCATGATGGAGCAAAAACATTGTGTGATTTTCCACGCCACTTATTTGTTAAACACTAATTTTTCAAACCTTAAGCTCTGTTGAGCCAGGTCTGAGAACTAAAAGGACTTGATATGCAAAAAAGCTCGATCACAGCCACCATAGACTTTGACCGAGAAGGTGTACAGCACGGCTTTTTAACGCTGCCCTATTCACATGACGACTCCGCTTGGGGCAGTATTATGATACCTATCACCGTGATCAAAAATGGTCACGGACCAACCGCACTGCTTACTGGCGGTAATCACGGAGACGAATACGAAGGCATCACCAGCCTGCTAAAATTGACGAACTCGCTTCAGGCAGATCAAATCCAAGGTCGTGTCATTATTGTACCCATGATGAACTTACCTGCGGTACAAAATGCCTCACGTACGTCGTTTATCGATAAAGGGAATTTAAATCGCAGCTTTCCTGGCAACCCCATAGGCACAGTGACCGAGAAAATTGCGGATTATTTTACTCGTTACCTAGTTCCTAAGTGCGATTTTGCGTTAGACATTCACTCAGGTGGTAAAACGTTAGATATCGTGCCGTTCGCCGCTGCCCATCGTCTCGACAATCTCGATCAAGAAGAAGCCTGCATATTAGGTGCAAAACTGTTTGGCGCACCTTACACCATGATCTTGCTCGAAATGGACGCCACCAGCCTGTATGACACTGCCGTGGAGTCTCAGGGAAAAATCTTTGTTACCACCGAACTCAGAGGAGGCGGAACCAGCACTCCAGAAACAATCGCTTATTCCGACCGTGGCATTCGCAACTTCTTACGCTTCTCAGGCAACTTGCCCGGTGACTACGAACAACCAACCCAACCAACTAAGTTATTAGATATGCCAGATGCAAGTTGTTATGTGCAAAGCCAACACCACGGCATCACAGAATACTTATTTGATCTTGGCGATACCGTCAAAAAGGGCGATGTATTAGTGAGAATCTTCTCGACCGAGCGCACAGGTACCGCCCCCGTTGAGTACAAGTCACAGCGCAATGGTATTTTCGCGGCACGTCGTTTTCCTGCTATGGTGAATATCGGTGACACTATCGCAGTTATAGCCGAAGACTGCGGCGAGATAGGCTGATTGAAAAGCCAACTAAAGAAATCAAAACAAATGGCATACCAGAAGCAAACTGGAAAGCACCTTATAACAGCGACCAGTCATCAGCCTTTCATGAAATGATTAGTATTCAACAGGGAGACTCATAATGCGCCTCGATCGCTACGACGTAAAAATTCTACAAATACTTCATGATAATGGTCGTATCACCAAATCTCACCTTGCCGAGGCCATCAACCTATCCGTGAGCCCTTGCTGGGAGCGCGTCAAAAAACTGGAAGAAGCAGGCATCATTGAAGGTTACGGAGCAAAAGTAAATACCGATATTTTGTTCAAACGAACGTCGGTTATGGTTGAAGTTACGCTCAAAGAACACAACGCCCAAGCGTTCAAACGCTTCGAGCAACTGGTTCAACATTCACCAGAAGTCACTGATTGCTATGCCACGGGCGGTGGTATCGATTACATCCTTAAAATTCAGTCAGAAGATATCGACCAATATCAGCGGCTTATCGACAACTGGTTAGACTCAGATGTGGGCATTGAGCGCTACTTTACTTACATTGTGACAAAAACAATCAAACGTGATGCGGGCACATTCGAAGTAAACCAAAACGCTTTGTTATAAAAGGGAAAATGCGTATCAGGCGTGAACAGAAAAAACACCATATTTAACGGCACTAAAAAGAAAGTTCTGACGTTTTAAACCTCGGTATCAGAAATTATTTCGGTCACTTCTCCATTACAGTTTCATTATGGACAACGATGCTGGGAGAAGGACTCATGACAGCACTGCACAGCTTACACGCTGAAGAATTAAAAGCCTCGCACGACATGATGGCGATAATGAAAGACGTACGTTTGGTGAGAGGTTTAGCGTACGTGAATGGCAAATGGGTAAGTGGTGATCAATTTCATCCGGTGGATAATCCAGCAGATGGCACGGTCATCGGTTACATCACTAAGCTATCTCAGCAACAACTCTATCAAGCGATTGATGAAGCCGACCAAGCCTTTCGTCAATGGCGAAAAATGCAAGCAGAAGAGCGCGCTGAAATTCTCATGCGTTGGCACGACCTGATTCTAGAATCAAAGCAAGATCTTGCCCATTTGATGGTGATGGAGCAAGGAAAAACACTAGGTGATGCTGTAGGTGAGATTGACTACGGCGCATCCTTTGTTCGTTGGTTTGCCGAAGAAGCACGCCGCTGTTATGGCGAAACCATCCCAAGTCATATTCCGAATGCGCAGCTATCAACCGTGCGCGAGCCGATTGGTGTCGCAGCACTGATTACGCCATGGAACTTTCCTAATGCCATGATCACACGCAAAGCCGCTGCCGCACTAGCAATAGGCTGTCCGGTGCTCATTAAGCCCGCCAGTGAAACGCCTTTTTCTGCGTTAGCGTTGGCAGAGTTAGCAGACCGAGCTGGCTTTCCACCTGGTGTCTTTAACGTGATCACTGGCGATGCGGTGATGGTGTCACAAACCTTGTGTCACTCCGATAAAGTCAAAGCGCTCTCGTTCACAGGCTCAACTCGAGTAGGCAAACTATTGCTACGCGACGCGGCACAAACCGTGAAGAAGTGCAGTATGGAACTCGGTGGTAACGCCCCTTTCATCGTGCTGCCAGATATGGATATCGAGCAAGCAGCCAAAGCCGCCGTGGATGCGAAGTTTCAAACCGCAGGACAAGACTGCTTGGCCGCAAACCGTATTTTCGTCCCTGACGATAAGTACGAAGCGTTTTTGGAAGCGTTTGCCAAAGAAATGAGCCACATCGTTTTGGGCAATGGCTTAGACGAAAAAACCACCATGGGACCACTTATTAATCGCACTGCGGTGGATAAAGCGCATGATTTGGTGCGTGACGCGCTCGACAAAGGCGCGCGATTGGTAGCGGGATACAACCAGCCCGTACCAGGCGAAAACTTCTTCGCGCCGACATTGCTAGCCGATGTAACCCCTGAAATGGCGGTGTATCGCGAAGAGAATTTTTGCCCTGTGGCAGGCGTATTGCCTTACCAAGACTTAGATACCGTGATTGAAATGAGCAACGACACTGAGTACGGCTTAGCTGCCTATGTTTATGGTCACGATATTCACCAAATTTGGCACTGCATGCGCGGTTTGGAGTTTGGCATGGTGAGCGTGAACTCCGTCAAAATGACAGGGCACCCTATCCCATTCGGCGGCGTGAAACAGTCTGGTCTTGGACGAGAAGGAAGCCGTCACGGATTTGAAGAATACAGCGAGATCAAATACTGCTGCTTAGGCGCTTTACCAACCGTCAGTGGCAGTTGAGACACGAAATATGGATATCCAATTATTCGAGGAGAAGGATCATGAGTAACAAAACCCAACAACTTTTAGAGATCGATCGTCAGAGAGTATTTCATGCCTCAACCCACCTGAAGCAGTATGCGGCCGGGGAGCTTCCGGGAAGAATTATCTCGAGCGGAAGCGGAATACGCATCACCGATTCAGAAGGCATCGAGCTGATAGACGGCTTTGCCGGGTTGTATTGTGTAAACATTGGCTATGGCAGGACCGAAATGGCCGATGCGATTTATGAGCAAGCCAAAGAACTGGCGTACTACCACACGTACGTCGGTCATACGAACGAAGCGCTCGTGACACTGTCAGATCGCATCATCAAAATGGCGCCTGAAGGCATGAGCAAAGTTTACTACGGCATGTCAGGCAGCGACGCGAACGAAACTCAACTTAAGTTGGTATGGTATTACAACAATGCTCGTGGTCTACCAGAGAAGAAAAAAATCATTTCGCGTGACCGCGGCTACCATGGTTCAAGTATCGCGTCCGGTTCAATGACAGGTTTGCCGCTGTTCCACGCCCATTTTGATTTACCACTTGAGCGTATCAAACACACCATCGCGCCATATTATTATCGCCGTGAAGACGAGAGTATGTCTGAGCTCGAATTCTCTCAATATTGCGCAGATCAACTCGAAGCGATGATCTTGGAAGAAGGCCCAGAAACGGTAGCAGCAATGATTGCAGAACCAGTGCTCGGTACTGGCGGTATTGTGCCACCACCAGCAGGGTACTGGCAGGCGATTCGCAAAGTACTCGACAAATACGATGTACTCTTGATTGCGGATGAAGTGGTGTGTGGCTTTGGTCGCCTCGGCTCCGATTTTGGCTCACTCCACTACGACATGAAACCAGATCTCATCACGGTAGCGAAAGGATTAACTTCGGCGTATCAACCGCTGTCTGGCGTGATCGTCGGTGAACGAGTTTGGAGTGTGCTAGAAAACGGCACCGACCAATGGGGCGCTATCGGACACGGTTATACCTACTCTGGTCACCCAATGGGAGCGGCAGCCGCGAACTGCAACCTCGATATCATTGAACGTGAAGGCTTAGTGCAAAACGCGGCCGAAGTCGGCGCTTACTTGCAGCAACGTATGGCAGAGACGTTTAACGATCATCCATTAGTCGGTGATACTCGTGGCGTTGGCTTGTTGCATGCGTTGGAGTTTTCTTCAGACGAGCTTCGCCGAGCACACTTTGATCCAAACTTGAAAGTAGGCCCGCAAATCGCGGCGGCCTGTTTAGAGCAAGGCTTAATCGCTCGCGCCATGCCACATGGTGACATCCTCGGTTTTGCTCCACCGCTTATCGCGAATCGTAACGATATAGACACTATTGTCGACAAAGCGCATCAAGCGGTAAACAAAGTGATGGATAACCTCGTCACATCTAAACAGTGGCAGCCATAACCCACCTAGATTTCAGTAATGCTCGCGGGCTTTGGAGAAGGCCCGCTTTGCACTTTCCATTAAAGAGATAACAAGCCAACCAAACATTTTAGACCCATAGGAAGCACTATTATTTACTACAAGTGGCAATAGTGGGTAAAATGCCCCAAATTGCGCACTAACTGGATAAAACATGGCAAAACTTACCCTTCAAGAACAAATGCTGAAAGCTGGCTTAGTTAATGAAAAGAAACTAAAGAAAGCGAAGAAAGGCTCTAAAAAATCACGCGTTCAAGCACGCGAAGTAAAAGCGGCGGTTGAAGAGAATAAACGCCAACAGTTAGAGCGTGATAAACAATTGAGCGAGCAGCAAAATGCTGAGCGATTAAACAAAGAGATCAAAGCGCAGATCAATCAATTGATTGAGATGAACAAGATCGACTTAAAAGATGGCGACATCAAATACAACTTCACTCACGGCACGCTAGTGAAATCTCTTTATGTAGATTCACTTATCCGCGAGCAGTTGATCAAAGGTATTTTGGCAATCGCAATTGTTGGTGAAAGCTATGTTGTCATTCCACGTGGAGTAGCGAATAAAATTGCTCAACGTGATGAGTCCGTCATCATCGAACAAAAAGAACCTGAATCGGACATTCCAGCAGAAGACGATCCATACGCAGATTTCGTCGTGCCTGACGATTTGATGTGGTAACAATAAATTAATCGATGCATCAACGAAAAGAGCCGCTGATGTAACATCAGCGGCTTTTTTTATAGAAAAATAATCTACGGAGATGATGTGTTGTTATTGCTTACTTAGTAGCAAATTCGCACCTGATGCGGCTAAAAACAGCGAACATCCGCGATTGAAACGTTTCGCCATTTTTGGATTTGAAAACCAGTGTCTCAAGTACAAACCAAAGATGGCATAGATTGAAATGGCGACCATTTCTAATATCAAAAACGTGGAGCCAAGGGCAAAAAACTGCTCTTGAACGTTGGCATTGGCATCAACAAATTGCGGCAAGAATGCAGTAAAAATAAGTATCGCTTTCGGGTTGCCAGCAGCAAGCGTAAATTCTTGCTTCGCAAGTCCTGCGTAATTGCGCGAATTGTCCAAGTCAGAGATCGGGCTGGAGTCTGAACGCCAAAGGTTAAACGCAATCCACAGTAGATACAGCGCCCCTACCAGCTTTATTGCCAAAAATAGCATTTCTGACGTATACAAAATCACAGCCAGACCTGATGCAGACAACGCAATCATTGCTGAAAAAGCGGCAATTCTGCCTAAACTAGCCGTAAACGCGGCCCTAAAGCCGTAACAACGCGCATTATTCATTGCCAATAAATTGTTTGGGCCTGGAGCCATATTTAGAGCAAAGCAAGCAGGGATAAAAAGGAGAAGCTGCCAAATATCCATAATAAAATGGTCTTAGTGAGTGATTTTGATCGGTACCCTAACATCTGTTAATAAAGTGAGTAAACCACAAACCGATCTTAAAGCAACTCAGCATCAAATCGTGCCGTGCGAGCTTGAACTAACGTGCAGTTCGTTTCAGCCATCAGCTCCGCTAAGGTGATGTTTGGGTTTTGTCTCACCAAACGTATCAACTTCACGTCCAAAGGTTCCAATTTGTCTTGGTGAGCAAGTAGAGCTTGTTCGATTTTGTTGATCGCAAATCGCATCGTCTCTGCTTCTTCGTTTTTGAGAAGCTCTAAAAACGCTTTTACATCCAAAGCCTCGCCCGAGATTTGCCAGTGACGAGATCGTCTAATCCGCTTAAGATCGCACTGTTTTTCTGCTGCGAGTGTTTTCGCTCGCTTGGCATGGTCGCCCCCAATACGGTGAATCAAGGATGGGAGCGAAATCGTAATCTTCGTCTCTTTCATGGCCTTTTCTTTCATCGTCTTAGCCCTCAACCACCGACACATTCTCGCCAACCCAAGCCAGCAACTGTTTTGCCGCTTTGGATAACACCTGATTTTGACGCACGATGTAGCCGAAATCAGTGTTTGGAAAACTTGGCAAAGGCGTAACTTCACGAGAAAGCTTTAATCTCGGATCGAGCGAGAAATCCGGCACAATAGCAGTCCCAAACCCCGCTTCCGCCCAGTCGATTTGTGCTTCCACACTGCCCACTTCCATCACGCGATGCTTAGGCAGATTTAGCTCAGGTAAAGACGCATCAATCAGCTCTCGGGTTCGAGTATCGTGCCCTAGCAGGATCAGCGTCTGGCTCTCTTTTCGATTGTCTTGCCACTCAAAAATGTTATCGCCAAACGCACACCAGTGAATCTGCGTGAGAGGCGTAAAATGCAGCGGTTGACTCTCTTTTTGTGCGATAACAAAGCCGATATCGGCACGCGCACTTTTCACCAAATCCACCGCTTGAGAAGATGTGGTATTGAACAATGCCAAGTCGATCCCCGGATATTCACTTTTGAATTGCTGAAATGGTTTGATAAGCAGTAAACGTGAAACAATATCGCTCGCCGCAATAGAAAGCGTCCCCTGCGTAAGATCGTTGATGGCATTGAGATCTGACTGACAAATTTGCAGCTCATTAAGCATCCGCTGCGCCGTAGCTAACAAACGCTTCCCCGCTTGCGTCAACTGCACGGGATTTCGCTCAATCAATTTCGTGCGCGTGGCTTGCTCCAACTGCTTGATATGCAAACTTACGTTCGGCTGCGTCATGTGCAGCTCCGTCGCTGTTTTACCAAAGTGTTTTACCTCTGCAAGAGTTACGAAGGTTCGCAGCCAGTTCAAATCTAACATTGCCAATTCCGATATGAAATTCTTATCAAGTTAATGAGTATAATTAATTTCTCTTATTATGGCGAACACCTTAAGATTTTTGCATCTGTTTTTGGAGATTAAATTATGTCGTCTATCGTTGTTGTGGGTGCAAACTGGGGTGATGAAGGCAAAGGCCGCATCGTTGACTTTTTGGCAGAGCAAGCTTCTGCGAGCATTCGTTTCCAAGGTGGTAACAACGCGGGTCACACCGTGGTTAACGATCTAGGTACGTTTAAGCTGCACCAGCTACCAAGTGGCGTATTCAACCCAGACTGTTTGGCAGTGTTAGGTCCGGGTATGGTTATCAGCCCTGCGTTGCTGTCTCAGGAGATTGCGGAAGTTGAAGAAGCGGGCGTAAAAGTGAATATGTGCATCTCTGATCGCGCAACACTGTGTCTACCTCTACACGCACTAGAAGATACGCTAGAAGAACAACGTTTAGGCGACAAAGCATACGGTTCAACTCGTCAAGGTATTGCACCTGCTTACGGTGACCGCGTAATGAAGAAAGGCATCCTAGTTGGTTGGTTGAAGCAACCAGAAGTATTGGTTGAACGCCTTCAATTCATGATGGATTGGAAACTGCCGCAACTGCGTGCACTTTACCCGACGTTCGAGTTTGAACAAACCGCTGAAGAACTGGCGAACTGGCTGCTAGAAGTCTCTGCACCTTGGCGCGATTCAATTTGCAACGTAACGCTTCCTCTAAAAGAACTACAAGCGAAAGACAAAACTCTATTGTTCGAAGCACAGCTTGGTGCGGGTCGTGACCTTGTTTACGGTGAGTACCCTTGGACAACATCTTCTAACGTTGTATCAATGTACGCGGGTATCGGTAGTGGCCTTCCGGCACTTCGTCCTGAACGCGTTATTGCGGTTGCAAAAGCCTTCAGCTCATCAGTGGGTACTGGTACGTTGATCACTGCAATGGAAGAGCAAGACGCTTTCCGCGAACTTGCTGGCGAGTTCGGTGCAACTACGGGTCGTCCACGCGACATGGGCTACTTCGACGCAGTCGCTACGAAGAATGGCGTTGAACTGCAAGCCGCAACTGAAATTGCACTAACGAAAGTAGACTGTTTGACTGGCCTTAACGATCTGAAAATCTGTGTTGGCTACGAAGGCGACCACAGCGAAAACCCAATCTGGCCTCAAACTGCCTCTCTTGCGCCAATCTACGAGAAGATGGAAAGCTGGAGCGAGGACATCACAGGTTGTCGTAAGTTTGAAGAGCTTCCAGTAGCAGCACAGAAATACGTTCTACGCATTGAGGAACTCATGGGCGTACCAGTAAAAATGGTGTCTGTGGGTCCTGGTCGTGAACAAATGATTATGCGATAAGATGTGAATTAACACATCATTGGCAAGCGGCTTTTATCTGTTCCGGGGTAAAGCCGCTTTTTTTTTACACTGTAAACTTTGAAAAATTGCACGGCTAAATTCATGTTTAGTAAACTCATCACGAGACTCCTACCTCCTTTATTTATAAATCAATAAATTATAGGGCTTAACACGTTGTGCACGTTACTAGCACATCTCACTTGTTAAAGAAGCACGTCAATTAGGTTAACTGGTTGATTTGATATTCTTTAAGTGATTAGTTGATCACGATCTTCATCTGCAATTTGTTGAACTAGTACTCAAAAAATCTAACCCGCTGTTTTTAGGATAGATGAGTTCTCCAACATCCAACCTAACAGCAGGTGATTCCCATGACGAAAAATCTTTTCCGCCTCAGTACGATAACCCTTGGTTTGTGCCTTAGTTCTTTGTCTTTCGCGCAATCCGATCTTCCGAACATTAAAATTCTTGCCACTGGCGGCACCATAGCAGGCGCAGGTCAATCTGCAACAGAATCAAACTACACAGCAGGTAAAGTCGGCGTTGAATCATTGATTTCTGCGGTGCCGAGTATGACCAACATTGCCGATATTTCTGGAGAGCAAGTGGTCAGTATCGGTTCACAAGATATGAATGATGAAGTGTGGCTAAAATTATCGAAAAGAGTTAATGAGCTACTCGCTCAAGATGATGTTGACGGCATCGTCATTACTCATGGTACGGATACGTTAGAGGAAACCGCTTACTTCCTTGATCTGACCGTCAAGAGCAAAAAGCCTGTCTTGATCGTCGGTGCAATGCGTCCTTCCACCGCAATGAGTGCTGATGGACCAGTCAACTTATACAATGCAGTCGTAACAGCCACCGATGAAGATTCAGAAGGACGTGGCGTGCTAGTCGCAATGAATGACACGATTTTCGATGCGCGGGATGTGACAAAAACCAATACAACCTCCGTCAGCACTTTCCAGTCACCCAACTTTGGTGCTATCGGCTACATTCATAATAGCGATGCCAAATATCAACGAAGCCCAGAGCGTAAACATACGACAGAAACCCCATTCGATGTATCAAAGCTTACTAAGTTGCCTAAGGTCGGTATTGTTTATAACTATGCAAATGCCTCCAATTTGCCAGTGAAAGCCTTTGTGGATGCGAAGTTTGACGGCATCGTAAGTGCTGGTGTCGGTAACGGTAACTTGTACCACACTGTGTTTGATGAGCTAGAGAAAGCGAGTAAAGATGGCGTTGTTGTTGTAAGAAGCTCCCGAACGCCTAGCGGCTCAACCACTTTGGATGCTGAAATTGATGACGAAAAATACGGCTTTGTTGCCGCTGGTACATTGAACCCACAAAAAGCACGTATCTTACTGATGCTGTCACTGACTCAGACGAAAAACTATCAAGACATCCAAAAGATGTTCCAATACTATTAATTCTGTCTAAGGCTCATTCGATAGAGGAGGTACACACCATACCTCCTCTTACACATAGCGACATGAGCGTCTCTTGTTAGCCAAACAAGCGACGCTTCATTCCTGCTTTTTCCAGAATACGCGTAGTAATTTCCTCAACAGACAGAGAGGACGTATTGATATATGGGATCGCCTCTCTTCTAAACAACGCCTCAACAGTGTCTAGCTCCAGCTTGCACTGCTCTGTGCTAGCGTAATCACTTCCAGACAAACGATTTTCACGGATTTCAGTCAAGCGCCCGGGATCGATAGTCAGCCCAAACAACTTATGACGATGGATCTCAAATTCAGGCAACAAACGCATCATCTTCACATCTTCCGCAATGAACGGATAGTTCACGACACGCAAACCAAACTGCATCGCCATATATAGGCTGGTGGGGGTTTTCCCGCTGCGCGATACGCCAAGTAAGATGATATCAGCTTGCTCCAACCCTTTTAGCGTGATGCCATCATCATGCGCCAATGTGTATTCAATAGCCGCAATACGGTCAAAATAGGTGTCGGAATCTTTCCCCACACTGCGAGAACGCTGCAACTTAGGCTTTGGTGCCATCTGAATGTCGTCTTGCACTTTCTGCACAATACTCTCCAACACATCGTAACTGTATGCCGGCGCTTCAAGCAGCATTTCACGTACTTCTGGAACGACAATTGAGAAAAAGACCAGAGGTTTGACGCCATTGCGCTGGTAGGAAGTTTCAATTTCTTTGACTACGTCAGTAGCTTTGTCCTGGCTTTCTACAAACGGAAAGGTTTTTTCGTTAGGAATGAACGGAAATTGACCGAGAACAACATGCCCTAATGTCTCACATGTTATCGCCGTACCGTCAGAAACATAGAACACATCACGACTTTGGTTATTTATTTGCATTTCTGTTTAATTTTTCAAAATCTTTTGAGTAGGATGGTACACATAATATTAATAAATCAGTTTGGCTTTCAGTTAGGTTCACCACAGCTTTAAAAATTCGTTTGAATTTTTTTCAGCCAGAACGTAATCGTTTGCCTTTGATATCAATCTGAATGAAGCAATGTATGGTCAACGTGTAATAACAGCCAACATGCGATTGTTTAGATCGATTTAAGTCCCCCTACTAAGCTGCAATGTTTCTGGAGAAAGACATGCAAAAGAACACCCTCTGGTTCAATGGCCTATCCATGGATGATGTCGACAAAGTCGGCGGTAAGAATGCTTCACTTGGCGAAATGGTTTCTAACCTAGCAAACGCAGGCGTTTCTGTACCAAATGGTTTTGCGACAACCTCATACGCGTTTAACCAATTCCTTGACCACGAAGGTTTGGATGAGCGTATTCACCAATTACTCGATGAACTAGACGTTGAAGATGTAGAAGCTCTGCGTAAGACAGGTGCAAACATTCGTCAATGGGTATTAGAGGCCCCTTTCCCTGCGGACCTTGAACAAGAAATTCGTGAAAATTACCAAGAACTGATCGAAGGCAATCCTGAGCTTTCAGTCGCAGTTCGTTCATCTGCTACGGCAGAAGACCTACCTGATGCTTCTTTTGCTGGTCAGCAAGAAACGTTTTTGAACGTGAAAGGCATCGACGCAGTACTAGAAGCAACTAAGCACGTTTACGCTTCTCTATTTAACGACCGTGCGATTTCTTACCGCGTTCACCAAGGGTTCGACCACCGTGGCATCTCGCTATCTGCGGGTATCCAACGTATGGTGCGTTCAGATAAAGCCTCGTCGGGTGTTATGTTTACACTAGACACTGAATCGGGTTTCGACCAAGTTGTCTTCATCACCTCTTCATGGGGTCTAGGCGAGATGGTCGTTCAAGGTGCAGTAAACCCTGACGAGTTCTACGTTCACAAGCCAATGCTTGAAGCAGGCGAACACCCAATCGTTAAGAAAACATTTGGTTCTAAGTTGATCAAAATGATCTACTCAGATAACCAAGAAATCGGCAAACAAGTTGATATCGTTGATACTTCTGATGAAGAGCGCAACACGTTCTCATTGAACGACGACGAGATCAAAGAGCTCGCAAAACAAGCAATGATCATCGAAAAGCACTATCAGCGTCCAATGGACATTGAATGGGCAAAAGATGGCATTGATGGCAAGCTGTACATTGTTCAAGCGCGTCCTGAAACCGTATGTTCACAAACGGAACAAAACGTGATTGAGCGCTACGAGCTACAAAACAAAGCGGATGTTTTAGTTGAAGGTCGTGCAATCGGTCAGCGCATCGGTAAAGGCGTGGTTCGCTTGGTTGACTCTCTGGACCAAATGTCTTTAGTCCAAGAAGGTGACGTGCTAGTTACAGACATGACTGACCCAGATTGGGAACCAGTGATGAAAAAAGCATCTGCAATCGTAACCAACCGTGGTGGCCGTACTTGCCACGCAGCCATCATCGCTCGTGAGCTTGGTATTCCTGCAATCGTTGGCTGTGGCGATGCGACAAGCAAGTTAACCGATGGTGCAACCGTGACCGTATCTTGTTCTGAAGGTGAAACGGGCTACGTTTACCAAGGTGAACTTGAATTTGATGTAAAACGCTCTTCTGTTGATGAACTGCCACTGCTACCAACAAAAGTGATGATGAACGTGGGTAACCCTGATCGTGCGTTTGACTTCGCACAAATTCCAAATGAAGGTGTTGGTCTTGCTCGTCTTGAATTCATCATCAATAAGATGATTGGTATCCACCCGAAAGCATTACTTAACTTTGATGCACAAAGCGATGAGCTAAAAGCAGAAATCACTCAGCGTATTCGTGGTTACAAAGATCCTATCGATTTCTACGTAAGCAAACTGACAGAAGGTATCGCAACCATTGCTGCGGCATTTTGGCCGAAACGCGTTATTGTTCGTATGTCTGACTTTAAGTCTAACGAATACAGCAACTTGGTTGGCGGTAAAGCATACGAACCGCATGAAGAAAACCCAATGCTTGGCTTCCGTGGCGCGTCTCGTTACATTTCTCCAGTGTTTGAAGACTGCTTCGAGCTAGAAACTCAAGCAATCAAACGCGTTCGTAACGAAATGGGTCTGAAAAACGTTGAAATCATGATCCCATTTGTGCGTACACCAAGCGAAGCAGCATCAGTGATTGATTTGCTAGCGAAGTTTGATCTGCGCCGTGGCGATCAGGGTCTTAAAGTCATCATGATGTGCGAACTGCCATCCAACGCGGTCCTTGCCGATGAGTTCTTGAAGTACTTTGACGGCTTCTCGATTGGCTCAAACGACATGACTCAGTTAACGCTTGGACTTGATCGTGACTCTGGCGATGTTGCACATCTATTTGATGAGCGCAACCCAGCGGTTAAGGTGATGCTTCAGATGGCGATTGACGCGGCAACAAAAGCAGGCAAATACGTTGGTATTTGTGGTCAAGGCCCATCAGACCACGACGACCTAGCGGAATGGCTAATGGATCAAGGAATTAGCTCTGTATCACTAAACCCAGATACGGTTATCGATACTTGGTTAAAACTCGGTAAAGTTAGCAGCAAGTAACACACGATAAACTCTAGCCCTCACACTCCACTTGTGAGGGCTTTGTTATTCACACGTCATTTCACAATCAGTTCGTGATTCCTCTCTCAAGTTCGTCATTTAGTCAATTTCATTATCAAAGTCTGATGACCTAAAATGAATGGTATATCGATAACTCCAGAGAGAATTTGATGAAAAAGCCTATCGCACTCCTTACTACATTGATGCTCCTGGCATCCCCTGCTTATGCCGATTGGGATGAAATTTCCAATAAAATGTCTGAGCTTGGCGACGCAGTTTCTGATACTGCACAAGATGCTTGGGACGACACCAAAGCGTTTTCAAAACAAGCGTGGCAAGATTTCACGAACTGGTCCGAGGAAGCGATCAATACCGCAGGCGAATGGACAGAAGCCAGCATCGAGAAAAGCAAAGAATGGATAGATGCTGCCGACAAAAAAATTGATGAGCTGATGGAAGGCGATACGCCAGAAGAAGCTCGCCAAGCCGTGGACTTAATGGCAGATAGCGCTTTGCTCAAGTTATTTAATGAAAAGCCGGAGGCAAAAGCTATTTACGACAACGCGTACGGCTACGCGGTCTTTGATTCTCGTAAATTATCTTTACTGTTTCACACCAACTCAGGGTCAGGAGTCGCAGTGAATAAGGAAACAGAAGAACGCACTTATATGAATATGTTTGGTTTGGGCGTTGCACTTGGGGCTGGCGGCAAATGTTACCAACAAGTGGTTCTGTTTGAGAGCAAAGAAGACTTTGATACGTTCGTCAACGAAGGATGGGAGGCCACAAGTGAAGCCTCTGCTGTTGCGGGCGAAGATTCAGAGCAACTTTCAAAACAATTTAACAGCGGCGTCGCCGTCTATCAGTTGAACGCTAAAGGTTTGCTCATCGATGCTAACGTGTCTGGTTCTAAATATTGGGTTAACGAAGAGCTCACTAACTCGCAGTAATGCATAGCAACTAATCGCTTAAATAAAACCGTTGTTATGCACCCTTATCAATAAGTTAACGGGGATATGATTCCTCAAAACTGAGCACTTACGCAACTTTCTCTATGGAAGTCACCAGAAGATGGCGACTTCCCTTTCTCGTTGGATTGCTTTTGGTTATGCTTGCGCAAAACCACCTGCAATTCGGTATCCCATGCCTGACAATAACTTTAATAATCTGCTAGCAGAAGCAATTTCTGCTCTTAACACGCCTAACTTTACTCCTAAACTTATGCGTGTCATTCGCACTCTTTTTCATTTTGATTGCGCAGTTATTTTAGGTTACCGAGAAGGTAAACATCCTATTTATCTCTACGACTCAATTGAGAACGAGCGAGAGTTACTTTTTCAACGCTACCTTACTGACTCATTTCAAAATGACCCTTTTTTTCTCAAACTAAACGAGACAAAGCAACAAGGCGTATTTACGCTCAAAGACGTGGCGCGTAAAGGCGTTGACTTCACCTCATACTGCGAGCAGTTCTATCATCAAACAGGGTGGAAAGACGAGCTTAGCATGCTAGTCGAAGTTGAATCTGGCCGTTGGGTCATGCTGTACTTCGGATATATGACTGATGGAAAATACTTTTCTCAGCAACAAATCAATAAGCTAAAGCCCTATTTCCCGATAATTCAGTCGCTTTGTCAGCAGCATTGGAAACAAACGGAATTTACCTTTTCTGAGCCTGTTTTTGCACAGAGTGCTTATTCTGGCAGTATGCGATTAGCCATTGAGCAAGCTTTAGCAACGTTTGGCGTAGAATCACTCACCCGTCGCGAACAAGAGGTGGCTTCGCTTCTCGCTCAAGGGTTTGACACCAAAGAAATTGCCGCGCGGTTACACTTAGTTCAAGGCACGGTCAAAAATCATCGAAAGCGAATTTACTCGCAATTAAATGTGTCTTCATTGAGTGAGTTATTCCAGCTTTTCCTCAATCACCTCATTCTCCATTCAAGATAAAAACTGTCCCTTAAGGGATATATCGAGAAAAGGTGTCGCGTTTTAGTCTAAATGTAACAACCACTAAGACAGACAAAAAGAATGACGACACCATTACTGCAAGATTTACAAGATCGTGGCTTGATTGCACAAGCCAGCGATTTGGAAGAAATTCAGACACTTCTCTCACAGCCACAAACCGTTTACTGCGGCTTCGATCCTACAGCTGGCAGCTTGCATATCGGCCACCTCGTGCCTTTGATTATGCTTAAGCGCTTTCAAGATGCCGGACACCAAGCTGTTGCCTTGATTGGCGGTGCAACGGGCATGATTGGCGACCCAAGCTTTAAAGCGACTGAGCGCAGTCTGAACTCAGAGGAAATCGTCTCAGGCTGGGTTAACGATCTTTCTAATCAAATTCAGCAGTTGATGAATCACCAACTGACCAAGCCGATGATCATGGTGAACAACGCTGACTGGATGAAAGCGATCAATGTGATCGACTTCTTCCGCGATGTGGGTAAGCACTTCTCGATCAATACTATGGTCAACCGAGAATCGGTAAAACAACGCCTGCAACGACCTGACCAAGGTATCTCCTTCACCGAATTTAGCTACGCCCTACTGCAATCGTACGATTTTGCCGAGCTAAACCGTCGATACGGTTGCCGTTTGCAAATCGGTGGCAATGACCAATGGGGAAACATCGTCAGCGGGATCGATTTAACTCGCCGTCAAAATGGTGAGCAAGTATTTGGCTTAACTCTGCCGCTGATCACCAAATCCGATGGTACCAAATTTGGCAAAACCGAAGGCGGTGCAGTATGGCTAGATCCTAGCAAAACCTCTCCTTACGCGTTCTACCAGTTCTGGCTTGGCGCAGAAGACGCAGACGTTTACCACTTCTTGCGTTACTACACATTCTTGAGCTGCGAAGAAATTGCCAGCATTGAAGCGCAAGACCAAGCAAGCCAAGGTAAGCCACAAGCACAACGTATCCTCGCTGAGGAAATGACGCGATTTGTTCATGGCGAAGAAGGCCTAGCTAGCGCCGAGCGCATCACTCAAGCTTTATTCAGCGGTAATGTGCAACAACTGAGTTTGGGTGAATTAAAACAATTGGAGTTGGATGGTTTACCAAGCATTGAGAGCGCACAACAAGATTTGGTTGAGCTGTTGATTGAGTCGGGTTTAGCAAGTTCGAAGCGTGTTGCACGCGAACACATCAGCAACAACGCCATCAGTGTAAACGGTGAAAAAGTGTCGGCTGATAACCCAAGTTTGAGCTTCCCACTGTTTGATCAATATTGGTTACTGCAACGCGGTAAAAAGCACTTCTGCCTCGTGAAGCGTGCCGCGTAGTAACACTCGCAGTACAAAGCCCATAAAAATTCCCCTCACCGCTTTCGTGATGAGGGGAATTCAAATTTGAACGATTTTAAGCCTAACAATAGGCAAAGGCGTTGCTTATTGCGTTCTTAAACGTTGCCAGTACTTTTCGTAAATCGCTAACGTTTCTGCGCCAACATCATTAATAAACTCGCCTTTTTTCATGTCTTCTGATGAAGGGAAAATAGTACGGTTATTTTTCAACTCTTCTGGCAATTTGTCACGCCCAGCGTTCGTTGCCGACGCATAACCCAAACTGGTCACGATTTCCGCTTGGTTCTCTGATTGGTACATGAAATTAATAAATTTATGCGCCAATGCTTTGTTTTTACTGCCAGACGGAATAGTGAAGTTGTCCATCCACAATACCGCGCCCTCTTCCGGCATCACGAACTTCAGCTCAGGCATTTCAACCTGTCCTTGGAATGCGTTGCCGTTCCATTGCATGCCGACCGATGTTTCACCGGACACGTAAGGGACTTGCGGCGCATCTGAGTTGTACAGTAATACGTTGTTTTTCAGCGCTACTAGAGAATCAAAAGCCTGCTCGATTTCAGCTTCGTCTTTTGTATTCACGCTATGGCCATTTTTCTTCAGCGCCATACCGAACACGTCGCGGACGTCATCAATCAACATGACTTGTTGTTCGTATTGAGACTCCCATAAGTCTGCCCATTTGGTCACTGGTTGCTCAACTATGGATTCGTTGTAGCTGATCCCTGTAATGCCCCAAATATAAGGCAGAGAGTAATCATTTTTCGGATCGTGCGCTTGGCCAAGTAAGCCGTCCATTGTGTCTTGCATGTTTGGCACTTGAGCGTGATCTATTTTCGAAAGCAGTCCTTCTCGACCCATTTTTTCAATGAAGTACGCAGAAGCAAAAACCACATCGTAACCAGAACCTTTTAGCAATTTTAGCTTGGTGTACATTGATTCATTATTCTCAAAGGTCGAATAATTAATCGTAACGCCTTCTTGTTTTTCAAACGCTTTTAACGATGCTTCCGGCAAATAGCCACCCCATGCATAAACGTTCAACGTTTTGCTATCTGCATGAGCAAACATGCTGAGCACAAGAGCACTCAGCCCCAATCCTTTGATGATTAATTTCATGGTATGCGATCCAACCAGTCCAGCGACGCGCTGGGATTCGGGTGCATAATTAGGTAATTATTACCCAATTGAAAGAAAATTTAATTAATCTTTAACAGCAAAAATATTTATCGAATTTATAAAATTAACGCATGTTTTTAATATCGACTGTGCATACCAAAATGATGAGACATTCCATCTTCCATTCGGCCACCTTTCCAGCCACCAGAGCCGAGTAAATTAAGCACATCTTGAGCGGTATAATCGGCACCAGAAAAGAAATCATGCGCCACGTCTGAGCGTATTGCTTGCAACTCTGGTTGGTTTTCCAAATCAAGATGTTGCGGATCCGCATATAATGCCAACGCAATTTTTTGTTGGCACGCGCTTAACTCGCTGGTGCTCGTCTTTACCTGACCAACCGAAAAGTACTCACGACTGCCGTATCCCACCACCAATCTGGTACTCATTAGTTTAATCACTTTCTTAATGCGGCGACGTTGTATAAATCTCAACATGTTTTGTTATTCCTGTATTAAGTTGGCTATGGTCGTATTCTTTTGTTCGAATTAAAACACTCTGTTTTATCCGCGAAATTTCTCTAGCGCTTTTCGCGATGATCGGTTGTATAATACGATCCTGAAATATTTTGTTACCTCGGAAACCCCTGAGACTGCAACATGAACAACAGCAGATGGGTCGGCTTTATAGGCGGCACGATTGTCTTACTTAGTACCTTTATCCTCTTCGGATCTTCCGTCCACGCTGCTTGGTACCGAATCCCTGCGGAAGCCATTCATGGTATCGCCTTCACTTTGGCTTTTGGTTTAGGGTTAAACAGCCTGCTGGCGTACGCGACGGCAGTGATTACTCTTGCTGCACTATTCTACATTGGCTTTGTCGTTAGCTATCGGGTCCATCAGAAACTTAAATAGTCTTCTGTCTCAACCTGAGCTTAATAACGGATACTTGGTAACTAAAAAGGGAGCAAACGCTCCCTTTTTAGTTATCAGCATATAGATGTTCTATGCCCGCTTTAATCATTAAGGTGGCATACCCTCAACGACTGCTGCATACCTGAAACATCATCACCTAAATACTCAACCGTCATTGGAACATTGACCAACAGAGTAAAACTAGAGTCACTGAACCTTCCATCAGCATCACTCTCCAAATGAACAAAAAACGCAGGCTTATCCGCAATCAATGTAATTCGCCTCCCTTCAATAGAGACATCTATATTGGCTTTCGCTATCGGCAAGGTTTTTAGCTCGTGAGTACTAAACCATGTGTTGCTTATTCTGTCTTCACCGATTTGCGCTTCAACATAGAAGAAGCCTGACGTAAGTTCATCCTTCTCGATCAATTCATCCAACTGCCACAAAATCGTATTGCTGTCTGCTATGACTGTTTGTTCTAAGCTCCAACATTGCTTTTCTTCCCCTTGCCAATCTACCCACTTAAGCAGTGCGTTGACGCTTGCGGACTCTTTTGCATCATTGAGCAAATGTAGGCTCAACTTGCCTGTATGCTCGGAAAATACCAAATACTGCGGCGCAAAAAAGCGTTTTGCATGGTAGTGCAACTGCTTCCATCGACCACTGTATTCCAAACTAGACCAAGAACTGACAGGCCAATTGTCGTTGAGTTGCCAGTACAGCATGCCGCGACAAACTGGAGAAATGGCACGCCAATGATCGCATGCAGTTTTGATCGCGATTGCCTGCTGAACTTGACTTAAATACAGCATGCTCTCAAATCCAGAGGGAAAACGAAAATAGCGCGTGAACATCTCTGTGATAATACTATTACCACGAGGGTTCTTCTGATGTTGTTCGAAAGTTGGGGATGTAATATTCCAGTCTTGCTCAGGGACAAACCGCTTAACTTCAGCAAAAGATGGCCAAGATTGAAAACCAAACTCAGAGCAAAAACGAGGATTCACGTCAAAGTAGGCACTGAATGATTTTCCTGAATGCCAAACGTCCCAAAAGTGCATATCGCCTTTACTATCATCATGCCACGCATCACCGAAATCCAGTTCACCATTACATGGGGAACTTGGCCAGAAACGGCGAGTGCTATCTTGCTCGGTAATCTCCTTCTCAATCATGCGGTTGAGGCGATCGTAGTTAACCGTGTATTTGACTTTGCTGCGCTTAGATTCGTCATACCAACCAATAGCTCCAATCACTTCATTGTCACCACACCAAAGTGCGATTGATGGGTGCTTCTTAAGCCTCGGGATTTGGAATCTAAGTTCTTCCTCTACGTCTTTTAAAAACTCGTCGTTTGATGGGTACAACGAGCAGGCGAACATCATGTCTTGCCACACCAACAAGCCAAGTTCATCACAAAGGTTATAAAAGGTTTCACTCTCGTACTGACCACCGCCCCATACGCGAATCATGTTCATGTTGGCGTCAACCGCACTTTGCAAAAGGTTGCGATAACGTGTTTCGTACTCTCGCCCCGGCATTGCGTCAATAGGGATCCAGTTGGCACCTTTAGCATTAATCGGTACGCCATTGACGATAAATTCCATTGCAGAGCCGTGCTCATCAGCTTGGTTATTTAGGGTTAACTGACGCAAACCAATGTTGTGCGTTAACTTTTGCTCTCTGCAAGAAATGGTAATGGGATAGAGATACGCTTCGCCATAACCCGATGGCCACCAGCGTTGAGGCTCCAAAATGTGGAACTGGCAATGATAGTGACCACTTCCTTTTGTTTGAATACATTGACGCTCACCATTAAATTCAACAATCATTTCATGGCGTTGACTGTCCGTTTCCACTTCAACTACTACATCAAGAAACACACTCCCATCGGCTTGCCATTGCTGCTCTGTCGAGAAGCCTTTGAGCCAAAGCTCATTCACAATGTCGATTTGAATGGGGTCGTAAATACCCGATACCATCAAGCAAATGCCCCAGTCCCATCCGGAATGGCATTGTGTTTTGCGGATCAAGTTCATGTGTGGAATTTGGTTGTTGCCCATTGCCGATGGAATAGGAAATGGCAGTTTTTTTGCTCTTGCGATACCTTCTAAATCCACCCGAGCAAACTCAACCCGAATCGTGTTAGTACCTTGCTTTAAATGCGGTTTAATATCCACACGTTGCTGGGTAAACATGTTGCTGCAAGTTAGTGCTAACTCACCATTAACATAGAAGGTTGCCAAGGTATCTACACGAGTTAGCGTCATCCAAATTTGCTTGGCAGACAACGTAAACGCGTCGACTTCAAACTCACGTGAGATATGCCACTCACACTCTTCAATCCATCGAACTTTGTTTTCATTATCGGCAAAATAAGGATCTGGAATCTGCTCTGCTTGTAAAAGCGCCGACACATTATCGCCCGGAATAAACATTGGAATTTCAAGATTGGGACGCTGTGGCGAGATAAGCATCCACTGCCCGTTAAGTTCGAAGTGAGCCATCGAGTTAAACCTTAGCTTGGGAAAAACATGTTTTCTCAATGTAATCCTGACAATCCCATGCAAAAATAAGGGAAATGTTAATTACATACGAAATGCGGTGCATTTCACGTAAAAACTCTTTCTTTTGATCTCTACCCAAAAATCAGCAACTTGGCTAACCTGTTAAAAATTAATCGAAATCTAAGGTTATATTTGCAACTTCGACATGTTAACATCATCGGCTTTTTGAACATCCTCACACTTTTCGTTGAAACGATGTGAGGGGAAATGCACGGCTTCATAGCCCTAAAAAGCGAAGTAATTATGTCAAATATGACGAATGCCGCCTCCCACACAGCGCCTATTCAGGATGCTGACTATTCTGCTATTCATCCCCCATCTTTACTCAAGCGCCTCGAACTCACCAATCCTGTCTTTTGGTTAAGTGGTAGCTTCCTCACTCTATTCGTTTTACTTGCTCTAACGAATACCGACTCTCTAACCGCAATGGTTAACACCGGCTTCGGCTTTGCTACTAAATATTTCGGAGCTTACTGGCAAGTACTGCTTCTTCTGAATTTCCTAATTGGTTTGGCTCTTGCGTTTGGTCGCACTGGTTATGTGCGCCTAGGTGGTCTAGCGAAACCTGATATTGATAACTTTAAGTGGTTGTCAATCGTACTCTGTACTCTACTTGCAGGTGGTGGTGTGTTCTGGGCCGCAGCTGAGCCTATCGCCCACTTTGTGACTGCTCCGCCTCTATACGGGGAAGCTTCACCGAAAACTGCCGCAATCAATGCCCTATCTCAGTCTTTTATGCACTGGGGCTTCTTAGCTTGGGCGATCCTTGGTGGTCTATCTTCCATTGTCTTAATGCACTTGCATTACGATAAAGGCCTGCCTCTTAAGCCGCGTACTCTGCTTTACCCTGTTTTTGGTGATAAAGCCATTAAAGGCTGGATTGGTGATGTTGCTGACGCATGTAGCATCATTGCAGTAGCAGCAGGAACCATCGGTCCTATCGGCTTCTTAGGTTTACAAATTAGCTACGCGCTAAACTCATTGTTTGGCCTGCCAGATACGTTCGTAACGCAAAGTATGGTTATTATGGCGGCGATCCTGATGTATACCCTTTCCGCACTGAGCGGTTTGAGCAAGGGTATTCAAATCGTCAGTCGTTACAACATCATTTTGTCTGTACTGTTAATTGGTTACATCCTGTTCTTCGGGCCGACAAGCTTTATCGTTGATGGCTACGTGCAAGGCGTTGGTCGTATGGTGGATAACTTCTTCCCTATGGCACTTTACCGTGGTGATACAGGCTGGCTAAGCTGGTGGACAGTATTCTTCTGGGGTTGGTTTATCGGTTATGGCCCAATGATGGCGATCTTTATTGCTCGTATCTCTCGTGGTCGTACAATTCGCCAATTAATCATGTCTATTAGCATCGCGGCACCGCTGATTACTTGCTTCTGGTTTAGTATCGTTGGTGGCAGTGGCCTTGCGTTTGAACTTGATAACCCTGGTTTGATTTCATCTGCGTTTGAAGGCTTTAACTTGCCTGCAGCACTGCTAGCGATTACTGGTGAATTACCTTACCCAATGATCATTTCGGTTCTGTTCCTGATCTTAACGACAACATTTATCGTGACGACGGGTGACTCGATGACTTACACAATCAGTGTAGTGATGACGGGCTCAACAGAACCAAACGCAGTGATTCGCTCGTTCTGGGGGCTGATTATGGGTATTGTCGCTATTGCGCTTATCTCAATGGGCTCTGGTGGTATTTCTGCATTGCAGTCTTTCATTGTAATTACTGCCGTGCCTGTGTCTTTCATTTTGCTGCCAAGCATTTGGAAAGCACCCGGCATCGCAAGCAGAATGGCAAAAGAGCAAGGCCTCGTTTAAACCGCCTCTCTAACCAATATGCGAAAAAGAGCCCTTCATTGGGCTCTTTTTAATTCTGCGCTTTATCCTACGCTATCAATGCGAATCATCACTGCGTCTGGACGCCAATACTCGAATTCGCAGTCCATTAAATGCCCATCTTGTTTGTAGTTTACCCGCCGAATTTTCAGAACGGGTTGTCCTTCAGCCAAGTTCAACGCTTTAGCGACATGAGCAGGTGCTGACGTTGGAATCACATCAAAACGAGAGCGCTTTGTTTCGTAACCATACTTCTCACGATAAATACCCGTCAGGGACATTGTGAGGTTCTCAGACAATATCCCCTCAAACAGTGCCGCTTTGAGCACGTTCTCAACAAACAATACCGCTCGCCCATCAATAAAACGTAACCGTTCAATTACATAAATTGGGGTAATTCGCTCCACCTCTAACGATTTGGCATACTCACCTGCGGCCATTTCACTTCGCACGTTGAGTAACTTAGTTTCTGCAATACGATGCTGCTCTCGAATCATCTGATGGAAGTGAGAACGAGACAACGGGTTGTAACAGATACGCTCAGGAGATACATACCAACCCCGGCGCTCTTCTCGATAAATAAGACCTTCCGTTTCCAAAGACACCAACGCATCTTTGATAGTGATTCGAGTCGTAGAAAACAGCTCACTGAGCTCTCTCTCTGACGGCAGTTTTTGTCCTTCCGACATGATGCCGGAAAGAATCTGCTGTTTTAAGCTGCTTCTAATTTTTCCTAATTGGGTACCAAATTGTCCGGTGCCTGTCGCTCTCATTCTGATCTAGTCCAAGGATAATTTGACGAATAACATAAGGCGTTTACGTAACAAAAATATGACATTAATCAACAGAACACATACTGAACGTATGAAATATAAGTGCCATATAAAATCAGCAAAACTGTCAAATTACTTGCGCTAAATCGTCACATTCCATCCATAGCATACAAAGCGAACTTACTGACCTAGTCCAGAAGGATGGAGACAATGAAAACTTTGCTAAGTCGTTCAATTACCGCACCAGCGGCAATCATTGCGGTAACACTCGCTACGCCAACAGTAGCGAAAGAAGCCGATATTGAATCTTTGGTAGCAGCAGCACAAAAAGAAGGGGCGGTTTACAGTGTGGGTATGCCTGACAGTTGGGCAAACTGGAAAGACACTTGGACTGATTTAAAGTCAAATTACAACCTTAAGCACCAAGACACGGATATGAGCTCGGCTCAAGAAATCGCAAAATTCGAAGCTGAGAAGAAAAACGCGACCGCAGACATTGGTGACGTAGGCTTTGCCTTCGCACGTGTAGCGGTTAAAAAAGGCGTCACTCAGCCATATAAACCAACAACTTGGAATGACATCCCAGATTGGGCAAAAGACGAAGATGGTCATTGGGCACTTGCTTACACTGGCACTATTTCTTTTATCTCCAACAATAACCTCGTAAAAGACGCGCCAAAAACGTGGGATGACCTATTAAAAGGCGACTACAAAGTGACCGTAGGTGACGTAGGCGTAGCAGCACAGGCAAACAACGCGGTTCTCGCCGCAGCGTTCGCCAACGGTGGGGACGAATCCAACCTCAAGCCTGCGCTCAAATTCTTTTCTGAACTCGCGAAGCAAGGTCGTCTTTCATTTACCGATCCGAACATCGCCAACCTAGAAAAAGGCGAAGTGGAAGTGGCGATCATGTGGGACTTCAATGCATTGAACTACCGCGACAAAATTGACCGCGACCGCTTTACAGTGAGCATTCCTCAAGATGGCTCTGTGATTTCTGGTTATACAACCATAATCAATAAATACGCGAAGAACCCTAATGCAGCAAAGCTTGCTCGTGAATACATCTTCAGCGATCAAGGGCAAATCAACTTAGCAGAAGGTTATGCGCGTCCAATCCGCACCAACATCACACTGCCTCAAGCAGTGCAAGACAAGCTAATTGCTAATGACCAATACAGCAATGTTCACCCAGTGACTGACTTCTCAGCTTGGGAAAAATCCGCACGTAAGCTGCCACGTCAATGGCAAGAAAGTGTCTTAATCCACCAGCAATAAGAGTAAGTCGTTATGAGCAATAAGGTCATCCTTGTTGTTCTAGATGGACTGAACTATCAGGTAGCCCGTGATTGCATGGGCTACCTCAATGGTCTTCTAGAACAAAGTCGTTCCCAACAAGAAACTCGCGCAACGCTTTATCCTGTGCAGTGTGAGCTGCCCTCTATGTCTCGCCCACTTTATGAGTGCATTTTAACGGGCGTTCGCCCTGTAGAAAGCGGCATCGTAAACAACAATATCGTTCGTCTATCCAAACACGATTCCATTTTCAGTTTGGCAAAAGCCCAAGGAAAAGTGACCGCTGCGGCTGCCTACCACTGGGTAAGTGAGCTTTACAATCGCGCGCCATTTGAACCTGTTCGCGATCGTTTCACGCATGATGAAACCCTGAATATCCAGCACGGCTGCTTTTACCATTGGGATCATTATCCTGATGAAGCCTTGTTCCTGGACGCAGAGTATTTACGTCGAAACTATCAACCTGATTTCTTATTGATCCATCCGATGAATATCGACGATACAGGACATAAGTTTGGCCTAGACTCTCGCCAATACCGCAATTGTGTGCGAGGTGCAGACATTATTCTTTCCAACTACATCGATCAATGGCTTGCTGATGGGTATCAAATCATTGTGACCAGCGATCATGGCATGAACAACGATCTTTCTCACGGTGGGATTTTACCTGAAGAGCGAGAAGTTCCCCTGTTTGTCATTGGTGATAAGTTTACCCATCAAGATTGTCATATTAAGCAAACTGATATTTGTGGCACCGTTTGTCAATTGCTAAACCTTGACCACACGAAGCCATACACTCAGGAATTGTTAGCACTATGAGAAGTTCAGTCCTCTCCCCTAGCTCTAGCGAATCACGCTCAAATTTGGCAAGTACTTGGTTAAAGCGCTTTAAGCCAGCCATTTGGTTGGTGCCTTTCGCGCTGTTTTTCTACCTATTTCAACTCGCACCGATGATTTGGGTACTGTTAAACAGCTTTATCTACGATGGCGAGTTTGCCTTCGATAACTACATTGAAGTGCTCGACTCCGCCTTTATGATGCAGGCGTTTGGCAACAGTTTGTGGTTAGCTGTATGGTCGAGCATTTTTGGCTTAGCCATTGCGACTCTGTTGGTCTCTTCTCTACGCAGAGTCGATTCTAAAGTCCGCGACGGTGTGATTGCGTTTACGAACATGAGCAGCAACTTTGCAGGCGTACCTCTGTCATTCGCTTTTATCATTATTTTGGGCACCAATGGGGCGATTACCCTTTTGCTCAAGCAGTATGGCTTACTCGGTGATTTCGACCTTTATGGTAAATGGGGTCTGCTGGCCATTTACATCTACTTCCAAATCCCGCTGGCGGTGTTGTTGCTCTACCCTGCGTTCGACGCGTTGAGCGATGATTGGCAAGCAGCTGCTGCGCTACTGGGAGCCAAAACATCACAGTATTGGGCGAAAATCGCGCTGCCAGTGCTCTCACCAGCCTTATTCGGTACCTTTATTATCTTAATAGCCAACGCAATCGGCGCATATGCGAGTGTTTATGCGTTGACCTCCGGTAACTATAACGTCATCACAATTCGAATTGCGAGTCTGGTATCGGGAGACCTGTTCCTTGAACCTAATCTCGCCGCTGCAATTTCGGTGATTCTAATGGCGTTACTTGCCTTTATCACAGTGATTAACCAATGGCTCATTTCGAAAAGCTATGCAGGTAGGAAGTAGTCATGAACAACGTTAATACGCGATTCCATAAAACGGTGGTTTATTCCATTGTTGGGATCATGCTCATCCCGATTTTAGCGACCTTTGTCTATTCGCTTTCATCACGCTGGGGCGCTACGGTGCTTCCGGATGGTTTCACTTTTGATTGGTACGTTAAATTGCTGACCGACCCACGCTTTTTGCAAGCGTTTGGGCGTTCGCTGTTTATTTGTATTGCTTCGCTAACCCTCAGTGTGATTCTGGTTCTGCCAGCGATATTCGTGGTGTTTTACTACTTTCCGAAGCTCGATAAGCTCATGAACGTATTTATTTTGCTACCATTCGCTGTACCACCAGTGGTGTCCTCCGTCGGCTTGCTTCAACTTTATGCTGACAGTGAAATCTCCCTTATCGGTACTCCTTGGATTCTAGTAGGTACTTACTTCACCATAGCGTTACCGTTCATGTATCGTGCGATTTCTAATAGCTTCGAAGCAATTAACCTTAACGATTTAATGGACGCTGCACACTTGCTAGGAGCAAGCACAACCAAAGCGTTTTTGATGGTCATTTTACCTAACCTCAAAAAAGGACTGATGGCATCGCTTTTCCTTTCATTTTCATTTCTATTGGGAGAGTTTGTGTTCGCCAATATTTTAGTCGGCACACGTTATGAAACCCTGCAAATCTACTTGTATAACATGCGTCAGACGAGCGGCCACTTTACGTCTGCCTTAGTGATGACCTACTTCCTATTTATTTTTTTACTGACTTGGTTGGCAAGTCGTTTCAGCCGAGGAGTCAAACAATGAGCTACGTAACAGCGAAAAATCTGACTAAACGTTTTGGTGATAACACCGTATTTGAGGACATTCACTTTAACATCGAGCAAGGTGAATTCATTACGCTTTTGGGCCCTAGCGGTTGTGGTAAATCGACACTACTTCGCAGCCTTGCTGGGCTTAACCCTGTCGATGGAGGCGAGATTTGGGTAAACGGAGAAGATATCACGCATCAAGTCCCGCAAGAGCGTGGTATTGGGATGGTCTTTCAATCGTATGCGCTGTTTCCCAATATGACCGTCGAAGGCAACATTGCATTTGGCTTAAAAATGAAAAAGCTTGCGAATGATGATATTCGACGTGAAGTGGCTAAAGTCATCAAACTGGTGGATCTGGCAGGTAAAGAAAAACACTATCCGCATCAACTTTCTGGCGGTCAGCGCCAGCGTGTCGCACTCGCTCGAGCGTTGGTGGTGAAACCTCGCATATTATTGCTTGATGAGCCACTTTCTGCGCTTGATGCCAAAATCCGCAAACACCTTCGTCAGCAAATCCGAGACATTCAGAAAGAGATGAATCTCACCACTATCTTCGTAACTCATGACCAAGAAGAGGCGATGATTATGTCTGATCGTATCTTCCTAATGAGTAAAGGGGAAATTGTTCAAGCAGGAACACCTGAAGAAATTTATACTCATCCTGCTAACGAGTTTGTGGCCGGTTTCATGGGGCACTACAACCTTGTAGAGGCCAATAAAGCCAAGCAACTCTTCAACATTGATACCGAATGGAAAGTAGCGATTCGCCCAGAGTCTATATATGTAAAAGAGCAAGGTCGTCAATATGATAGCCACATCTCAGCGCCACAAGTAGGTACGATCACCAACCACCAGCTTCTAGGTAATGTTATTCGCTATCAAGTGAACGTTGAAGAGTGTGAGCTCACTGTTGACTTACTTAACCGCTCTTCAGAACGCTTACTAGCGAATGGCAGCCAACTAGAACTACTCTTTAACCTAAACGAAATTCAACCAGTGAGAGCCTAAACATGTCCAAACCTTTGTATGTTTTTGATATGGATGAAACCCTAATAAACGCTGACTGCGCAATGATTTGGAACGAGTTTATGGTTGAGAAAGGCATCGCGACTGATCCTTTATTTATTATGGAAGATCAGCGTCTAATGGCCTTGTACTCTGAAGGCAAAATGGACATGGAAGATTACCTAGCGTTCTCCATGAAGCCACTAGAAAACATGCCGATTGAAGAAGTAAACGCCTTGGTTGAAGAATGTGTTGAAAGCCATATTTTGCCTAAACAGTTCCCTCAAGCCAAAACCCTGATTGAGCAACTGTCTCGTGATGGTATAGATATGGTTATCATCTCTGCCAGCGTCACTTTTTTGGTGGAAGCCGTTGGTCGCCGTCTTAATATTCCAACCGCACTCGGAATTGATTTAATCGAGAAAAACAACCGTTATACTGCTGAAATCGACGGTATCCCGAGTTATCGTGAAGGCAAAGTCACGCGATTAAAACAGTGGCTAGAAAATCAGCCTGAGCCTTATTCCGAAATCCATTTCTATACCGATTCAATCAACGATTTACCGCTTTGTGAATACGCGAACTACGCTTATCTGGTAAATCCATGCCCACAACTCAAAGAACACGCCAACAGACCGAATTGGAGTGTGTTAAGTTGGGGGTGATATAGCCTCACAAGACCGTTCTTCCTAAGTAAATACTTTTCTATTTGTTCAAAGAGCAGTTCTTTCTGCTCTTTTTTACTTCTCTTCATCACAAATTAATCACTTGATTAAATACTGATTAATTTTTCACATGTCGCATGAGAAATCAGCGTCTTATAATTAATCAAATGTTTAATATTTTGAGAGAAGATTGTGACGGAAGCGCATCGAAGGGCGGGAAGACCCACAGATAATATCGACGCAAGGGAAAAACTGATTTTCCACGCGCGCGAACTCTTCACCATTATGGCTTATGACAAGGTCTCTACTCGCCTAGTCGCGCAGAAAGCAGGCGTGAACGTGGCGATGATTCGTTACTACTTTGGCAACAAAGAAGGCTTGTTCGAGACCATGTTGCGCGAAACACTGTCACCGGTGCAAAAGCAGATGCAGACGTTGGTATCCAACAGTAACGAGCAAAACTTTCTCGATCTAATGCGCACCTACTACCGCGAAATGATCAAGGTACCACAGTTCCCACGCTTAGTTGCCCAAGTTATGAATATGCCCCCATCGGAAACCCAACGCAAACTGCTCGAAAAAGTCTTCGCAGATATCAGTAAGCCAATGCAAGGCGTGATCTTTGATAAGTTGATCGATAGTGGCGTTTTACGAAAAGACGCCGACCCTCAACTTTGTCGCGTCTCTTACATCAGCTTGATGGTATTTCCTTTTATGGCACCACCAGCACTGCTCGCCATTCATGGCATTGAACTTTCTGAAGCCTTCTTGAACCGATTATTCGAACACAACATACAACTGATGAAACATGGATTTTTAGACTCGGGCGACCAATATGAAGATAAATAAAAAGCTGCTGTTCTTTCCTGCTCTTGCGGTGGGGGTCGTCATTCTGTTTTTGGCGATTAGCCTCAAACCAGATTTGCCCGTAAAACCCGCTGGAGATCGTGCACGGTTGGTCGAGACGATTCCACTTGAGCTCAAAGCCATTGCTCCAGTAGCCATAGGGTTTGGCAAGATCGCCCCAAAAGTGGAATGGAAAGCGATAGCCGAAGTGACGGGGAAAGTGGTCTACCGCCATCCGCAGCTGGAAAAAGGACAAGTGTTGCAAGCAGGGACAGAAATCTTGCGAATCGACCCACTCGATTACGAACTGAAACTGGTTCAAGCTCAAGCCGATCTCAAATCTGCTCAAACCTCTCTGGCTAAGCTGAACCAAGAAGAAGCGAATCTCAAAAGCACACTCAAGATAGAAGCCAACCGTCTGGTTATCGCCAACAAAGAGTTAGACCGTAAACAAAACCTACGTAAGAAAGGCTTAACCTCGCAATCGGATGTAGATCAGCAAGAGCAAAGCGCGCTCTCTCAACGTAAGTTAGTGCTGGATATTGAAAATCAAATTGGTTTGATGCCGGATGAGAAACGAGTCGCGGAAGCCCTAGTTAAAGTTAATGCATCAAAAGTGGATGAGGCCGAACGTTCGCTTGATAAAACCATCATCACGCTTCCTTACGATTTGCGTATTGCTGACGTAGAAATTGAGAAAAAGCAAGTGGTTAACCTCCAACAAACCATGGTGACAGGACATGGTATTGATGTCATGGAAGTGGAAGCTCAACTATCCATTCATGACATGCAAACTTTGGCGGCGAGCATCGGTGAGTTTGTCCGCGATGAATCTGGTATTCCACAACCTGATATGAATGCGATTCATGCCAACATTGAACTCAGCAGCGGTAACCTCTCTGCAAGCTGGCCAGCAAAAGTTGCACGCATCAGTGAAACGGTTGATCCAAGCCAAGCGACTGCCGGTGTGATTCTGGAAATTGAACAAGACTACCGTGCATTAAACCCAACGTCTGCGCCTCCATTGGTGAACGGCATGTTTGTGCGTGCCTTGATTGAGGGACAAGAGAACCCGAGTTGGGTCATCCCAGAGCGTGCGCTTCATGGCGATAAGATTTACCTGATGGGAGATGACAACCGTCTGCAAGTCGTCACGGTTGAAGTGTTATATCGTCGCAATAACCAAGTGGTGATCGATGGTGAACTAGAGCAAGGTCAGAAGCTGATCATCAACGATTTGCTGCCTGCGATTAACGGCATGCTATTGAAAGAGTCACCTGAACAGTCAGAAACGGCTATTGAGGAGTCTGATTCATGATCCGATTCTTCGCCAAGCATCCAACAGCAGCCAACTTGCTGATGCTAACGCTGCTGATATTGGGGATTTCTTCACTTTCCACGATTAAGCGTGAAACTTTTCCTGAGTTTGATCCGCCCTACATCCTAGCTGGTGTGGTTTACCCCGGCGCTTCCCCTCAAGAGGTAGAAGAGAGCATCTGTATCCGAATGGAAGATGCTGTCGATGGCCTTGCCAACATTAAAGAAACTCAGTGTGAAGCGATTGAGGGTTCTGCGCGTCTTATCTTAAAACTGAATGAAGAAGCCGACATTGGGCGCATGTTGGTTGATGTTCAAACCCAGATCAACTCGATAAACGACTTCCCACAAGAGATTGAATCTCCTGTGGTCCAAGAGCTCGATTGGAACGAGCCAGTTGTGGATGTCGCGATCACCGCAGATACCACATGGCCAGAGCTAAAAGCGTATGCCGAACAGCTTAAACGCACGTTAAAAATCGATTACGATGTCTCTTTGGTTGAAGTTGCTGGCTTCTCTGACCACCAATACCGAGTAGAGTTAGACACTCAAGCTATCCGACAACTTGGTTTGAGTGTTGGTGATATTGCGGACCAGATTGGTCGTCAAAACGTCAAGTTGCCAAGTGGTAATGTCGAAACGCCAGATAAGAACTTTCTGATCCGCTTTGACGAACGACGCGTGACGCCGGAAGAGCTTGAGACTATCGTCGTGGGCTCTGGTACAAATGGCTCAATCATCCGTCTAAGAGATATTGCGACGATTACCGACCGGTTTGAATTGGACGAACAGAAAGTCCTCTTCGATGGTCACCCTTCTGCCCTACTAAAAGTCAGCAAAAACAAAGAAGATGACGCACTGCGTATCAAGGAACGGGTTGCTCAATTTGTCGAAGAACAACAAGCTATCGCGCCAGACGGTGTGATGCTACAAATGACCAATGACCTTTCATCCGTGCTTTGGGATCGCCTGACCATGATGGTCAAAAACGGTTGGCAAGGTATCATTCTGGTCTTCGCCACCATGTGGTTGTTCTTTAGTTTTCGCTATTCCTTTTGGGTCGCAGCTGGTTTACCCGTTGCCTTCTTAGGTGGGTTATTTTTGATGGCGCAACTTGGCCTGTCCATCAACATCATGTCTTTGGTTGGGTTACTCATGGCCATCGGTATCATGATGGATGATGCCATCGTTATTGCCGAATCGATTGCCGCTCACCTCGACCGAGGAGAAGAGATCGATGATGCCGTTATCAAAGGAGTGAAAAAGGTACTGCCAGGGGTAATTTCTTCCTTCCTAACTACGGTGTGTATTTTTGGTAGCTTGTTATTCCTGCAAGGTGAAATGGGTGCGGTACTTAAAGCAGTTCCTCAAGTTCTGATCCTCGTTTTGAGTTTGAGTTTGGTGGAAGCCTTCTTGATCCTACCTAACCACCTTTCTCATTCGCTACATAAACAAAAGCAAGAGCGAAAAACACCGAAGTTCAAACAAAAGCTGCTCGCTTCTTTTGAAAACTTCCGCAACACCACCTTGGTCAACGCAGTAGATAAAGTGGTCGAGTATCGCTATGCCTTTATGGGTGGCGTGGTTGCCTTGCTTCTTATCTCCGCGGCCACGTTAGTAGGTGGTTTACTCAAGTTCCAACCCTTCCCTGAATTGGATGGCGACATTGCAGAAGCGCGTATTATTCTTCCTCCGGGTTCTTCTCTGTCTCAAACGGAAGCTGTCGTCGATAAGATCGTCGCTTCCGCTCAAAAGCTAGATAAAGAATGGACAGAAAAAGTGGAAGACAGCAATCCATTGGTTCTGCACATCACCAGTCAATTCAACGCTAACGCCGACGCGAATGAATCTGGCCCTCACATTGCCACGGTACGTCTGGATTTGCTGGGTGCAGAGAGTCGTAACACACTCATCGATGAATTTATCGATGCATGGCGCGAAGACATCGGTGAACTTGCCGATCCCATCTCACTGGTATTTAAACAACCGACCATGGGGCCAGGTGGACGAGCGATTGAAATTCGAGCGAAGCATGATGAACTGGATGCGCTCAAAGCCGCCTCTATCGACATTCAACAATACTTAAATGAGTTTGACGGTGTCCATGGCGTGTTGGATGACATGCGTATGGGTAAAGAAGAAGTCTTGGTTAAACTGCGTCCGGGTGCAGAAGCTTATGGGATTAACGGCCAACTCATCGCCAATCAATTGCGTGCAGCATTCTTTGGCCAAACCGCAGACGAAATCCAAGTTGGGGTTGAAAACATTTCCATCGAAGTTCGCCTTGATAAAGCGCAAGCTGGTGACTTACAGCAATTGGCAAACTTCCCAATTATCTTGTCCGATGGCAGTCAAATTCCACTCGCGACCATTGCGACTTTGGATTTCCAACGTAATTACGTAAGAATCCAGCGCATCGATGGCTTGCGCACTGTGAGCGTATTCGGCGATATCGACAATACGAAAGCCAACTCAACCGCCATTATTCGTCAGTTCCAACAAAGTGAAGCGCCAAAGCTTATGCAAAAGTATCCTGGTCTTCGCTTTGATTTTGAAGGTGAAGCCAAAGATACCGCTGAAACTGGCGCATCAATGGGTAAAGGCTTCTTGCTTGGTTTATTTGGCGTGTTTGCGATTCTGAGTTACCAATTCCGCAGTTATTTGGAACCATTCGTCGTCATGCTTGCGATTCCCCTCGCCTTTATTGGCGTGGTATGGGGACACATCCTACTCGGTCACTCATTAAGTATGCCAAGTATGATGGGCTTCGTCTCATTAGCAGGGATTGTAGTGAATGACTCGATTCTGTTAGTTCAGTACATACGCCATCATGTGGATGAAGGGGATAATGTGCATGACTCGGTAGTCAAAGCCAGTCGGGAACGCTTTAGAGCAGTATTCCTAACATCAATGACCACTGCAGCAGGTTTGCTTCCGTTACTGACTGAAACCAGTTTGCAAGCACAGGTTATCCAACCACTGGTTATCTCCATCGTGTTTGGTATTTTCGCATCCACTCTGCTGGTGTTGTTTATGATCCCTGCCGCGTATGCCATTTTAGCTGACTTCGGCCTAGTCCATAAACACGAAGAAATCTAAAACGACTGATAAGTACATTTATCAAAATGAACAAGAGCGGCTTAGGTCGCTTTTTGTTCAATACCAATACGTTAAAAAAACACACAATCACTTAACAAACAGAGGGTTATTGTGTCTCATTAAGTGTGAATATGAACAGTTAAGGATTAAGTATGTTGAGTTTTATATAACCAAATCAAATAACCAACACAAGATTTATAATATGTTTTATTGTCAAAAACGGCATTTCACAGAGTAAAAATACACGCAGGCAACACATTCACAATTTAAACTCACGATAATGAAAACATTGATTGAAGAATTAACATTTTAACAATCATTACAACAATGTTAACTTTAGCCTCGTTGGTCGCGCTGGTGGTAAGCCTCTCACCAAGCCTATTGTCAGTTTTATATGGACGTTCGACCACCTCCAAAATGAATAGACACCCAATTTGGTGCCCTTTTTTCGCCCGTGAAAGCATTCTTCGCGGGCTTTTTTCTTTAAGTTAAGTATGAACGCTCTGGATCAACTTTTTTTGCCAACCTTTCGGATTTGGAGGTAGTATGCGAATCAATAAGCGGAGACAGTGCTAGCAACTCTAAAACGTTTTTTTCAAAGATTTCATCCGCGTGTCTTACCCAATCTAAAAACTTTTTTTGAGCAAATATAGGCTCGATTTCATATAAAAATTCAATACTAAAGTAAAACTCATTTTTGATAGGCAAATTGTACACTCTTCGATAGTCTTTTTTATACTCCAAATTTCCTTCTACATATTTTGAAAATGTATTTTCACCAATCTTGATATCTTGGCATTTGATTGGAGGATAACCACGAAGAAACTCTCCTACAAGGAACTCTTCTTTCGCTCTCTTTTTTTCTTCGTTTATCGGGTCCATTCCCCAACGATGATTTGCATACGCAATGGCATCATTCATCAACTCTGTATGATCACCTTTTCGAGAGCCGTCAGGTGACTCTACAGCATGATAAAAATCCACGTACTCTTTCTCTATAAATGAAGATAGTTGATTAACACTAGTAATATATTTATCTGAAGATTTAATCCTTAACCGAATATATAAGCCACCTTGTTTATTGATTGGTAATAGTGGATTTATTATTTTATTTTGAAAAGAGAAATAAATCGTGGCCAATTTTATACACTTTTCATGTCGCTCTACTTTTGAATCAATATTGAACCGTTGTAATTCAATAAAATCTTGGTATACATGACCTTCATATATATTGTTCGGGCATTCAAATGATAGTACTAAGTCATCTATCTGGAATACATTATGTAACAAGTGTGCAAAATCTGGTTTTCCTCTAAAACCATCTTTACACATTTTAATAAAACTCATATGTCTATCTCTTATTCTTCAAATATGCATCAATACCTTTAAACGAGAGCCTGCAATATGAGTTCTAATTCAAGTAAAGGTAAGCCACATACTAAGGTATTATGAAGGTCAAAAAGGAGATCGGATCTTTTCTAAATTTTAAATATCTAACATCACCTCCACTTTACTGAAATCTACACTTTTAAAAGTTACATCCGCTCCATCCAGCAATAGCTCATCAAACACGCCAACTATTGATAATGAGCTTGAGGATCTGATCCCTACCCATGAAATGAGAAACAAAAAAGCCAGCCTTAAAAGGCTGGCAAGTTGAGCAACAAGGTCAGTGCTTACTGCTAACTAACACCGAACTCGTATTGGATTCATTTTCGTCTGTTAGTCTCTTTTAGCGGCGTTTATGACTTGCTTGCTTTCTCTTTGTGGCACGTTACCTTTACTAACTGTTCTTGCTCATCTTTAATGTTTTTCACGATACGCTCATCACGTGCGTGAATGGCATCCATGTTCATTTGCTGAATATCTGCTATAGTTTCATGTTTCATCTCAGAAAAGTCCTGACGTAAATCTGAGCTCCACTCCTCTTTGTCTAAAGTGTTAGCAGCAGCGATTGGTGATGACATTACAGCAATAAGACTTAGAGTAGATAGAAATACGCTTTTCATAATAAGCTCCTTGAGGATTAGCAGTTAATTTTAATTACAATTTATATATTGCACATACGATGCCAACTTTTATTTTGTTATTTTTCAACGACTTAAACAAATCCTCATATTCAACGTTATCTTCGTCTGGTAAATTTCGCTAACCAAGTGTCAAATTAACCATGCGAATTTAAAACATTGGAAACATACACATTATAAATGCTTTGTCAGGCAGTTTTCTCATCAGATAATTACGTAACTGCCCACTAAAAAATCGCTTTGAATCAAAATGCGGAAGTAAATTACCACCTTCTAAAGAAGGTGGCTTTGTGTGAGCCCCCTAAAAGGGGGCCTTTGTTTAGTCCAGCGCCAA